>CAYVNS010000014.1:0-3003 GCA_964453225.1 uncultured Rhodospirillaceae bacterium
CTTGACCTCACCAACACAATCGGACGCATCTTCGCCCCGCCTTTCGGGCGGAGCTACGAGCGGAATGACGTATTTATGTTGGCACGTTTAGACCGCGATCCGTCCAGATGGAAGAGCATTTTCCGCCCTTCGGAACCGATTCTATGAATTCGGAAAAGGCTCTACTATCCGGAAAAGAACGTTTTTCGCCTCAAGCTTGTTTGAATGAGGCGGCTCCGCAGTAACCATTTCCTCATGATTTTCTGTATATAGTGCCGAAAGGCTGGCGGGCTTTCGCCCGTCGTTGTTGCCTGCGAAGATGGATTTCCGCGCGCGCGGAATGACGCATGAAAAAGAATTTCAATTCGTCGAAGGAGTTTGCCATGACCTCTCCGGAACAAGCTGAACGCGACGTCATGAGCTATGACGTTCTGGTCGTTGGCGCGGGGCCCGCAGGGCTTTCGTGCGCGATCAAGCTCAAGCAGCTGGCGAAAGAGCAAAAGCGCGATATTTCCGTTTGCGTGATCGAAAAGGGGTCGGAGGTCGGGGCGCATCTGCTTTCGGGCTGCGCGCTTGAGCCGCGCGCGCTTGCCGAGCTTTTCCCGAACTGGAAAGAACTGGGGGCGCCTTTGACCGTTCCCGTGGCCAGCGACCGGGTGTTGTTTTTGACGAAGTCGTTGGCGTTGCCGCTGCCGACGCCGCCCACCATGAAAAATCACGGAAATTATATCGTCAGCCTTGGGCGGCTTGGCAAGTGGTTGGCGGCTCAGGCCGAAAGCCTTGGCGTTGAAATCTATGCGGGTTTCGCGGGCGCGGAAGTCCTGTATGACGACAAAGGCGCGGTGGCCGGGGTTGCGACGGGCGATGTGGGCATCGGCAAGGACGGAAAGCCGACCGAGCGTTTTACGCGCGGCGTCGAATTGCGCGCGAAGCAGACCGTTTTTGCCGAAGGGTGCCGCGGCTCGCTGACCAAAATGCTGATGGCGAAGTATAAGCTGAACGCCAAGTGCGATCCGCAGGCTTATGGACTCGGCATCAAGGAAATCTGGGAGATCGATCCCAAAAAACATCGCCTCGGGCATGTGCAGCACACCATGGGCTACCCGGTGGACACGAAAACTTACGGCGGATCGTTCCTGTATCACTGGGAGAATAACCAGATTTTGATCGGCTTCATTACCGGGCTGGATTATCAAAACACTTATATGTCGCCGTTCGAGGAATTCCAGAAGTTCAAGCAGCATCCCAAAATCCGCGCGATCCTTGAAGGCGGCAAGCGCGTTTCGTACGGCGCGCGGGCGCTTTGCGAAGGCGGGTTGCAGTGCATTCCGACATTGACGTTTCCGGGCGGCCTTTTGGCGGGCGATTGCGCAGGCTTTATGAACGTACCCAAGATCAAGGGCACGCACACGGCCATGAAGTCGGGCATCGTGGCGGCGGAGGCTTTGGCGGAGGCCCTTGCGAAGAGCGAAACCGAGGTTTCCGGCTATCAGTCGCGGCTTGAGCAATCGTGGCTGTGGAAGGAACTTTGGGAAGCCCGGAATATTCGCCCCTCGTTTCATTACGGCTTGTTGGCGGGCGTGATGTATAGCGGCATCGACAGCCTGTTCCTGAAAGGCCGGACGCCGTGGACTTTTCCCTACACGCACGGCGACCATGCGGCGACGAGGCGCGCCTCGGAGTGCAAGAACCTCGTCTATCCCAAACCGGACGGGGTTGTCAGCTTCGACCGCCTGTCGTCGGTTTTTCTTGGCAATGTGCATCACGAGGAGGATCAGCCCGCGCATCTGAAGCTGCGCGACTGGAGTATCGAAAACCGGGTGAATATCGCCGTCTATGACTCGCCGGAATCGCGCTATTGCCCCGCAGGCGTTTATGAAATCGTGATGGACGAGAAGGGCGAGCCGCGCTTGCAGATCAACGCGAGCAACTGCGTGCATTGCAAGACCTGCGACATCAAGGATCCGGAGCAAAATATCGATTGGTGCGTGCCGGAGGGCGGCGGCGGGCCCAACTATCAAGACATGTAAAAAAAGGATTTTGGCGGGGGCTGAAATATGATTTCGGCGTCGCTTTGGTTTTAAAAAAATGGAACCCCCGCCTTCGCGGCGCCTAAAGCCACTATTGGGCCGTTATGCAGCGGTCGATGCCGCCAAGGTCTTTGTGCCTGGCGATGTTGGTAAAGCCGTATTCCTGAAGGAGGGCGGCGACGGAACCGGCTTGGCCCTGGCCGACTTCGAAGGCGACGAGGCCGCCGGGATTCAGAAAATCATGTAACTGGGGGATGAGAAGGCGGTAGGGGTCGAGGCCATCGCTGCCGCCGTCTAACGCTGCGAGGGGGGCGTAATCGCGAACTTCGGGCATCAGGGAAGGGATGACGGATTCAGGGATATACGGCGGATTGCTGACAATGATGTCGAAGGTTTCCTTAAGGCCGCCGAGCCAGTCCGAGATGCGGAAGGCGGCGCGATCGCCAAGGCCAAGGGCTTTGGCGTTTTCCGATGCTTGTTCCACCGCGCGTTCGTCGATATCGATGCCGAGGCCGGTCGCTTGGGGGATTTCGTGGAGGAGCGCAAGGAGGAGGCAGCCGGTGCCGGTGCCGAGGTCGAGGATTCTTATGGATGGAGGTGTCGCCTGATTAGCATCACCCCCACCCAAACCCTCTCGCGAGCAAAACGATTCACCGGATCGTTTTGCTGCGATCGAGCCCATTAAGGGGGAGGGGTTTTTTGATAAGACGGCCTCGATCAGGGTTTCGCTGTCGGGGCGGGGGTCGAGCGTCGCCTCGTTAAGGCTGAAGGTTAAACCCCAGAATTCTTTTTTTCCAATAATACGCGAGACAGGTTCATACGCTTTGCGGCGGGCGATCAAAGCGTCGATGGCGCTTGTTTCTTCTTCCTTTAGGACGCGCCCCGATTGGCTTAACAGCGCGGCGCGGTCGCAGCCGAGCGCGGCGCAGGCCAAAAGGCGCGCGTCCAGCTCCGGCGTTTCAATGCCTGCTTGCTTGAGTTTGCCAATGGCAAG
>CAYVNS010000014.1:3013-48511 GCA_964453225.1 uncultured Rhodospirillaceae bacterium
GATAGAGGTTTTTTGGGGCTAGGGGCTAGGGGTTAAGGACTGGAATCTGGATTCAAAATTCCCGCCCCGGAATGATAACAATAAATGGATCCCCGCCTTCGCGGGGATGACGCTGGTATTAGCCGCCTGTCTTTATCAGCTCCGCCAGTTTTTCCGCTTCGGCGCGGGTGATGAGGTCGTCGATGAAGGCGTCGAGCCCCGTGCCGTTGATCACATCGTTGATGTTGTAGAGCGTTTTTTCGATGCGGTGATCCGACACGCGGCCTTGGGGAAAATTATACGTCCGTATGCGCTCGGAGCGGTCGCCCGTGCCTACCTGGCTTTTGCGTTCCGCCGCGTGCGCCGAGCGTATCGCTTGATCCTTTTGCTCATACATGCGGGCGCGAAGAATTTTCATGGCCTTCGCGCGGTTTTTAATTTGCGAGCGTTCGTCCTGAATGGCGACGACGATGCCGGTCGGAAGATGCGTGATGCGCACGGCGCTTTCCGTTTTATTGACGTGCTGCCCGCCCGCGCCGGAGGCGCGGTAGACATCGATTTTCAAATCGTTCTCGTTGATATCGATATCCACATCCTCCATTTCGGGCAGGACGGCGACCGTCGCGGTCGATGTATGCACGCGGCCCGAGGCTTCGGTTTGCGGCACGCGCTGCACGCGGTGGACGCCGGATTCGAATTTCATGCGCGCGAAAACGCCGCGGCCGCTGATAAGCGCGATGCCTTCCTTGAGGCCGCCGAGGTCGTTTTCCGACAATTCCATCACCTCGAATTTCCAGCCGTGAATCGCCGCGTATTTCCGGTACATGTCGAACAGCAAGGCGCCGAACAGGCCCGCTTCGTCGCCGCCCGCGCCCGCGCGGATTTCAAGGATGGCGTTATGCTCGTCGACCGCGTTTTTCGGCAGCAGCATCTTTTGAACGTGCAATTCCAGCTCGGGGATTTTTTGATTCAAAAGCTCGATCTCGTGCCGCGCCTCGGCCTTCATGTCGGGATCGGAAAGCAAGGCTTCGGCCTCGGCCCGTTCCTGCCGCGCCCGGTTCAAATCGGTAATGGATTCGGCGACGGGGGAAAGGTCGGCATATTCCTTCGACAGTTTGGCGAATTGATCGGGCGCAATGTCGGGCTGCGACAGGATGTGCCGCAGTTCGTCATGGCGCTCGATAACTTTCGCGAAGGTTTCGGCTAGGGACATATGTAAAGCTTTTCAGAAATAAATGGGATGCCCGCCTCCGCGGGCATGACGACGATGTTAACAGCGAGTGCGAATGCCGCACAAATACATTAGCTAGCTCTTCGCCTTTTGAGCTTCGATTTCGGCGGCTTTCTTTTCGACAAGCTCGGCCAGATGATCGACGATGGCGGGGCCTTCGCCTTGAAACCGATGATCCGCGACGCCGCCGATATAGACCTGATGCGTGCCCTTGCCGCCGCCCGTGAAGCCGATGTCCGTATGCATCGCTTCCCCGACGCCGTTCACGATGCAGCCGATGACCGAAAGCGACAGGGGCGTCGTGATGTGCGCCAGGCGCTGTTCAAGAGCTTCGACGGTTTTGATGACGTCGTAGTTTTTGCGCGCGCACGTGGGGCAGGAGATGATCGTCACGCCGCGGTTGCGGATGCCTAAGGATTTCAAGATCTCGAAGCCGACGCGCACTTCCTCGTCGATGTCGGCGGAGAGCGAAACGCGCAAGGTATCGCCGATGCCTTCGGCCAGAAGGAGGCCGAGGCCGACGGAGCTTTTCACCGTTCCTGTGCGCAGGCCGCCCGCTTCGGTAATGCCGAGGTGCAAAGGATAATCGCAGGCCTTCGACAGCGCGCGGTAGGCGGCGACGGTCAAGGCGACGTCCGACGCTTTGACGCTGATTTTGAAGTTAAAGAAGTCGTTATCCTCAAGGATTTTCGCGTGGCGCATGGCGCTATCGACCATGGCGTCGGGGCAGGGTTCGCCGTATTTTTCAAGCAGCTCCTGTTCCAGCGAACCGGCGTTCACGCCGATGCGGATCGAGCAGTTGTGATCCTTGGCCGCCTTGATGACTTCGCGCACACGCTCGTCGGAGCCGATGTTGCCCGGATTGATGCGCAGGCACGCCGCGCCGGCTTCGGCGGATTCGATGGCGCGCTTGTAATGGAAATGGATGTCGGCCACGACGGGAACTTTCGACGCCTTCACGATGTCCTTAAGCGCGGCGGTGGAGTCTTCGTCGGGGCAGGAACAACGGACGATATCGACGCCCGCTTCCTCGGCCTTGCGGATTTGCGCCATCGTCGCGTTGACGTCGCTGGTCAGCGTGTTGGTCATTGTCTGTACGCTGATCGGCGCATCGCCGCCGACGGGCACATTGCCGACCATGACTTTGCGCGTTTTGCGGCGGTTGATCTGGCGCCAGGGACGAAGAGCATTGATGTCATTTTCATTGGACATATTATTTCCTTTTGTTGTGTGTTTGAAACTATCGGTCTGCAAATTTGGCGGCAAGACGATCCGGGTCGAGGGATATGTTGCGCATGACGCGCGGCGCGCCCGCCGCTATTTTCGGCAAGTCGGCGCCGTCGACAGAGACGACAATGCCGTTGCCGTTGCCCGTGGTCAGCGTCAGGCCCGGCGCATCGGGCACCTTGTAGCTTTCGCCGGGTTTCAGAACGCGGTCGAAAACCGCTTTGCCCGTGGGGTCGACAACCATGATCCAGCTGTTTTGCGTGGCGCGGATGACGACGCGCGATGGCCGCTCATCGCCGAAAACCTGGCCTTGCTTTTCTTCTTTCAGAGGGGCCGGGGGCTGCGGCTGGGGCGTTTCGCTCGGTGGGGCGGCGGGGGCAGGCGCGGGGGCTGAAGGCGCTGTCGGCGTTGGGCTTGGCGCAGGAGCTGGCGCTGCCGGAGCCGATATGGACTGAAGCGGTGCGGCTGGATCGGCGGCAGGGGGCGGCGGCGGGACAGGGACAGGCGTTGCCGTGGGCACTGCGACTGGCGCCGTAAGCCCTGCGGCGCTCGTGTCCGCCAAGCCGGGCGCGGTCTGCACCGCCGTGGGGATCGGCGGCGGCGTGCGGTCCGCGCGGTTCGAGGACGAGAAGCTGTACCAGAGGCCGTAAATCACTAAAAGCGCGAGGGTTGCGCCGACCATGATGATGCCCGACGGGGCGCGGCCTTCGGAGACCGGCGTCGGCATCGCGAGAACGGGCTTTTTGCGGCGGCCCGCCATTTCGTAGCGGTAGCGATCGACGGCTTCCTTGCCGTCGAAACCCAGAAAATTCGCATAGGTGCGCAGAAAGCCGATGACGTAGGCGTCAGCGGGCAATTCTTCGTAGCGGCTGCTTTCCAGCGCGATAAGAAACGAAGGCTTGATGCATAAGTATTCGGCGATAAGGTACAGATCGTCGCCGCGCTCCAGCCGCGCCGCGCGAAGAACATCGCCGATGCGTTCGCTCTTGGATTTTTGTTTTGCTCTGGGGGCGGGCCGCGGTTCGGCGCGGGGCGGAGGTGACGGCTCGGCAACGGGGGGTGGCGGAAGAGGCGGCTCGATTTCGGGAACGTAATCGGCCTCGATTTGCGAAGGCGCAGAAGCCGTTGAGCGGGGGAGTTCACGTTCCGGTTCACCTTCCTCAAAAGCGGCAAGGCCTTGGGATAATTGATGCTCAGGGCTTTTGAGGGCGGTTGGAATTTCAGGATCTTTGGGTATGGCGACGACACGCGAGGCTGGGGGCTCTTCGACGGTAATGGGCGTATGACTCTTTTTGCGCCTGTTCTTCGACATGTCCCGCACATTATAAAATGTTGTTCCAAAAGGCAATAAGAGGGTTTTGGGTGTCAAAAAAGCGCATATCATTCAAGATATGGGGCTAGAAAGCGCTTTGGACTAGAAAACGATGAAAGAGAATACGGATGGTGAGACTATTTTCAGAAGTTCTGTCATGTTCTGGCTAATGCAAAAGGCTTGACGTAGACAGGTTGTCCCCCATTCTTGCGAATACGCGGCAATAATTCGTATTCCACATCCATGCCGTCATAATGCAGGGCCATTCTTTTATTACCATTTATTCTAAAACCGCTAAGATCTTCTACAGCCCTTTCTGCTGCCTGAACATGGGTTCTTACATCTGAGATGCGTTCAGAATTTCTCTGCATGATGTCCAGATAGGAAATAAAATCGTCTTGTATGGTTTTCCAGGGACCTGTTATCTGGCCTCGGCTTAAAGGATCGTTTTTGAGGTGAAGAAGCTGCGCATCATTTCCGTTAGGCATTGTTGAACGGACCCTCCATGCGTCAATTAATTGCTGATTAATCGGGTTTTCTTGCATAGGCAGGCAAACGAAAACCGCAGCTGCGGTGTATATAGTCGTTTCATCCGCGTGATTTTGTAAAGCCTTACCGAAAGGTATGGTCACTAGATCGGCTTCAATGGCGCGATGTTTTTCAAGACGCTGCACTTTATAGACAATGTTCTTCAGCTGTATATCGCTGGGATGCGTAAGTGTTATGGTTTCAGGGGTGTCACGTTTTTTATGTCCCAACGCTTTGATTGTATCTAACGTAAGTGTTTCTGCCCCTCCAACGACAAGAACTCTACTGCTTGGTAATAAACCGGCCACTCTTACGGCGGTATTAGCCAGCGTTGGACGGCTTAGATGCGGGGCGAGAATGGATGATTTGATCTTGCGAGAATCACGAAGCAACGCGCTAACATAAGGCTGTAACTTTTTATAGTCTTCGGGATTTTTCACACAATAATTATTCCATGCTTTTCTGACTTGTCCTAAAGCGTGAATGTCGACGTGATAATGGCCTTTCAATCCCGTCATAAATTTTCCAAGAAAAATATAGGCGTCTCTGCCGTAGTAAACCGCCGATCCCCGATATTCAAAGAATTCCTCTGGAATGTTTTTGAACTGGCTTTTGAAACCGATACGAATCTGTCGTGCACAAGTTTCCGCAGCAAAGAGGTTGGGATCCCATACCAATCCTGCTTTCTTGGGGGTTTCTCCCTGCGCCGTAGCAACCGCAAAACGATCCCACTCAGTCTGCATATAATCTTCTCTATATAGAGCGATTGGATAATATAATTTTGAACGAAAATATTAGAATACAACTTATGAAAGTAATAGGGTTTATTACCAACGGAGCGAAGGCCATTCATTCAGGAGCTGACTATCTTGGAGGATCTTTGAGCGGCTTGGCTTACGGATAGCAGCGGTGTTGCAGCGCTGTTTCGGCTTGGCCGACGAGTTCGGCCAGTATCTCGGCGATGGGCTGTTCCTTTTTAACCATACCCACGCTTTGGCCCGCCATGACGGAGCCATTCTCGATATCGCCATCAATAGCCGCGCGGCGCAGGGCGCCTGCCCAGAAATGCTCGATCTCCAACTGGGCGGCTTCGCGGGTCAGCTCGCCCTTGTCGAAACGGGCGATGACATCGCGCTGCTTCTCGATAAATTTCCGGCCGCCTTCGTTGGCGATGGCGCGGACGGATATGACGGGGAAGCGCGGATCGACCTGAACCGAGAGAACGGCGTCCCGCGCGGCGGCCCGGAGATAAGCTTTTTTGAATTCCGGGTGCGCGATGGATTCGCTCGCGCAGACGAAGCGCGTGCCGAGCTGGACCCCCGCCGCGCCCATTTCAAGGTAAGCGGCGATGGCTTCGCCCCGCGCGATGCCGCCCGCGACGAAAATCGGAACTTCCGTGATTTCGGGAAGGATTTCCTGCGCCAGCACCGACGTTACGACCGCCCCGACATGCCCGCCGGATTCCATGCCTTCGATAAGCAGCGCGTCCGCGCCGTAGCGCACGAGTTTTTTCCCCAAAGCGGCGGTGGGCGCGAAGCAGATAACTTTTGCGTCGCTTCCTTTCGCTTTTTGAATGACCGCTCCGGAAGGCAGCCCGCCCGCAAGCACGATGTGCGAAACCTTTTCTTCTACGCACACGCCGATAAGATCGTCGATCTTGGGGTGCATCGTCATGATATTGACGGCGAAGTTCTTTTGTGTCGCGGCCTTTGTCGCGCGAATTTCCGCCGCGAGCTCTTCCGGCGAAAGCGATCCGCACGCGAGTGTGCCGAAAGCCCCGCTGTTCGAAAGAGCCGAGACAAGGCGATGCTCGGAAATCCAGCTCATCGCGCCGCAGATGATCGCGGAATCTGCGCCAAGAAAAGCGCAACCCTTTTGCCAGAGGTTTCGAAGAACGGGGGAGGCAGTTACCATTGACTTATCCATTAATCTGAAAAAAAAACTAAATGGGATGCATGCATATCCGGGCATGATGAGCATGTGGGCCGCGGATGGATACTACCATGGAAGTTGCTGTCCGTCGTAATTAAAGAAGCGGCCCGACTTTTCGGGCGTGAGAAGAGCGATGGCTTTGCGAAGGGACGTGACGCTTTCAGTCGGCGTAAGATCTGCAAATTGACTGCCGATATCCGTTTTAACCCAGCCCGGATGGAACGCCGCGACGATGATTTTCTCGCTCCTCAGCGTGAAGGAGATGCTTTTCACGGCGGCGTTGAGGGCTGCCTTGCTGGTTCGGTAGGCGATGTCGCCCTCGCGGTATATGTGGTCGATAGAGCCCATTTTGCTGGAGATCATGGCGACTTTTGGTTCAGTGCCCAGCGCCAGATTTTTGTACAGCGCTTGGGTGACCATGATGGGGCCGATGGTATTGACGAGAAAGACTTTGGCCCATGCCGCCGGATCGATGGAGCCGAAAATCTGCGTTTCGTCCTTCTCGCCTTCTAAAAAAACGTGCCCGTCGATGCCCGTGCCGGAGAAAATGCCGGCGTTGTTGATCAGGATATCAAGCGGTGTTTGGCCAAGCCGGGATTTCAAGGCCGCTATGCTTTCATCGTTGGCGATATCGAGCTTTTCGATTTGGATATCGCCTTTCAGTTCTTTCAGCGCCACGGCCTTGTCGGGAGAGCGGCAGCAGGCGATGACGCGCCCGCCGCCCGCCGCATATTGACGCGTGAATTCCAGTCCGATGCCTCGGTTGGCTCCTGTGACGAGTGCGGTGGTCATGGGCCTCCTTATCCGTCGGACTCCAGGCCGTAAGCGGCATGCAAAGCGCGGAGCGCGAGTTCGGTATATTCATCCGCGATCAAAACCGACGTGCTGATTTCCGATGTTTCAATAACCTCGATATTAATGCCCTTTTCGGCCAGCGTCTCGAACATTTTCGCCGCGACGCCCGCATGGTGGCGCATGCCTGCGCCCACGAGCGAGATTTTCGACACATCCTTCGAGAAGACCAACTTCTTAAAATTGATCGTCGCTTTTTCTTCCTCCAGCACTTTGATCGCGCGCTCCAAATCCGCTTTGATGACGGTGAAGGACAAATCCGTCGTGTGATCCGTGCGGGCCGCCGTTTGCACGATCATATCGACATTGATGCCCGCCCGCGCCAGCGGCACAAAAATACTGGCGGCGACGCCCGGCTTATCCGCCACGTTGATGAGCGAGATCTGCGCTTCGTCCCGCGTATAGGCTATGCCCGTGACTGAGTGTTCTTCCATTTCCGTATTTCCTTCCGTTACCAGCGTTCCCGGGAGTTCGCTGCCGATTTCGTTGGCGAATGTAGACAGAACCTGAACCGGCATGCGATAGCGCATCGCCATTTCGACCGACCGCACCTGAAGCACTTTCGCGCCCAGAGAGGCCAGCTCTAGCATCTCTTCGTACGAGACGCGTTTCATTTTGCGCGCCGTGGACACGATGCGCGGATCGGTCGTAAAGACGCCTTCGACATCGGTATAGATGTCGCAGCGATCCGCTTTCAACGCCACCGCGAGGGCTACCGCCGACGTATCGGACCCGCCGCGCCCAAGCGTGGTGATGCGGCCTGCGTCCGAAATGCCCTGAAATCCCGCGATGACCGCCGTTTCGCCGTTCTCGATGTTTTTAAGGATCGCTTCCGTGTCGATGGTGATGATGTGCGCCTTGGCGTGTTGCGAGTCGGTGTGCACTGCCGCTTGCCAGCCTTGCCATGAGCGCGCGTTCAAGCCCCGTTGATGCAGGGCGAGCGCCATAAGGCCAGCCGAGACTTGCTCGCCCGTCGCCACGATAACGTCGTGTTCGCGCCGGTCGTAATGCGGCGAAATCGCCCGGCAAAAGTTGATAAGCTTATCGGTGTCTCCCGCCATGGCCGAGACGACGACGGCGACTTTATGCCCTTTTTGGATTTCCGCAGCCACCTTGGAGGCCGCATTTTTGATCCTGTCGATATCTCCGACCGACGTGCCGCCAAATTTCATGACTATGAGAGACATTAATCAGCTATCCGATTTTGAATGCAAAAAGCAGGAATTTTGGATTATGTTTCAATAATTCGCACGACACAAGCCGCAACTTTAGGAATCCCATGTCTTTTTCGAAGAGCGTTGACCGGTACGAAATCGAGCGCTTTTCGCGCATCGCACGAGAATGGTGGGATCCGAAAGGCGCTGTGGGCTCTTTGCACAAGCTTAATCCGGCGCGCGTCGCTTATATTCAAAAGTGCGTGAGCGGCTCTTTGAGCGATCCTTCCAGAAAGAAGTCCGCGTTTAAGGGGCTTTCGATTCTGGATATCGGATGCGGCGGCGGCTTGCTTTGCGAGCCCTTGGCGCGCATGGGGGCGACGGTGACGGGACTGGACGCGTCGCCGGAGATGATAAAGGCGGCGAAGGCTCATGCCGCGAAAGCGGGAATGAAAATCGACTACCGCGCCGAAAGCGCCGAAACTTTCGCAAAGAGCCGTAAAAAATTCGACATCGTCGTCGTTATGGAAATTTTGGAGCATGCGGCGGACGCATCGTCCCTTCTAAGCGCCGCTGCCGCGATGATGAAGCCCGGGGGGCTTTTGATTCTCTCGACCGTGAACCGGACGGTGAAAAGCTATCTTCTTGGAATCGTGATGGCGGAATATGTTTTGGGCTGGGTGGCCAAGGGGACTCATGACTGGCGGAAGTTCGTTCGGCCTTGCGAGCTTGAAGGAATGCTGAGCGGCGTTGGGCTGGCGTTAAAGGACATAACGGGGATGGTTTACAATCCGTTACAGGATCGTTTTCAATTATCGGATGAAAAGGTGGATGTGAATTATTTAGCTATGGCAAGATTGGGGGATGGGGCTAGGGGCTAAGAACAGTTTTTCCGCTTGCGGGCCGTTGCAAAGCCAATGAAATACGCTTTCATTCGAATTTTATGCAATAACAAGCCCTAACCCCAAGCCCCTAGACCCTAATCTTTATTAACAAATTGTTATCCCAAATTCCCTATAGTCGCGGGGCGAATTTACTTTGTGAAAGCATGGTCTTGCTATGTACATGATGACGTTTGTCACGCTGATGGTCGCATTGGTCGGGCTTTATGCTCAGGTCTATGTGAAAATCGCGGCAAAGACTTTCGCTCAGCAGTCCGGCGTCGTTGATACGATCCGTCAGTGGCACGATACGGCGGTGAGGTTGGCGTCGATGGATGTGGATAAAGCAAGCATTCTCGCAGCGCCCGCGTTTTGCTTTTTAAAAGAATCTATATCGGGAACGGGTGTTCCTGCGGCTGGCGCCTGCACGACAGGGGGCGAAAATGTTTATGTGAGGGCTGCTACTGATTGCACCGGCCTAAGCGCTTGCCTGCCGCCGGGCTATGAGAGGAAATATACCTACTATTCGGCAGTATTCTCGGTCACGGAAGGTTCGACGACGCGGTATTATGTTTTGACTTACGTTCCGCCTCCCCCCGCGAGCACGGATGCCTATAGAGTAGGGGTTTTATGCCTTCCGGGCTTTGGGGTCGGCGCGACGGTGACGAGCAAATGCGATTCGGCCCCTCAACATCAGGTACACACGACGTTTGAAGCTTTTTACAGCGAGTTGAAGAAGAACAAGATTATTCCGCTTGAATCCTACGGGATTGTTGCGCAACCTGAGGATTGCGCTTCGAAAAGAGCCTGTTTGAAAACCCAATCTTTTACGGATCCCGTCGCTGGATTGTCGGGACCATTGGAATACGAGGTTCCTGATGCTACAGAGGGAGTGCCGGTTGGGTCTATCGGCATTATTACGGGAATTACGCCAAAACAATAACCTTTTTAAAAGAGGATGACGATGTTGACACTTCATAAACGGAAATCGGGCTTTACCCTGATCGAGCTTGCGATTGTTTTGGGCATCGCCGGCGTTCTGTTTGGCGGCCTTTGGCGCCTCCTCTCCACCAGCAATATTCAGATGCGCGATCAGGCCACAGCGACGCAGCATCAACAGATCGTGAATGCGGTGAGTTCGTATTTGCAGAGCGAAAAAGGACGCGATTACATGTCTCTAATCGATGCAAACAATACGGATGTTTTGCCTCTGCCACCGGCAGCATCATTTTCCGGATCGAGTGGTTGCTCTGTAGCCTTGGAGGCGGCGAAGACACACACAGGGACTTTATGTAATTTCCTCCCGCCCGGAGTTTCTGAAGCAACAACCAATCCTTACGGGCAAACGTATAGCATCCGTGTCATGAAAGATGGAACTCCCCTAAACCAACATCCACAAACATATTCATTTGTTGTTTTGACAAAAAGTGGCGATGCTATTCCGGACACATCCGGCGGGCGTATTAGCGCGATGATCGGCGGGGATGGAGGCTTTTTATATAATAATGATGTTTGTGGAAACCCCGCGTCCACGGCTTGCGGTTCTTTCGGTTCATGGAGCGCTACTCTTGTCGGCGCAGATCCCGGACAATATAATTTTGATGCTCTCGATTCCAAGTCAGGACATGTTGCCTCTCGCACGTATTTTGGGGGGTCTCTCGCTTTGGGGAGCTGGCTCGCACGCGTGAAGATGCCGGGGGATGCTGACGCTTCAGCGACGACATCGCCTTTCTATAACACGATGCAAACGGATTTGTTTCTGGGAGGAAACAATAAGGACTTTTATTTTGGAAACACGACTGTTGATAATACTGTACCTAATTCTCTTGTTTCTGGTACAGGCTCGACAATGTTTTTGCAGGGGGGGCAGATTGATTTGGGAGGGGGAGCGACAGGTTTACAGGCTAAAATTGTAGGAACCATGAATGATGCAGCTAGTTCAAGTCTTATCAAGCTACAGGCTAGCGTTGCAGTAGGTAATGCTTTGTTATATTTGGAGGGGCCAGCAGCGGGCGGTATTACGGCACTAGGGGTTGCTAAAGGAAATATACGACTTACTGACGGATATATTGAATCGCCAACGTTCACATATTCCTCTTCGGATATACGATTAAAGAAGAATATCAAACCGCTTACAGATGCTTTAGCAAATATAATGAAAATAAAACCTGTATCATTTGTATTCAAGTCAAACGACAAAAAAAGTATGGGGGTCATTGCACAAGATCTAGAGAAAATATATCCGCAGCTCGTTATGGATGGGCCAAATGGGATGAAGTCTGTCGGATATGAGGGTCTTATTGCGCCACTTATCGGTTCCGTTCAGGAGCTTAAAAAGGAAAACGATAGGCTTAAAAGTGATTTGCGCATACAAATCGAACGTCAGGACAAGCTTGAGAAAGAGATAGAGCGTTTGAGACAGAAATAAATATTTTACACTGTATGAGACCGTGATCCAATGCAGCTAGGCCAACATGAATAGCTTAGATATTTATGCTTCTGACGATGAGACAATTAGTTTGTCAGTTTGCATGTAAGTAAACACGCATTTTCTTTATAGGGAATGACACAGCAATTAGGAACAAGAGGAGAACCTACTTTGTTATTAATAGAATTTCTGCGAGCCGCGAGACATTTAGAACTATTTAAACCTGCATAAGGCTCAAAGAAGCCTTCAGGGTTGCTATATCCGAAGGCATCTGTAATGCATTTATTTCCCAAAGCAGCCCATTGATCCCCCGAAAGCGCAAAATCATCACAGGGGATTTTTGTCGGGCATGTTGCCGTTGCAAAAGTTGCGCTCCCTTGAGCTTGCGCCATAGCTGGAATGGAGAGGAGGGCGAGGGCGAAGAGGGCGGGGAGAAAAGGACGCATAAGAAGCTCCATAAAGGAATAGCCGCGCTTTTTGCGCGACTCCGAGGATGAGGCAGTATTGTAAATATATTCTTAAAGTTCAAGGAAGAAGGGGGACTAAAGGTTTTGGGCGGCTGCGGCGATGTAGGCGCTTATTCCGAAAACGCAACAAGCCTTCCTGGATGACGCTTTGACGCTTTATTGTGAAATGCAGTCCCTTTTCTGAACCGATTTATCCTGTGGCGCGGCCATCTGGATTCCGGGCCCTGCCGCAGAGCGGCAGCCCCGGAATGACAATCCTATCTTTTCATCTGCTTCACGTCCCACCCTCCCCCGAGGGCTTGGATGAGGGCGACGCTGGCGGAGAGGCGGCTGGCGCGGACGCTTAGCGCTTGCTGCTCGGCGTTCATGCGCAAAATCTGGGCTTGCAGCAGATTGTTATAGGGGATGACGCCTTCCTTATATTGGTTGAGCGAGACCTGTTCGTTTTTCCGCGCGCTGTCGGTCGCGGCGTTTTGGGCTTTTTCCTGATCGATCAGGATGCGCTGGGCCGAAAGGTTGTCTTCCACATTCTGAAAGGCCGTGAGCACCGTTTGCCGGTAAGCGGCGACGGCTGCGTCATAAAAAGCGCGCGCTTCCTCGGTCGCGCCTTCGCGCGCGCCAAAATCGATCAGCGTTCCCGCCGCCGCGGCCCCGAAGGACCAGACGGCGCTCGCCGCTTTCAAAAGGCTGTCCAAGCCCCCGGCGCTGAACCCGTAACCGGCGGAGAGGGATATATCGGGGTAATAGCCCGCAATCGCGACGCCTATTTGCGCGTTTGCCGCCGCCATCTGGCGTTCGGCCGAGGCGATATCGGGGCGGCGCTCCAAAAGCAGCGAGGGCACTTGCGCGGGGATCAAAGGAACGGCATTTACCCCATAGGTGGGCATCAGCGTGAAATCCGCCGGCGCTTTGCCGGTCAAAACCGCAATCGCGTGCTCAAGCTGCGCGCGTTTGACGCCCGCGCCTATGGCGGCCGCGCGGTCGCCCTCGAGAGTCGATTGGGCCGAAAGGAGATCGGCTTGCGACGCGACGCCCACGTCGTACTGGTTTTTGACGATGTCGTAGATTTTTTGGTCGTCCTCGACAACCGTATCCAAAATCTTTTGTAAGGAATCCTGCACGCGCAAGGCGAGGTAATCCGTCGCCAACTCGGCCTGCGCCGACAGCCGCGCCGCCGCCAGATCGGCGGCTGTTGCCTGGGCGTCGGCTTCGTCGCGCTCCAAGGCGCGGCGGATTTTGCCCCAGACATCGAGGGACCATGCCGCTCCGGCCGAAAGGTTGTATGTATTCGCCGCCGTGTGCTTGCCGATCCCGCTGCGAACGGCGGAGGGATTGAGCGTCACGGCGGGGAACAGCGCGGAGCGCGTTTGGTCGGCGATGGCGACGGCGGCGCGGTAATTGGCTTCGGCCTGTTTGAGGTTCTGGTTTGAGATGTCGATCTGGCTTTCAAGCGCGTTCAGGATCGGGTCTTGGTAGATCGTCCACCATGCGCCGCGGTCGATATCGTCTTTCGGCTCGCACGGCTTCCAGTTTTTCATGTCGGCGGTTTTGGCCGCTTCCTTGAAGGCGGCGGGTGTTTCGACCGGCGGGCGTTCGTAGTCCGGGCCGACGGCGCAGGCCGTTAGAAGGAAGGCAAGCGTGAACGATAAGGCCTGCGTGCGGAATGACAGGTGAGAATAAATTTTATTCATGCGGTTTTCCTTCGGCTTTTCGCCCAGCGGCTAAAGCGATCAAGGTACAAATATATAACCGGCGTTGTGAACAAAGTCAGCAACTGGCTAACAAAGAGGCCGCCTACGATGGAAATGCCCAGCGGCTGGCGCAGCTCCGAACCGACCCCCATGCCTATCGCAAGCGGCAGGGCGCCGAGCATGGCGGCCATGGTTGTCATCATAATCGGGCGAAAACGCAAGAGGCAGGCGCGGTAAATCGCCTCTTTCGGCGTTAAATTGGCCGTGCGCTGCGCATAAAGGGCGAAGTCGATCATCATGATGGCGTTTTTCTTCACGATGCCGATGAGAAGAATGACTCCGATCAGGCCAATGACGTCGAACTGAACGCCGAAAAGCAGAAGCGCAAAGACGGCCCCGACTCCGGCGGAGGGCAGGGTGGATAAAATCGTCAGCGGATGGATCAGGCTTTCATAAAGGATGCCGAGCACGATATAGACCGCGAAAAGCGCCGCGATGATGAGGATAAGCTGGTTATTAAGGGATTGTTTGAAGACCTGCGCGGTTCCCTGAAAACTGCCCTGAATATGGGAGGGAACGCCGATGGCGCGCATGGCGCTTTCGATGGCCCCTGTGGCGTCGCCCAGCGTTTTGCCGACGGGAAGATTGAACGAGATGGTCGTGGCCGCGAAGTGCCCTTGATGGTTCACGGAAAGGGGCGTGGGCCTCGCTTCGATCTTGCTGATAGCCGCCAGCGGAACCATCGCTTCGGCCGACGTGCTGATGGGCGAGCCGGTGGAGACCGGCATGCGGCCCGACGCCGCCAACGCGTTGGTTGCCGCGTTGCGCGCCGCCGTGCTGATGGAAGAGCTTGTGGCTTCCGTGCCGCCAAGGGTTCCGCCCTTCGTGCTGATATAGATTTCTTTCAAAATGTCGGGGTTTTGCGCGAATTCCGGCGCGATTTCCATCACGACGCGGTACTGGTTCAAGGGATTGTAAATGACCGACACTTGCCGCTGGCCGAACGCGTCGTAAAGCGTGTTATCGATCTGCACGGCGTTAAGGCCGACGCGCGCCGCCGTATCGCGGTCGATGGCGACGTAGGTTTCCTGCCCGGCGTCCTGCTGATCGGAATTCACGTCCGTGAGCGTGGAATCGCGGCGCAGGGCGTCGACAAGCCTTGGAGTCCATGCGCGAAGGTCGCTTAGGCTTTCGGATTGCATGGTGTATTGGTACTGCCCCGTTCCGGCGCGCCCGCCCATGCGCAAATCCTGCGCGGATTGAAGAAAGAGGGTCGCCCCGGGAATTTGGCTTAGCGGGCCGCGCAGGCGCGCGATGACTTCGTCGGTCGAGGCCTTGCGCTCGGACTCGGGCTTCAGCGACATGAAGATGAAGCCGCTGTTCGTCGAACTGCCGCCCGTAAACGCCGTCACCGTGTCGATGGCGGGGTCTTTGCGCAGGATGTCCACGAAAGAGACCATCTTCCGCTGCATAGACTGGAACGAGATATCCTGATCGCCCTGCATGCCGCCCATGATAACGCCGGTATCCTGCTGGGGGAAAAAGCCTTTGGGCACGATTTTAAAAAGGTAGACATTAAAGCCAATGGTCATGGCAAGAATAAGCATCACGAGGCGGCGATGCCTTAGCGCGCGCATGAGCGTAAGGTCGTAGGCGCGTTTCATGCGCGTGAACGTATTTTCGCTGAGGTTGTAAAGCGCCGTCAAAAAAGGCAGTTTTCTTCGGGTGTGGGGATGTTTCGCGCCGCGCCCGAGCCACAGCGCGCACAAGACCGGCGTCGTGGTCAACGATACCGCCAGCGAGACGAGGATCGCCACGCTGAGCGTGACGGCGAATTCGCGGAACAGGCGGCCCACGATGCCGCCCATGAGCAAGATGGGCGTAAAGACGGCGATCAGCGAGAGGCTCATCGATAAAACGGTAAAACTGACTTCCTTTGCGCCTTTGGCGGCGGCGCGAAAGCGCGACATGCCCGCTTCGATATGGCGCATGATGTTTTCGAGAACGACGATGGCGTCGTCCACGACGAAACCTGTCGCGACGGTCATGGCCATGAGCGAGAGGTTATCGAGGCTGTAATCCAGCATGTACATGACGCCGAACGTGCCGATCATCGACACGGGAACGGCGACGGTGGGGATAAGGGCCGCGCGCGCGTTGCGAAGGAACAAAAACACGACAAAAATAACAAGGGCGACGGAAATCAGCATGCTGATCTCGACATCATGAAGCGAGGCGCGGATCGTCGTCGTGCGATCCAGCGCAATCGTCACATCGATGGCCGAGGGAATGGAGGCGCGCAGGTAAGGCAGCTCCGCCTTGATGCGGTCAACCGCGTCGATGACATTCGCGCCCGGCTCCTTCGTGATAACCATGGCCACGGAAGGCTTGCCGTTAAAAAGGCCCTGGTTGCGCAAGTCCTCATTCGAGTCCACGACTTCGGCGACGTCGCTCAGGCGCACGGGCGCTTCGTTGCGCCACGCGATCAGAAGATCCCGGAAGTCGGCTGCGTTTTTGGCCTGATCATTGGTGAAAAGCTGGTAGCGCTTGCCGCGCTCTTCAAGCGCGCCTTTGGGGCTGTTGGCGTTCGCCGTGGCAATGGCGGCGCGGACGTCTTCGAGCCCGATGGCGTATTTGAACAGCGCGCGGGGGTTAAGCTCCACCCTCACCGCGGGAAGCGAGCTGCCGCCTACATTGACGTTGCCGACGCCTTCGATCTGGGAAATTTTCTGCGCCAAAATCGTGGAAGCGGCGTCGTAAATCTGGGCCGAAGTCATCGTTTGCGACGTGAGCGTAAGCACCATGATCGGCGCGTCGGCCGGGTTCATCTTGCGGTACGTGGGATTGGATTTAAGGCTTGCGGGCAGATCGGCGCGCGCCGCGTTGATGGCCGCCTGCACATCGCGCGCCGCGCCGTCGATGTCGCGGTCGAGCCCGAATTGAAGCGTGATGCGCGTGCGGCCGATCGTGCTTTGCGACGTCATTTCGGTGACGTTCGCGATCTGGCCCAGATGGCGCTCAAGCGGCGTTGCGACGCTGGTCGCCATCGTTTCCGGGCTTGCGCCCGGCAGCGAGGCGTTGACCATGATCGTCGGCATGTCGACATTGGGCAGCGGCGCGACAGGCAAAAGGAAAAAAGCCACCGCACCCGCAAGCGCGACGCCAATGGTGAGGAGGGAGGTGGCTATGGGGCGCTTGATGAAGGTGCCGGAGAAGCTCATTCGATTTCTTCCACGGGGGCTTTTCGCCAGCGGCGCGCCATTTTATCGAAGGCCAGATAGATAACCGGAGTCGTGAACAGGGTCAGGACTTGCGAGACGAACAAACCGCCGACAATCGATACGCCAAGCGGGTTTCGAAGCTCGGCCCCCATGCCTGTGCCGAGCATAAGCGGCAACGCTCCCAAAAGCGCGGCGAAGGTCGTCATCATGATGGGGCGGAAACGCAAAAGGCAGGCTTGGTAGATCGCCTCGCGCGGGGATTTGTCCTCCAGGCGCTCGGCGTCCAAGGCGAAGTCGATCATCATGATGGCGTTTTTCTTCACGATGCCGATCAGCAAAACGATGCCGATGACGGAAATAATGTCGAAATCCATGCCCGCCAGAATCAGCGCCAGCAAGGCGCCGACGCCCGCCGACGGCAGGGTCGAGATGATCGTGATCGGGTGGATATAGCTTTCGTAGAGAATTCCCAGAACGATATAGACGGTGATGATGGCGGCGAGGATAAGGAGCAGCTGGTTGCCCAGAGAGGAGCGGAAAGCCAGCGCGGAGCCTTGGAAGCTCGTCATGACGCTGTGCGGCACGCCGAGTTCCTTTTGCGCTTTTTCGATGGCGTTGACGGCCTCGCCGAGGGAGGCTCCTTGCGCGAGATTGAACGAGACTTGCGCCGAGGGAAATTGCGCGAGGTGGTTGACTTGCAAAGGCGTATTTTGCTCGTGGAAGGTCGCGATGGTTGACAGCGGAACCTGGCCGCCGCCGGCGCCCGGCAGATAAATGGATTGCAGGGAAGCCATGGTCGCGGGCGCGTTCAGGATCACGCGATACTGGTTCGACTGCGTGAAGATGGTCGAGATGATGCGTTGCCCGAAGGCGTCGTAAAGCGCGTTATCGACGGTCGCCATGGAGATGCCGAGGCGGCCAGCCGTGTCGCGATCGACTTTAACGAAAGACGCTAACCCATTGAGCTGCAAGTTATCCGAGACGTCCTCCAACTGGGGCAGCGCGCGCAGCTTGGCGACGATAAGCGGAACCCATTTGTTCAACTCATCGGTAGCCGAATCCTGAACCATGAACTGGTACTGCGTGCGGCTCACGGTGCTGTCGATGGTCAAATCCTGAACGGGCTGCATGTAAAGGGAGATGCCCGAAACGGTTGCCGCGTCTTTAGCGATGCGGCGGATAACCTCGCTTGCCGGGGAGGAGCGCTGATCGAGGGGCTTCAGGTTGATAAGGAGGCGGCCGCTGTTCAGCGTGACGTTCGTGCCGTCAACGCCAATGAAGGAGGACAGGCTTTGGACGTCCTTATCCTTGATGACGATGTCGGCCAAGGCCTGCTGGCGCTCCGCCATTGCCGCATAGGATATGGACGCCGGCGCTTCCGTGATGCCTTGGATGATGCCCGTATCCTGAACGGGAAAAAAGCCCTTGGGAATGACGAAATAGAGAAGAACCGTAACGACCAAGGTTCCCGCGGCCACGGCAAGGGTCAGTTTTTGCCGGTCGAGAACCCATGTTAGGGAGCGGCCATAGGCGGCGATGGAGGAATCGAACCATCGCCCCGTTTTGCGCAAGAAGGCGCTTTCTTTTTCGGGATCATGCGGTTTCAGGATGCGCGCGCAGAGCATGGGCACGAGCGTTAGGGAAACCACGGCGGAGATCAGGATGGTGACGGAAAGCGTGATGGCGAATTCGCGGAACAGGCGGCCGACCACCTCGCCCATGAACAAGAGGGGAATGAGCACAGCGATAAGCGAGATGGTAAGCGATATGATGGTAAAGCCGATCTCGCCCGCGCCTTTCAAGGCGGCGTCGAGCGGCTTCATGCCTTGTTCGACGTAACGCGAGATGTTTTCGATCATCACGATGGCGTCGTCGACGACAAAGCCCGTGGCAATCGTCATCGCCATCAGGGAGAGGTTGTTCAGGCTGAACCCCGCCAGATACATGACGGCGAAGGTGCCTACCAGCGACAGCGGCACCGAAAGGCTTGGGATAATCGTCGCCGGTACGTTGCGCAGAAAGACGAAGATAACGGCCACGACGAGCGCGACCGACAGCATCAGCTCGAACTCAACGTCGTGCACCGAAGCGCGGATCGTGGTCGTGCGGTCGGAGACAACCTCGACATCCACCGCCGCCGGCAGGCTGTTTTTCAAAGAGGGAAGAAGGTCTTTGATGTTGTCGACAACCTTGATGACGTTGGCGCCCGGCTGCCTTTGGATGTTCATGATTATGGCCGGGGTTTGCTTGCCGTCCATGCCGACCCATGCGCCGAGCTGCGTGTTTTCGGCGGCGTCTACGACCGAGGCGACGTCTTTGAGGCGAACGGGCGCGCCGTTTTTATAGGCGATGATAATGTTCTCGTACTCGGCCGCGCTTGTAAGCTGGTCGTTGGCGTTGATCGTCGTGGCGCGCAAAGGGCCGTCGAAGCTGCCTTTCGGCGCGTTGGTGTTCGCGTTGCCGACGCTGCTGCGCAAGTCATCGATATTCAGGCCATAGGCGGCCAGCGCTTCGATATTGGCATTGATGCGCACGGCGGGGCGGTGGCCTCCCGAAAGGCTGACAAGCCCGACGCCCGGCATTTGCGAGATTTTTTGCGCAAGGCGCGTATCGGCCACATCCTGAACCTGCGTCAGCGGCAGGGTTTTCGACGTAACTGCCAGCGTGAGAACGGGCGCGTCGGCAGGATTGACCTTGGCGTAAATCGGCGGCGCGGGCAGGTCGGAAGGGAGCAGGTTTCCGGCCGCGTTAATGGCCGCCTGCACTTCCTGTTCCGCGATGTCGAGGCTAAGGTCGAGGTCGAACTGAAGCGTTATAACGGAAGCGCCCGCCGAACTGACGGAAGACATTTGCGTCAGGCCCGGCATTTGGCCTAACTGCCGCTCAAGCGGCGCGGTGATGGCGGACGTCATCACGTCGGGACTGGCGCCCGGATAAAAGGTTTGCACCTGAATGGTCGGGTAATCGACTTGCGGCAGCGCCGAAAGCGGAAGGAATCGAAAAGCGATAAAGCCCGCCAATAAAATGGCGGCCATAAAAAGCGACGTGGCGACGGGGCGCTGGATAAAGGGTTTGGAGACGTTCATGAAAGTGAAAGCCAGCGTTAAAGGACTCGGCCAGCCACATATAGCAAGCCGTCGCCGTATGCGCCAGTTCACAGCAGCGTATTAGCGATGACAAATTGAGGCTTAGGGAGTAGGTGCGGGCGGCGAAGCGTTTGAATCCGTCTTCTTTGAGCGTTCGCGGAAAGGAACAGCTTGCATTGCCTTCGGAGCCTCAAGGGCGGCACAATCCTTGACGACCTGCCAATAGACCCGCGGCTTTATGGCGGCCTTCTCGAAGGCATTCCTCATATCCCGTAAATGCGCAGCGTATGCCGGTCTATCGTTGTCTTTGTTAATAATGCGCCAGCGTTCGTACCCCAGTTCCAAAGCGGCATCCCTATAGGAGCCTTCCGGAAGAGGCTGCATAAGAACGCGGTGCATTCTGAACATGGAAAGCAGGACATTGTTTGCCTTTTCGTAAGGCTTGTTCGTAATGAGATGCGCTTCGAAAGCGGGCGTATAGTCAACGAGGTGTTTTGCGGCGAGGATTTTTTTATCCTCCGGAGAGTCCGACATTTCGGATAGAACGGTCTCCGCAATGCCGAAGCTTTTCTTCGGATCGATGTCGAATATTTCGGGAAGCCTGTCGGAAAGAACGATCTCTTTGGCAAACTCCTTTTTCATCCTGTGTAAATCATCCACTGGGACGGGCATGTCGAGCGCTTCGCGAAGGTCGTAATCCGCCATGTATCTTATTCTGTCGGCAAACGCCTCGACGGATTCGGTTGCGGGTCCGAGATGCAGCAATTTCTCGACGTTTTGGTAAAACTCAGGTTTCTCGGCAGCCGTTTTATAGGTATCCCGAAGATGCAGCAGTTCCTTAAAGACCCATTCAGGCATTTGGGGGAGGGGCGTTCTTTCGGCCCAAAGCTTGAATGCATCCGTCTGGACGGAGGAGCCGACAAGTTCCGGATTTTTCAGAAGGACGATCATGCGGTTTCTTGAAGATTCGCTTTTGCTGTAGGCCTCATAGGAGGGGGTGTAATCGACAAGGCATTGCGCGGCGCGGATTTTCTGCTGCCGCGAGCTTTTGTCATGGTTGAGCATGAAGCGCGCGTAGTTGAAGCTTTCCCACGGATCGGCTTCAAAAACTTGCTTGAAGTTGTTGAGTGCGGCAACAGCCTTTATTTTGTATTCATCGCCCGTACGGTAGGTGAGGCGTATGGCCTTTAAGGGATTCTGTTTCATCGCCTTACGGACGAGATCCTCATAACTTTGGGGATAAGGCAAAAATTTTGAATACAGCGGATACAAAACGGTTTTCGCGGACAATCCAAATTCGTTAAGGGCTTTTTCCATGAAATGCTCCTGATTCAAATAGTGCTGCTCGATCAGCGCAGAATCTAGCAGGGCGACAGGCCTCCGCAAAGAGAATTAGGCATTCATAGTTAATGCAAAGAAAGGCGGATTTAATGTACGCTCGCCGGTTCCATTTCGTGCTGGCGCACTGTGGCGAAGGCGAGGTCGCGCTCTTTAATGACCGTAATCGGCGTTCCGTCCGCCGCATGGATCGAATGATAGACGCAGCCGTCAACGGTGACCGGCTTGATGTAGGCAACGGTATCAAGCCCATACATGCAAAAATCACGCAAGGATTGCGTTTGGCGGATGAAAATCGCTTTGTTTTCGCACAACATGAAAAACCGCCTCGCAACGAATCAGTGATTCTTCGAAAGACGACTTCATCACAAATTGAATAACCATTTCTTAACATCGAAAATGGCTCCTTTCGCCGAGGCTTCCGCTTACAATTGTAAAAGCGCGCCGCTAAACTAAGGCGATTCCTTCTTACTCACTTCGATTCCCCCATGATTGATATCAGTGTCGTTATTCCTACGCGGAATAGGGCGGCTTTTCTTAAGGAATGCCTTGCCAGCCTTTGTGCGCAAACGCTTGCGCCTTCGCGCTATGAAATTTGCGTCGTCGACAACGGCTCGACCGACGCGACGGCGGATGCGGTTGCGGAGATCAAGGCGCTTTATCCTGCAAATAATATCTTTCGGGTTGAGGAACCGCGCCTTGGTCTTACGATGGCGCGCAACACGGGCATCAACAGCACGTCGGCGGCCTTAATTGCGCATGGCGACGACGACGCCACCGTTGCTCCCAATTGGCTTGAGCTTTTCGTTGGCGATATGGAAAAGCTCGGTCCCGATGTGGGTAAAGTTGCGGGCGATATCGTTCCCGTTTGGGGCGCGCCGCGCCCCGCATGGCTAACGGATAGCCTGTTGCCTTTGATGTCGGCGTCAAGCGGCCTTGGGGATAAACCGCGCTTCGCCGATGAAGGGCTTCTTGAAGGTAATAGCTGTTACCGGCGCGAAGCTTTGATGAGGGCCGGCGGGTTTCCGTCAATGCTGGGACATAAAGGCAATAGCCTTCTTTCCGCCGACAATGCCGTTGACCTTGTCATGCTTGTGATGGGGTGGAAGCTTTATTACGATCCTTCGATTTTGTTGTATCACAAGATTCATGCCGATCGCTTGAGCCCTTCCTGGATCAGGCGGCGGTATTTCTGGCAAGGCGTATCCAATTTTGCCGTTCTTTCCTATTTGCGAAGCCGCGGCATAGAGCGGCGCGAGGCGATGAGCGTGGATATGCCTTTTGATCCTAATGAATGGACATTCATTAATAATGAGGCTGAGCCGCCGACCGAGGCTCATTTAAGGCGGCTTTTGGGCCTTGGATTTGTTTTAGCAAGCTATGGTTTTATTCAGACAGGGTCGTAATTCGAGGCATCCCAAGCAACGAGCGGTGAACGGGAGATTTTCCTGCAACGTCCAGAAGGCGCTGCCTTTGCTCTTCCGTAAGATCGGCCCCTCGGATTATGACGCGCTTCTCAAAGACATCGATAGGGCGTTCTTCGCCTTCGACGGCTTCCTTATGGAAGGCTATATGCACCTCGACTTCCTCTAAGGGCCAGTTATGCTTTTCTGCATACCAGCGAACCGTGATGGCCGTGCATTCCCCCAAAGCCGCCGTCAGCAAATCGTAAGGCGCGGGGCCTGTGTTGCCGCCGCCGAACGAGTGAGGCTCGTCTCCGTCAATCACATGTTCCGATACATTGATCGTAACGGCATAGGGGCTTTTGCCGTTTTCGGTGATGATGGCTCTTGTGACGTTTTCGGTCATTGTTTTCACTTTCTATGCGCCCATGGGCGGTATCCGGGACTCGTTCCAGCGTTTATGTCCGTTTGTTTTCTCATAGGTTTAGCTTACAAAAAAACAAGGTTTTTCAGAAGCTTCAATAAAATTATCTTTACATATTGTATTCTTGGCTAGACATTATGGTATTCAAAGAATAGAGAGGACAATTCAGCCGGTGGTTCGGACTTAATTCCCCGGCACTATGAAACAGCAAAAGGGTTATGAGATGAGCGATATCGCAGAACAGGTGAAGAAGATCGTTGTTGAACATTTGGGCGTCGACGCCTCAAAAGTTACCGACAATGCCAGCTTTATCGACGACCTGGGCGCCGATAGCCTCGATACGGTCGAGCTTGTGATGGCCTTTGAAGAAGAATTCAGCGTCGAAATCCCCGATGATGCGGCCGAGAAAATTGCTACCGTGAAGGATGCGATTGACTTCATTACTTCGAAAAAGGCCGCCGTTGCCTAATCTCAAGGCTCTTCAGCTTCTATTGACGGAGTGAAGGTATGCGTCGCGTTGTCGTAACAGGCATGGGCATGGTTTCGCCTTTGGGCCTTGGCGTTGATTTCAACTGGAAAAAGTTGATAGCCGGCGTCAGTGGCATTGGCCGAATCACGCATTTCGATCCATCCGACATGGCATGCCAGGTCGCGGGCGAAGTGCCGCGCGCGAAAACCGGCGCGCCTGCGGCTCCGGGCGAGCTGAATATCGACTCGTTTATCGAGACAAAAGATCAGAAGAAAATGGATACGTTTATCCATTTTGCGCTCGTCGCGGCGATTGAAGCCATTAAAGACGGCGGCTATGTTCCCGCGACGGAAGAGGCGCGGGAGCGAATCGGCGTCATGATCGGTTCGGGCATTGGCGGCTTGAACGAGATTTATCAATCGTCGATCGTCCTGCACGAAAAAGGCCCGCGACGGGTTTCGCCGTTCTTCATTCCGCGAAGCCTGATCAATCTCGCTTCGGGGCAAGTGTCGATCAAGTACGGTTATCGCGGCCCCAACCATGCCGTTGTAACGGCTTGCGCCACCGGCGCCCATGCCATCGGCGACGCGGCGCGGCTTATTTCGCTCGGTGATGCCGACGTTATGGTCGCGGGCGGGGCCGAGGCTGCCGTTTGCCCGATTGCCATCGCGGGGTTTGCCTCCATGCGCACGCTTTCAAGCGGTTTTAACGACCGTCCGACGCAAGCCTCGCGTCCTTACGATAGGGATCGCGACGGCTTCGTGATGGGTGAAGGGGCCGGCGTCGTTATTCTGGAAGAGTACGAACACGCCAAAAAGCGTGGCGCTAAAATTTATGCGGAAGTCGCGGGCTATGGATTGTCAGGCGACGCCTATCATATGACGGCTCCGGCCGAGGACGGGAACGGCGGGTTTCGTGCGATGCAAATGGCGTTGAAGCGCTCCGGCCTTAATGTGGAAGATATAGGGTATGTCAACGCGCACGGAACCTCGACACCGCTCGGCGACGAGGTTGAGTTTAAAGCGGTGCGCCGCCTTTTAGGCGATCATGCCGGAAAAATTTCCATGTCTTCGACCAAATCGGCGACGGGGCATTTGCTTGGCGCCGCAGGCGCCGTCGAGGCCATTTATTCAATTCTCGCGCTACAGAACGGCATCATTCCTCCGACGTTGAATTTGGAAAATCCTTCCGAAGGGTTCGAGGATATGGATCTGGTGCCGTTGAATGCCAAAGAAAAGAAGGTTAACGCCACGCTCTCGAATTCTTTTGGTTTCGGCGGGACGAATGCCTGCTTGATATTTAAGCCTGTTTGATGCTGAGAGGCCTCATTTTCCGCTAAACAAAGAATATTCTTTTTCTCCAGCGCTTTGCCTATGCTATGATCCTTTCATAATGAGGGAGGATTATGGGACCAGAAAACAAAGAAACAATTCAAGAGCCTGTACGGGCCTTAATAAACAGAAATACGGCGTGCCTCGGCGCGCTCGCTTCCCAGCTGCAAGGCTTGCTTCAGGAATACCCCGTTCTTTTCGGCGAGGGTGCTCGATTCGCGAGGCAGTCGATTCTTGAAGAGACCATGCGCAGGGATATTCAAAAGCTTCCGCCTTTGCAGCCCCAAAGCAAAATCGATATTCCCATCGAAGTTGTTCTTCAAATACGCAACCGTCAGAAGCAAGTAACCGGCAGTCTTTCCATTAGATCCCGCGTCTTGCGTGGGCGTAAAAATGGCGCCGATGTGACCCTGTGGCAAGCCGTTCTTTCAGCTTCGTTGCCTTCAGAAAAGGCGTTCGTAGAAATGGCGAAAGTTGAAGTTCCTGTTTTTAACGCCCAATCAATCGCCGGAAGGCTGGAGGCCAAGGCCAGAAGCAAGATGGATAGCCATCTTCTTGAAAGGCAGCTGCAAAAGCACAACGAAAAACAGGAAGCGTCGATGGATGTGGTGCTTTCGGGCGCCATGAAGGCCGTTTCCATCCCGTCCGAAGAATTTTACTCGGACATGTTTGGAGCCGCCCTTAAGTTCAGGCAGGGGGAAATTTTAAGCGATCTGTGCGTTCTGCCGGCGGATCATCTTTGCCCTCAAACGACGGGATATGCAAAATCCACGGCCAGCATTGATTTTTTCGGATTACGGGAAGGTTCGTTCGGCAAGCGGGAATGGACGGGGTTCATCACGGCCGAACAGGAACATCGCCAAGGGGCGGAAGGGCCTTATTACGAATGCACGGTCTCCGTTTCAAGAATCGATCGTCGGGGGCGAAAAACCGTCGCCGAAGTTCAATTTGGAAGCCCACCGCGATTGGACGAGGTTATCCAGCAGCTTTCGAGGCCTATTTATAAAGCTGTTATGCGCGATCATCGCCGGTCGCTCAGCTAGAGAACCCATTGAGAAGGCAAAGGAAGCCCGGCAAGAGACAGGCGGCTGCCGCGGCGGGAGCGTTCGCTATAAAAAAGCGCGGAAAGCCAGTCCGTTAAACCTTGACTTGCCTTCATCTCTCACCTAATTTGCGCGCGAGTTTAATGCTTTGGGGGGACAAATGGATCCATTAAGCAAAAAACTCAACGCCTTGTCCGAACGCATTCGCAAAGCGGAAAACGCCGGTGCGAAGCCGAGGAAAAAAGCGGAGCCGAATACGGCTTTGAATGCCGGATTCGATTTCGGCGGCGCGATGATCGGTTCCATTGTCGCGGGCCTTTTGATGGACCGCAGCTTCGGAACGGCGCCGTGGTGTTTGTTGGGAATGATCGTGCTCGGGTTTGTTGGCGGAAGCATGGGCGTATGGCGCGCCTTGCAGAAACCGAAAGATAAAGAGTAGGGCTGTCGGAGTAACGGAATGTCTTCTGTATTCGAAGAGTTTGAAATTCACTCCCTGAGCGAGCCGCTGTTTACATTGGCGGGCCATCCCATTTCCTTTACGAATTCCGCCCTTTTTATGTTCCTGTCCATTATCGGATGCACGCTTTTCATGGTTCTTGCCGTGAAACCTCAGGCGGTCGTGCCCGGCCGTTGGCAGATGATGGCGGAGAAGCTTTACAATCTCGTCGCCGATTTGCTGGAAAGCGGCGCGGGGGAAAAGGCCAAGCCCTTCTTTCCTTTTATCTTCACGATTTTCTCCTTCATTTTATTCGCCAACCTGTTCGGCATGCTTCCCTGGTCGCATTCGGTGACAAGCCATATCATTGTCAATTTCTCGATCGCCATTCTCCTTTTCATCGTCATTATCATCACAGGCTTTGCGCGCCACGGCGTCCGCTTCCTGACGCTTTTCGTGCCGCACGGCGTGCCCGTCTTCATTGCGCCGCTTCTGGCCTTTCTGGAATTTTTCTCTTTTCTCGTGCGTCCGTTCAGCCTCTCGATCCGTCTTTTCGGAAACATGCTGGCGGGGCATCTGTTGCTTCAGGTTTTTGCGGGATTGACGGTTAGCATGGTCGCCGCCGGATGGGTGGCCAGCTTGGGCTTTTTGCCCATGATCATGGACATCGCCATCATCGCTTTTGAGTTTTTCGTTGCGTTTTTGCAGGCTTATATATACGCAGTTCTTGCGTCTGTGTACTTGCGCGATGCGATTGAAATGCACTAGGACTTTTTTTTACCTCTAGCAAACCAGGAGTTACCAATGGAAGCAGCAGCAGCGAAATTTATCGGTCTCGGCCTTGCCATGCTTGGCGCCACCATCGGCGCAGGCTTCGGCCTTTCCCGCGTCTTTGCGGCCTGGCTCGAAGGCATTGCGCGCAATCCCTCGGCCGATCCCAAGCTGAAGACGGTTGGCGTTATCGCCTTCGCCGGAACGGAACTGGTTCTGCTCCTCGGCTTCGTCGTCGCGATCCTTCTCATCTTCGTGGCCAAGTAGTCGATGCGTTTCCTCGCGCACATCCGCACTCTTGCGGCATTGTCGCTGCCTTTCGTTTTGTCATCCCTGCCTTCTCTGGCGGAGGAGGCCGAAGGCGAAGGCGGCGGCATGCCTCAGATGGATTTGGCCTTTTTCCCGGAACAGATCTTTTGGCTGGTTGTTACCTTTGCGACGCTTTATGCGCTCATGGCCTTTATTGCCCTGCCGCGCATTTCGAAGTCGCAAAGCAACCGCAAGAGGGTTATTTCGGCGGAGATCAAGGTCGCGCGCGAAGCGAACGACGCCGCAAAGGCTGCGGTCGCTTCCATGGATAAGGCGCTGGCCGAGGCGCGGGAAAACGCGCAGTCCAAGGTCGGCGAGATGCTGGCGCATGTCGCGGCGGAAGCGAATGAGCATCAAGCGGCCAAGGAAAAGGAGCTTTTGCGCAAGCTGCATCGCGCCGAGGAAGATATCGCCGTCTCGCGCGAGGCCGCCATGCAGCAGGTTCGGGACAGCGCTTCCGAATTGGCCGAGGTGATTGTCGGTAAAATTCTGGGGCCAAAAGGGCGGGCAAGGGCATGACGGAATTCCTGCACGAACTGCTTCATGAACCGGTGTTTTTCTACGCCGTAGCTTTTGTTGCTTTTTGGGCTATCACGATCCGATTTGCCAGAAAGCCCGCGCTGAAATGGATCGATGGCGAGATCGAGAAGATCAGCGCCGAGCTTGCGACAGCGCACGAGCTGCGCGCCGAGGCCGAGGCGGCGCTCGCCGAAAGCAAAGCCAAGCAGGCTAAGGCCGAAAAAGAAGCCAAGGTCATCATCGAAATGGCCAAAAAAGAGGCCGAGGCGATGCGCAAGCATGCGGAGACGACCCTTGAAACTATGCTGGATCGACAGCAGCATCTGGCAACCGAACGCATTCGCATCGCTCAGGACAACGCCATCGCCGGGGTTCGCACGGCGGCCATCAACATGGCGATAGACATCGCGCGTAAAAATTTATCGGAAAATCTTTCCGATGCCGATGCGGCCAAGCTGGTCGATCAAGCGATCGGCGAAATCCCCTCGCTTACGGCGAAGCGGGCGTAAGCCTAGCCCTTTCCATTTTATCCCATCAGGTTTTGAAGGGCGCTTTTCACGTTCGCCTGCTTAAGAACCGACTCGCCGACGAGAAAGCCGCGCGCCCCCGCTTTGCGCATGAACGCGATGTCTTCGCGCGTGCGGATGCCGCTTTCGCTGACCGGAAAACAATTCGGCGGTATGGATCGGATCAGCCTTGCGGCCGCGCTCAAGTCAATTTCCAGTGTTTTCAGATTCCGGCTGTTCACGCCGATAAGCGTCGAGGGGAGCGCGAGCGCGCGCTGCAACTCGTCTTTGTCGTGCACCTCGACAAGGACATCCATGCCGTATTCTGTTGCCGCCTTGTGAAGCTCGGCGGCCTTTTGATCGTCAAGCGCCGCCATGATCAATAAAACGCAGTCCGCACCCATGGCGCGCGCCTCGGCAACTTGCCAGGGATCGATCATAAAATCCTTGCGCAAAACCGGAAGCGGGCAGGCCTTGCGCGCTTCGATAAGGTCCGCCGCCTTCCCCTGAAAATAAGGCTCATCCGTCAAAACGGAAAGACAGGCGGCGCCGGCTTCGGCGTAGCATTGCGCGAGAAGGGCCGGAGAAAAATCCTTGCGGATGACCCCTGCGGAAGGGGAGGCTTTTTTTATTTCGGAAATAAACCCGACGCTATTCGATAGGGCTTTGCGGCGAAGTGCGTCTAAAAAGCCGCGGGGCGGCGGGGCCTGCAAGGCTTTTTGGCGCATGGCAGCGAAAGGCGTTTGCTTCTTTGCCGCTTCGACGGAGGCGCGCTTGGCGGCGCAGATTTTTTGGAGGAGGTCGCTCATTTGCCGTTCGTGAGTTCGATGAGTTTTCGCAAGACTTTTTCAGCCGCGCCGGAATCGAGGCTTTCAAAAGCAAGAACCAGCCCATGACTGATGTCCGATGCTTTGCCGCCGACAACGAGAGCCGCCGCCGCATTCAGCGCCACGATATCGCGAAAAGCGCTTTTTTCGCCTTTCAGAAGGGTTTTGATCGCTTGCGCATTGGCGGCGGCATCCGCGCCTTGTAAAGCTTCAGGAGCAGGGGGGGCTAGGCCGAACGCCTGCGGGGAAAGCGTAAAAGACGTAATCGTTCCGTCCTTCAAAGCCGCGACGTCGCTTGCATCCGTCGTCGTGAGCTCGTCCATGCCGTCGCGCCCATGCGTTACCCAGGCTGCTTTGCTGCCCAAGGCGCCCAGCACTTCGGCCATGGGCGTCAACCATTCCGCCGAAAACACGCCGATCAAATGGCACGCGACATTCGCCGGATTCGTGAGCGGGCCGAGTAAGTTGAAAATCGTCCTCACGCCCAGCTTTTTGCGTACGCCTGCGACAAAGCGCATCGCCGGATGATGCCGCGGCGCAAAAAGAAAGCAAAGGTTCGCTTCATGAAGGCATTTTTCCAGAACGTCCATCGGCGGTTCGAGATTAAGGCCGAGGGCGGCCAGCACGTCGGACGATCCCGATAAGCTTGTTGCGGCGCGGTTGCCGTGCTTGGCGACGGGAAGGCCGCATCCCGCGACAACGAGCGCGGCGGCTGTCGATATGTTGAGCGTGCCTTTCGCGTCGCCGCCCGTTCCAACAATATCGATGGCATCCGGCGGCGCGGGGATCGTTTTGGCTTTCGCGCGCATCGATTTAACGGCGCCCAGTATTTCAGGGACGGTTTCCCCTTTCCTGCGAAGCGCGAGGAGAAAGGCGGCAATGCGCTCTTCGGGCATTTCCCCGGAAAAGATGTCGTCAAACACCTTGCGCGTTTCGGATTCGCTGAGGTTTTCCCTTTCCCGAAGTTTGTAAAGCAAGGTCGCCAAAGCCATTTATATACCCGCCGGAATTGCGATTGTTTTCAAAATGTTATGCTCAAGATTAACCTTTTTTATGAAATTAGTAAATGTTTCATAAAACTTGGATAAAATTATCTGGATAAAGTGGGTGTTTATGCAAATATTTGGAGTGGCGCGAAAACCCATATTAAACGCGGATTGATTGAGAGATTGCAAATCTTTCGAATAGGGCTGAAAAATGAAGATAGATAAGATAAGAAGGGTTGAAACGCCAAATCGCAAGCACAGGGTTCGCGCGGTTGTCAAAAAGCTTATCAGTCCGCATCTGAGCGCCACCGGGCTTCCCATTCGCGAAGGAACGCCACGGCTTATTCAGATGATTGCCACGGTTTTCGCGATCTATCGTTTGTTGCCCAGAGATTACCAAGGATTGCAAGGTCCTGCCAAGGGGTTGTCTTTGAGACAAGTCATGTCTGACGCATGGGATAATGTACAATTCACCAAAGAGGGTTTGCCGCAAGCGATTTTGTTTTTTGCAATCGTCGGCGCCATGGTTTTCTGCGCGTTTTCCTTCATAGTCATCGTCCTTTCCTTTTTTATGGGAACCGCGCATGCGGCAGGTCCCGAAGGTTCAAGCATATTCACGCCGCCAAACCCCGAAAAGGACGTCGCGTTGGCGTGGATTAAATATTTGTTTTTGCCCGGCGTAACACTCCCTGAAATTTACCCCAACATGGGAAACGGCATTCCGCAGGAAATGGCCTACAAAGGGGCTTTTCTGGCTATGCTGGCTTTCTATAGCAATGCCATCCTGATCATCGCCGCTGTCGTTCTTTTTTATATTCTTACCGCCATGCTGGTCGAAACCGCGCATCATGGCGTTGCGATGGGCAAGAATGCGAACCAGATATGGTCGCCCATACGCCTTGTTATGGCTGTTGGCCTTTTGGTGCCGCTTAACGGAACGCTTAATTCCGGTCAGTACATCGTCGTTAAACTCGCCGAGTGGGGGTCGGGCCTGGCCAGCAACGCGTGGGCGATTTATCTGAACGCCATGGCGAATTACGACTATTCCGCTTTGGATCCGAACGCGCCAATGATTTCCAAAGTCGCCACCGATCTTATAGCGATGGGGGCCTGCCAATATAGCTATAATACGCGGCTGGATTTTATGGTTAACAATGGAATTGCCGTATCCGGTAAAAGCCGCGTCGTGGAAATTGCATCTGAAACATCAGTAAACGGACACAAGGGCGTAAAATACAGCTTCTCGACGGGAGAAGCCAACGGGGATGGCGTTTGCGGCTGGTATTTCATCCCAGAAATTCCCGGAACGCTTTCCGTGCCTGAAGAAATAGCCGCCTATAAAATGGAAACAAAAGTTTTTTGGGAAAAACGCGGAGGTTTCCTGAGTAAGGGAGCCGAGAAGATCAAACAGGTAATGCCCGGTAATATTGGGGGCGACGGCGCCGCAAGCGTTGCGCTGGATCAAAGCGTCGTCAACCTGGTTACAGCCTATCAAACCGCCTTGAACGATTCGATGGCAACCTTAGGTGCGGCGGCCAGCAGCGCCACGCACAGCGCCATAGAAGAGATTAAACCGTGGGGATGGGCTTTTGCCGGAACCTTTTTGCCCACCATCGAACGCTTCCAGGTTTATGTTAATAACGCGGCTCTCGCCGGCGTGCCCGTAACGCAAGCCCCTGTCCTTCAATATGGCATGAGGTTGGATCTGGAAGATCATGCCCTTAGAGGTTTAGGGTGGCTGGGCTCGAAAATAGTGGGCTTTGTGACAGGTAATTCGAGCGCCGAGGATAAAAAATGGGCTGAAATAGAAAAGGGCTTAAACGCCAAGGAATTGGAAAGCGATGTCGCCTATTTGGCGTCTCAGGACATGCAAAAATTCAACCTTTTGCTGGATGCCGATGCCTTCGGCGCTAGTGATTATGCGGATTTACAGTGCGCTTCGATGCTGGGATTGGTTGAGAAGTCCCATGGAACGTATATGGGCAATGATATTGTGGACTTCATTTTGCAACAAATCGAAGGTATCTTCAGCTACCTCGGCCTCTGGGACAGCACCGGAAAGGGTCGGCCCTGCAGCAGCACTTCGCCAGCGGCGAGCCTTAATACATTTCAGCTTGGCATTGATTTAGGCGGTCCCGACATCATTCAGCAAATGGTTGCCTATGGTCATAAACTGATCGATGCGGCGATTATGATGGCAGGTTTGGGAATGACAGCGCAAGCTATCGGATCAATGGGTAGTGCTGTTCCCATTGTTGCAGGATTGGGTAATTTGGTCGTCATCTTCGGTCTGATAGTGCTGTTCATTGCCGCGCTGATCTTTGCTTCCGGCTTTACGTTGGGCATCGTTCTGCCGATGTACGTCTTTACGCGCTTTTTCTTCGCAGTTGTTTCTTGGATTGGTGGCGTTATTGAAGGCGTTGTGGCTATTCCATTGGTCGCGCTTGCGCATCTTAGCCCCGAAGGGCATGGCCTGGCCGGTAAAATGGCGAACAATGCCTATTTCTTCATATTCAATATTTTCCTTTATCCCATACTTATTATTTTCGGCATGGTGACGGCTTTGCTGGCGTTCATCATATCGTCGCACTTTTTAATTTTTGCGTACAGCATTGCCGTGGCTGCTTCGGGGGGTACCGCTTATGGGCATGAAACGGTAAGCAAAGTCCTTTATACGGCATTGTTTACGGCAACCATGTACATAAGCGCCAATAACGCCTTTGCCCTTATTGACCATTTGCCGCAACAGGCATTGAAATGGATGGGCGTCGGCTCGCAGGTTATGCCCAATCTTGGCGATGCGCAGCAGTTGGCGCAATATGAAAGCGGCATAGCCGCCGTTGCTGGCCAACAGGCTATAAACCAGATAGGCAGCGTTGGTAAAACAGTTGGTGAGGGAGTGGGGGAGCGTTATAAGCAAAACGTCGCTGACGAAAAGGAAGCTAGTGCAGCCAATACGGCAGCACAGAGGCATGATGATACTATGAGGGCTCAGGGCTTTGAGCTTAATGAAGAATCCGGTAGGTATGAAAAAGCGGGCGGTGAAAGCGTTCAAGCGCAAAAAGCTCCAGAAACCAAAGCTCCTTCTGGCGGAACGTCAGGATCTACGACTGGTGGAGATGATTGGTCCAAGCCGAAGAGTACATAAATCCGTCGGAGAATATAACGGCTCCAATAGAAGCGGTGCGCTTGAGTCTATCACTTAGCAATAATCGAACCTTTATTGTGCTCGTGTAAGACAAAAATTTGTATTGTCTTTCGGGAATATTTCTATACTCGTCAACGGACTGTAAGAAATCAAATCGGATTCCGGATACCTGCCACTCGCTCGTATAATGATTGTTCCACAATTACGGGCAACGCACTGGCGAGTGAGTGGCAGGTTCCGGAATGACGAGTTTATAATATAGTACAGGCCTTAGTGCATCCTTCCGTACAGCTCGCGTTCGACAGTTGGAAATGAAAAAGAAAAAATTCAAGAACAAGCGCCTGAAGGTTGCCTTTTGGGTTTTTGTCGCGGCGGCCGGCGCGTGGGTTGCCTTCGCGCCGCATACGCGCCTTTCGACTCCGACATCCGTCACGATTAAGGTGGAACAGCCTTCCATAAGGGTCGAACAACTCCCGCCGAAAGCTGAAGAACAGGCGCTTCAGCCGCCGGAGCAGGGCCAGCAGCCGTTCCCGCCGCAAGAGCCAGCGCCGCAAGGCACCGTTACGGTTCCCGTTGCGCCTGAGCCGGAAGCGCAGACTGCGGGAAAGACGTTGAAGATCGCCATCGTTATCGACGATCTTGGGCCGGATTACCGGCTCAGCGAAAAAGCTATTCGGCTCCCCGCGGCTGTCACGCTTTCGTTCCTGCCATACGCCATGCGCGTGCGCGATTTGGCGAAAGAGGCGCGCGACAAGGGGCATGAGGTTCTTCTTCATATGCCGATGCAGCCCATCGGCAACGAGAATCCGGGGAAGGGGGCTTTGATGACCGATTTGCCGCTCAGCGAGATTCAACTGCGGTTTCAAACGGCTTTGGCGAGTTTCACCGGCTTTGACGGCGTCAACAATCACATGGGCAGCAAATTTACCGCTTTCGCGGAAGGCATGAACGTCGTTGCCGATGAAATGCTGCCGCGGCATTTATTTTTTCTGGATTCGCGGACGAACGTGAATTCGGTGGCGGCGAGGGTTGCGAAAGAAAAAGGCTTGTCGTTCATCAGCCGCGACGTTTTCATTGATGACGACAAGTCGCCGGATGCTATTCGCAAGCAACTGGAACTTGCCAAGCGCATCGCGCGCCGCAGGGGCCATGCCGTGGCGATCGGGCATCCGCACAATACCACGCTTCAGGTGTTGGAGAAATGGACAGCCGAAGCCGAAGGCGAAGGCGTGGAGCTGGTGCCGGTGAAAAGCCTTGTGGAGGGGAAATAAAAACGATTAACAATAATTCTAACCGCCCACCCCTCCCCTAACCCCTCCCGCAAGGGGAGGGGAACCTCTTTCTGTCTTCTGATTCTGCTTTTAATCTCAACATAAAATCCTACGTCTTTAAACCCAGCCAGCCACATTCCTAGCTTCCAGTCCCTAGCCTCAAGCCCCTAGCCCCAAATCTTTTACTCTTTCTGCTTCATTTGCTGAAGCAGGGCGGCGTTCTTTTTGACCGGGAAAACGGTCGCCAGATGCCTCACGTACTGTTCCAAAAGCTCGTTATTGCCGTCGCGGCGGATTTCGGCCGCGATCATATTCTTGCGGGTATCCGGTTTTGACAGATCGGCGTTGATGACGGACGCAAGGCGCACGATCACTTGCTTGTTGCCGTCCTCAGCCGAGGCGACTTCGCCCTTCTTGAGCTTGAAAGCCGCCGTGACCAAGGGCTGCGGCAACAAGCGATCCGTATCGCCAAGCAAGGACAACGGGCTGGAACTGCGGAAGCTGACGCTGGTATCGCTATTAAATGAAGCCATATCCGCGCCCCCGCGCATGGCGGCAACGATCTTTTCGGCTTTGGCCTGCGCCTTTAGAGCCTGCTCGTGCGCGGTCCACAAGGAGGCGACGCGCGCTTTTATTTCTTCGTAAGGGCGAATGCCGGATGCCGTGACATCGTCGGTGCGTACCACGAAATAGTTGCCGCCTTTGTCATCCTCAACAGGGCCGGTTTCGCCCGCATTTTGGGCAAAGGCTGTTTTCAAAGCCTCTTCCTTGTTGGGGAATTCATCCGGTTCCTTGCCGTCGGGTTTCTTTCCTTCTTTGTCGATGGCCGGTATTTTGACGAGGCGCAGTTTGAGCCCGTCCGCCACGTCATCCAGCGAATGTCCCGCGGCGAGTTCGTCGTCCAACTGATTGACAAGGCGCGTTGCCGCTTCCACAGCCTGATCGCGGCGGATTTCCTCACGCAATTTATCCTTGACGGCCTCGAACGTCGGCGTGCCGGCGCGCGTTATTCTCTTTAGCTGGATGACATGCCACCCCAGAGTTGTCTTGACCGGATCGCTAATCTCGTTCTCGCGCAGCGAAAAGATCGCCTTTGCCAGTTCGGGTATAAGATTTTGTTCTTCCAACTTTTCGACAAGCAGGGCATTCCCTTTTTGCTCTTTTGCCGCCGTTTGCAAATTCCCGGACGCGCGGGCCAGTTGGACGATTTGCTTGGCCTGCTCTTCATGCTTGAGAACGGCTTGCCAAACGTCGCGTTTTTCCGGCTCCGTCATTTGCTCGCGCTTCGACTCAAACTCTTTTTTGGCTTGTTCGTCGGAAACCGTAATGTCTTTAGCGACGGACTCCGTCGAAAGGGTGGCTATGGTTATGGCCCGGTACTCGGGAGCCGCGAAGAGTTGCTGGTTTTTCTCGTAGAAATTCTTCAGGTTTGTTTCATCCGGGGAAGGAATGCCGCCGATCTTGCTCGCATCGACGGTCACGACGTCAAGCATGCGCTTTTGCGCACGCGCGGCGTAAAGCGCTTCGGCCCCGGCTTTTGGCACGAAAGAGCCTGTGGAAAGGGAGCTTAGAAGAATTTCGCGCGACATATCCTTTTGGATTCTTTCGATGAAAGCGCGCTCGCTCAGATGTTCGCGCTCCAGGATTTGCTGGAAAAGCTGCTTGTTAAAGCTGCCGTCCTTGGCGCGGAATTGAGGTTCCTTGGCCAAGAGCTGCAAAACGGTTTGCGGGCCGACCGCGATCTCGCGCCGGGCGAGATCCATGTCGATCAGGCGCGTGTTGATTTCCCTTTCAAGGGCGCGATCCAAAAGGCCCATCTCGCGGGCTTGCTCGCCCGTTATGTTTGGCGAGACCTGCTGCCGGATCTGGGTCAGCTCGCGTTCGAACAAGGTATTTAATTCCTGAACCGAAATTTCGGTTTTACCGACCTTTGCGACGGCCTTTTGCAGGGAATTGCCCTGGAAAATATCGCCGATTCCCCAGATGCTAAAGCTAACGACAAGGAACAGCATCAAGGCCTTGATGACCCAGGAATGAGCGATATCTCTCAGCGATTGAATCATAACGAACCTTTCAGGCAGTAATTAGGACTTTCATGAAGCCGGGAATATGATAAAGAGGGATAAGCGCAGAAGCAACAAAAGCTTAACGACTTTTTCGGGGGTATTCCTCATGTCCAAAAGACGCCGTCTTGCCGTTGCCAACTGGAAAATGCATGGTCATTTGACGTCGGGCCTTGTTCTGGCCCGCGATGTCGCTGAATTCGCTGAATCGGCAAAGCCTCTAAATTTCGACATCGTTCTTTGTCCGCCCGCTACCTTGACATGGGCCGTCAGCGACGCGTTGCAGGGAATGCCCGTTATGGTGGGGGGGCAGGACTGCCACACGAAAACGCACGGCGCTTTCACGGGCGATATCAGCGCGGCTATGTTTGTCGATCTTGGGTGCCGGTATATGATTCTCGGCCACTCGGAGCGCCGCCACGGTCATGGTGAAACGAGCGACATCGTCGCCCAAAAAGTCGAAGCGGCGCAGATGGCCGGTTTAACGGCGATCCTGTGCGTCGGAGAGACGGCGGAAGATCTCCAAAAGGGGGAGGCCAACGATCTTATCGAAAAGCAGCTGAGGGAATCCTTGCCCAAGAATTTTAGATCCGAGCATCTCGTCATCGCTTACGAGCCTGTTTGGGCGATCGGCACGGGAGTGCAGCCGGAGCCAAAAGACATCGTTGCCGTGAATAAAGCCATTCGCAAGGTCTTGGGAAAAGCCGGGGAGACGGTTCGAGTCCTTTACGGAGGATCCGTCACCCCCTCCAATGTGGCAAGCGTAATGAAGGAAGAAGAAATCGATGGCGTGCTTGTCGGATCGGCAAGCCTCAACGCAGAAAGTTTCTGGGCGATTGCCGAAGCGTGCCAGTGAAAGGCGAATCAATAGGCAAAAAAACTAAAAATTATGTTTAAATCGTGACAAGCCAATAACGCGGCTTGCGACATCATGTTGCAATTTATTCAGTGAATATAAAATTTTATGGAACTTATCCACAGTCATTAATTCTATTAATTATATCCATCAATATGATGGTTTACCATTAGTGAAATGTATTGTATTTGGTAATGCACGCGCATAGATTGCGCCCGAATCTAATGCCCCAATAGGCAAAAGATTACCGAGGCAGGGAAAAAGCGCATCAAGGCGCATCCTAAGCTTCGGACCGCAGTAGGTGCTGCGGGTCGACTAACTTTTGCTTTCCTTGGGTGGCCGTATGTTTGAAGTTGGACAGTTGAGCAATTATTCCGGCGCGAAAGCCTTTCTTAAAAAAGGCCACAAGGAACCGAAGGATTCCCTCGAATGCTTCCGTAAGGTTCCTCTTTTTGCGAATATTTCCGATGAGGATTTGTCGGTTTTCCTGAATGCGGCCGATGTGCGGCTGTGTAAAAAGGGCACGGTTCTTTTTAACGAAGGCGAAAAAGGGGAATCCTTCTTCGTCTTATGCGGCGGCTGGATCAAGCTGTCGCATGCGCTTCCCGAAGGAAAGGAAGCCATCGTCGATATGCGCACTTCAGGGCATGTCGTCGGCGTGGACAGCCTTTTCGAACAAGGCGCTTATCTTTGCAATGCGCAAGTCGCCGAAGACGCCGAAGTGATTGTCCTTCCGTTGTCTTTGTTGAAGGAGAAGCTGGAGTCGAACTCGACCCTTGCGCTCGCCATGCTTTCTTTTGTGTCGCGCTATCATGCGAGGCAAAGATCGGAAACCGCCATTAATTCGGCGTTATGCGCGCCGCAGCGCATCGCAAGCTTCATGCTTAGGCTTTGCCCGGAGAACAAGAAGGAAAACGTCGTCTTTCATCTGCCTTACGACAAGACGCTGATCGCCAACACGCTGGGCATGACGCGGGGCAGTTTTTCGCGCGCGCTCAGCGAGCTGAAAAAAGAAACGTTTTTGCGCATCGTCGACGCCACGGTGGAGATTGACTCTGTCGAGCAACTGAAGAATTACGTTTTTCGTTCGCTTGCCGCCAAGCGCAAGCCCAAGAAGCCCAAAACCGCGCAAGGCTAAAATGGATCTCGCCGTCGTCAGCCAAAGTCGCGCCGTCTGGAATGGCAAAGAGATGCGCAGCGCCGTTGGCCGTGCGGGATTTAAGTCCGCAGCGGAAAGAGTTGACGGCGATTTATCCACCCCCATTGGGCGCTGGCCGATGCGCGAGGTTTTCTTCCGCGAAGACAAGGGCCCTGCGCCGCAAACCCGCTTGCCGGTAAGAGTTATTCACAAAAACTCGGGGTGGGGCGACGATAAGAAAGATGTGCTTAATTATAACCGCTTTGTGGAGCTTCCTTACAGCTATTCGGCGGAGAGTTTGTGGCGCGACGACGACCTTTACGATATTATGGTTGTGCTTGGCTACAATGACGATCCGATCATTCCCGGCAAGGGGAGCGCCATTTTCCTGCATATAGCGCGACCCGATTTTTCGCCCTCGTTAGGCTGCGTTCACTTGTCGCGCGAGGACTTGTTGGCGGTGCTGCGCGAAGCCGACAGGAATTCCGCCGTTCTTATTTCTCCGCAGTCATAGACGACAAGAAATCACTTATTTGCTGCCACGCCGCGGCGCGAATATCATCGGTTTCGCTCAGCAGATCGTGGCGCGCGCCAGTGATGACTCGCGTGCGGACATGCGGGATCATATTCAGAAAAGGCATCGTTTCGGTGTAAGGCGTCACGATGTCCTGATCGCCCGTTAGGCATAAAACGGGGATGTCGATATTCGCCAGATAAGGCCACGTGTTGGCCTTGCTCATGGATTTCAGCGCCGCCAGCATCCAGCCCCATGTTACGCCGCCGGTCACAAGCTCGGGGTGCGCCGCGAAATAGTTTTCCATCAGGCGGAAGCGCGCCTCGTCGTGCGTCAGCGGATTGTTCTCAAAAACCAGATCGTTGCCGCCGAAATCGTGCTGCATCGGCGCATAGTTGGTGCCGTTATCGAAAAGATGCGTGCTAATCCAGCTGAGGCCGTAGGTCATCATCTGCGCCGCCATGCCCGAAAAAGCCGTCATAGGCGCGGTCAGAAACGCGCCGGCAACCTCGGGTTTATCTTCCGCAAGCCAGCGCAGAAGAACATGCGCCCCCAGTGAATGCCCATGGACAATCAGTGGCTTCACAAGGCCGGGCAGAACGACTCCCGCATAAAAGGCGCGCAAGTCGTCGATATGCGTATCGAAATCATCAATATGCACGCGCTGCCGCTTTTCATCTTTAAGGTCGCGCGTCGAAAGACCCTGGCCGCGCGGTTCATAGACGATCAGCCGATAGCCCATGTCGAGGAGGGGCTGGCAGAGTTCGGCATGCTTTTTTTCTATGAACTCCCGCCCTCCCGGAACGATCAAGATCGTGCCTTTGATCAGCGGCGAGGGGGCAAACTGGGCATAACGAAGGCGTTCTCCGCCCGGCAGCGTAAAGAAAGAGTGCGGCAGAAGATCATAGGAAGGAGAGGAAAGGGGCTGTGTTCGCGCAAAGGCAAGGGTCATTTTATCGGTTTCCGGCCTGAAACGGCCTAAAAGGCATTCTTGAATTACGACAGGGCCTCGTTTATCAGAAGAGACCTGCACATTGCAGAAAAAAGGTTATTCTTCCGTAAAGAAAGACAGAAAAAATGGAAGGCGGCGTCGTTGCGCTAGGTAATTTTGATGGCGTCCATCGCGGGCATCAGGCCGTGATCCGCGCCGCTGTTGAAAAAGCGCGAAGCTTGGGCGTTCCCGCAAAAGTTTTGACGTTCGAGCCTCATCCGCGCCTGTTCTTTCAGCCGACATCGCCGCCCTTCCGGCTGACTCCCTTTCCTGTAAAGCAAGCGCTTTTGAAAGCTTTCGGCGTCGACGAAGTCATCCCGCTTCCTTTTACGGCGGCGCTGGCGCATATGCCGGCTGAAGAATTCGTCGAAAAGATTTTGATCGGGCAATGCGGCGTGCAGCATTTGGTTGCCGGGCATGATTTTATTTTTGGCGCCAGGCGGGGCGGGGATATGGCCAAGCTTCGCGCGTGGCTGGAACCCAAGGGCGTTGGCATTACGGATGTCGAACCGCAGGGCGAGGGGGGCGAGGTCTATTCGTCGACCGAAGTGCGAGAATTGCTTTTGGAAGGGCAGGTCGAAGCGGCGGCCGAAATTTTGGGGCGCGACTGGAGCCTTCAGGGCAAGGTTATTCATGGGGCGGCCCGCGGGCATCTTGTCGGCATTCCGACGGCCAATATTTCCTTAGGGGAATATCTGCGTCCCAAGTTCGGCGTTTATGCCATTCATGCCGGAAGGGTAGGGGCGCCCTTAAATCATCGCGGCGTTGCGAATATCGGCTTGCGCCCGACCGTGGACGGCAAGAGCGAGAACCTTGAAGCGCATCTATTCGATTTTGCGGAAACTATTTACGGGCAGGAATGGCAATTCGCCTTGAAGCATTTCATAAGGCCGGAGCTGAAATTCGACAGCATGGACGCTTTGAAGGCGCAGATCGTGATGGATATTGAGGAGGGGAAGAGGGTTCTGAATTTTCTAATAGATGGATCCCCGCTTGCGCGGGGATGACGCTTTAAAACAGGCTTTAAAAACCCTTCCGCTGATGACTGTACAATGGTAGTGTCGCTTTTCCTTACAAAAACAAGACGTTGGATATTAGCTCGATGACCGAAAGCGCAAAAAAGGACTACCGCGACACCGTTTTCCTGCCGCAGACCGATTTCCCGATGCAAGGCAAGCTTCCCTTGAAAGAGCCGGAGCTTCTTGCGCGTTGGCAAAAACTGGATATTTACGGGAAGCTGCGCGCGAAAGCCAAGGGGCGCGAGCCGTTCATTTTGCATGACGGCCCTCCGTATGCGAACGGCAATATTCATATCGGCCACGCGCTGAATAAAATTTTAAAGGACATCGTGAACCGAAGCTATCAAATGCTTGGTTTCGATGCGCCTTTCGTTCCGGGGTGGGATTGCCACGGCTTGCCGATCGAGTGGAAGATCGAGGAGGAATACCGCGCCAAGGGCATGGATAAGGATGACGTGCCGGTTCTGCAATTCCGCGCCGAGTGCCGCGCCTTTGCCGAAAAATGGAAAAATATTCAGTCGCAGGAATTCCAGCGGCTTGGCGTCTCAGCCGATTGGGGGCATCCCTATACCACGATGACCAAAAAGGCCGAGGCCCAGATCTTGCGCGAGATATATAAGTTCGTGCAAAACGGGCTGCTTTATAAGGGCGTAAAGCCCGTCATGTGGTCGGTGGTCGAGAAAACCGCTCTGGCCGAGGCCGAGATCGAATATCAGGATCACACGTCAACGACGCTTTGGATTAAGTTTCCGGTCGTAAAGACAGAAAACAAGGGCATAGAAGGCGCGAGCATCGTTATTTGGACGACGACTCCGTGGACCATCCCGGCCAACCGCGCGATTGCTTTCGGCAAGTTCGGCTATTCCTTGATGCGCGTCGACGAGGTTGCGGAAGGCGGTTTGGCGAAGGCGGGCGAGACGTTGGTCGTCGCCGACAGCCTTTATGAGACATTCCTTTCCGACGCCAAGATTGCCAAGGCAACGAAGCTGGCGGCGCTGACGGAAAAAGATTTGGCTGGCGTCATCGCGCATCACCCCTTCTTTGGGCGCGTGGGTAGCGAAGGTTATTTCGATTACGATGTGCCGCTGTACGAAGGCGATTTCGTGACGACCGAGGCCGGAACGGGCTTTGTGCATATCGCGCCGGGGCATGGCGAAGACGATTTCAACCTCGGCAAAAAATACAAAATCAAATTCGAGGAAACCGTGGGCGACGACGGGCGCTATTTGCCGAACGTCAAGGGCTTTGAAGGGCTTTATGTTTATAAGCCCGACGGCAAAACCGGCGAAGCGAACGGCGCGGTGATCAAGGCCTTGCTCGACGCGGGCGCGTTATTGGCCAAGAAAAACATCAAGCATTCCTATCCGCATTCGTGGCGGTCGAAGGCGCCGCTTATTTTCCGCACGACCCCGCAATGGTTCATTGCGATGGATAAAAAGATCGAAGGCCGCGATGAAACCTTGCGCGATCTGGCGCTCGAAGCCATCGAGCAGACCGAGTGGTATCCGGCCATCGGCGAAAACCGCATTCGCGGCATGATCGAAAGCCGGCCCGATTGGTGCATCAGCCGCCAGAGGGCCTGGGGCGTGCCGATCGCTCTTTTCCTCAACAAAAATACCGGCGAGGTTTTAAAGGATAAGGATGTGCTGGATCGCGTGGCGGCGGCCTTCGATAAGGAAGGCGCGGACGCGTGGTACAGCCATTCGGCGCAGGAGTTCCTTGGCGGCGTATACAAAGCCGAGGATTACGTGCAGGTATTCGATATTGTGGATGTGTGGTTCGAGTCCGGCTCGACGCACGCTTTTTGCCTGAATCAGAAACTGGGCAGCAGCGAATGGCCCGACCTTCGTTGGCCCGCCACGCTTTATCTTGAAGGTTCGGACCAGCATCGCGGCTGGTTTCATTCGTCGCTTCTGGAAGCTTGCGGCACCGTTGGGCGCGCGCCTTATGAAAAGGTTTTGACGCACGGCTTCACGCTGGACGAGCAGGGGCGCAAGATGTCGAAGTCCTTGGGCAACACCACCGCGCCGCAAGACGTGTACGAAAAAATGGGCGCGGATATTTTGCGCGTGTGGGTCGGCACCAGCGATTTCACCGAAGACCAGCGCATCGGCCGCGAAATCCTGAAGCAGACGAGCGACCTTTACCGGCGCTTTCGCAACACGCTGCGTTATTTATCGGGAGCGCTAAGCGGCATGAGCGAGGCCGAGCAGGTGCCGTTTGCGGAGATGCCCGAGCTTGAACGCTGGGTTCTGCATCGCCTTTACGAGATGGATCAAACGATGCGCGAGGATATCAAGTCCTTCAACATCGGGCATTGGCTGACCGCTTTGCATAATTTCTGCAACACCGACTTGTCGGCGTTTTACTTCGACATTCGTAAAGACAGCTTGTACTGCGATCTGGCCGACAGCCCGCGCCGCCGCGCCGCGCGCACGGTTATGGAACAGGTGTTCAATCATCTGGTCGTGTGGTTGGCGCCTATCTTGTGCTTTACCGCCGAAGAAGCGTGGATGGCGCGTTTCGGCGAAGCGGCCGAAAGCGTGCATCTGAAGGAATTCCCCAAAGTGCCGTTCGAGTGGAAGAACGATGCCTTGGCGTCGGCCTGGGCAGATATCCGCGCGATCCGCCGGGTCGTGACGGGCGCTTTGGAGCGCGCGCGCGCCGACAAGAAAATCGGCTCCAGCCTACAGGCGAGCCCGCATGTTTACATGACGGCCGCACGCGGCGCGGCGTTGAAAGGGCATAATCTGGCCGAGATCGCCATTTGTTCGGGCTGGACGTGGGTGAAGGCCGATAAGTGGGACGAGTTGCAGGCGAAGATGCCGCAAGGCGCCTTCAGGCTTGCCGATGTGCCGGATATCGCTGTCGTTATCGAACCCGCGCAAGGCAACAAATGCGAGCGTTGCTGGCAAGTATTGCCGGAAGTTGGAGCCCATGCCAAGCATCCCGACCTGTGCGGCCGGTGCTTCGATGCGGTGACGAGGCGATGATCAAAGCTCTGCTGGCTTCCGTTGCTTCGGCGCAGAGCGCTTGGAAAAGGGCGGTCGCTGTCGTTCTGGTTTTCTATCTGCTTGCGCTCGGCGGGCTGTATTTTTTCCAGAGAAGCTTTTTGTATTACCCGCCCTCGGCTTATCAAACCCCGCAGGAAGCGCGCGCCGAAACTTTTCGTGAGTTTCCGGTTCATACCGAAGACGGCCTCGACCTGAAAGGGTGGTTTGCGCCCGCCGCACGAAAGCCTTATACGGCTGTTTTTTTTCACGGCAATGCGGATAGCCTGATCAATATGCATCCTTTCGCCGTTCCTTACATCAAGGCGGGATACGGTTTCCTGCTGGCCGAATATCGGGGCTATTCCGGCTTGCCCGGCCAGCCGACAGAGCAGGGCCTTTATGCCGATGCGCGCGCGTATCTAAAGGCTTTGATCGCCCTTGGCGTAAAAGAGGAGCATATCGTTCTGATCGCGCATTCGCTGGGGACAGGCGTTGCGGCGCAAATGGCGCGGGAATTTAATGTCGGCGCCGTTATTCTGCTGGCGCCCTTTTTATCCATTCCAAAAGTGGCGCAAACTCATTACCGCTTTTTCCCCGTTCAACCGTTGGTGCACGACAGGTATGAAAGCGATGCAAAGCTTCCCGCCGTTCACGTGCCCGTTTTGATCGTACACGGCGAGGCGGACAGGCTTGTTCCCATCGAGCAGGGAAGGCAGTTGTTCGCCCTGGCGAACGAGCCGAAAAAGTTCGTCTCTCTTGCAGGAGGGCGGCATTCGGATATTCTTGATGAAGCCGGCATGATCGGCATTCGCTGGCTGGCGGAAATGGGGAAATAAGGCGGAAAATATGCGGTTAGATGCCATATTTTTGCTTCCCGAAAAGAGATAGTCTATGTAAGGTTTCGTCCAATGGATGGGTGTCCGAGTGGTTTAAGGAACCGGTCTTGAAAACCGGCGTGGGGGCGACTCCACCGTGGGTTCGAATCCCACCCCATCCGCCATAGAAAAGGGGGCTTTGGCCCCCTTTTCTATGGCGGAATAGGATGTGTGAACGATCCGCCGGGTTCGACAATTTTCGGGAGCGGCCAAGCGCAGCGCAGGTGACCTTCCCCCCATTTATAGACCGGTCATGGGTAGAGCCCTTGGTTAAATAAC
>CAYVNS010000015.1:0-20641 GCA_964453225.1 uncultured Rhodospirillaceae bacterium
TGCTTCCCCCTAAGCTAACGCTTCAAGGTCTGCAATCAATACATAGGAATCCGATCTGGTTTTCTTCGTGATACAGGAAAAGAAGTGTCATTCCGGAGCCGCCGCGAAGCGGCGGAATCCGGAATCCAGATGGCCTCTCCAAATGAAACGCCATTTGATTATTCAAAATGCTTTTCCGTATTTTCTCCCCCCCTCAGCCCCTAACCCCCAGCCCCCTTTTCATCCATAACATTCACTCCACATCCTAACCCTCTGCATCGCTTTTTCTTTATGGCTTGTGGCATGCTTTTTTCCGCCCCGAATCCGCCTAAATGTCTGTAATTTCTGATTCTTGGCGCTTGTTTTTGTTGCACGAATCAAAGGAAATGATTCATATAGGCGGATACGATTCTATCCCGTTTTCCCATGTCCTTGTCGGAGGTTTTTTCATGATCAATTTGTCAATGGTCGATCCCGATCACAACCTGCGTCCCCACCTGACTGTCATCGGCGTCGGCGGCGCAGGCGGCAACGCCATTAACAACATGATCCGATGCAAACTCGAAGGCTGCGAATTTATCGCGGCCAACACGGACTCGCAAGCTTTGGCCTTGTCCCTGGCGGGCCGGAAGATCCAACTGGGCGTGAATCTGTCGCGCGGCCTTGGGGCAGGATCGAAAGCCGATGTCGGACGCGCGGCGGCGGAAGAACAACTCAACGACATCCTCGCCAGCCTCGAAGGCTCGGACATGCTGTTCATCACGGCAGGCATGGGGGGCGGTACGGGCACAGGCGCCGCGCCGGTCATCGCGCGCGCCGCAAGGGAAATGGGAATCCTCACGGTCGGCGTTGTCACCAAGCCTTTCCATTTCGAAGGCAACAACCGCATGCGCCAGGCTGAAACGGGCCTTCAGGACCTTCAGCAGTACGTCGATACGCTGATCGTCATCCCGAACCAGAATCTTTTCCGCATCGCAAACGAACGCACAACCTTCGCCGAGGCCTTCCGCCTTGCCGACGAAGTCTTGCATTGCGGCGTCCGAGGCATCACCGATCTCATGGTTATGCCGGGCTTCATGAACCTCGACTTCGCCGACGTCAAAACGGTGATGGGCGAAATGGGCAAAGCCATGATGGGCACGGGCGAAGCTGAAGGCGACAACCGCGCCATTAACGCCGCCGAAGCCGCGATCTCGAACCCGCTCCTCGACGACGTGTCGATGAAAGGCGCGCGCGGCGTTCTCATCAACATCACGGGCGGGCTCGATATGACCCTGTTCGAAGTCGATCAGGCGGCCAACCGCATCCGCGAAGAAGTCGATCCCGAAGCGCAGATCAAGGTCGGCTCCACGCTCGGCGACGCCATGGACGGCAAGATCCGCGTTTCCGTCATCGCGACGGGCATCGACGCGGCCATGGCGCAGCGCGCCGCAGCGGCGACAGGAACGATGGTTCACCCCGTGCCGCGCATCCAGACCGCGCCCGTCAAGCCGCAGGTTCAGGCGCAAGCCAAGCCTGCCTATGCGCAAGCGGCGGTTCCGGCGCAACCGGTTGTTCAACCGCCGCAAGCCGCGCCGGTGCAGCAGGTATCGCCGTCGGTGACGTCGCAAACCAGCTACTTCACCATGCCGCAGCCGATCCTGCCCACAACGGCGGCGCCTCATGCCGCACCGATTGAGATGGAGCAAAACGCGGCGCCCGAAACGATCGTCGCGTCCGCGCCGGAAGCTGCCCCCGAAGGCCCTTCCGAAGACGAAGAGCTGCGCCAAGTCGAAGCGCGGAAGGCGGCTGAACGCGAAGCGCGCGCGGCCGAGAAACGCCGCGCCGCCGAAGCCCGCGAGCAGGAAATGCAGGCCCAACGCGCCTATCAGGCTTTGCAGGAAGCGCAAGCCGCCCCGGCTGCGCGCGCCACGCATGCCCCGGCCTCGCCCATCGACATGCGCATGACCCAGCTTTCGGCTCAGGCAAGCGCGTCACCGCAACAGCCCGCCCCGGCGGAACAGCGCCGCCAACGCCGCTCGGAATCCCTGTTCACGCGCATAACGGGTTTCGGCCTGGTGCGTCCGTCCTCGCAGCATCATGAGGAAGAGATTCACGGCGAGATTCACGCCCATGAGGACGAGACCGCCTCGCCGCATCTGGACGTTCATCCTTCCGACCGCCCCGTTCTGTCGGAACAGCCGGAAGAAATGCTTGAAATCCCGGCCTTCCTCCGCCGCCAAAGCAATCACTGAAGTAGCATTCAGGATTCGGCATTCAGGATGCATTTTTTCGAATGAAAGAACAATTCCCCTCCCCCTTGATGGGGAAGGTTGGGTGGGGGTGATGTTGACGCAGCATTCAGCATTTAGGCACTGTGTCATTGCGGGGCGAGCGAAGCGAGCCCCGAGGATCCAGATGGCCTCGCCACGCGACACATCGGTAAGATGTGCGGAATCCGATTTGGTTTTCACATAAATGTCATTCCGGAGCGAACGAAGCAAGAACCCGGAATCCAGATGGCCTCGCCACGCGATACATCAGTATAGAATGGTGAAACACCGCCTCAATTTTCACCGTCATGCCCGCGCAGGCGGGCATCCCATTTGTTTTCCTTGCCAATAGAAACAGCATAAATATCACCGTCATTCCGCACCCCTGCTTCCGCAGGGGCAGGCTCCGCGCCCACTAGCCGGGAGCGAAGATGCGGAATCCGACCTGTCCTCCGAAGCCCTCTTGGCGTAGGTGGATTTGTTTATTCTCTTCCTAACCTGCTTCGCGCAGCAGATGTAATGCGAGCGACAATCCCCGGCCTCTTTGCGGCATCCGCACAAGCCTTAGCCGAATCCCCGCCCAAAATCGAAAGCGGCGTCGGAAGCTTAAATCCTTCGGGAATGGTGTATCCGCTTTCGGCAGCTATAGCCTTAAGCGCCAGATCCGAAATATGGCCATACGTCATGGTCATGCTCGTGCGCATCTCTTCCGCGTTCTGGCAGGAATAGGAAATCTCCGGCACATCGGCGGGCGGCCCCATGTGCGTATGCAGCTTGTTTTTCCGGCTTTCCAATACGGCTTTTGCTTCCTTTTCTCGTCTTTCCAGGGCGAATGGAATAATTTTGGCCCCTTCCGGCCCCATAAGCCGTGCGCACAGCATGACAAAACCGTCCATGGCCCTGTCGGCAAAGCTGGCGGCAGACGGGCTATCGCCTTCGCGGCACGATGTAAAAATAATCGCCCGTTGAAGAGCGGTCTCGGGATCCGTTATATGCGGCGTATTGTCGCCGCAACGCCCCGCGTCAGTAAACCTGCCGTCGGGCGTCGGAACAGCGCCGCCGGCTATGCCGGGAACGGTGCAACCCGCAATGAGGGTCTTAATAAACGCATCCTTGTCGTTAAATTTATCGACTCCGCGCACGCGCATGCCGTCGACATCCATCACCATGACCTCCAAAGGAGTCCGCGAATCCAGGATGTCGTCGGTATTCAGCGCCAATGAAGGATCATGCTTGCCGCGAAGAATGTCTTCAAGGAAGCCCATATCCATCACAGGCTTGGCATCAAGCTCTCGCCCAAGCCCAAGCACTTCGTTCGCCGCCGCCTTGAACGCATATTTCACAAGCCGCGTCTTATCCATGAACCGCTTGTCGGTCAGGTAATCGGTGAATATCGTAATGCCTTTATGCGCTTGCCCCGCGCGCAAATAGGCCATCGTGACGATTCCGGCAGAGGAACCCGACGCGCCATCCACATAATCCATCAGGTTTATGGCGTCCGGGTCTGTCTCGCCTTCCAAGCTGCGCTTCTGATAGGCGATCAGTTGCTCTTTCGCGGCGTCAAAATTGCCATCGTTCTGCTTAAGTAAATGGGCGAAAACAAGCGCATCCTGAAGCGCCACCGCCGCAGCCGCGCCGCCGGGCGCCGTGCCGCCGCCTTCGAAAAGAAGCCTGACGTTATGTCCATCGGAAAAGGAAGGGCCTTTATCGCCGTTCAGCACGCGCTTTATAAGGATCCGCACATTATCCATGGAATAAACCTTATTTAAATATGCCCCTTTATATCAGAGACTTATTAAAAAAAGCTTGTTTTTCTGAAAAATACTGCCTTGCCGATCAAAGGCTTAGCCCCAATTTTGCCTTCATAGCGTCCAAATAAAGGGGGGATCGGTGCCACGCCGCCGCATCGCTGATAATGGTCTGCAAAGAGCGCGACGGACGCCACGATAAAACTTTCTCGGCCTTTTCGCTGCACGCAATAAGAACGGGCGGATCGCCTTCGCGCCGAGGCGCGACAGCCGGGGCAAAATCGGGGCGATCAAGCGCTTTTCTTGTCGCCTCCACCATCTCCTTGACGGAATAACCGTTCCCGCTGCCCAGATTAAAAATATCCGTCGGCCCGTCCTCTAAAAGGTAACGCAACGCGCGCACATGCGCATCGACCAAATCCAGCACATGAACATAATCGCGCACGGCCGTGCCGTCCGCTGTTGGGTAATCGTCGCCGAATATCTTGAATCCGTCCCCAAGCCCCAGCGCGGATAAAAGATTGAACGGCGCGCCAATCAGCGGCAGTACAAGGCGCGGAATAACGTGAGTCTCCGGCGCATGCGCCTCGCCGATCTGCGCCTCGATGGGCGCCGCGCCCGCGACGTTGAAATAGCGCAAGGTCACGGAATGCATGCCGTCGGCATCCAGCATGCGCAAATAAGCCTCGGCCTCCAGCTTCGACTGGCCGTAAGGGTTGATGGGGTTGGTCGGATAAAGCTCCGTGACGCGCCCCCGGCCCCCGATGTTGCCGTATCTGGGCGTCGTATCGCCGTAAACGGCGGCCGTGCTCGAAAAAACCGTTTTCCTGACGCCGCAAGCATGAAGCGTCTTGAAAAAAGCCACCGCGTTTTCCCTGTTGTTGGCATAATATTTTTCCGGATTCTGCACGGACTCGCCCACGTCGATGAAGGCGGCGAAATGCATGGCGGCTTTGGGCGCGTATTTTTCGCACACCGCCTTTACCAGCTCGGAATCCCCTATATTTCCTTCCTCGAAAGCCCCGAACGAGGCGGCCCAAGCGTTCCCGGAGGAAAGATCGTCGATAACGACGGGCTCGAAGCCGGCCTGTTTAAGCGCGTAAGCGGCATGGCTGCCGATGTAACCGGCGCCGCCGGAAATTAGGATCGTGGAGGACATCGCTCCCTTATAAGGGATAATTATATTGCGTCAAACCCTTCTATATAGGGCGCCCTTCTGGACGGTGAGGCGCCGAAGGTGCGATTGTCCCTCTTGGGGGTACGCAATTAATTCGAAAATCTTTGCAAAGCTGTTCCGGAGCGGGCCCGTCAAGATAGGCTACAACATTTTTCGGATCCGGCTCTTCCTTCATATAATTGAACTCATGGCGGATGTAGACGAACTTGACATCGGGGCATTCGGGCCCAAAAACAGTCTTAAAAGCTTTTTGAATATTGGCGATGTGCTTGGCGTTATCCTCAAAAACAACAATTTTATCGGGCGATATCCCTTTCGCTTTCGCATAATGCGCCAAGCATAAGGCTTTGTCGCCGGGGGCAAAAAAATTCTTGCGTATTTCGCTGTCGCTGGCGAATACCCTGTGGCCTTTCGATTTTTCTTCGTCATCGCCAAAGGCTTTTATTAATCCGGCCTTTTTCAGAATATCCTTAATTACGCCTTCGACGCCGTTCGAAGGAATGACGCATTTCTTTCCTAGATGGCGCGCGAAGTCAACGATTCCGGCGATCGATGGAAAAATTTTCAAGTCATGTATATTAACGAGATCCACATAAATCTTTTTGCGTCTTTCCAGAAGCGCCTCGACTATAATTTCATTTTTTTCGTCCTCAGAAAGCTCTCTGCCCTTTTTATCTTTAGTTATTTCGGGAAGCAAGTTGCCTTGCTCGTCAACGGCCTTCAACTGATACATCGTCGTAAGGCCTTTTAAAATATCTCTGACGCTTTTCCCAACGGCATATTCTTCGATGTCGTATATATCCACGCCGAATTCGACATCTTTTCCCTGATCCCGGAGCAACTGGAAGAAGGAGATCTGCATAACGACTTCCGTCGCCATCATCGTCCCCTCAAAGTCGAAGGCGAGAAGCTCCGCGTTTTCAAGCGCGTCGCGAAGGCGAGGACGATCATTTAAAAATGCTTCGAAATTAAAGCTCTTTTCTTCCATATGAATTCTCCGAAAAACATCAAAAGCAAAAAGGGATGCGACTTTATAGATATTGCCCCTGCTCCCGACAAGAAAAACCGCCATTTTTATTTAGTTAAAATTGGATGCGCATAAGGATTTCCTGCTATGACAGAAAAATCAGGCGCTTTATAATCTCCTTATGGTTAACCCTTCCCCATCCCTCTTCTCGCAAAACGCCGCGCGGCCCTTGGCGGATCGCCTGCGCCCGCAAACGCTGGCCGAGGTCGTGGGGCAGGATCATGTGCTCGCGCCCGAGGCGCCTCTTGGCCGCATGGTGGCGGCAAAGCGGCTGGCGTCGCTGATCCTCTGGGGCCCGCCCGGGTGCGGCAAAACGACCATCGCGCGCCTTCTTGCCGATGCAACCGGCTTTTATTTCGAGCCGGTCTCGGCGGTCGCGTCGGGCGTCGCCGACTTGCGCAAGATTTTCGATGCCGCAGCCAAGCGCCGCGTCGGCGGGCAAAACACCCTCCTCTTCGTCGACGAAGTCCATCGCTTCAACCGCGCGCAGCAGGATGTGCTTCTGCCCTATGTGGAAGACGGCACCGTAACGCTTGTCGGCGCGACGACGGAAAATCCCTCGTTCGAACTTAACGCCGCCTTGCTGTCGCGCTGCCAGGTCCTTGTTTTGAACCGGCTCGACGACGAAGCCTTGGAAAAAATCCTGAAAAAGGTCGAAGCCGAAACGGGCCGCGCCGTGCCGCTTACGGGCGAGGCGCGCACGGCGCTGAAAGCCATGGCCGACGGCGACGGACGCTACCTGATCTCGATGGCGGAAGAACTCCTTTCGGTTCCCGAAGCCAAGAAACTCGGCCCGAAAGAGTTGGCGACTTTCGTGCAGCATCGCCGCCCGCTTTACGACAAGGCGCAGGAAGGCCATTACAATCTCATCAGCGCCCTTCATAAATCCCTGCGCGGCTCCGATTGCGACGCGGCGCTTTACTGGTTCGCCCGGATGATCGACGGCGGCGAAGACCCGCGCTATATCGCGCGCCGCCTGACGCGCTTTGCCAGCGAAGACATCGGCCTTGCCGACCCGCAAGCTTTGCCGCTCGCCATCGCGGCATGGGAAACGTACGAGCGCATGGGCAGTCCCGAAGGCGAACTGGCGATTGCGGAATTGGTGATTTATCTGGCGACGGCGCCGAAATCGAATGCGGCTTATGCGGCGATGGGGTCGGCGATGCGCGCGGCCAGGCAATACGGCTCGCTGATGCCGCCGAAACATATCCTGAACGCGCCCACGAAATTGATGCAGGAAATCGGTTATAGCGAAGGCTATGAATACGACCCCGATACGCCCGAAGGCTTTTCCGGCCAGAATTACTTTCCCGAAGAAATGAAACGGCAGGAATTCTACCATCCCTTCGAACGGGGCTTCGAACGCGAAATCCGCAAACGCCTTGATTATTGGGCGGATTTGCGGCGAAAGAAGAATGGTTAATTATTTCAAGTAAAAACCCGCGTCATGCCCGCGAAAGCGGGCATCCATCTTATTGCAGAGAGATGGATTAACCATAAGCCCAAATCAATTGCTTTCATCACTTGAATTCCTATATCCTCCCCGCCTTGCTTAAAAAATATCGAGGACAGCATTTACATGAGCGGGGAATCATACTTTCACCCTTACGCTTTAACGGGAACCTTCGACCTTTTTACTACAGGTAAGCTCCCCCAAAAGGTCGGCGGCCATCTGGATATCGTCTATAAAACGATAGAAGCATACAGAATGACATCCCGCGAGCTGGGCATATGCGTCGGCTACAACGCAAACAAAATCAGCCTTACCGACCCGGAATTGAGGCTGGACCTGATCGAAATCTCGCTTCCCAAGGACATACGGAATCTGATCGCGCTCGAAGTAGCCTCCGCCGCGGTCCTCACGCCTGAGCAGCGCGTGAAAATTCTCGTCAGAGGCGTCAGATCGTACGAAGATATCGAACTTGAAAGAACCGCTTTCATGAGCAAGGTTTATGATGCGGCGAAGAAGAAAGAGGTTGCGCCGCCGGATATCCACATCATTACAGGAAGCGATTTCGGACGCCCCGATGCGATCTCTTCCACAGGCGTGCGCGATATTCTAGCAAGCGCCTCGCCAAGCCTCAAGGAAATGAAAAAGTACGTTCATCCGACGGTCGCCAAACTTCTTATCGATTCCAGAAACGCGGCTTTGGAAAACACAGGCATGCCGGTTTTTGATTATAAGAAAGAGCCCGCAGTCCGTCTGGAATTTAACGCGGAACTGGCCGAAGCCGTGGGGCCTGTTCTTAAGAGACAGCGAAAAGATTCAAGGCGCGTTTTGAGGGTGGGTTAACCCCTTTATGTAGGCACGTAATGCTGCGATGCCTTTAGCGTCGGTCTAAATTCAATCCCACTTCTCTTCATAAAGGCATCGCGCGCGATAAAACGATGTACACTTTCTTCCGGATTGGACTGGCGCAAGACAAGCCCCATATAATGGGCGGTCATGGCCGCGTAACCCCACATAAGCGGAAAATTAAATTCATAGCCGGTTTTATCGTTCCAATTAAAAGCAAAATGCTGCGCAAGCCCCGGAACCTGCGCAAGCTGCCGCGCTTTCGATTCATGCGCGTCGCCTTTGTTGATCAAAGGATCGATGAAACGAACCGCATAATTATTGTCGACATCGCACATGATGTTCGGCGGATTAACGTCGCCGTTCAAATAGCCGAAAGACCGGCCCCCGATCTCTTTGATAATGAATTTGTCCAACTCGACGGCGATGTCTTTATCCTCTTGGTGAACATCGGGCATGACGTGAAGAATGTTCTGCACGCGCGGCTGCGCATAGTTCACGTCCCAAAAAGAGGGCGGATTCCGAACCGCATTCAGCGCGTCGTCCATGCCAACAATCTGATCGACCGTTTGATCGAGCCATACGTTAAGCCGCTCGTCCGGCAGGCCTCCAAGTTCAGCCAAAGACAAAGGCTTCCCCTCAACACGACCAAAAAGCATCGCGCCGCAAAGTTCGCCCTCGTTTTTCGCGGAAAACTCTTTGAAAGCATAAAAAGGCGGAAGCGGCGAAGGCTGATCCCCGTTTTCCAAAACCACATAGGTTTCAACCTCGTTGCGCATCAGTTGGGGTACATCCAACGAGCCCTGCGGCCAGATGCGAAAAGCCTTCAGGGCCTTGTTGCCCCTCACCCAAACGTCGCTCGTCAAACCCTGCCCCGCTAAAACAGCGCCACACATCATGGGGTCGAACACGTCGGGGTTGGCGCGTGGGTGCGCGCGCACAACGGAAACGAAGGCGTCCCACTCGCCGAAATCACTTGAAATACGGTAATCCAAGAGCATGGGGAAAACCTTTCAAAAAAATAGACTTAAAAAAACGACCTCATTTTTGTACATAATGAAGCATTATTGATCAATAGCCTATTATTTTCATTGCCCTTCCGCTTGCCCCGGCGCTTCGAAAAGCCTATAAAAAACCGCCAAAACCAAGGGAGTAACCTTAATGTCCGCATCGCTGCTCGCCAAACGGCTTTCCAACGTAAAGCCCTCGCCAACGCTTGCCATCACCCGCCTTGCGCAGGAGTTGAAGGCCCAGGGCAAGGACGTGATCGGCCTTGCGACGGGCGAGCCGGATTTCGATACGCCCGATTTTATCAAGGAAGCGGCCTACGCCGCCATACGCGCCGGCCAGACGAAATACACGGCCGTGGACGGCACGCCCGCCCTTAAGAAGGCGATTGTCGAAAAGTTCGCGCGCGAAAACGGCCTCGCCTACAAAACCAGCCAAATCACGGTCGGCACCGGCGGCAAGCAAGTGCTTTTCAACGCTATTATGGCGACCGTCAGCCCCGGCGACGAAGTCATTATCCCCACCCCCTATTGGGTCTCTTACCCCGATATGGTCAATCTCGCGGAAGGCACGCCTGTTTTCCTGCCCACCACGGCGGCGAACAAGTTCCGCATTTCCGAAGCCGCTCTCGAAGCGGCCATCACCCCGAAAACGAAATGGCTGATTTTGAACTCGCCCAGCAACCCTTCGGGCGCGGCGTATACCGAAAAAGAGCTGCGCGGCATTGCCGACGTTCTGTTGCGCCATCCGAACGTCTGGATTTTGGCCGACGACATTTACGAGCATCTTGTCTACGACGATTTTCAGTTCAGAACCATCGCGCAGGTGGAGCCGAAGCTTTACGACCGCACGCTGACGGTCAACGGCGTTTCCAAAGCCTACAGCATGACCGGCTGGCGCATCGGCTACGCGGGCGGGCCGGAAGCGCTGATTAAAAAGATGGGCGAAGTTCAGGGCCATTCGACAAGCAACCCAAGCTCCATCGGCCAGGCGGCGGCGCTTGCCGCGCTCACGGGCCCGCAGGATTTTCTGAAAGACTGGGTCAAGACCTTCAAATCCCGCCGCGATCTGGTCGTTCAGGCGATGAACGGGATCGACGGCCTTTCCTGCCCTACGCCGGAAGGCGCGTTTTACGTTTATCCCGATTGTTCGGCCTTCATCGGTTGCCTGACGCCGGACGGCAAAAAAATCGCCAGCGACGACGACTTCGCCACGTATCTGTTGCAAAGCGAAGGCGTAGCCGTCGTGCCGGGCTCGGGTTTTGGCCTCAGCCCCGCGTTCCGTATCTCCTATGCGACATCGACCGAAGCGCTTCAGGAGGCCTGCGCGCGCATCAAGCGGGCCTGCGGGAAACTGTCGAAAGCCAAGGCGGCCTAACGGAAGTACATGCACAAAAAGGACGCCCAACCGCAAGATATCCCCACCGCCGAGCTGCCCACCCGCTACGGCAGGTTCGAGCTGCAAATTTTCAAGGGCGCGCGGGGGGTTGAGCATATGGTTCTCGTGAAGGGAAAGCCGGTCGATAACTGCCTTGTCCGGCTTCATTCCGAATGCGCGACGGGGGATATCCTCGGCTCGCTGCGCTGCGATTGCCGCAGCCAGCTGGAAGATTCCATGGACATGATCAACGCCGCAGAGTGCGGGCTTCTCATCTATATGCGCGGGCATGAGGGGCGGGGCATCGGCCTCGGCAACAAAATCCGGGCCTACGCGCTTCAGGAAGAAGGCATGGATACCCTGGACGCCAATGTCCACCTTGGTTTCGCGCCGGATGAGCGCGACTACGCGGAAGCGGTCGATATTCTCAAGCACTTCGGCCTGAAAAAGGTTCGCCTCCTTACCAACAACCGCGACAAGATCGACGCGCTTGAAAAAGCGGGCATCGTCGTCAGCGAGCATGTGCCGCTGTGGACGGGCCTTAACCCCCACAACGCAAAGTACCTCGACACCAAGCGCAAACGCATGGGCCATTTCTAGCCTTGCCGAATAACCCTCCCCCTTGATGGGGGAGGGTTTGGGTGGGGGTGATCGCTCAAATCGAGTTTCTCCTGCCCGTCAAAAATTTCCCTTGAGGCCCTTTATATTCTCCCCGCCGATTCCTTCGGCAAAAATTTCCAAACACTCCTCCAAAAAAACAAAGCCCCTTCAGCGCCTTAAGGGCCAACTGATTCTGGCACGCGCCTTGCTATCTATCCCATGCACCTCATAGGTTTCCGTATCGCTGCGCAGCGATTGGCGTCTTGAGGAAGAAGTTTTCGATTATCTGAAAGGAGTTCAACTCATGTCCATCGGCGATATTTCACTCACCAAGTCTGCGCGCGCGAATCTATCGGCGCTTCAGAACACGCAAGAGCTTTTGGAGCAAACCCAAAAGCATCTATCGACCGGCAGAACGGTCACGACAGCCTCCGATAATGCGACCGCGTATTTCGCATCGAAAGGCTTTTTGAACACGGCCAACAGCCTGGATACGGTCAAAAACAACCTGTCGACATCGCTGGAAGCGGTGAATTCGTTCGACAATTCGATTGCCAGCGCGACGCTGGTCGTCAACCAGCTTCAGGGCCTTGTGACCCAAGCCCTCGGCACGATCGACACGTTGACGCGGGCGGGACTGGCCTCCCAGTTCAACGCGCTGACGACGCAGCTCGATATGTTGGTGAACGACGCCACGTTCAACGGCACAAACCTGTTGAACAGCACGTCGAACAAACTGGTGGTCTATTTTAACGCCAGCAATACAACGTCGCTGACGATCACCGGCGTGAACATCACGGCGGCCGGTCTGATGTCGACGGCGACGGCTGTCAGCTCGTGGGGTGGAAACACCGACATTCAAACCGCTCAGTCGTTCCTGTTGACCGCTCTTGCGACCCTCACCACAACGGCGGCCAACTTCGGCGGCAACGCGACCTTGATTCAAACGCGGCAGAGCTTCACATCGGATTTGATCGAGTCGCTTCAAAACGCCTCGAACTCCCTGGTCGAAGCCGACGTGAACGAAGAAGGCGCGAACCTGCAAGCCCTGCAAGCTCAAGATCAGCTGGGCATCGTGTCCTTGGGCATTTCAGGCCAGCTCGCCAGCGCAATCCTGAAGATCCTGTAAGGGTCTGGGGCTAGAGGCTAGGGCTAGGTGTTAGAGCCTAGGGTCTAGAAGCTAAAAGCTGTCATTCCGGGACTGCCGCGCAGCGGCTCCGGAATGACACTTATTTTTTCCCCGAATCCTGAATGCTTCTTTAAACCAACCTTGACTGATGCACCGCCGCCGCAATGAACGAGCGGAACAGCGGATGCGGATCCAGCGGCTTGGACTTCAATTCGGGATGGAATTGGACGCCGATAAACCACGGATGATCTTTGCGCTCCACCATTTCCGGCAACTGGCCGTCCGGCGACATGCCGCAAAAAACAAGGCCCGCTTTTTCCAGCTGCGGCTTGTAATTGATGTTCACCTCATAGCGGTGCCGGTGCCGTTCATGGATAAGGTCGGTTCCGTAGATTTCCCGCGCTTTCGTGCCTTCGACCAGGCGGCACGGGTAAGCCCCAAGACGCATGGTGCCGCCTAAATCGCCGTTCGACTTGCGGATTTCAAGTTTATCGCCCTTCACCCATTCGGTCATCAGGCCGATCACGGCCGCATCGCTTTCGCCGAATTCGCTGGAGGTCGCGTTCGCAACGCCGCCGAGATGCCGCGCCGCCTCAATCACCGCGAGCTGCATGCCGAAGCAAATGCCGAAATAGGGAATCTTGTTTTCGCGCGCGAACTGCGCGGCCCTGATTTTCCCTTCCGTGCCGCGTTCGCCGAAACCGCCCGGAACAAGAATGCCGTCCACATCCTCCAAATGATGCATCGCGTCTGGCCCTTCGAAGACCTGCGAATCCAGCCACTTCAAATTGACGCGCACGTTGTTGGCCACGCCGCCGTGGGTCAGCGCCTCCGACAGCGACTTGTAGCTATCGAGCATGCTCGTATATTTTCCGACAATCGCGATGGTCACTTCGCCTTCCGGCTCGTGGATGCGCTTGACGATGTTTTTCCATGGCGTGAGATCGGGCTTCTGTTCCGCCGGCAGCTTGAAATAGCGCAAGACCTGCTCGTCAAAGCCCTCCTGATGATAAATCAGAGGGACTTCGTAAATGGATTCCACGTCCGAGGCCTCGATCACGCATTCGGGCTTAATGTTGCAAAACAGGGCGATTTTTTTGCGCTCCGCTTCGGGAATGGGGCGGCCCGTGCGGCAAAGAAGTATTTCCGGCTGAATGCCGACGCTCAGCAGCTCTTTCACCGAATGCTGGGTCGGTTTCGTCTTCAGCTCGCCGGCGGACTTGATATAAGGCAGCAGCGTCACATGCGTGAAAAGGCAGTTTTCCGTGCCCTCCTCGTTGCGCAACTGGCGAATGGCCTCAAGGAAAGGCAGGCTCTCGATGTCGCCGACCGTTCCGCCGATCTCGCAAAGGCAGAAATCTTCGCCGTTCAAATCGGCGCGAATGAAATCCTTGATCTCGTCCGTCACGTGCGGGATGACCTGAACCGTCCCGCCCAGATAATCGCCGTGGCGTTCCTTGCTGATGACGGAAGAATAAATCCGGCCCGATGTCGCGTTATCGCTCTGCCGCGACGCCACGCCCGTAAAACGCTCGTAATGACCAAGGTCGAGGTCGGTTTCCGCCCCGTCGTCGGTGACATAAACCTCGCCGTGCTGCGTCGGCGACATCGTGCCCGGATCGACATTCAGGTAAGGGTCGAGCTTGCGAAGCCGAACCTTGTACCCCCGCGCCTGCAACAAAGCGCCGAGCGCCGAAGACGCGATCCCTTTTCCTAAGGAGGATACAACGCCGCCGGTGATAAAAATAAAACGGGTCATATGACTGTCACCACTTACAAAGTTCTACCTATTTTCCGTTCGCGCAAAGGCGCTGGAAACGTCGCACTCATAAGAAAAACCTCACTTGGCCAAAGGCACTTCCGGCGCGGGCGCGGGCGCTGCGGGCGCTTGCTGTTCCTGCGGCGCGGGCGCCTCTGTTGGCACAATCTGGTCGACAAGGCTTTTGCTTTCGTGGCTGCGGCTGGCCATCGCGCCAAGAACAAGGCTATTGACGATGAACAAGGTGGCTATAATGGCCGTCGTGCGCGTCAAAAGATTGGCCGAGCCGCGCGCGGTAAACAGGCCGCCCATCGTACTGCCGCCGCCGGTCAGGCCGCCGCCGTCCTGCGCCGAGCGCTGAAGAAGGATTACGGCGACGAGCGCCACGGCGAGAAGCAACTGAACCACAAGTAACACGTTCTGCATAAAAAAAACCCCTTCGAACAAATAAAACAAACCCGCCACGAAGCCGAGTCATGCGACTCAACCGTCTTTTTCCGAGCAAGTTTTAGGCTGGAACGATTTTATAGTGGATTCTCACTTAAAAATAAAGCGTTCTAATTTCCGGTTTCACGCTCGGCAGAAGCCTGAAATATATGGAATAACAGCGCGGTAGCCCGTTCAATGCCAAAAAATCCGCTCTAGACCGCGATCCGTCCGGATGGAAGCATCTCTTGCTTTCATCCGGACGGTGAATCGCTGGTCTTATATATCGCTGGTCTTATATATAGATAGAGCATTTTCCGCCCTTCAGAACCGATTCCATGAGTTCGGAAAATGCTCTAGCCGCGCCTATTCGACGTGCGCATCCTGAAAAGCGATTCCTTTTGCCGCCAACAGCTTTTGCAGTTCGCCCTCCTGCACCATCTCGCGCATAATATCGCTGCCCCCGATAAATTCTCCCTTAATGTAAAGCTGGGGAATCGTGGGCCAGTCGCTAAAGTCTTTGATTCCCTGTTGTAGGCTCGGATCGGCCAAAACGTCGACCGGCTTGAACGTCACGCCCAGCATGGAAAGAATCTGTACCGCTTGGGCCGAAAAACCGCACTGCGGAAAAACGGGCGTTCCCTTCATGTAAAGAACGACGTCGTTCATCGAGACTTCCGAGCGAATGCGCTCGGCCACGGCGGGGTTGATCATCAAAATCCTCTCTTAAGCTGCAATAATGCCAAAGGAATAATGCCACAGGTTATGCGGAAGATAGAAAAAGAAAAGAAGAATCATAAGTTATATTGACAAACAGGCTGAATGCGTTACCCATTGATTATATTCACTTTGCGGGTATCGACATGGTTGTCCCAAAACCGCCGCCCCGTCCGGCTCCCAAAAGCTTCACGAATAAGCCCGTCGGGAAAACAACCAAACGCGCGTGGCTAAAACCGGCGCTTCAGATCCTCGTCTTCCTTATGGGAGCCGTCGCGGTGTATGCGCTTTTCGCAAGCGCGCCCAGGGAAAAGAAACTCGTCTGCCGGAATTCCGTCGTCGGAAAAGGATCGCTAACCGCCTTCGGCAGTTGCACGAAGGAATAATAAGGAATCATCGTCAACGCTTCAGCTTTTTTGCGGTATCGCCGTCGACAGCGAAAGCGAACGCAATATGCCCCCGACCCGACCCTGCAAGGCCGCATGAACCATCCGGTGCTGCTGCACGCGCGTTTTGCCGATGAAAGCGCGGCTTTCCACATACGCCTGAAAATAATCCCCGTCGCCGCGCAAATCTTTCAGCTCCACAACGGCATCGGGCAACGATTCCTTGATAAGACGCAAAATTTCGGATTCGGTCATGGGCATTTTGACATTCCTCTTAGCTGAATAACGCCGTGATTTGGCGGGCCTTCGCCCCCACTTCTTCCGGGCTGAAGTGCATCTTGAAAAGCGCCGATCCAAGGGCAAAGCCGTTGGCGCCCGCTTGCTTATAGGCATTGATGTTCGTCACGTTCACGCCGCCGCTGACGATAAGCAAGGCTTTGGGCGGCAGAACCACGCGCATCGCGCGAAGGGCGGCGGGCGAAAGCATATCGCCCGGAAACAGCTTCAACGCCGCCGCGCCGAGCTTTAACGCCGCAAAAGCCTCCGTCGGCGTGGCAACGCCGGGAACGCAGGGAATATCGCGGTAGCGGGCTTCCGCGATGACGTCGGGATCCATATTCGGCGCGAGAAAAAACTGAGCGCCGCATGCCGCCGCGTTGCGGGCCTCTTCCGCCGACAAAACAGTCCCCGCGCCTATCAAAGCCTTCTTCTTCAACGTCTTTGACAAAGCCTCCAGCGTCGCCAAAGCGCCCTGCCCGTTCAACGGCACCTCCATGAGCACGATGCCGGAGTCAACCAACGCTTTGCCGACCGCCGCCGCCTGCTTATGCCCAAGGCCCCTAAGAACGGCGATCAAAGGCATCTTTGCAAGGCCGTCGGCAAACGAATAGTCCATCCCCTACCCCATGTAATCCGGCAAGAACGCTTCATGCGCGCGGCGCAAGGCTTCCACCGGCACAGCGCCGATCCCCGCCATCGTGAAGGCGTCGCCGTCGGTTGTCCCAAGCCGGAGAAGCGGAACGCCTGCCGACGCCGCCTTTTCCAGAACGGCCTCCGGTTTTTTCGTTGCGATGACATAGCGGCCCTGATCCTCGCCGAACCAGAAAGCGGCGTCGCCTGCATGCGCGATGGAAAGGCCGACGCTTTTTGCCATCGCCATTTCCGCCAAGGCCACCAGCAAACCGCCGCCCGAAACATCATGGCAAGCCGTAAGCAGGCGGTCGTCGATCAGCGCGCGCACGAATTCGCCGCGCTTGCGTTCGTCTTTCAGGCTGACGTTCGGCGGGGGGCCTTCCTCCTTGCCGAAAACCTCGCGCAGGTAAAGCGACTGCCCGATATGCCCTTGCGTGTCGCCGATAACGAAAACCGCCTCGTCCGGCTCTTGAAAGGCGATGCCCACGGCTTTGGTAACGTCCTTGATCAAACCGACGCCGCCGATCTCGGGCGCCGGCAAAATGGCGTTGCCGCTCGTTTCGTTGTAAAGGCTGCAATTTCCCGAAACGACGGGGTAATCCAAAGCAAGGCATGCGTCTTTGATGCCTCCAACCGCGCCGACGAATTGCCCCATGATGCGGGGTTTTTCGGGATTGCCGAAGTTCATGCAGTCCGTGATGGCCAAAGGCGTCGCGCCGACGGCGCAAATGTTTCGCCACGTCTCCACCACCGCCTGCATGCCGCCCAGCATCGGATCGGCGGCGCAGTAGCGCGGCGTGCAATCGACGGACATGGCCAGCGCCTTGGCGCTGTCGTCGACGCGCACGAGCGCCGCATCCCCGCCGGGGCCTTGGGCCGTGTTGGCGCGAACGAGGCTGTCGTACTGTTCCCAAATCCAGCGGCGCGAGCACAAATCCGGCGACGCCACAAGCTTTTGCAGAACGCTAAGCATCGTCTCGTCATCCGGCAAAGGATAAGCCGAAGCGGCGACTTGCGCTTGCGCGGGGGTCGGCTCCCACGGGCGGTTATAGACCGGCGATTGCTCGACAAGCGGCTCCAACGGAATATCGATTTCGTTCTGTCCCTTGTACGTGCAAACGATGCGCCCCGTATCGGTCAGAACGCCGATAATCGAAAAATCCAGCTCCCACTTTTTGAAAATTTTCTCGGCCTCGGCCTCGCGCCCGGGCTTCAGAACCAACAGCATGCGCTCCTGGCTTTCGGAAAGCATGATCTCGTAGGCGCTCATGCCTTGTTCGCGAAGCGGCACCTTGTCAAGGTCGATCCGGATCCCAAGCCCGCCCTTGGCCGCCATTTCCACGGACGACGACGTCAATCCCGCCGCGCCCATGTCCTGAATGGCGATAATGGCGTCGGTCGCCATCAGCTCGAGGCACGCTTCAAGCACCAGCTTTTCCGTGAACGGATCGCCCACCTGCACGGTGGGCCGCTTGCTATCGGAGTCTTCATTAAACTCGCCCGAGGCCATCGTGGCGCCTTTGATGCCGTCGCGCCCCGTTTTAGAGCCGACATAGACGACGGGATTCCCCACCCCGGCTGCGGCGGAATAAAATATCTTCCGAGCGTCGGCCACGCCCACCGTCATGGCGTTGACCAGATTATTGCCGTTATAGCTGGCGTGAAAATCCGTCTCGCCGCCAACGGTGGGAACGCCCATGCAATTTCCATAGCCGCCGATGCCCGCGACGACTCCCGCGACAAGGCTCTTGGTCTTGGGATGCCCAACGTCGCCGAAGTGCAGGGCGTTCAGGTTGGCGACGGGCCTTGCGCCCATCGTAAAAACGTCGCGCAAAATGCCGCCCACGCCGGTCGCCGCGCCCTGATACGGCTCGATAAACGACGGATGGTTGTGGCTCTCCATTTTAAAGACGGCGGCCTGCCCGTCGCCAATATCGATCACGCCCGCGTTTTCGCCGGGGCCGCAAATGACATGCGGCGCCTTGGTCGGCAGTTGCTTCAGCCAGATGCGGGTCGATTTATACGAGCAATGCTCGGACCACATGGCGGCGATCACGCCGAATTCGGCATGCGTCGGCTCGCGCCCCATCACCTTCAGCAAAACGCCGTATTCCTCTTTTGACATGCCGTGCTCGGCAAGCAACTGATCGACGGAGGGTTTGTTTTCAGATGATTTGTTTACTTTTTCAAAAGACATTATTCTTCTTTCTCCGCTTCGCACTCAGTTAACATAGCCTCGGCTTCATCGGGAGTAATTTCTACCGTTTTTCCATCGCGCCAGATAGCAAGATTCGTTCCATAGCGGCGCGCTTGTTTGATGGCTTCAAGACCGCCTGCCTGAATGCCCCCGATGATCTTTTCCTGTAGCGCATCTTTATTCATCTGTGGCCTCCCCTGCTTTGGCTTGAATGTCATTCCAAATATTTTTCTTGTTGTGGATAATAGTCCATTTGCCGTCCCGTTTGCTGGCGATAAGCTTGCGCGAACGAATGGCGGGTGAAGTATTATCGGAAATCGTTATCGTGTCCATGATTGGAAAATAGATTGTTACAAGATTGCGAATGCTTCGGCTATAACGGCGCTTAATCGTTGCTTCCGGAATATGGTGCCCCCCTTGCGCGACACGTAGTCGAACGCGCTGCGTCGCAAATTCGGCGCTCGGAAGCCATAAATATATAAGACCAAGCTGATAACCGCGTTCCTTCGCATGCTTTAGTGTCTCTACAAAAACGCGGCTTGCGCCCGTAGTTTCAAAAGCAAAGCTTTTTTTCGCGTCAATCAGATCGCCGATACGGCGAAGCATTAACTTTCCGGCGGCAACAGCCTGACTATCGGGGGCTAATGGATTTAATCCATGCGCGATTTCGTCCGCATTCACAAATTCATGAACCGACAGAAAATCCGGGAGCAACTTCAAGGCAGCCGTTGTTTTTCCCGCCCCATTAGGCCCTGCAATCATGTATATAACGGGCTGTGTCATGCCTGAAACATAACCTCAGCAACACTTAAACGCATCAAAAAAATACATCCCCTGTGGATATGACCCTCTCTAAGCCATCGGCAAGCGTTAGCCTTAAATGACCCGTTGAATCCAGATCGGCGAATCGCCCCTGAATCGCGACCTCTTTTGACAGGCGAACCTTCATATCCCCTTTCCGCGCGCTTTTCAGCCAACCCGCGCGAATAGGTGCAAAACCCTCGGCGTTCATGGTTCCATACCAGCGGTCAAGCGCCTCCAAAACCTTATCCAAAATAATGTTCAGCTCTTTTGTTTGCGCTTTTTCTTCCGCAAGGCACGTCACGGGATACTGGGGATTTTCGGGCATCCCCCAAACATTAAGGCCAACCCCCGCTACCAGCCAACCCTCCCCCGCCTCGAGCAGAATGCCGGAAATTTTTTTCCCATTAACCAGAACGTCGTTCGGCCACTTGTGTTCGACAAGCGCTTGCGGCAGTAATGCGCCAAGCGCATCGCTAACCGCCAAAGCAAAAACGAAACTATAAAGCCCCCAGTCCTTGCGCGGAATTTGTGGCCTCAAAAGAACCGAGAAATACAGATTACCTGCCGGCGATTGCCATAGTCTCCCCCCGCGCCCCCGCCCCGAGCTTTGTTTCAGCGCATGGACGACATAACCTTCCGCCGCGCCTTCTTCGGCGGCCTTCTTCACGTCATCGTTCGTGCTGCCGGTTTCGGCGCGGCAATGAATGTCAAAAAACATTTTATAACCAAAAACAATACCGTCATTCCGCAAAATTTTGTTTCGCGCCAGCTAAACAAATTTATGCGGAATCCGAGTTGGTTTCTTAGAACAAAAAAACATATCGGATTCCGGATAAATTTGCTTCGC
>CAYVNS010000015.1:20651-42083 GCA_964453225.1 uncultured Rhodospirillaceae bacterium
TCAGGTTACCCCCCGAAAAAGCCATGTGAAGCTGTCATCGCGCCGTCGATCAAAGGCGCCGGAACGAAGGCAAGCGCAACCATCGCGATCGAACACAAGCCCAGAACCGTCTTTACGCCCCAATCCGGCAAAGGATCGATCGCCCCTTTAGGCTCATCGAAATACATGAATTTGATAAGCCGCAGGTAGTAAAACGCGGTCACGACGCTGCTGAGCACGCCGATGATGGCGAGCGGTATCATCTCCGCCTTCACGGCCGCGAGGAACAGGAAATACTTACCGAAAAACCCGGCCAAAGGCGGAATGCCCGCCAGCGAAAACATCAAAACCGCCATCGCCAGCGCCACGACCGGATTGGTTTTCGACAAGCCCGCCAGATCGCCGATGCCCTCCAAAGCCTTTCCCTCTTTGCGCAGGCAAAGCAGAACCGCAAAAACGCCCAGCGTGTTGAGTGCGTAAATAACGACATAAATCAAAATCGCCTGCACGCCCGCCTTGCCGCCGACAAGCAACCCGATCAGCAGATAGCCGACGTTGGCGATGGAACTGTAAGCCAGAAGGCGCTTCGCATTGGTCTGCGCGAGGCCCGCGAAAGCGCCCCAAAGCATCGAGGCTACGGAAATGAAGATCACGATCTGATGCCACTCTACCGTCAAGCCGATCATGGGCTCCATCAAAAAACGCATAAGCAGGACCAGCGCCGAAAGCTTCGGCGCGGCGGCGAAGAAAGCGGTCACGGGCGTCGGCGAGCCTTCGTAGACATCGGGCGCCCACATATGGAACGGCACGCCTGAAACCTTGAAAACCAGCCCGGCGCAAACGAAAACCATGCCGACGACGATGCCGGGGTGCGTTCCCGCCTGTTCCCGCAGGGCGAAAGAGAGCGCCGTAAAATCCGTGGTTCCCGCAAAGCCGTAGATCAGGGAAATACCATACAGCAAAAGCCCCGACGACAAAGCGCCGAGAATGAAATACTTCAGCCCCGCCTCGCTCGACCGCGCTTCGTCGCGGTTAAACGCCGCAAGGATGTAAAGCGAAAGGCTTTGCAGCTCCAGCCCCACATAAAGGGAGAGCAAATCGCTGGCCGAGACCATCAGCAGCATGCCGAGCGTCGCAAACAGCACAAGAACCGGGTATTCCGGCCTTTCGTTGCCTTCTTTCTCGAAATAACTCCACGACAAAAGGATCGACAGCGCCGACGCGCCGAGAATAACCGCTTTGACAAAGCGCCCGAACGTATCGTCGATGAACCTCGTGCCGAAGGCGTAGTGAACGACAAGCGGCGTTTCCGACAAATGGGCGATCCGCCACTCTGAAAAAAGCAGCCATCCCGCCGCCGCAAAACAGGCGATGGCCAGAACGCCGATCGCGCGCGTCACGCGCTGGCCGCAAGCCGCCGCCGCGATCAGCAGCACGACGCCGACAACGGCGATAAGGATTTCGGGCGCTACAACGAAAGGCGTTATCGCATTAATCATGGTTTTCACCCTGCACCTGCGTTAGCGCCTTTTCAAGGCTTGGCGCGTAGACGTTGCGGAAAGATGAGGGATAAATGCCCATCCAAAGAACCAGAACAATAAGCGGCGCGAACATCGCGATCTCGCGCCCGTTCAAATCCGGCATCGCCTTTACCTCGGGCTTTGTCAGCGCTCCAAAGAAAAGCCGCCGGTACAGCCACAGCATATAGGCCGCGCCCAAAACCATCCCGAACGACGCCAAAAAGCCGTACCAGCTATTGGCAAGGAAAGCGCCCTGCACGCTCAAAAACTCGCCCACAAAGCCGGAAGTCCCCGGCAGGCCGATGGACGACAGCATAAAGACCATAAAGAAAGTCGCGTAGCGCGGCATATTGGTCGCCATGCCGCCATAATGCGCAATCTCGCGCGTGTGCAGGCGGTCATAAACGACGCCCACGCAAAGAAACAGCGCCCCGGCCACGACGGCGTGCGAAAGCATCACGAACATCGCGCCGTCGAAGCCCTGCGGCGTAAAGCTGAACAGGCCCAGCGTCACATAACCCATATGCGCGACGGAGGAATACGCGATCAGCTTTTTCATATCCGTCTGCGCCAAAGCGACAAGCGAGGCATAAACGATGGCGATCAGGCTTAGCGCGATCATCAGGGGCGCAAAATACCGGCTCGCTTCCGGCAGCATTTGAAGCGAAATCCGAATGAACCCGTAGCCGCCCATTTTCAGCAAAACGGCCGCCAGGATTACCGAGCCTGCGGTGGGCGCTTCCACGTGCGCGTAAGGCAACCACGTATGGAACGGCCACATGGGCGTTTTGACGGCAAAGGACGCGAAGAACGCCAGCCATAGCCAGAGGGCCATTTCCTTCGGGAACTTACCGCCCATCATCGCGGTCATATCCGCCGTTCCCGCATGCAGAACCATGGCGAAAATCGCGATCAGCATCAGAACCGAGCCAAGCAGCGTATAAAGGAAAAACTTGTACGCCGCATAGGTGCGCTTTTCGCCGCCCCAAACGCCGATAATCAGGAACATCGGCAGCAGAACACCCTCGAAGAAAAGGTAGAACAAAACGAAGTCGAGCGCCGTAAACATCCCGATCATCATGGTCTCAAGCACCAGAAGCGCGATCATGAATTCCTTCACGCGCTTTTTCACGCCGCCAATGGCCGAGAGAATGCAAACCGGCGTCAAAAGCGCCGAGATAACGACAAACCATACGGAAATGCCGTCAACGCCCTTGATATAAGCGATGTTGAACGAGGGCATCCAAACAAATCGCTCCACAAGCTGGAAGCCGGTATTCGCCGGATCGAACCGCACGAGCATATCGAAGGCCAGCGCAAGCGTCGCCAGCGAGACAAGAAGCGCGATCCGCTGCGCAATCTTATCGGTAGAACAATTTATCGTCATCCCCGCGCAGGCGGGGGTCCCATTTTCTTTTTTACCAAAGGAAAACAAATGGGATGCCCGCCTCCGCGGGCATGACGTTGCACTGTCTTCACTTCCACGCACAAAGATCAAAATGATCAGCGCGCCGACCAGCGGCAAGAAGGTGATCGTCGAAAGGATGGGAAAGGAAAACATGAGCGGTGACATCCTTTAGGGGTGGGTCGGAGGCAAAGGCTGGGCGACAGGCAAGGCCTGAACCGGAGGCTTGGGCAAGGCGGGAGGCTGGTAAGGTTTCGCCGGAAGCATAAATTGATACGGCGACGCCATATATTTCCTAACGATGCGCTCGACCTCTCCGCTTGCGGCGGCTTCATCCATCGCCGTATCGATAAGCGTCTTTAACGCCATGTCGCCTTGCGGCAAACCGAACGCCACGGGATAGACAAGCAAAGGATCGTCGATGTCCAGCACCTTGACCTTGCCGGGGTTGACCTTGTCGTATTCGAGGAACGTCGAAAAATCCGCCCCCGTGGCATCCGCTTTATGGGTTTCGACATCCTGGAAAAGCGCGGAGAGATCGCTGACCTGCGGCAATGATTTGATCTTCGCCTTCGGGAATCTTTCCGGGGCCAACACGCTGAAGGCCTCGCCGTCCAGAATGGAAAGCGTATTCGCGGAATCGTCCAGATCGCTGTTCCTGATAAAACGATTGTCGTCGGCGCGCACCACGGCGTACATGCCCGTATAAAAAGCAGGCTTTGAAAACTCAATCGCGCGCGCCCGCGCAGGGATGGCGGCAAGGGTTGGGCAGATCATGTCATAGCGGCCCGTCGCCAGGCCTTCGACGATGGACCCCCACGAAGCTTCTTCCGTCCATTCCACGCGCAAATCGAGTTTTTTCGCCAAAGAGTCCATAATGTCGCGGGAAATGCCGCCAATCGCCCCGCTTGCGGGGTCTTTCGTCAGAATGGGATTCCAAACCGCATAGCCGCAGCGCAGGGTTCGCGTCTGCATGACCCGCGCGAATACCGTTTGTTGAGGCGCGCTTTTCTTCGCGGACGGACTGGCGATAGCTATGATAAACGCCGCCAAAGCAACAATCAGCGCGGCTAAGGAAAGTTTGTTCGTCATGAGGCTATCCCTTCATCCAAAACCACGAGACCAGCGCGGCGACGCCGATCACCATCGCGAAAGCATAATGATAAAGATAGCCGCTCTCCATCGCGCTTACCCGGCGGGCGATGCGAAGCGAAAGGGCGGCGAAACCGTCGGGCCCAAGGCCGTCGATAACGGCATCGTCGCCCTTCTTCCAAAGGAAGGCCCCGATCCGGCGCGATGAGCGCACGAAAAGAAGCTCGTAGAGCTCGTCGATATAGAATTTATGATACACGGCCCGATACAGGCCGCCGAAAAATTTTGCTAAGAGCGCGGGAAGGGCCGGCTCGCATAAATATGATTCATGCTCATGCGAAGCAAAGCCCTCCCCCTTGATGGGGGAGGGTTTGGGTGGGGGTGATGGCGCAAAATTATGTACGCCTGTTAATACGTTAAATTCACCCCCATCCCGTCCTTCCCCCATCAAGGGGGAAGGAGATTCTTTCGCCTGTCTCATAATCTTTTTTGAAGTGGGACAGGCATAGAACAGGTATGCCAGCGCGATGCCCGAAAAAGCGACGACCACGGGAAGCCATTTATAGAACCCTTCTACATGGTGCGCGGCCTTGATCGAGTCATGCTGGGGCAAAACGGCAATCGCGCCGTTCCAGAAAGCCTCTCGTCCCTCGCCCCCGAACCAGTCGTACGCATAACCGCCCGCAAAAACGGCCCCCAAGGCAAGCGGAATAAGCGGCAAGAGCATAATGCGCGGCGATTCATGCGCATGCCCGAAAACGGCTCCGTCCATGCGCGGCGCGCCGTGGAAAGTCATAAGGATAAGCCGCCACGAGTAAAAGGCCGTCATAAAGGCCGCAAGGATGCCAAGCGCATAGGCAAAAGCGCCGATGCCCGTGCCGCTGCCGATGGCCGATTCCAAAATCAAATCCTTTGAATAAAAGCCGGCAAAGCCGATATTGCCTGCGCCGATCCCCGCCAAAGCCAGAGAGCCGATCCACACAAGCGCATAGGTATAAGGAACCTTCGGCCTGATGCCGCCCATTTTGCGCATATCCTGCTCGCCCGACAGCGCATGGATGACCGAGCCTGCGCACAAGAACAAAAGAGCCTTGAAGAAAGCGTGCGTCATCAAATGGAAGATGGAGGCGGAATAGGCCGAAACGCCCGCAGCAAAAAACATATAGCCCAGCTGGCTCATCGTCGAATAAGCGATAACCCGCTTGATGTCGAACTGCGTCAGGCCGATGGCGGCCGCAAAAAGGCACGTCAAAGCGCCGACAACGGCAACGAACGCCAGCGCAACAGGGGCGTATTCAAAAAGCGGCGACAATCGCGCGACCATAAAGACGCCCGCCGTAACCATCGTCGCCGCGTGGATCAAGGCCGAAACGGGGGTCGGGCCTTCCATCGCGTCGGGCAGCCAAGTATGCAGGCCGAGCTGCGCCGACTTGCCCATCGCGCCGATGAAAAAAAGAAAACAAATCGTATTAAGCGCAGGCAAGGAAAAGCCGAGGAATGTCCACGTCGTTCCCGCCATGGAGGCCGCCTTCGGGAATATCGCCGCATAATCCAGCGAGCCGAAAAGCATGAAGCAGCCGAAAAGGCCCAAGGCGAAACCCATGTCCCCCACGCGGTTGACGAGGAAAGCCTTCATCGAAGCGTCGTTGGCGCTGTCTTTCTCGTACCAGTAATTAATAAGGAGGTACGACATCAGCCCTACGCCCTCCCAGCCGAAGAACATCTGCAACAGGTTGTTCGAGGTCACCAGCATCAGCATGAAAAAAGTGAAAAGCGACAGGAAAGCCATAAAGCGCGGAATGCCCTTGTCGCCGCGCATGTAGCCGATGGAATAAACGTGCACCATCGAGGAAACGCCGCACACGACCAGCAGCATCACGGATGCAAGCGTGTCGATCTTGATGCCCCAACTGGCGGAAAGAGCGCCGGAAGAGATCCAGTCGAACAAAACGCGGTTTGTCGCATGGCCGTGCAGCGCCACGTCGTTGAAAAGGTAAATCGAAATCGCGGCGGCGATCAAAACAAATGCGCACGTGACGATCTGCGAAGCCCAATCGCCGATAGCCTTCCCGAAAAGGCCGGCGATGATGGCCCCCGCCAGAGGAAGGAAAACAACCGCAATGTCAAAAGGGAAAGCCATGCCCTACCCTTTCATCGTGTTGGCGCGTTCAACCGCGATGTCGCCGCGGTTGCGGAAATAGACCACAAGAATGGCAAGCCCGATGGCCGTCTCGGCGGCGGCGACCGTCATAACCACAATCGTAAAGACCTGTCCCACCAGATTGTGCTGATAGACCGAGAAAGCGACGAAGTTGATGTTCACGGCAAGCAGCATCAGCTCCAGCGCCATGAGAATGACGATGATGTTCCGGCGATTGATGAAAATGCCGAAAACGCCTATCGTGAAAAGGATGGCGGCGACGACCAGAAAATGCGCAAGCCCTATGTCCATCGTTGTCCCCGTCAGTAAGTCAGTTGCTTGGGAATGTTCAATCCCTCGCGTTTGAGCGTCGCCAAAATCGACCCCATGGCTTCGCGCATCGTCAGCTTCACGAGGTCCAGATTCTTCGTCATCGATTTGTCGATAAGCTCCGGCATTTTCTTAAGCAGCTTCTTCCCGGCGGGCGACTGGTAGTAATCAACGGTCTGCTGCAATTCCTCGACCGTAAACGCCTGCGCGTAGTAATCCGCCGTGACGTCGTCGATCTCTTTCAAGTGCTTCGACCTGGCTTGCCGCGTCGCCTCCTCGACCATTTCCTTTATCCCCTTGGCCCGCTTCAGGTTGATCTTCTCGATGCGCGGGTAAAGGTCGGCGCTCATCTTGTTGAGGATGCCGTCCACCTCGTGATGCACATTGATGATCTTCACCAGCTCTTGCGCAAGCGCGCGCGCTTTCGGATCGATGGACGGGGGCAGCAGCGGCTGCGCGGGCTCCGGCTTTATCGCGTCCGCCGCAAAACAGGGGCCCGACATAAGAATAAAAAGAAAGCAAAGCAGAATGCGTTTCATAGGTTGACACCTTCTCCGGGTTTGACTTTGACGATTTCAACGGTTTCCGCGAACGTGCGGCTCAACTGGCGGGCGGAATTTTGATGCCGGGCGTCCTTGCGCGCGCGCATCGTCAGGACGATGGCGCCGACCATGGCGACAAGCAGAATGAAGCCCAACACCTGAAACGGATAGAAGTATTCGGTATAAAGAAGATGCCCAAGAGCGCGGGTATTGTCGATCGCGCCGTCCGACGGAAGCGCCGCCGACACGGCCTTGGGATCGACTTTCCACGCCGCGCCGATCATCACAAGCTGAACCGCCAGAACAAGGGCGACAAGCCCGCCGACGGGCAGGTGCTTGGAAAACCCGCGCTTGAAGTCCGTAAAGTTGATGTCGAGCATCATGACCACAAACAGGAAAAGCACGGCTACGGCGCCGACATAAACCATCAGCAGGATAAAGGCGATAAACTCGGCCCCCATCATTAAAAAAAGCCCCGCGCCGTTGAAGAAGCAAAGGATAAGGAATAAAACCGCATAAACGGGGTTGCGCACCGTCACGACCATCGCCGCTGAACCCAGCAGCCATGCGGCAAAAAGATAAAAGACTATGGGCGTCAGCATATCGTTACCGTATTCCTTCCACGTAAATCTTCGTCACCCCCGCGGAGGCGGGCATGACGATAATTCTATCTGAAGCGATACCCCCCTCATCGATACCTCTCATCGGCGGCGATGGTGGCGGCGATTTCGGTTTCCCAGCGGTCGCCGATATCCAAAAGGCGCGCCTTCGAGTAATGCAGCTCCCCGCGCGTTTCGGTGCTGCATTCGAAATTGTTCGGCCCCTCGACAATGGCATCGACGGGGCACGCTTCCTGGCACAAGCCGCAGAAAATGCATTTCGTCATGTCGATGTCATAGCGCGTCGTGCGGCGCACGCCGTTCTCGGCCAGGGCGGACGTAATCGTAATCGCCTGCGCGGGACACACCGTCTCGCACAGCTTGCAGGCGATGCAGCGTTCCTGCCCCGTCGCGTAGCGGCGCAAGGCGTGCTCGCCCCTGAAGCGCGGCGACAAAGGCCCTTTTTCGTATGGGTAGTTGATCGTGATCTTGCGCCTGAAAAGATAGCTGAACGTCAGAGCAAGCCCGCGCACGATCTCGAAGAGCGACAGGGTTTTTATGATGCGAGCCAAAGACATGAACCCTAACCCAAATGCGGCAGTTTATCGAAGGCGACAAGGTACGCCGACGTCAAGACAACCCAGAACAAAGCGATCGGCAACAAAACCTTCCAGCCGATGCGCATCAACTGATCGTAGCGGTAGCGCGGCACGGTCGCGCGCACCCAAAGGAACACAAACAGGCAAAAAGCGATCTTGCCGAAAAACCAGATAAAGCCCGGAATGAAATCCAAAGCCTGATGCGGCGGCAGCCACCCGCCGAGGAAAAGAATGCTGGTCATCGCGCTGAGCAAGATCATGTTGGCGTATTCGCCAAGGAAAAACATCGCGAACGCCATGGAGGAATATTCCGTGTGGAACCCGCCGACAAGCTCGGACTCGCCTTCGGGCAGATCGAAAGGATGGCGGTTCGTTTCCGCCAAAGCCGAAATGAAATAGACGATGAACATGGGGGTCAGAAGCCCGAAAGCGAACCAGCCGTCTTTCTGCGCCTCGACGATGGCGGAAAGGTTCAGGGAGCCGACAAACAGAAGAACGGTGATCAGCACAAGGCCGGTCGAAACCTCGTACGAGACCATTTGCGCCGCGGAACGCAAGCCGCCGAGGAACGCGTATTTGGAGTTGGACGCCCATCCGGCGAAAATAATGCCGTAAACCGTGAAGGAAGATATGGCGAACAGATAAAGAATGCCGACATTGATATCCGCCAGAACAACGCCGGGCTGGAACGGAATGACGGCCCACGCCACAAGCGCAAGGAAGAACGTCAGCAGCGGCGCGAAGATAAACAAAATTTTGTCCGCGCGCTGCGGGAATATCGTTTCCTTGCACAAAAGCTTTACGCCGTCGGCTATAGGCTGCAAAAGCCCGAAAGGCCCGGTAACATTCGGCCCGCGGCGCATTTGCATGGCGGCCATAACCTTGCGCTCGGCGTACGTCAGATACGCGACCGCGCCCAGAAGCGGCAACACGATGAACAGGATCTTGATAACGATCCACATGAAGGGCCAAACGATGTTCAGGAAAAAGTCCGTCATGCTAAGCCGCCTCCTTCTTTGTCAGAGGCAGCAGTTCCTCGGTGCACTTTGCCATGGTCGGCGACGCCCTGCTCACTGGATCGGTCATATAGAAATTCGCAAGGACAGGCTTAAAAGGCTCCGCCGACAGGTTCCCCTCGAAGCCGAACGCTTTCCACGCGGCCTTTTCGCGCGCGCCGATGTTTTCAAGCTGCGGCGCGAAGGCAAACATTTTTTCGCGCAGCTGCTCCGCCGTATCGAAAGGCAACGCTTCCCCGTAAGCTTCCGAGAAGGCGCGGATAATTTTCCAGTCTTCTTTCGCCTCGCCGGGCGGGCAAACGGCCTGCATGGCGACTTGAGGCCGGCCTTCGGTATTCACGTAAATCGCAGTCTTTTCCGTATAAGCCGCGCCCGGCAGAATAACATCCGCGCGATGCGCGCCTTTGTCGCCGTGATGCCCCTGATAAACGACAAACGCATCGCCAAGCTTGCCCATATCGATTTCGTCCGCGCCCAAAAGCCACACGACTTCCATCTTGCCGGAAAGGATGCCCTTCGTTCCGGCGCCCCCCGGTTTGGGCAGGAAACCGAGATCAAGCCCGCCGACGCGCGAGGCCGCCAGTTGCAGGACATTGAAGCCGTTCCAATCCTCGCGCACCGCCTTAAGGCGCTCGGCCAAATCCCTGATATGTTTATGAATAGCGGGGCCGTCGGCGCGCGCCAAAGCCCCTGCTCCCACCAGTATCAAGGGCTTCTTGGCATTCTTCAAAGCGGAAGCAAAAGGCATCCGGCCGATCATCAGATCGGCAATCGCTTGGGGGGTCTCGCCAAGGTGCTTGTACGCATAGCCAAGGTCAGCCGCGGGGCCGATGAGGCCGATCTCGCACCCGCCGCGAAGCCAGCGCTTGCGGATGCGCGCGTTGACGATTGTTCCTTCGAGCCGCGGATTGACGCCCACAAGCAAGATCGCGTCGGCTTCCTCGATGCCCGCGATGCCGCTGTTCATGATATACGCCGCGCGGGTCGAAATATCGTACTCGGCGCCGTCTTGCCGGCAATCCATATTCGGCGCGCCCAGAATTTCCATGAAAGATTTCAAAGCGAACATGGACTCGCAATCGGCCATATCGCCCGCCAGCGCGGCAATGCGCTCCGGCGCCGCGCTGTGCATTCTTTCGGCAAGCACGTCGAAAGCCTCTTCCCACGTCGCGGGCTCAAGTTTGTCGTTTTTGCGAACGTAAGGCTTATCTAGGCGTTGCACTTTCAGGCCGTCGAAAGCGAACCGCGACTTGTCGTTGATCCACGCTTCGTTGATCGCGTCGTTTTGGCGGGGCAGGACGCGCACGACCTCGTTTCCGCGCGTATCGATGCGGATATTGCTTCCCACGGCATCGAACACATCGACGGAATCCGTATGCGCCAGCTCCCACGCGCGGTATTGCGCGGCATAAGGCTTTGCCGTGAGCGCCCCCACGGGGCATATGTCGATCAGATTGCCCGAAAGCTCCGACGACAGGTTGCGCGTTATATACGTGCCAATTTCAAGCTTCTCGCCGCGATTAAACCCGCCCAGTTCGGGCGTACCGCAAATCTCGTCGAGAAAGCGAATGCAGCGCGTGCATTGAATGCAGCGCGTCATGCACGTTTTGATCAGCGGGCCGATCTTCTTTTCCTTGACGATGCGCTTGCGCTCTCTAAAGCGCCCCTTCGAAGGGCCATAGGCGACGGCAAGGTCTTGAAGGTCGCACTCGCCCCCCTGATCGCAAACGGGGCAATCAAGCGGATGATTGATCAGCAAAAGCTCCATCACGCCTTTTCGCGCCTCCACAACGGCGGGGGAACGGGTGTGCACAACCATCCCTTCCGCGCAGGGCTGCGTGCAGCTTGTGACAAGCTTCGGCATCTTTTCGATTTCGACAAGGCACATGCGGCAGCTTCCCGCGATGCCGAGTTTTTCGTGATAGCAAAAGCGCGGAATTTCGATGCCAAGCCGCTCCGCCGCTTGCAGGACGCTTGTGCCTGCCGCGACTTCAATTTCAACGCCGTCGATGGTGAGCTTAGGCATTATGCAGCCTTCACTTTCTTCCGGTATTGTTCGATGCGTTCGATCATCACGGGACGGAAATGGCGGATCAACCCCTGAATGGGCCAAACCGCGCCGTCCCCGAAGGCGCATATCGTTCGCCCTTCGATGGACTTCGTGATGTCGAGCATTTGGTCGATTTCCTCGATCTTCGCGTCGCCCTTGACCATGCGCAGCATCATGCGCCACAGCCACGCCACGCCTTCGCGGCATGGCGTGCATTGGCCGCAGCTTTCATGCTTGTAGAACTGGCTGATGCGGGCGATGGCGTAGATGATGTCCGTGGATTTATCCATGACGATGACGCCCGCCGTGCCGAGCGCCGAGTGCGCGTCCTGCAAAGCGTCGAAATCCATCAAAATGGTGTCGCAGACATCCTTGGGGATCAAGGGCGTCGACGAACCGCCGGGAATGACGGCAAGCAGATTTTCCCACCCCCCGCGCACGCCGCCCGCATGCGTTTCGATAAGCTCTTTCAAAGGAATGCTCATCGCCTCTTCGACGTTGCAAGGCTGGTTGACGTGGCCGGAGATACAAAACAGCTTCGTGCCGCTGTTTTTCGGCCGCCCGAAGCTTGTGAACCATTGCGCGCCGCGCCGCAGGATTTCCGGTACGCACGCGATGGTTTCGACGTTATTGATCGTCGTCGGGCAGCCGTAAAGGCCGGCGGTTGCGGGGAAAGGCGGCTTGTTGCGCGGCTGGCCCTTCTTGCCTTCAAGGCTTTCCATCAAGGCGGTTTCCTCGCCGCAGATATAGGCGCCCGCGCCGCGATGCACATGGATATCGCAGTCCCATCCCGAACCGGCGGCGTTGCGCCCCAGAAGCCCGTAGGAATAGGCTTCGTCGATCGCCATCTGAAGGATTTTGGCTTCGTTGTAAAACTCGCCGCGCACGTAAATGTAAACCGTATGCGCCCCTATGGCGAAGGCCGAAACAAGCGCGCCTTCGATCAGGCGATGCGGATCGAAGCGCAGAATATCGCGGTCTTTGCACGTGCCCGGCTCGGACTCGTCGGCGTTCACAATCAAATAATGCGGCTTGTCGGAGTCTTTCGGCATGAAAGACCATTTAAGCCCCGTCATAAAGCCCGCGCCGCCGCGTCCGCGAAGGCAAGCGCCTTTGATCTCTTCGATGATGCGCGCCTGGCCTTTTTTGATAAGCGAGGCCGTATTGTCCCAAACCCCGCGACGCCGCGCAGCCGGAAGCATCCAGCTTTCGAAGCCGTAGAGATTGTTGAAAATGCGATCCCGGTCTTTAAGCATCGAAGACCTCGCCTCCATTATGTAAGAAAATGAGACTCCTTCCTACGCGGGGGGGGCGATTACTCGTTGCACTAAGGCTTTTCACAACTCCCGTCATGCCCGCGAAGGCGGGCATCCCATTTGTTTTTTCAAATGATAACTTCATACAAATCTTTCCATTTTGGATTGGCTTCCTTAATTCGATGAAGTTTCCACTCCCTGTTCCATTTTTTGATTTGCTTTTCCCGCGTGATTGCATCCATCGCTGTTGGATATTCTTCGCAGTAAACAAGCATTTTAAGGCCATATTTTTTAGTAAAACCCTTAACCAATCCGTTCCTGTGCTCATAAGCTCTGCGAATAACATTGTTTGTAACGCCGATATAAAGAGTGCCAAAGGGTTTATCCGTAACAATATAGACCCAGAATTTTTTCTCCATCGGCACCCATCCTTACGCAGAAACGAAGAGAAAAAGAAAATGGGATGCCCGCCTTCGCGGGCATGACGGTTTTCTATGATGAACGAATTTTTCATAAAACGCATCGTCACCCCCGGATCGGCGGGGGTTCTTTTTGTTTTAACTATGCTCATTAAAGAGCCACTCATCATTTTCTCTCCTTCAACGTCGTCGGGCCGGCGCAGGCGCAAGAGCCTTGCCGCTTGGTCTGCGAGCCCGCCGCCGGTTGTTCGCCCTTCGCCAAAGCGTCCAGAATCTCTTCCATCGCTTCCGGCGTGAGGTCTTCGTAAAAATCGTCGTTAATCTGCACGACCGGCGCGTTGACGCACGCGCCGCAGCACTCCACTTCCGTAAGCGAGAACTTGCCGTCGGGCGTCACCTGATTCAAGCCGATGCCAAGCTTCTTGCGGCACGTTTGAACGATATCCACCGACCCGCGCAGCCAGCAGGGCGTCGTCGTGCAAACCTGCACATGATGCGCGCCGACCGGCTTCAGATTGAACATCGTATAAAACGAAGCGACCTCAAAGGCGCGCACGCGCGGCACGCCCAGCATGTCCGCGACATGCTCGATCGCCTCTTTCGGCAGCCAGTTCTTATTCTGCCGCTGCGCCAGATCCAGCAGCGGTATCAGCGCGCTGGCCTGACGTTCCGGCGGATACTTAGCGATGATCTTCTGCGCCGCCGCAAGGTTTTCGGGCGTGAAGGAAAAGGGCTTGGTTTGCGGCGTTTCTGTCATCGATCGACTTCCCCGAATACAAGATCAAGGCTGCCGATAATCGCGACGGCGTCGGCCAGCATGTGCCCCTTGCACATGAACTCGGCCCCCTGCAAATGCGCGAAGCCCGACGAACGAATATGGCAGCGGTACGGCTTGTTTGTGCCGTCGGCGACAAGAAACACCCCGAATTCGCCTTTGGGCGCTTCGACGGCGGTGTACGTTTCCCCGGGCGGCACATGGAACCCTTCGGTGAAATACTTGAAATGATGGATCAAGGCTTCCATCGACGCCTTGATCTCAGCGCGACGCGGCGGCGCGACTTTGGCATCCTCGATAAGAACGGGCCCTTTGGGCATTTCGCGCAAGCACTGCCGGATGATGCGTAAGGACTCCCGCATTTCCTCAAAGCGGACAAGATAGCGCGCATAGCAATCGCCAGTCTTGCCGACGGGGATGTCGAAATCCATTTTTTCATAAACGTCATAGGGCTGAGCCTTTCGCAAATCCCATGCAATGCCGGACGCGCGCAACATCGGCCCCGAAAACCCCCAATCCAGCGCCTGTTCTTTCGTGACGATGCCGATATCGACCGTGCGTTGCTTGAAGATGCGGTTCGAGGTCAAAAGCTCGCCAAGATGGTTGAGGAATGTCGGAAACTTGTCGCTCCATGCGTAAATATCGTCCACGAGGCCGTCGGGCAAATCCTGATGCACGCCACCGGGCCGGAAATAATTCGTGTGAAAGCGCGCGCCGCTCACGCGCTCCATGAACTCCATCATGATTTCGCGCTGTTCGAAGCCCCAAAGGGAAGGCGTGACCGCGCCAAGGTCGAGCGCGAAGGTGACGATGCTGAAGACATGGTTCAAAAGGCGCGTCATCTCGCCGAACAGCACGCGGATATATTGCCCGCGCAGAGGGGGCGCGATGCCCAACAGCTTTTCGACGGCCAGTATATAGGCGTATTCCTGATAGAGCGGCGCGACGTAATCGAGGCGGTCGAAATACGGCGCGGCCTGAAGATAGGTTTTCTGCTCGATCAGCTTTTCCGTACCGCGGTGAAGCAGGCCGATATGCGGATCGGCGCGTTCGACGACCTCGCCGTCCATTTCCAAAATCAGGCGCAACACGCCATGCGCGGCCGGATGCTGCGGCCCGAAATTCATCAGGTAGTGCATTTCCTTTTTGCCGTCGCGCACGGTTTCCTGTTCGAGGAAGGCGTTTTTCATGGCGTCCCCTCCTCGTCGCTGCGCAACTGCACGTCCGTCATCCCTTCCCAGGGGCTGAGGCAATCGAAGGTGCGCATGCCCTGCTCCAGTTCGACCGGCTCGGTAACGACGCGCTTTTGCGCCTCGTCGTAGCGCACTTGCGTAAAGCCCATCACAGGAAAATCCTTGCGAAGCGGATGCCCTTCGAAACCGTAATCCGTCAGGATGCGGCGCATGTCGGGATGCCCCGAAAACGCGACGCCTAACATATCCCATACTTCGCGCTCGTACCATCCGGCCGAGCTGAAAACGCCCGTCGCCGTCGGCAGAGGCGTGATTTCGTCCGTCAGCGCCTTGACGCGCATGCGCCTGTTATGGCGAAGGCTCAGCAGGTGATAGACAACCTCGAAGCGTTCGGGGCGCTGCGGGTAGTCGACGGCGCAAACATCCATAAGCTGGCTCATGGCGATTTTCGGATCGTCGCGCAGGATTTGCAGCGCGTCGACGATGCGCGTGCGCTGAACATAAACCTGAAGCTCGCCCAATTCGACCAAAGAGCGCACCCGCGCGGATCCAAGCGCGCGGACAACTTCGTCATGGAGAGCCTCAACCTTGAGCATCGTCGATCCTGCTTATGACTTTCTTTCCCCGCCTGATTTTGCGCTGCAACTGCAACAAGCCGTAAACCAAAGCCTCCGCCGTGGGAGGGCAGCCCGGGATGTAGATATCCACCGGCACGATGCGGTCGCAGCCGCGCACGGTCGAATACGAATAATGGTAATAGCCTCCGCCGTTCGCGCAACTGCCCATCGAAATGACGTAGCGCGGCTCCGGCATCTGGTCGTAAAGGCGGCGCAAGGCGGGCGCCATTTTATTGGTCAGCGTGCCCGCGATAATCATGACATCCGACTGGCGCGGCGAAGCCCGCGGCATCATGCCGAAGCGGTCAAGGTCGTAGCGGCTCATATAGGCGTGCATCATTTCGATGCCGCAGCACGCAAGGCCGAACGTCATCGGCCACATGGAGCCGGTGCGCGCCCAGGTAAAAAGATCGTCCATCTTGGCGAGAATGAATCCCTTGTTTTGGCCCTCTTCCCCCGCTTCGGCGGCGAGTTGGCCTTCTGCAAGCTGCGCCGGATCGGCCTTTTTCAGGTCTATTCCCATTCCAGAGCCCCTTTGACCCATTCATAGACAAAGCCCGCCGTCAGCACGGCGAGGAAAAGCATCATGGCCCAGAAGCCCAGCCAACCGATATCGCCCAGCACAATGGCCCACGGGAAAAGAAAGGCGACTTCAAGGTCGAATATAATAAAAAGAATGGAAACGAGGTAAAAACGAACGTCAAATTTCGAACGCGCATCGGAAAACGCCGGAAAACCGCATTCATAGGCGGTCTTTTTTTCATCGTAGGGCTTTTGCTTCGCCAGTAAAAAAGAAAGGCCAACGGCCACGCCGGCCACGACAAAAGCGAGGCCGAAAAACACAAGAATAGGCCAGTAGTCGAAAACAATAGCGCTGAGCATTAATCAGGCGTCCGATTCATTCGTTGTTAATGAATAACATCGGATGGAAACGCTGAAAAATCAAGGGGAAATAGATTGTTTGTTTGATCGGAATATTAGGGGTTAGGGGTTAGGAGGACTGCTGAGTTAGTTTGTGGGCTTCGATGTGGGAGGGGGATTGTATCGCTCATGCTTTGAATCCATTTCGGTTCGCCGAAAAATTACGCATAATTCCCCGGAAACAACTGCCGCTCCACCAGCTCGATCATGATGTGGATCATTTTGATATGCAGCTCCTGCACGCGGTCGGCATAAGAGCCTGCGGGCGTCGCCAACAAAATATCGCAGCCCCCCGCCATGGGGCAGTCGCGCCTGCCTGTCAGGCCGATCACTTTGATCCCCTTTTGCTTCGCGGTTTCCATGGCCTTTAAAACATTCTTGCTTTTGCCGCTCGTGGAAATGGCAAGCAAGACGTCCCCTTTCCTTCCATGCGCTTCGAGATAGCGCGAAAAAACGAAATCGTAGCCGTAGTCGTTCGAAACGCAGCTCATATGCGACGGATCGCTGATGGACGCCGCTGCAAGCGCGGGACGGTCGCCCCTGAAACGCCCCGAAAGCTCTTCCGCGAAATGCATCGCATCGCACATCGAGCCGCCGTTGCCGCAACTGAAAATACGCCCGCCGTCCTTCAGGCACGCGGCCAAAAGAACGCCCGCGTTTTCGATAGCGGCAATCGTTTCGGCATCGGCTATCAGATTAGCCAGCCCCGTTTGGGCTTCCGTAAGAGCGCCGCGAATAGCGTTTTGAAGGGACACGATCCTTTTCTCCTGTTGTTTTCAAGTCACTTTGCCAAAAATTGCGGCGGCGTGAGGGAGGGAGTCGACGGCGTTTTTTGCGTTGCAGCATCGCTTGAATCCGGCGCGATCCCGAGCACTTCCTGTTTTATAACCTCGGACTCGGCGCGCTCCCGCTGAAGCTCTTGCCTGACGCGTTTGTATTCCGCCGGCGACGTCAAATTCTTCGGTCTTCCAGGGACATCGCCAAGGCGCGGCCAGCTTTCCTCGTTTTCATTTGCCGGAGGGACGGGAACAAGGCGCGGCGCGTTTTTGACGTCGGGCGGCACTTCGTCATGCTCGAAAACTTTTGGCATGGAGACGCTATCGCATCCCGCAATGCAGCATAAAAGAGATAAAACGACTGATGCGCGCGCGCGTGTTTTCATGTAAACATTCCCGCCTTCCAAAGTGAGCCAGCTCGTCATGAAGACATTAGCAGAAGAATCCGAAATTTCCCAACCCGTAAATAAGTTGGAGAAATCGCTCGACGCGATCTCGGCCCTGCGCCGGGAGATGGAACAGCGCATGGCCGAAGCCCGGGCCGCGCAAGCCGAAGTCGACGCCCTTCAGGCGGAATTGCAGCCGATGCCGGAAGAGCAAACGCCGGAGCCAGCCGCGGCGAAGCCCGCGCCGGAAGGGGAACAGGAAGCGAAAGAAGCGCCGCTGAATTTCAATCCCGTCGAATGGTCGCAGATCATGACCCGCGTGGCGCAGGAAAGCCAAAAGCTTTTCCGCGACTACCTTGTTCGGACGCAGAACAAGAAGATCGATACATTGCCTTTTACGCCGCTTCCGATCGCGGATACGGCGTCGCAGGTGGCCTCGCGCTATCTTCAGGATCCCGAAGCCTATACCGACGCCCAGCTTGCCTCGTGGCAGAATTACATCGATCTGACGCGGGCGACCCTTTTGCGCATGCAGGGGCATCAAACGAAGCCCATCGCCGAAGCCTCCGACAAGGACAAGCGATTCAAGGCTGAAGACTGGCAAACGAACTGGATGTTCGACTTTTTGAAGCAGGCTTATCTGTCGAACGTCGACGAGACGCGCCGCCTGGTGGGGCAGGAAAAAACGCACATCCGCGACAAGATGGCGCAGAAAATGGAGTTTTATTCGCGCCTTTTCATGGATGCCACCGCGCCGAACAATTTCTTTATGACCAATCCCGAAGTTTTGCGCGCGACGATCGACACGAAGGGCGAAAACCTTATCAAGGGCGTCGAAAACTATTTGCGCGATCTGGAAACGGGCAACGGGCTTTTGCGCATCCGCATGAGCGATTACAGCGCTTTCGAGCTTGGCAAAAACATCGCATCCACTCCCGGAAAGGTCGTGTACCAGAACGACCTGATGCAGCTTATTCAGTACGCGCCGCAGACGCAAACGGCCAAGCGCGTGCCGCTGCTGATTATTCCGCCGTGGATCAACAAGTATTACATTCTTGATTTGCGCGAGAAAAATTCGTTCATCCGGCACCTCGTGGCGCAGGGGCATACGGTTTTCTGCATTTCGTGGGTCAATCCGACGAAAAAACACGCCCTGACGCAGTTCGAGGATTACATGGAAAAAGGCGCGATGGACGCCTTGCGCCATGTCAAGCGCCTGACGGGAGAGAACACGGCCAATGTTTTGGGCTACTGCATCGGCGGCACGCTTTTGGCCTGCACGCAGGCGTATCTGGCGGCACTACAAGAAAAGCCCGCCGATCTGCCCAAGATCGCAAGCGCTTCGTATCTTGTCACCATGATCGATTTTTCGCAGCCGGGGGATTTGGGCGTTTTTATCGACGAGGATCAGATCAAGCTGCTTGAAGAGCGCATGGCCCGTCAAGGCTACATGGACGCGAACAGCATGATCATGACGTTCAGCCTTTTGCGCTCGAACGATTTAATCTGGCCGTACGTCATCAATAACTACCTGATGGGGCGCGATCCGTTTCCGTTCGATATTCTTTACTGGAACACGGATTCCACGAACTTGCCGGCCGCCATGCACAGCTTCTACTTGCGCATGATGTATAAAGACAACCGACTGATCGAACCGGGCGGCCTCAAAATGAAGGGCGTCCCCATTGACGTTGCCGAGATCGAAACGCCGAGCTTCCTTTTGTCGACGCGCGACGACCACATCTCGCCGTGGCGATCCACGTACGCCGCCGCGCACCTTTATAAAGGCCCCGTGACTTTCTGCCTTTCGGGCTCGGGCCATATTGCGGGCGTCGTCAATCCGCCGGGGGCGAACAAGTACAGTTATTGGACGAACAGCGATTTGCCGCAGGATGCGGACGACTGGCTGAAAAACGCCACGGCGCACAAAGGCTCGTGGTGGCCGGAATGGCTGAAGTGGCTGGATCAATACGCCGGCGAGGCCGTTCCCGCGCGCGAGGTTCTGGACGGCATTGAGGATGCGCCCGGAAGTTACGTTAAGGTAAGGGCGGTATAAGAGTTAGAGGCTGGGGGCTGGGGCTGGGATAGTTGGCTTCGGGATAGAGATATTCCTACCGCAAATCGAAAATTGGTGTAAGCAGAAAGAGTTTCCCCCCTATTCTCCGTGTCGTGCCGGTTTCCGTCTTCTGACTCCTAGTCCCTAGCCCATAATTCCTACGAATGAATGTCGCCTCTTTTTCCTTTACCTTTCCCCTCTGGGCCGCGTTTGGGCTTTTGACGGCTGTTTTGTCGTCTACCCAGTTGCTGCTTCAGGAAAAGTTTAAAGCGCCCCCCTATCCTACCGCGTTTTGGAACAAGGCCGCTTGCGCCATCATCATGGTTCCCTTCGTTCTGAAAACCGGCTTGCCAACCAATCCCGTTTTTTATGCGTTGCTCTCGGCGCAAGCCCTGATGTGGGTTGTCAGCGATGTCGTTCTTCTAAAGGGCGTTAATGAGGTGGGCGCCGGAGTCGTGGCGCGGCTTCTGCCCATCGGCACTATTGTAAGTTTTTTTCTTTGGTTCGCCATCGACAGGCCTTTGGCCTTGAGTTACGCGGCATCGCCTTTGCGCAGTTCGGCCATTGTTTTGGTTTTTTGCCTGTCCGCTTTTTTCGCGTGGAATTTAAGGAAATGCGTCATCACGCGCAAAGGTGTGCGCGTTATATGGTTCACCCTTCTTGCCGCCGTTGTGGGCTCGCTTACGACTAAGATTATCACGCAGCAAACGGCGATGGACACAGGCATTTATGGTTATGTTTTTGCCGAAGCCCTTATCATGATGGCGATGTGGCTTGTCTATTTCTTTTTAAAAAAGCCTGTGCCCGCTGCGGTTATGTTCGGCAAGCCTTCTATAAAAGCGGGCCTGATAATCGGCTGCGCATCGGGGTTTACTATCGCCGCCTATTTGTATGCGCTGTATCACGTTGATAATCCCGCTTATGTGCTTGCCGTCCGCCACTTGAACGCCGTGATGATCTTTTTCTTTTACCGCGCAACGGGCAGGCCCAACGAAGGGCGCATTTGGGCGGGCCTTGGGATTGTCGCCTGCGCCGCAGGGCTGATCGTGTTGAGGGGATGAAAGCGAAAAAACCAAATCGGATTCCGCATCTTCGCTCGCTGCGCTCACTTCGTGCGGAATGACGGTTCTTTTTTGAAACCCACCCTTTTCTTTCCTGAATGCTGAAACAAACAAATGGGATCCTCCGCATGCGCGGAGGATGACGGGGTAGATGGAAGTGCGGCTCCTAATCCCGATCCGGCATCGTATATGGCGAGGCCATCTGGATTCCGGGTTCTCGTCAAAGCTTCGCTTTGTCTCGCCCCGGAATGACACTTATTATTGGTCTTTCTCTTTCTTCTTTTTCTTATTCTCTAATTCATTCTTTCCTTTTCTTTATCTTCATTCTTATCCTTTGTTTTTTCCTCTTAAATCAACCTCAAAATAAGACAGGTTTCACATGTGAACTTCGCGCAAGCGAAGCTGCCGAGCAAACGAGCCGCCGATTGCCGGTTCCCCTGCTCCCGCAATCCATGGCTTGGCGGGCGACGAGCCGTACAATCACATCCTATACTCAGGATGCGGGAATACTCTTACTACAAATGTGGGAAATATGCAAGATGTTTTTTTGAGAATGTGGGATTTTTTTTATTAACTAAAACAAAATCGGAGACGGACTTTGACAAGGAAAACAAATGGGATCCTCCGCATTCGCGGAGGATGACGGGGATAGATTGGCGTGCTGCTCCTTATTCTGATCAGGCATATCGCGTGTCGCTGC
>CAYVNS010000016.1:0-2939 GCA_964453225.1 uncultured Rhodospirillaceae bacterium
CATTCCGGGGCGAGACAAAGCGAAGCTTTGACGAGAACCCGGAATCCAGATGGCCGTGACATAAGAAAATTTGTTGCCGCTTTTTCTCAATGCCTATCCCAAAAATCAAGCCGAAGGAAAGGGCGCAAACCGTCCGCCAAAGGGCTTACTTGGCGGCGCTGTTCTCTCAGGCGGCTGTTTCAAGGTCGCAGGCGTCAACTTATCGGCAATACGATTTAAGGAAGAGATAAGTTTTAAATTTCTGGGACTGCTGTCGAGCTTACTCGCGTAAGAGCTCATCCAGTTGCATATTTCTTGCTTTTCGCCATGAAGAAAGCCGCGTTTTTCAAGAAGATCGACAAGATGGCAGGCGTCCGAAAACTTCACGCCCCCCCGGCCTTCGGCGACGGCTTCGATCGTTTGTTTAAGGTGCTCCGGCGTGACGCGCGCGCCAGCCTCAGCGTAAACAAGGGCGGCAGGTATGCACCCCTTCTCGAATAGAGGATTGAGATTCATGCGCTCGGCGGCATAGCCCGAGTTCACGAGATATTCCGCGAAGGCGACGCGCTGCGAGCGGCGATCCCCGTCCCCGGCGGCAAGGTAAAGGTAGGCCGTGTCTTTTTTCAAGCCGCGTTCTTCCAGAAACTGGAAAACACCAAGCGCTAAATGTTTTGCCGCACTCTGGCCCAAGGTTATTCGCTTTTTGCGTGCGAACTTCCGGCTGCTGGCGTCGATGAAAATCTGCGCATTTGGGTTATCGATGCGCGCATACATAGCCCGGAACATCGCATCCGCCGCGTCAGGATTTAAGCTCGGACGAACCGATTCGATCAAATAGTCGGGCTTGTCGAAGGTGAGGCCGAAATCCGTCTCGAAAAGGTCGATAAGGCCGGTAAAGCCTTTTTTAACCAGAAGCCCCGCCGTATTTTCGGAAACGAGGTCGGACCGCTCAATCCCCTGCTTTTGCGCGGCGTCCACAAGCGCTGGCAGGATTTTCTCCTGAACGTCCATTTCGCTGAAAAGCCAAAGGGCTCCATCCAAAAAAGTCTTTCCCTCATGGCGGGCCGTGAGAAGAAGCGTTTTGTTTGTTCCCGCCGCAGGCGCGCCCCCCATCTTTGTCAGCGGATGCTTGCCCTTCAGAACGTCGACAACTTGATCCGCGTCCAAGCCTGTGCCTTCGTATAGAAGCTCGAAAGCGTCCACGGTCGATTGCTTTTCCCCGTACGTTGTGCGCGGAGTCGGTATGCCATAAGCAACGGCGCGCAGTAGGTCGGTTGCAGGGCGGAAAATTTCTTGAATTGATTTGCCGAATGTTTCGGCGACCGGCTGATGTTCAGCGATGGACATATAAGCCCCAAAAAAAATTACCTTATTGGATGATTATACGCCTGCGACACATTTTTGACAAAGAGATTAACGAAAGGTTACGAAGCCCGGCATCCCATTGTTAGGACTTGGAATTCTTAAGCAAGGGTTTGTATGGGGTGTTGTTTTTTACTCAAAAATAAGCCTTTTTATTAGCCCCAAAGTACGGCGCGCTTTCCTGCGATATCAGGACAAATCTGTTTTTATCTTTGACTAGGCCCGGAATCAGATGGCGCCCGCCGATGTCGATTTGTTCTTTTCTTGGGTTTTTCTTTTTCTTCCGCGGACAAGGTGCTTTCCATCTTATTGAGGCAGTCCAAAAGCGGCTTGGCGTCGCGTTCCGGATAGCGAAATCGGCACTCCATTTCAAATCGGGCCGTATGTATGGTTTTGAGAGAGAGTATCTTGCGTTCCGAAAGGATTTCGGCCACCTCCGCGGCGTCCTTCGCATCTTCCGTAGAACGGCAGCGCTTAATAGCCCAAATAAGATCGCCGCCATTAATGTGGTGGTTGTTTCGCGCAAGATGGATGCCGACCTTGATCGATCCTTCGCGGAAGGCCAGGCGCGTCGACGTCGCGTCGGCAGTGGCACTTTTCCTGTCAGACATCAGCCCAAGCTGCTCAAAAAAGTCCACAAGCGCGAGCCGGTTTTCCAAAACGCCATCATTAGAGCGGGCTAACTGATATTCATAAAGGCTCACGTCATCGGGCAGCCAGTTTTTTTCATAAAGCAATTTGAACGAATCATCGTTGCCTCTACGAACTGCGATTTCTCCGGCATGCTTGCCGTATTGATTGACGATATCTTTCGGATTCGCAAAGTCAGGGGCCAAAGCAAGAAGCATTTCCTTGCCGGCTTTCGGGTTGTTAAGAGGCGATGCTGCACGGACCCAATCATTCGGTCCGAAGGCCATCCCGCACTCGGCAAAGGGTTTTATGAGGTTTGCGTAGCCGTTATCGATCATATTGTTTTTTGTATTCTCGGAAAAAAGCGCGGAAGGCTTTAGTTGGGGCGCTTCCTGAGCGGCCTTTAGGCAACGCTCGATCAAATCGAATTTCTGATCTTTGGTAAAAAGATCGTATCTGTCTCGTCGGCCCATAATAAGGTCGAGCGACTTTTCATTTGTGGAGCCGAGCGAGCCTTCACTCGTCAAGTCAATCCCGCTATTTATATAGTCCAGCGCCAGCTTATAATGGGAGTCGTTATTGTAAGGGATGCGATTGCTAACTATTTGATACCGAAAATCGTTAAGTAATGCATAAAGGCTATCGTAGCGCTTTGGTTCGGTGGGCGTCGGCTTCACAGCGGCAGGTATGGGCCGAGCCGGTGCGGTAACTTCACGCTTTGCAGGCGGGAAAATATTTAAAAACATTTGTAACAGCGTCATAACTGCGCCTCCGTTTATTATCAAAACAGAGGATAACGCCGAAAAAACAAGGGCGCAAAGATTTTTCCATTAGCGGGCGCGCGGCCACGCTGATCGGCAGGTCGTTAACCAAATATCTTCTTGAATTTAATTTAGCTCTCGCTCTGCCGCGCCATCTTCTTGCGCGTATTGAAATCCAGATAACGCTTGCGAAAGGGCGGACTTGTC
>CAYVNS010000016.1:3039-40080 GCA_964453225.1 uncultured Rhodospirillaceae bacterium
TCTGTCTGCCGGGACATCTTCTTGCGCGTATTGAAATCCAGATAACGCTTGCGAAAGGGCGGACTTGTCCGCCGAAGCTTTACCCTTCTGTCTGCCGGGACATCTTCTTGCGCGTATTGAAATCCAGATAACGCTTGCGAAGGCGGATGGACTTCGGGGTCACCTCGACCAATTCGTCGTCCGCGATGTAGGCAATCGATTTCTCAAGCGTCAGGATCATCGGCGGGGTCAGGCGCACGGCTTCGTCCTTGCTTGTCGTGCGAATGTTCGTCAGCTGCTTGCCCTGAAGGACGTTGATGTCCAAATCGTTGCTCTTCGAGTGTTCGCCCACGATCATGCCTTCATACACTTTCGTGCCCGGGGTGATCATCATCGGCCCGCGCTCTTCCAGCTTCCACATGGCGTAGGCGACCGCCTCGCCCTTGCCGGTAGAGATCATGACCCCCGTGCGCCGCGCCGCGATGGGCCCTTTATAAGGCGCATAGCCGTGGAACAGGCGGTTCATGATGCCCGTGCCGCGCGTTTCGGAAAGGAAATCGCCGTAATAGCCGATGAGCCCGCGCGAGGGCGCAAGGAACGTCAGGCGCGTTTTGCCGCCGCCCGAGGGGCGCATGTCGGTCATCTCGGCCTTGCGTTCCGACATGCGGTTCACGACCGTGCCTGCGTAGGCGTCGTCAACGTCGATCACAACTTCTTCAATCGGTTCGTGGCGCTGGCCGTCGATGGTTTTGAAAAGAACGCGCGGACGGCTGATCGAAAGCTCGAAGCCCTCGCGCCGCATGGTTTCGATCAGGATGCCAAGTTGCAGTTCGCCGCGTCCCGCCACCTCGTAGGCGTCGCTGTCGGGCGTCTCGGTCACGCGAATGGCGACATTGCCCTCAACTTCGCGCATCAGGCGGTCGCGGATCACGCGGCTCGTCACCTTATCGCCTTCGGTTCCCGCCAGCGGCGAGTCGTTGATCGAAAACGTCATCGCAATGGTGGGCGGGTCGATGGGCCGCGCGTGCATCGGCGCTTCGACGCTGGGGTCGCAAAGCGTGTCGGCGACGGTCGCCTTGCTCATGCCCGCAATGGCGACGATGTCCCCGGCGGCGGCTTCATCGACGGGCACGCGCTCAAGCCCGCGAAACGACAGGATGCGCGTGATGCGGCCTTGTTCGATAAGCTTGCCGTCGTGCGTCAGGGCCTTGATGGCCATGTTCGTGCGCACGGTGCCGCTTTCGACGCGGCCCGTAAGCAAGCGGCCAAGGTAGGGATTGCTTTCCAAAATCGTCGCCAGAAGCTTGAAGGGGGCGTTGTCATCGACTTTGGGCTCCAGCACATGCCGCTCGATAAGTTCGAAAAGCGGCGTCAGATCCTTGCGCTCGTCTTCCATCTTTTCGACGGCCCAGCCGTTGCGCCCCGAGGCAAAAAGCGTGGGGAAATCAAGCTGCTCTTCCGACGCGTCAAGCGCGGCGAAGAGATCGAAAATCTCGTCGTGCACCTGATGCGGGCGCGCGTCGGAACGGTCGATCTTGTTAATGACGACCATGGGGCGCAGGCCGATGGCCAGCGCCTTCGAGACCACGAATTTCGTTTGGGGCAGGGGGCCTTCGGCCGCATCGACAAGCAGAACGACGCCGTCGACCATCGAAAGAATGCGCTCAACCTCGCCGCCGAAATCGGCGTGGCCGGGGGTATCGACGATATTGATGCGCAGGTCGCCGCGCAAAATGGACGTGCACTTGGCCAGAATGGTGATGCCGCGCTCGCGCTCCAGATCGTTGCTGTCCATCGCACGCTCGGCCACCTGCTGGTTTTCCCGAAAAGTGCCCGACTGTTTCAGCATCTGGTCGACCAGGGTGGTTTTTCCATGGTCGACGTGGGCGATGATGGCAATGTTACGCAGTTTCATTTTTACATATAATAAAGTTAGGGTTTTTACCGCTTTGTCGTCCAAAATGGAAAAGCGCTCACCTTATTGGAACAAACAAAGACAAGGCCCGCTTTCGGCGGGCATGACGGCAATTCGTGCGTGAGGGTTAAGGGCTCGAAATGCTTTCGTCAATCTTATTCGACATAAATGGGCATTATTGGTGAAAAATCAACCCCAAAGCAATGCAGAGCCGTTTTTAATGCGGCCCGAAAAGCGGCGGCCTTCGCTGCTTGAAGGCGTTTGCGCATTCGACCCCATTCCGGCAATCCGAAGGAGCCGCTAGCTCCGACGCGCATAACGTGGCGGCCTCGCCCTCCATCGCGGCGCCTAATGTAAAATAAGCGTCGGCCGATGTTCGAAAGCTTGTGGCCGCATCGGGGTCGGACGTGCCGCACGCGTGCGCGTAATGATCGCACGTTGCCCCGATATAAAGCGCGATATCGGCGCAGCTCAGCTGTTCGACAAGCTCGGGCGTGAAATTGCCTCGCGCGTAATCGGCGATGTCGCGTTTCTCTGGCTTTTCGGAAGCGACGCAAAAGAGGTGAACGATCTGGCTGATCCCAAGATGAGCCTTGCGCGCGGGAAAGTCGGGAACGGCCAGCATTGCGGCGGATTCGAGCAAGGCAAAGGTATGGCCAAGATTATTCGCATTGCCTTCATAGGGACGGTCGGAAAACGCGGCCAGCATCATCCGCGCATTGTAAACGAGATGGCGCTTTTCGGGAGCGGCGGTTTCAATCTCGCTTTTGTCCGCGCCGATCAAGCTGGAGATGCTTTGCAATTTGCCGACAGCCTTCGCGGCAGGCAGACGGTCGCACACCTCGGAAAGAAGCTGGTTGGCGGCGGCAAAAACCTGCGGCAAGGGCAAATCGGGGCTGTCCCGTTTTCCCGCCTCGATCAGCCAATCAAGGCATTGAACGGGATCGGGGGCGATGCCTCTACCTTGCATCGCGCCCCCCGAAGAGCAGGCAGGCTTTTTCGGCATCGATAAGCGGTGCGGGCGCAAGGGCGTTCATTTTCCTATAAAGGCAAGAGAGGAAGATTTCTTCCTACCAAGCGGAAACCCTTTTTTCAACGCCTCGAATCAGAAAGATGGCGGTCTAGCCTTGCAGGCGGACAAGGCCGCCCGCGATCGCTTCTTCCTTCCTGTGGTTCAGGAAGTACGCGGGGCTGACGCTCCAGCTGTGGAGCAAATCCTTCGCCGTCGCGTCGTTCATGCGGTCGAAGGCTTCGATGGCTTGCGACAGTTCGCGGGGATGGACGACCTGTTCGCCCGGACGGCCCCCGCGCGACAGAAGGAAAAGCGACACGAACATCGGCTTTTCAATGTCGATGGCGCGGCATATCGCCGCAAGGCCGCGGCCGCCGATTTCTTCGGTGATCGTATCCACAAGGGTGAGGGACAGGCCCGCCATGCGCGACAGGATCATATTGAAAAGGCGGAAGTGCCCCATGCGCAACACCTGCGGCAGGATGTCTTTCTTCATGGCGTCATGCGTTTCAAGCCAATCCACGATCTGGATCATGACGTCGTCGTTCGTTTTTTCGAAAACGTGGTCGTCCAAAAGCCCCGATAAGGTTTTCAGCAAAGCCTTATCGATCTGGCCCGCCGTTATGCCGAAGCGTTTCAGCGTTTGGCGGCGCAGATCCTGCTCCATCCACCAATACAGTTTCATGGCCGCGTCGACGTGCATTTCGGGGCGGGACAACAAAGGCTTGCGCAACTGAAGGCTGAAGCGCGCGGCGTCGGCGACAACGTCAACGGCGACGGGGCTGAGGTGCGCGCCAAGGTTTTCGACGACAACCTGCATGACGCGAAGATCGCCGGTCGTGACAAGGGCGTCCGCAACCGCTTCGCTTACCTCTTGGCGCGAAGCGACGGCGACGGCGTGATCGCCGCCCTTGCTTTCGACCACATGGATCAGGTCGTCGTCCGAAAGAAGCGTGGACGTGACGAGGATGGGGCGCGCGACATCGATGTTGTCCTGCGCCAGGTTGCGCACCATGCGGCGGGGCATGGACGTGACATCGACAAATTTCTTGATCAGCTCCGTGCGCACGTCGGGCGAGCAGTTGAACATCAGGATGTCCATCAGGTCGTTGAGCTGCGCTTCTTCTCTTGGCGTCAGGTGGATGTTCTTGTCCATGAAGACGTCGGCCAGCATGCAGGCCAGCTGAATTCGCGACAGCTCGGTGTGTTCGCGGGCCAGCGAAAGCATGATGGGCAAAGTTTCTTTGACTGAACTAATCATTGTTTTCCATCCTTTTTCCGACCCAAAGAATCGGATTTTTGAAATATCTTGCATGAAACCCTTAAAGGATTATTTAATACGCTTGTGTAATAATCGGTTTTACTCAAGGTGTGAGCTTGCAAATCCCGTCCCTTCCACCGCCGATTGCCAGCAATGCGCTTCCCCAGGATGTCGTAGCCAAGGCCGTTCCGCATGTTCAGGCGGTGGCTCCGCTCGTTCAAAACGCCGTTGCCCCAACGCCTAAAACCGAGAAGTTCAATAAACTCCGGGACGAGCATCACGAGAACGCGAGACGCCGCCGCCAACAGGAAAGAGGCGAGAAGGCTGAAGGTGACGAAGAGAGCGATCATGCCGTGAATATTGAAGTTTGACGTCATCATCTTGCCCTCCTTTCCTTCTTCTCATTTAGCCTTAGGCCATCTTTTCTTGCCCGATAAATTGCATTATACACAAATTTTATGAAACTAATTCGTTGATTTTGCAGTTAAATTTCCATTAACCATCTCGGTTAACACATTGATCCAGCCTCCTTAAGCGAAACACGCAGTAAACAAATCGTAAAGATCAGGATTTTTGAAAAAGAGGCGCGCCGAAAATCTGATTTTTCAAGCGCCCAAAATCAAAGACAAATAGTAGGTGCCGTCAAATGCGAAAATGTTTTTCCGGTTTTACGTTTGATGCTTTCGGGCCGCCGAGGTAAAAAGTATTGTTGATAAGTGCCCCGCGTCCTAGAGCAGATCGCGAAAAGGTTGGCTGCCTCAGCCGCCAAGCTTTGAGCAGTGAATCTGCTCGATAACAAAGACTTAGAGCATTTTCCGGCAACGACAAACGCGCCAACCTCATCGGAAAATGCTCTAATACCAAAAGGGCCGGGCATGTCGAACGGCGTCGATGCATTCGTTGGTCGTTTGGTATAATGTATCTCGTTATGTCGAATCCCATGATGAAAAAAATTCTTCTGACACAGCCGCGCCCCGCCTCCGAGCGTATGGCGGACGCGCTTGGGCGCCGAGGGCTCGCGTGCGTCATCGAACCTTTATTGATGATCGAGCACACGCACGCGCCGCGGCCGTCGGGCACCTTCGGCGCCGTGTGGCTTGCGTCCTCCAGCGCGGCGGATATTTTGAAAACGTCCGGCGAAGACGTTTCCGATATTCTGCCCCTTCATTGCTTCTGCGTGGGAAACAGCGCGATCGCCTCGGCCAAAAAAGCGGGCTTTGTGTACATTCACTCGGGCGCGCCCGACGAGATCGTGCGCCAGACGGTGGAGTCCATAAAGGGCAAGGCGAAATCCATTCTTTATGTATGCGGCGATATCGTGGATATGCGGCCGCAGGCGATTTTGAAAGAACACGGGCTTGCGCTTCGCAAATGGCCGGTGTACCGCGCGGCTTCCCTGGCCGATTTCTCGGCCGAAACCAAGGCGTGCTTTCAACAAAAAAGCCTTAGCGCCCTTTCGGTCTTTTCGCGGGCCAGCGCTCAGACCCTTGTGTCGCTTGTCGAAAAAAACGGCCTGAAAGAGGCCTGCTCTGCTATAATCGCCGTTGGCCTTAGCCAAGCCGCCGCCGACGTGCTAAAAACCTTGCCGTGGAAGGAACTGCGCGTCGCCGCAAAGCCGGATGAAGAAGAAATCTTCGCCAACATTTAACGGAAAGCCCTATGACAGAAACCGAAGCTTCCCTTCCCCCGCCGAACCCGCCGTCCACGCCGCCTTCCGGGGAAAAAAGGCATGTGCTCTCGCATTGCCTTGGCATCGCTTTGGCCTGTGCGCTGGTCACCGCCATCTTTCTGTACAGCACGAGCCTGAACCATCCGGTTCCCGAAGCGCCAAACGGGCCGGACATCGCGGCGTTGGAGCAGCGCGTGGACGATCTGGAGGCGCGTCTGACGGCGCTTGGCGAAAAAACGCCCGCGCCGCCCTCCCCCGTCATCGAGACAGATATCATCGACGCAGCGATCAAAAGAATCGAAGACCGGCTGGGCCAAGTCGAGGCGGCCGGGGCGCAGGATCGCAACAAGATCGAGAAAACGATTGCCGCGTTCTTTGCCATCCGCGATTTGCGCGACGCCGCCAAAGACGGGCGCGCGTTCGCTTCGGAACTGGCGGCCTTGCGCGCCGCGACGACGGGCGATGCCGCGCTTGCGGCCGCCGCCGCCAAGCTCGATGCGTTTGCGGGAGCGCCGCCGCCTTCCTGGAGCGCGTTGCGCGGCTCTTTGGCCGAGGCGCAGAAGAAGGCGCCTTTGGCCGAGGGGCAGGACGATTCTTTTTGGGCGAAGGTGAAACGGGTTTTCCAGCCGCTTGTGTCCGTGCGCCCCTTGCGCGACCCGCGCTTTGCCGATCTTGAGAAGGCTTTGGAGGCGCAGGACAGCGCGGCGGCTTTGGCGGCCTCGGGAAATTTGCCTGCGGCTGTGCGCGAGACCCTTGGGGACTGGCAAGCGGCGCTTGAATCGCGTATGGCTTTGGATGCCGCGGTGCAGGAACTGTCGGCGCCTTTTATGCTTCAGCAAGGTAGCGCGCCATGATCCGTTTTATCCGTTTTATTCTTGAAGTCGCCGTTTTTGTCGCGCTGGCCCTATGGCTTTCGGACAGGCCCGGCGTTGCGCGTATCGAATGGCACGACACGATCATCGAGACGTCGGCCGCGTTTCTCGCCGTATCCGTTGTCGCCGTCGCTTTCGCCTTCCATCTCCTTTTCCGCCTGTGGCACTTCCTTCGCCACGGGCCGGCGCACTGGCGGCTGATAAGCCGCATGAACCGCATGAAGCTTGGCGAGGACCAGTTGACGCGCGGCTTGATCGCCATCGCCTCCGGCAAGGCGGCGGAAGCGGGACGCCTTGCCGTCGCGTCGCGCAAGAATAGCGCTAACGGCATTACCGCGCAGTGGCTTCAGGCGCAGGCGGCCCAGCTGGCGGGGGATTATCGCGCGGCGCAGGAGATTTTCCGCGCGCTCGCCGCGCAGGACGAGGCGGCCGTGCTTGGCTATCGCGGCCTGATCACCGAGGCGCGACGCGCCGGCCGCTGGGAGGAAGTGGACCTTCTTTTGAACGAGTTTTACGCCAAAAAGCCCTCGACGCCATGGCTAAGCCTCATGCGCATGGAAAGCGCGGCGCGCAAGCGCCAGTGGAGCGATGCCGAGTCGGCCTTGACGCAAGCGGTTACGGCAAGGCTTCTGGATACCGACGCGGGCCGCCGCAAGCGCGCGGCCTTGCGCATTGCCGCCTCGCGTTCGGACACCGTCGCCGGCGACAGCGACGCCGCCCTAAGGGCGGCCGAGCAAGCTATCAAGCAAATGCCGAACTGGTTGCCCGCCGCCCTCAATCTGGCCGAGGTTTTGGCGCATTCGGGGCATACGCGCGCCGCGACCCGCTTTATCGAACGCGCGTGGAAAACGACCCCGCATCCGGAATTGGCGCGGATTATGCGGCGTTTGGCGTCCAGCCCCATCGACGCGTTTCGCCTGACGGAAAAGCTTGTGCGCGGGAACGAGACGTCGCCCGAAAGCCGCTTCGCGCTGGCCGAGGCCGCTTTGGCCGCCGATGTGTGGGGCGAAGCGCGGCGCCATTTGCTGGCGCTCGTGAATGAGCGCGCCGCAACGGCGGGGGTTTACAAGATGCTTGCGCAAGTCGAACGGCGCGACCGGGGCGACGAGAGGGCCGCCGCGGCCTGGCTCGCAAAAGCCGCCGATGCCGCGCCCGATCCGGTTTGGCTTTGCCATGTATGCGGCGGCGCGCAGGAGGACTGGCATCCGGTCTGCTCGGCCTGCGGTTCGTTTGACAGCCTCGGCTGGCAGACTGCGGGCAAGAGCAGAGGCGCTATGGCCATTAAGGAGCTGGCGACCTATGCTTGACGCGGACGATCTCGAACCCCAAAAGCCGAAGGCCAAGCTGCGCGATCTCGATGGCATGGCGATTGAGGAGCTGGAGGATTACATCGCGTCTCTCGACGCCGAGATTGCGCGCGCGGATGCGATGATCGCAAAAAAGAAGGCGCATCGTCAGGGGATTGAGTCGCTTTTCGGGAAGAAAGAATAATGGCCACGATCATCCCCTTGGAAAAAGCGAAGCGGCGAACGGCGCTTGAGGCGCTGGCCGAGCTGGTGGCGGACGATCTGAACGCCGTCAACCAGCTTATCGTTCAGCGCATGCAAAGCAGCGTCGACATGATCCCGCGCCTTGCCGGGCATATCATCGCGTCGGGCGGCAAACGATTGCGCCCGCTTTTGACTTTGGCAAGCGCCGCGTTGTGCGGCTATCGCGGCGCGCGCACCGCCAAGCTCGCGGCCAGCGTCGAGTTCATTCATACCGCCACGCTTTTGCACGACGATGTCGTGGACGACAGCGCCTTGCGGCGCGGCAACCCTTCCGCCAACGCCCTGTTCGGCAACGAGGCGTCCGTTCTCGTCGGCGATTTTCTTTTTAGCCGTTCGTTCGAGCTGATGGTCGAGGACGGGTCTTTGGAGGTCTTAAGGGTTCTGGCGCATGCCTCGTCGGTCATTGCCGAGGGCGAGGTCTTGCAGTTGATGACGACCAACGACATCGCGACCAGCGAGCAGGCGTATCTGGAGGTCGTGCGCGCCAAGACGGCCGAGCTTTTCGCCGCCGCCTGCCGCGTGGGGGCCATCGTCGCGCAGCGGCCCTCGTCCGAGGAAGAGGCTTTGCGGACGTTCGGCCTCAATCTTGGCATCGCTTTCCAGATCGTCGACGACGTTCTCGACTATTCGGCCGTGCAGGAGCGGCTCGGTAAAACCATCGGCGACGATTTCCGCGAAGGCAAGATGACGCTGCCCGTCATTCTGGCCATCCACCGCGGCAACGAGGCGGAACGCGATTTCTGGCGGCAAGCCTTCGACGGCGGCGGACGGGACGGGGATCTCGCGCGCGCGCGCGAGCTGATGATGCGGCATCAGGCTCTATCGGATTCCATTAACCGCGCGCGGCATTACGGTGCGATCGCCAAGGATTCTCTCGGCCTCTTTCCTGAAACACCCATCAAAAGAGCCTTGATCGATATAGTGGACTTTACGATTGAACGCGAATTCTGATCGATGCCTTCTCTTCGACTTGCGCTTTACCAGCCGGATATGCCGCCCAATACCGGGGCGATGATGCGCTTGTGCGCATGCCTTGGCGTTTCAATGGACATTATCGAACCTTGCGGCTTTCCCCTTGACGATAAGCGCCTGAGGCGCGCCGCCATGGATTATTACGATCGGCTTGATCTGACCAAGCACCGCTCCTGGGAAGATTTCGCGGCAGGGATCGCGCCGCGGCGGCTTATTCTTTTGACAACAAAGGGCGCGCGCCCCTATACGGACGCGGCTTACCGCCCGGACGATATATTTCTGGTGGGACGCGAGAGCGCGGGCGTCCCGGAAGCCGTTCATGCGCGGGCCGACGAGCGCGTGGTCATTCCCATAAGGCAGGGCCTGCGCTCGTTAAACGTGGCGATCAGCGCCGGGATCGTCCTCGGCGAGGCTTTGAGGCAAACCGGGGGCTTTTCCTGAAGGCGCTAATACCAACGGCCCTATGATAGGGCCCTTGGTATAATGCCGCACTGCGGAAAAACTGGTTCAAAAACAAGGGCGTTGAGCCTTAATCGTTCGAAATTAAATCTAGTTTAAAGGCACTCTGTTTACATAATATCTGATTGATTTGTCTTGCAAAACAGCCGTTCTTTTCACACTTTCTTAACGGTTCTGGCCTATCCTAAAAGGTACTCGAACCACGAGGTTTTACACTATTTCCTTTAAGGAGGAGCACGATGCGTAAACTAGTAACCCGTTTTATCAAAAGCGAAGAAGGCGCCACGGCCATTGAATATGGTCTGATCGCGGCTTTGATCGCGGTCGTGATCATCACGGCGGTAACGGCACTGGGAACCAAGTTGAGCGGTGTGTTCAACTCTGTTCAATCATCTCTTTAAGCTGTTAAGACAGCGATTTACGTTCCGTATGGAAACGCTTGCGCTTCCATTCGGAACGATCGCGGTTAAGATTTGAGAAAGGGTGCCGGCTTAGGCCGGCACCCCTTTTTTGTATCTGGCTAAATTCTAGAAGGGCCTACCGAACGCGGGTATCATCGCAGAGATAGGGGCGGTCTTCATCTCACCCCCAACCCCTAGTAGCCGCGCTCAGGATAACGCAACAGGTTAACAAAATTACTTAGCGCCAAGTTTTTATTGCAGATTTATGAATCTTTGTTCACCCCTCATTAACCACACCGTTGGTAAAGTCCCTGAAGACTGGGGCAAGAAAGCCCCAAGTTCGTTCAAGGGGATAGGGAGCATGACCGCTCTTTTTGGCGTCATTCTGTTAGCTGCCGCCGCCGTTTTGATTACGGCGGCCATCTACGATGCCCGTTCCTATACCATTCCGAATTATGTGAGTTTACTTCTCGTTATTCTTTTTCCTTTTTATATCTTCGCCGCGCCGCAGCCCGTCGAATGGGGGCCGCATGTCGTCGTATTTGCCGTCGCCGGCGCCGCCGGTTTTCTGGCCTTCCTTATGAAGTGGGCGGGGGCGGGAGACGCCAAGCTTATCGCCGCGGCAGCCTTGTGGGCGGGGCCGCATCTCATCGATCTTTTCCTTTTCCTTACGGCTCTTGCGGGAGGCGTTGAGGCGCTGGTCATTCTGGCGGTGGTGCGCGCCAAAAACCGCAAGGCCGGGGAAAAAGTGCGCCTGACGAAACTGCCCATTCCCTATGGAATCGCCATTGCTGCTGGCGGTTTATGCGTTTTGAGCGTTTTGGCCCAGCCGCTTCTGACGGATAGAGGGATCCTATGATGCCGAGAAAAATGCTTTTGCTTATCATTGCCGCCTTTGTCGGCATAGGAACCGTTTTGGCCGTGAACACCCTTATGGCGCCGGCGCCCAGCGGCGAGGGGCAGCCGCCCGTGGCCTCGATCGAAGTGGGCGTCGCCGCGCGCGACTTGCCGACCGGCAGCCTTTTAAAGGAAATGGACGTCAAGTGGGTTCCCTGGGTGCAAAACGCCGACACAAGCAACCTGATCGTCAAGGGCAAGAGCAATCTGGCCGACTTGACGGGGTCGATCGTGCGCGACGGGTTCCGCGCGGGCGAACCTTTGATCGTGTCGCGTTTGACGGCGCCGGATAACAGCGGGTTTCTGGCGGCGGTTCTGACGCCGGGCATGCGCGCGATGTCGATCGCCTTGTCGCCCACAGCCGAAGTCGCGGGCTTTATTTTTCCCGGCGACCGCGTGGACGTTATTTTAACCCATAGCTTCAGCCGCAAGGATGTTTCGTCGCTGAACGAGCGCCGCGTGAGCGAAACCATTTTGCAAAATGTGCGCGTTCTGGCCCTCGATCAGCGCAGCGACAATCAGTCCACCGATCCGAAGATTGCGCAGATCGCGACACTGGAGGTTAGCCCCAAGGACGCCGAGCGGCTCGCCCTGGCCATCGATATGACGGCCATGCAGGCCGGAAGAGGCTCCATCTCTCTGGTGCTGCGTTCGCTGGCCATCGACGAAAAGGCCCCGCCTTACGGGAAGGCCGATCCGACATGGGACAGCGACGTCAGCAGCTCTTACCCGTCCGTCAACGGCGAGGACGGCTTGTTGCAGCGCGTGCAGGTTATGCGCGGCAAGACGATTAGCGAAAACTTTTTCGAACGGCGCAGGTAGTTTTATGAAAAAAGCCGCACTGATTTTTACGTTTCTCGCGCTTCTGAGCGGAGCGGCCTTTGCCGCGCCCGCGAAAACGATGTCGCTCATGGTCGATCATGGCGAGTCTTTGATGCTGAGCGGGCCGGCGGCGTCCGTGTTCGTCGCCAATCCCGAAATCGCCGACGTTCAGGTGATGTCGCCCACCCAGGTGATGCTTTTCGGCAAGCGGACGGGGCAAACGACGTTCATGGCCACCGATAGCAAAGGCGTCATTCTGGCCGAGCGCACGCTGGTTGTTTCGCAGGACCTGGCTTTGTTGCGGCAGGAATTGAGCGCCGCCATTCCCGGCCATGCGATCCGGGTTTCCGCCGTGCCGGGCGGCATTGTTCTGACCGGAACCGCAAACGACGCCACGGCGATTGCCGACGCCTACAAAATCGCGCAGCGTTTCCTTCCCCAAGGCGGCGACATTATCAATCGCGCGACGGTCACGGGCAGCAATCAGGTCCATATCCGCGTGCGCTTCGCCGAAGTGCAGCGCACGGTCGACAATTCGTTGGGCTTCAACTGGCAAAATCTGCTTTCGGCGGGCGGGGGCATTACGCTTGGCACCGCCATCGGCAACGGCGTCGATATGGTCGGCAGCGGTGTTTTTAACTCGGGCGCTTTGAATACGACGGGCCTTTTCCCGCGCCCCAACAATTCCACCCTCAGCACGCCGAACGATGTCGCCGGTTTTTCGTACACCGGCAAAAGGTGGTCGGTCGACGGCATGATCGACGCGCTGGCGCGTAACGGATTCCTGACCATCCTTGCCGAACCTAATTTGACCGCGATGTCGGGCGAAACCGCGAATTTCCTCGCGGGCGGGCAGTTCCCGATCCCCATCCCGCAAGGCAACGGGACAATCAGCATCCAGTTCCAGCCCTACGGCATCTCGCTGGCCTTTACGCCGACCTTGCTAAGCGGCGACCGCATCAGCGTCCATGTGCGTCCCGAAGTCAGCGAGCTGACGGAAACGGGGGCCGTTGTATCAAGCAATATTTCGGTGCCCGCCTTGATTACACGCAAGGCCGAGACGACCGTCGAGGTCGCCAGCGGCGAAAGCTTCGCCATCGCGGGCTTGATGAACAGTTCGCAGACGCAATCGGTCACGAAATTCCCGGGTCTTGGCGATTTGCCCGTTTTGGGCGCGTTGTTCCGGTCGGATCATTTCATCAACGGCCAGACGGAACTGGTCGTCATTATCACGCCCTATATCGTCAAGCCGTCCAAGAAACAGCTGGCGCTGCCGACCGATGGCGTTGCCCCGCCGACCGAGGCCGAACGGCTTCTCGAACAGCGTTACACGACCGCCGATCCCAACGCCCGGCCGCTGAGCGGCGAGCCTGTCGGAGTCTCGGAGGCGCCGGATGCGGCGCCGGTAAAGCCCGTGACGATGGCGCCGGAACTTTCCAAGGAGCCCTTGCTGAAGGACGAGGCGGCGTCTTTTGTCCGGTTGCCTGAGAAGGCGCCCGCCGAGGTCAAGGCGCCGCAAAATGCGGTCGTCAAGGCTCCGCCGGCCCCAGCCAAAACGCCCTTAAAAGCGGCGACCGTAAAACCCATAGCCGCGAAAGCGCCCGAAAACGCGGCCTTAGCGATTCCGCCTCTCCCGGCTTCGGTTGCGGACGCGGCTGTGCCGCTGGTTCTGCATCCACCCGGCGATGCCGACAAAAGCAGCGGCGGCCTTATTGTGGAGTAAGAGATGACACGTACTTTCAATCGGCTTTTTCTTGTCCCCTGCCTTATGGCCGTGGCCGCGTGCAGCGGATGGTATCCGCCGACGGCGCGTCCCGATTACGCCATTCGCGTGGCGCCGACCGCAGACGGGCATGGCGAGGCGACGCCGCCGACGTGCCCTAGCTGGACGACCGAAGCCGTCAATCCGTTCGATAACCAGCCCTACCCTCAATACGGGTGCGCCACGGCCAAGAATTTGGCCGCCATGATCGAACGTCCGAACGATGTCGTCGAAGGGCGCGGCCTTGCCAATCAGCGCGGCGTGACCGCCGTCGGCGCTATTAGGCGCTATGACAGCAATCAGGCGCGCGGCCTTGTTATGCCCGCCGCCGATACGAACGCAATCGCGGTGACGACGTCCGCCGCGACGGCTTCGGCCTTGACCGGCGATGTGACGGCCGGCGGCACGCCCGGCGGGGGCGGGGCGACGGGAGCGGCAGCAGCGCCATGAGCGGACATATGTCAGGACATACAGACGACCCCGTGATGTACGGCGAGTTTATGGGCTTTGTGCTCGACGACGACTCGTTGATGTCGCTGCGCAGTTGGGCGGAGCGGCAAGGCTATCCGAAAGCGGCCGTGCAGCAGGGAGGGCCGGACATCTTTGCGCAGATGCTTGGTTCCGCCGCGCCTCCGAAAATGGCGATCATCGACGTGGACGCCCAGGAAGACGCCCCCGCCTTGACGGCGCGCATCGTGAGCCTTTGCGGCGGCGAGTGCCGGTTGATCGTGATCGGTTCGGAAAACGACGTGCCTCTTTACCGCCGCATATTAGCCGCGGGCGCCGTGGATTACCTCGTCAAGCCTTTGTCGCAGGACACCCTTAATCAAGCGCTCGCCGCCGCGCTACGCGGCCCGGCGGGAAGCAAAAACGAGAATCTGCAGGCGAAGATCGTTCTTTTTATCGGCGCGCGCGGCGGTGTCGGGGCCAGCACCGCCGCTTTGAATGTCGGTTGGCTGATGGCGCACGAATACAATAAAAGCGTGGCGCTGTTCGATATGGATTTGCAGTTTGGCACAAGCTCCCTGGCGCTCGATCTGGAGCCCGGGCGGGGCTTGCGCGATATCGTCAGTTCGCCGAACCGCGTCGACGCGTTGATGATCGCCAGCTCCATCATGCCGGAAAGCGACAGGTTTTCGATTCTCTGCGCCGAGGAGGCCGTTGACGAAATGGCGCCCATCGACGGCGGGGCCATCGACGCGCTTTTGAAGGAAATGCGAAGCAATTTCGACGCCATTGTCATCGACCTGCCGCGGCATATGCTCGCCTCGCAAAAAAGACTGGAGAGCATGGCCGACGAGATTGTTCTTGTTTCCGACCTGACATTGGCGGGGATCAGGGACACGCTGAGGATCAAGAACTCTTTGAACAATCTGGGCTGCACCGCGCGCCTGACGATTGTCGGGGCGCGAACGAACGCGTCGGGCACGGGGCATATCTCGCGCGCCGTTTTCGAAAAAGGCATTCAGGCGCAGATTGATTTCCTTGTTCCGGAAGATCAGGCTTCGCTGTCGTCGTCGTCCAACAGCGGCAAGGCCTTGGGCGCGGCCACGCCGAACGCGGCGCTCACGAAAGCCTTGCGCGGGTTGGCGATGCATTTGGGCGGCATCGATGAACAGGAGGCGCAGAAAAACAGCGCGCCGCGCTGGCGCAAGATCGCGCAGAAGATCAAGCTGAAACGTAAACCGCGGAGCAAGGCCTAATGGATGCCGGTTCGCCCATCACGGATTTAAGCCTTTCGGCCCTTCGCGACCGGCTGTTGCCGGCGTTGAAAGAAAGAATTCCTCCCGAAAAGATCAAGTGGGTTCACCGCGTGGACATCGCGCGCGAGGCCAAAGCGGCGGTGATGGAGTTTTTAAGCGCCAACCGTGTCGAGCTGAATCTTCTGGATCAGCGCGACCTCGTCACCGCGCTTGTGAACGGATTCATCGCGCAAAGCGATGGGAACGCGCCTCCACGTCCGCCGCTCGCCCCCGCCGTGGCGGACAAAGCGCCGCCCGCGCCGGAGCTGGCGCCGGAAATGCCGGCGGCGATGCCCGATCCCGTTATGCGGAATTCAAGCCGCGCGAGCGTGGAGCAGGCCAAGCTGAAATTGCAACCCATCGTGTTTGAGCGCATCGACACCTCGGCCGCGGCGAAACTGCCGCGCGACGAGCTTTCGCGCGATCTGACGGGACTGATCGCCGACCTGCTGAACGAAACGCGCATCCAGTTGAACGCCGCCGAAAGGGCCGAGCTGGTCAAGCAACTGCTGGACGACATGCTTGGGCTTGGGCCTTTGGAGCCTTTGCTGGCGGACGAGACGATCTCGGAAATCATGGTCAACGGGGCCAAGCGCGTTTATATCGAGAACAAGGGCAAGCTGACGCTTTCCGACGTGCAGTTCCGCGACAACGCCCACGTTTTATCGATTGCGACCCGCATCGTCACGGCGATTGGCCGGCGCATCGATGAAAGCTCGCCCCTTTGCGACGCGCGCCTCGCCGACGGCAGCCGCGTCAATATCATCATTCCGCCGCTGGCCATCGACGGCGCGACGATCACGATCCGGAAATTCGCGAAGAAGAAAATCACGCTCGACACGATGCTGAAATTCAACAGCCTGTCGCCGCCTATGGCGAAGGTCTTGCGCATCGCCGGGCGCTCGCGGCTGAATATCCTGATATCCGGCGGCACCGGATCGGGCAAGACGACGCTGTTGAACGCGCTTTCGCAAATGATCGATCACGGCGAGCGCATCGTGACCATCGAAGACGCCGCCGAATTGCAGCTTCAACAGCCGCACGTGGTGCGCCTTGAAACAAGGCCGCCCAACCTTGAAGGCAGCGGCGAAGTGACGATGCGCGACCTGGTTAAAAACGCCTTGCGCATGCGGCCCGACCGCATCATCGTCGGCGAGACGCGCGGCGGCGAGGCTTTGGACATGCTTCAGGCCATGAACACGGGCCACGACGGATCGATGTCGACGGTGCATGCGAACCGGCCGCGCGAAGCGATCATGCGTCTTGAAAACCTTGTGGGCATGGCGAGCGCCAATCTTGCGCCGCGCGCCATCCGGCAGCAGATCGCCTCGGCTTTGGATATGATCATCCAGGTGGGGCGCCTGCGCGACGGGTCGCGCCGGGTCACCTATATCACCGAGATCACGGGGATGGAGGACGATGTCATCACGATGCAGGACCTTTACACCTGCGAGGTGACGGGCGAAATGCCCGACGGACGGCTGCTCGTCGAATTCAAGAACCACGGCTTGCGCCCGCATTTCCTGCCGAAAGCGGCTTACTTTGGCCTTGATAAGCAGTTGATGGAAACGATGGAGTTTTAACCCATGAGCGTTCCACTCCTTTCCCTCGTTCTCGGAGTCGGCGCGTCGGTTTTCGTTCTGTTGATCGTTTGCGCTTTCGGCGGCGACGCGTCGGAAATAGACAAGCGGCTGGCGCGCGTCGGCGGCCAGAAACCGGCGCACAAAATCGCCGGTTCGGATCGCATCAACAGCGTGCGTTCCACCAAGGACAGCGCCATTCCGCTTTTGGACCGGCTCGTCAAGGCCTTGCCAAACCCCGATAAGCTGCGCGACCGGCTTGCGGCGACGGGGGGCAACCTGACCTTGGGCGAATACCTTTTGATCAACGCGCTTTCGGTTTTGCTGGTCGATATGGTGTTGAACATCCTCGACGTGAAAAAGGCCGTGATTCTTCCGGCCTCCGTCATGTTCGGGCTGGGCTTGCCGCATTTTATCGTGGGCTGGATGGTCCGGCGCCGCCATAAAAAGTTTCTCGGCCATTTTCCCGAAGCCATCGATACCATGTGCCGCGGCATCCGCTCCGGCCTGCCGATCACCGAATCCATCGCGGCGGTGGGGCGCGAATTGCCCGACCCCGTCGGCATGGAATTTTTGCGCATCAGCGACGGCGTGCGCATGGGCAAGACGCTTGAAGCTTCGATGTGGGAAGTGGCGCGGCGCATCAGCGTGCCGGAATTCCGCTTTCTGATTATCGCCATGGCCATCCAAAAGGAAACGGGGGGCAATCTGGGCGAAACGTTGGGCAATTTGTCCGAGTTGATACGCAAACGCCGCCAATTAAAGCAGAAGGTGAAGGCGATGTCCTCGGAGGCGAAGGCGAGCGCGATGATCATCGGCTCGTTGCCGTTCATCATGTTCACGCTGCTTTTGTTCGTCAATTATGAGTATGTGTCCGTTCTGTTTACGCATCCGAAAGGGCAATTCCTTTTGGCGGGCGGGCTTTTCTGGATGTCGATGGGCTGGGGCGTGATGGCGAAAATGATCAACTTCGAACTCTAGGGGCAGGCGATGACGTTGGACCGCTTGCTTCACGATCCCCATATTCTTTCCCTTGTCTGCGGGCTGGGGGCGGCGGTTGTCGTCGTTTTGATCTGGGCGGCGATGGTGGAAGAAAATCCCCTTGAAGACCGCCTGAAAAGCCTTGCCGAACGCCGCAAGGAATTAACGGAGGCGCAGCGCCGCGAAAAAAGGTCGCGCCGCGAACATCTGATCAAAACGGATTTCATCAAGCGGCTGGTTCAGAAGATGCGGCTTGAGCAGGGCAAGCAGAGCAACGACTTGCGGGTCAAGCTGGCGCGCGCGGGATACCGTTCGCGCGAGGCGGTTATGATTTATCTTTTGATCCGCCTTGTCGCGCCAATCGCCATGGCCTTTCTTGCTTTTTCCGTTCTTTTCGTGGCGCAAGCGTTCGATTTGGAGACCCTTCCCCGAATTCTGGCGTTCCTCGGGCTCATGGTTCTGGGCGTGCTGCTGCCGGCGCTTTACATCAAAAACCTGAGCCAGAAACGCGCCTCCATTTTACGCAAAGCCATGCCGGACGCGCTTGACCTCATGGTGATCTGCGCCGAAGCGGGATTGAGCCTTGACGCTTCGTTGGCGCGCGTGAGCCGCGAGTTGGAGCCGTCCTGCCCGGAGCTGGCGGAGGAAGTCGGCCTGACGGGCGTCGAATTAAGCTTCTTTCCTGAACGCAGCCAGGCTTTGCAGAATTTGGCCGACCGCGTGCCCTTGCCCGGCGTTATCGGCCTTGTGAATACGCTTATCCAGACGGAAAGATACGGCACGCCTTTGGCGCAGGCGCTGCGCGTGCTTTCGGCGGAGATGCGCAACGACCGCATCATGGCCGCCGAAACCAAGGCCGCGAAATTGCCCGCGACCTTAACGGTGCCGATGATCCTGTTTATCCTGCCGCCGCTGTTCGTCGTCCTTCTGGGGCCGGCGATGCTGAAAGTCGCCGCGATGAGCCACTAAATATTAATCGCCTTAGAGATATGCCGCCCCGTTATGGTTAAGAAAGTATTGTTGCCTTTGCGTCTGCTGGCGTTGAGACTCTATAATGCGCGTCTTATTTCAAAGACACATTGTAAAGGAACAACACAATGCCTCCGCCCTTTAGCAGGACAAATTTGTCGGCCACGAATTCGGTTTCTGCCGATCACGAGGCGGCTTTTCCGGAAAATTCGGCCCAGAATGAGGTTGCCCTTATTGAAGAAGCTGCCGCGATTATGCTTTGCATGAATAAAGACCAGGCAAGCTACGAATCCTTGCGCAAAATTTCACAGGATTTGCTGAATTTTTATCGGACTCAGACCAGGGACGGGCGGCCTTCTTTCGAAAAATACGCGGACGGGCAGAATAATTCATCGGTGTTTGAATTTCTTGTCGTGCTGGGGGAAACGCTTGCCCAAAACCCTGTTTCGCGCGCGCAATCCGTGCCTGTTTTTCGCGCCGCTTTTCAAAGCCCCGTCACGTCGCTGTGGGATCATAAGTTGCGGGACGATAATAATTTCCGCGCGTTGGCAGGGATTGTTTCCAATGCCGAGGGCCTTTCGGCAAGGGAACAGATCAATTATGGCATGTTTGTCTGCGGCGTGTCGGGAAACCCCAATAAAACGGATCGTAAAGGCACATGGGAATACCCGGCGCATCTCCAGCAGTTTTTCCACATCGGTCAGAATATGATTCTCTCAAACCTGGATGCGGCCAAGGATGACGAATGCGAACGGCTTCTGACGTACGTTCTAAAAGGAATCGGGACTCCTGATCCGACCGTTCTATCGGATTTTGCGAACGACACGGCATCAAGGGCAAGAAACGACGCTATCGAAGCCTTGATCGCCCATGCGCACCGAATTCCGGATTTCGAGGGCGTTTTGCTCAACACACAAGTTCTTTCCAGCGCGGACCCCGGGCAGCAAAGCCAGATTGCTCACTTGCGCCTTCAAAAGCTTCAGAGAGATGATCCGGCGGAAGCGCAATGCGCCGTTTACAGGGGAATTCTGTTGATGGATATGCCAAAGGAGGAGGAACCGCTGAAGCATATCGTTATCGATTTGTATGCGGGCACCTTGGCTGGAATGAATCTTGGGCCGGAGAAGCGCACCGGCCTGCTCGGTTCTTTCGCGAGTTTTACGAAAAGCGAGAACGGGCTTTTGCCGCCGGATTTATGTGCGCACGCTAAAATGTTATACGATAAAATAATTGAAAATCCGCCCGTGCCGGCGAACGCCGCGGGCAGGGCTGCTGCGCAATTCTTGGAAAACAATCGTCGGGCGCCGGGCTTTTAGGCAAAGAGTTCGCGGCCCGTCCTGTTGACGGGCCGAGGGAGGATCCTTGTCTTTAATGGCTTTAGATCCGCGAGATGAAATCGGTGAATTCTTTCTCAAGCTCCGCCGAGCGCTTGGCAATGTCGCCCGCGACCGCAAGCAGATTGTTCGCCGATTGGCCCGTTTCCTGAGACGCCTTGTGAACGCCGCTGATGTTCTGCGCCACCTCGCCCGTCGCGGCCGATTGTTCCTCGACAGCGCCGGAAATCGAAATGGTTATTTCGTTGACCTTCTGGATGATCTCGGCAATCGAATTGATGGTGACGGCCGTTTGCTGGCTGGAACTTTGGATGCCCTGAACCTGCTGGCCGATCTCGTCGGTCGCTTTTGCCGTTTGGTTGGCGAGCGATTTGACTTCCGACGCGACGACGGCGAACCCCTTGCCTGCATCGCCGGCGCGCGCCGCTTCGATCGTGGCATTAAGAGCCAGAAGGTTGGTCTGCCCCGCGATCTGCGCGACAATGCCGCTGACGTTGCCGATTTTTTCCGCCGCCACGGTTAATTCGGAAACCATTTGCGCCGATTTGCTGGATTCGGAAACGGCCTTGGTGATGATCTTGGTGGCTTCCGTCAGTTGCTTGGAGATTTCGGCGACGGCGGACGTCAATTCCTCGGAAGCGGTCGCGACGGCGACCGATTGCCGGTTGGTTTGCTCGGCGGCAGCGGCCAATGTTGGGCCGTGGTTTGAAGCTCGGCCGCCGATGACGACAGGATCGTCACGAGCTCGCGCACTTTTTCGGCGACATGCAAGGTGGCTTGCTTGCGTTTGCTGACGTCGATGCAGAATTCGACGACCTTGAACGGTTTGCCGTTTTCGTCAAAAAGAGGATCATAGGAGGCTTCAAGCCATACATCCTTGCCGTGCTTGCCTGTGATTTTCTTGCCCTGTGCTTCCAGGTGTTCGCCCCGGTTCAACGCCAGCCAAAATTGGCGGTATTCGTCCGAGCCTCGCTTCGATGCATCGACCAGCATGCTGTGGTGCTTGCCGACCAGCTCATCGTGGGAGTAGCCGACGGCGTTGCAAAAATTTTCGTTCACGTAAATGATTGTGCCGTCCATCTCATACTCGATGAGCGCTTGCGCGTGGCTCAGGGCGGCAAATTTTGCGCGAAATTCGCGCAATTCGTTTGAATCTTTTTGTTTTTCGACGACTTTTTGTTTCAGATTCATCAACATTGCGGGCTCCTGTTTTTTTGTGTTGGGGGACGGCCGGACTGCGTGGATACAACCTGTGGGGGATTTGTTTAGGTGGGCAACAAGATATGCTACGCGAGCAGGGGTTGTAAGTTAATCGCGGGTTCTAGTAACCATAGGTAAATAAAAGGAAGCTCTCTTTGTGTCATTTAATGAATTCAAGGGCTTACGTAATTCATGGGTGCGTGCTTCCATGACACACCGAATATAATCTTCAATAAACCTTAGGTTACATTAACGAACCAAATGAAATGACTCGTGTCGAGCCTTTTTCCAATTCATGGAATTAATTCTGCGGATCGGAAAAGGCCCTAAGAAAGCCCGGTAAGGGCAAGGGCAAGGCGAGGGGAGCCGGGCGCATGTCAAACAGCGTCCGTTTGATATTACGTACCGCTGCCGCGTTTTGAGCCTCGGAGATCGGGCCTTGGGTGTTTGATATCGCCGATGAGTTCGCGCAGAAGAGTGTTCTTTTGGCCGAACGTCGGCGTTTCCCTGTCGACCGGGGAGGCATCCGCCGCTTTGGACAGATCGAGATTCTTTACCGCGGTGACGGTGCCTTGATCGTCGAAGTCGATTTCGACGACTTGCTGTTTCGTGACGTCGGGGGAAAAAAATGAATATTGCTCCGTTTGGCGCCCGGCGTAGTACCAGACCTTATCGTCAAACGTGCTGATCGTCGTGGGCGAGCCGAGCTTGTTGAGGACGCCTTCGCGCGTTGTTTCGCCGGCTTTGATTTGCTCAATCAGCTCCGGCTCCAGCAAGGCGCCGCGGTTCGCCACGGTCGGCTCGCACGCGATCAGCGAGAGAAAGGCCAATAATGCCAATCCGCGCTTAAAGGGATAGGCTGGGGTCACGAGCGGTTGCGCGTTCATTGGCCGTTGGTATAAGAAAGGGCGGGGTGTGTTTTTCATGAGGAAAAGGCAATAAGACTCCTGTCATTTTCAGGTTATAATACCATAGGATCAATGAATGTCGTCACGCCGTTTGACATCACTCGCTCTGCGGTACGCTTATGTTTTGTTGGTGGGCTTGTCTTTCTGCGCAAACGCTCCCCGCAACCGCTTGTGACCCAGGCGTGTCACTTCATTGGTTCGTTGGTATAATACCGTCACAAAAGCTTTGTTTGGTCAAGCCATTCTTAAATGAAGAGGAAAAACTATGCACGCGCCGGAACCGGAATTTTCGCGCATCCTGAGTGTGGGGCGCATTCCCCCGAAGGGAATCGAAGAGCATCTGGAGGCCTCTCCCGCCGAGCGCAAGGCTCTGGCAAAGCGTTTTAATTTATCGGATTTGCCTATGCTTAAGGCGCGGCTGACGCTGACGCCTGGCCAGAAGGATGAGTTTATTGCCGCCGGGACGATCGACGCCGAGGTCGTTCAAACGTGCGTGGCCACGCTTGAGCCGTTGGCCCGGCATCTCGAACTGGCCGTCAACGTCGTTTTCATGCCCGAAGCCTCGCGCCGCGATCCCGCAGCGCCATCGTTCGACGAATTGGAAGACGAGTACGAGTATTATAAAGGCGGGAAAATCGATCTGGGGGAAATGGTCGCGCAGCAGATGGGGGTCAACATCGACCCCTATCCGCGACAGCCGCAAGCGCCGCTGGTCCGCGCGGTTTTTGGCGAAAAAAGCGCGCCGGGCGGGCCGCTTGCCGCGTTGGCGGACGTTGTCCGAATGAACAAAAAAGCCAAGGAAAACAAAGGCAAAAAGACGCGCTAGCGGGGGCGTTTCCTTTGCGGCTTGCATCCGGCGAAGAAAGGCATTAAGAAAGGCTCACCCGCGCGTATCCAGCTTTCGGTGGAGCGCGCTTTCTTATTCGTTTTGTTGTTTTTTGTGAGTTAAGGCCATGGCCGTACCTAAACGTAAGACCTCCAAATCCGTGCGCAACATGCGGCGCTCGCATCATGCATTGACGGGGACCAACTCGGTCGAATGCCCGAATTGCGGCGAACCCAAGCTGCCGCATCATCTCTGTTCCGCCTGCGGTCATTATAAGAAACGCGCCGTTGTCAAATCCAACAAGTCGGCTTGATAAAGGCGCATGGGCGCAAAGTTGTTGACGTCCCGCTCCTCTTCCAAGCGGGAGCCCTGATGCATCGCTGAACTCTTGAGGCCCTTTTTCGAACGATGATCTCTCCTCTGACGAATGATAGCGCGAAGGTTATCGCGGTTGACGCGATGGGCGGCGACCATGCGCCCGCGTGCATTATTGCCGGCGTCGCTTTGGCGCATGCGCGCCATCCCGATATTCGATTCCTGCTTTTTGGCGACGAGAGCCGCATCGCGCCGCTGGTCGCAAAGGTCGACGGGCTTCAAGAATGCTGCGACATCCACCATGCGCCCGAAGTTGTCGCGTCGGGCATGAAGCCCTCGCTGGCGTTGCGGCAGGGGCATCAGACAAGCATGCGCCTGGCGATTAACGCCGTTGCCGACGGCCGGGCGGGAAGCATCGTTTCCGCTGGCAATACCGGCGCCCTGATGGCCATGGCGAAATTCATTTTCAAGACGCTGCCGGGCATCGACCGGCCTGCCATCGCGGGCCTGATCCCCACGCAAAAGGGCGGCGACACGGTCATGCTCGATCTGGGCGCGAATATCGAGGGCGATGCCGAAAATCTGGTTCAGTTCGCCTTGATGGGCGCGATTTTTTGCCACACGATTTTGGGCGTCCGCGAGCCGACCATTGGTCTTTTGAATATCGGAACCGAGGAATTGAAGGGCCATGACGAGGTTCGCATCGCCGCGTCCATTTTGCGCGAGCGCCCCATTCCCGGCAAACTGTACGGTTTCGTCGAAGGCAACGACATTACGGCCGGCACGGTGGACGTGATCGTCACCGACGGTTTCAGCGGCAACATCGCCCTGAAGTCCATCGAAGGCACGGCGCGTATGATTAACAACTTCCTGCGCCAGACGTTTTCCTCCTCGGTTTTCGCCAAGCTTGGCTATCTGTTGTGCCGCGGCGCGTTCAAGCGGCTGCGCAAGCGGGTCGATCCGCGCCGTTATAACGGCGCCATGTTTTTGGGCCTTCAGGGCGTTTGCGTCAAAAGCCACGGCTATGCCGATGCCGAAGGCTTCGCCAATGCGATCGGCGTCGCGCACGACCTTGTCGCCCATGGCTTTAACGAGCGCATCGCGCGGGAACTGTCGAACCAATATGGGCTGAACGGCGCGGGTGACGAGCCGGGGGACGCTTGATGATCCGCTCGGTTTTCCTGGGCTGCGGTTCGTATCTGCCCGCGCCAGGCGTGTCGAACGACGATCTGATCAAGGCGCACAATCTGGACAGTAACGACGAATGGGTCGAGCGGCGCACGGGAATCAAGGAGCGTCATTTCGCTGCGGCGGACGAGGACACGTCGGCTATGGCGACGGCTGCGGCGCGCGCCGCTTTAGCCGATGCCGGGGTCGCGATCGAGGATATCGATGTGATTGTTCTGGCGACGACCTCGCCGGATGACCGCCTGCCGGCGACGGCCGCGCGCGTGCAGGCCAATCTGGGAATGGACCACGGCTTTGCTTTCGACGTGCAGGCCGTCTGCTCCGGTTTTATTTACGCGCTGACGGTAGCCGACAATTTTATTCGCCTTGGGCAGGCGAAGCATGCGCTGGTGATCGGCGCGGAAAAGCTTTCCAAGCTGCTGGACTGGAAGGATCGCAGCACCTGCCTTTTATTCGGCGATGGCGCGGGCGCTGTCGTGCTGGGCGCGGCCGAGGGCAAGGGGACGAACGTCGACCGCGGCATTTTGGCGACGGCCTTGCATTCCGACGGGCGTCATTACCATCTCCTGCAGACGACGAAAGACGGGGTCATACGCATGGAAGGGCAGGAGGTGTTCCGCCATGCCGTGAACAATCTGTCGTCGGTCGTGGACGAAGCCTTGGCCATGACGGGATTCAAGGCGGAAGATATCGATTGGCTTGTGCCGCACCAGGCTAATCAGCGCATCATCGAAAGCACGGGCAAAAAGCTGGGATTGCCGGAAGAGCGTATCGTGACGACGATTGCGGGGCATGCCAACACATCGTCGGCGTCTATCCCGCTTGCGCTGACCGCCGCCGTACGCGACGGGCGCATCAAGAGAGGGCAAATTCTTTTGCTCGACACGATGGGCGCCGGGTTTACCTGGGGCATGGCCGTTGTGCGGTGGTAAGAGCCGCGACTTCGTGACTATCTTGTTGGCGCGGCCATGGGCGTGTTTCTTGCTTCTTTGGCGCGCGCGCGGGCTAGTTCATTAATCTGGCTTAGTATTTCGTCCGCGATCGTTTGACATAAAACCGAATTGACGCGCGGCCCTGCGTAATTCTTTGCGGGCTCCACCGGATTTTCCAGATATTTTTTAAGGCGGCCGAGATGGGGCTGGCTTGTTTCGTCGGGCAGATACTGCAAAATCTGGACGTGCACGTCGGCTGTCTGATGCGCGTTGTATAAATCATGCTCCAAGGTTGCCCGCTTAAGGGCCTGCGCCGCGAATTTCCACGTGAGCGGCGACGTGGGCTGTTCAAGGCAATCCTCGTAATGGCAGGACATATGAGAGAAAAGGGCGTCGAGCTTTTCGACAAGCATTTCAGTATCCGAAAATTCAAATCTTTTTTTGCGCGAATTCTTATAGTCCTTTAGGGGAGAATGCGATTCCACGCCTCCCTTATAATAGAAGGATAAACAATCAAAATAATGGCCTTCGACCTTTTTGTAGGCCATGATCAAGGCGAGAAACTTTTCCTCGCGGGTCCCTTTGGTCAGCCCATCTTCTATGTTGTCCCATGGATAGAGAGCGACCACTTTATCGGCCATCGTTTTAATGAGGTCGACATTATGCCTGCCCTTAATGCGCATGTGGAAAATCCCCTATTAAAAATATAGCTATGGAGCTTTATCACGGGAAGAAGGCTTAGAAAAAGATATAATTATCGTTAACGGGTTTACGCAAAGGCAGGCGCTTTGGCGCTGGCGGCGTAATCCGAAGCTTTTTGCGGGGCTTGCGGAAAAGGAAGACGGTTTCCGCATTTGAGGGGGCGTCGATTTTAATAGGACGGCAAATATCGAAAGCGTATCAGGATGTCTTCGACTATTCCTAAGGAGCGCGGTATGCAGGGGAGAAGCTTCGATTGACTTGTAAGGCGGATTCGATACGCTGATGCAAGCGTGACGAAAAGCTTTTCAAGAAGCGTTCCTTATTTTGTAATATTATTATGTGTAATATTATTTGCGGCTTTCGTTTTTTTTCATCGGCTGAAGGAGGCGAAGATGACGCTGACGATCACATCGACGGCTTTTGAGGACGGCGGAGAGATTCCGACTCGGTTTACGGGCGAGGGCATGGACGTTTCGCCGCCGCTCGCATGGACCGGCGTTCCGCCGGACGCGCGCAGCCTCGTGCTTATTGTGGACGATCCCGATGCGCCCGATCCCGCCGCGCCAAAGAAAGTGTTCGTGCACTGGGTCGTTTTCGATTTGCCGCCCGCCACGCAAGGCCTTGAGGAGGGCATGCGGAACCTTCCCGAAGGGGCGAAGGAGGGGATCAACGATTTTAGGCGCACGACTTATGGCGGGCCCATGCCGCCCATCGGCAGGCATCGTTATTTCTTCAAGCTTTACGCGCTGGACAAGAGGCTTCTTTTTTCCGAGGCGCCGTTGAAAGCCGATGTGGAGAAAGAGATGCTGGGGCATATTGTGGCGCAGGCCGTTTTAATGGGGACTTATGAGTTGAAGAAGGCATAGAGCATCGTCTAAGCTTTGCGCATGCCCAAAAAGAATCCATTCCAAGAAAACAAAAGGCTTGCGGCCGCGGCGCTGCGCCTGGCCGCCGCGCGGGGCTGGGATAACGTGACGTCGGCGGCCATATTGAAGGAAGCCAAGCTAAAGAAGCGGGCGCTTGCCCTGAGGGATATTGCCGGCATCGTTGTCGACGAAGCGACACGGCAGGCTTTGGCGGGACGTGACGTATCCGGCTCGCCGCGCGACGTTCTTTTCGATTTGATGATGACGCGTTTCGACGTTTTGCAGGAACACCGCAAAGGCGTACTGGCGATCGCGCACGCGGCGCGGCACGACAGGGGACTGGCCTGTGTGCTGGCGCGCAAGGTTCTGGCGGGTATGCAGGCGACGGCGGCGCAAGCCAGGCGCGCGGGCGTGCGCATGCCGCAGGCTGTTCTTGGGGCGGGGCTTTCGGCGCTGTACGGCTATGTTTTTTGGGTATGGAGCCGCGATACGAGCCGGGATATGGCCAAGACGATGGCGGCGCTGGATCGCATTTTAAGGCGATTCCCCAATTAAACGATCCTGGCGGCAAACCGCGTTTGGTCTGACCTGTCGCTGCCTTTTGGTTAGACGCTGGTTTTTACCCGGGAGAGAGTGAGGACGTGCACGCGGGCCGCGCCGGCTTTGAGCAGGCTTTGGGCGCATTCTTCGACCGTTGCGCCTGTCGTCAGGACGTCGTCTATCAAAAGAATGGTTTTCCCTGCGAGGCGTCCGTTGTCTTTTTCCATAACCGCAAAGGCGCCATGCACATTCACGCGGCGCTCCTTGCGCTTTCGGTGGCCCTGACTCGGCGTGTCGCGAATGCGTTGCAAGACAGTTAGCCATACGGGTTTATCCGCAAGCCGTCCGAGTTCAAGCGCCAGAAGGGCGGACTGGTTATAGCGCCTTTGGAACAACCGCCAGCGATGCAGCGGCACGGGGATGAGAACATCCGATTCCCTGAGCGCGGCGCTTCCGGCGCGCTGCATCCATGCCGCCAGCGCCTTGATCCCGTGCGTGCGGTCATGCTTGAAGCCGATGATAAGTTTGCGGCTTGCGTCATCGTATAGCATGGCGGCGCGGGCCGTCTCATAAGGTGGCGTCTCGGCAAGGCAGGCGCCGCATAAGGTTCCCTCGCCTACCGGAAAGTCGAAAGGCATGCCGCAGCGGAAACAGAAGGGCGGATCGATAAAGCGTAATTTCTTCCAGCAATCGGGGCAAAGCGTCGACACGCTTCCGACCGGCTCTTCGCATATGAGGCATAAAGGCGGCAGAATAAAATTGAGCGCGCGCGCAATGAGATTCTTGATGATAAAGGGCATACAGATGGATTTTCCGGCTGCGGCAGGGAGGGGCAAGTTATTGAATCTAACATATAAATGATTAATAACAGGAATGGGAGCGTAGGCTGCGGAAGATTCGCCCTTTCCACGCTTTTCCCGGGCAATTTCCTTGACTCTTTAAGCGTTTACCACCTATATAACCGCGCTTAAGCTGCGCAGGTTTTGGCGCGAAATGTCAACATGAAACGAAGGGCGGGAATTAATCCCGCAAAGAATTATGGCCCGTGTATGCAACGTCAGCGGCAAAAAGCCGCACTTCGGCAATAAAGTCAGTCACGCGAACAATAAAACGCGCCGCCGCTGGCAGCCCAATCTTCAGGTGGTTTCTTTTCCGTCGGAACTCCTTGGCCGGTCGATCTCCTTGCGCCTGTCGGCCAACGGCATCCGCACTGTCGAGCATAACGGCGGAATCGACGCTTGGCTTCTGGGCACGCGCAACAGCCGTCTCGGCGAGACCGCGCTGAAGCTCAAAAAGCAGGTTCTGAAAGCCAAGGAGCGCGCCGCGAAATAGCGAACCCGCCGTTTCCTTCCTTTCAGCGCTTTTCCTTCCCCGCCCTATGACGACTCTTGCCGCTTCCCTTATCTCCAGAGCCATCGACGATTTAATCGTCTGGCTTTCGGCTTGGGAGCGACGGGCGCTTTTCGAGCGCCAAGGCTATGCCGCGCGCGTTGAATACCCGCCCCTGCCGCAGAGCTTTATGGACTGGCGCAAAGAAGCCGAAAAAGTTTTGGCGGATATTCCCCAGATGGAGCGCATCGGGAATTGCTACGAGCAACTGAACCGGTTGGCGCCTTTGGCCATCTGGAAGCCCGTCGACGGCATGCCCATTTCGGCTCAGGATTTCGATGCCGTCACCGCGAATTATCTCGCCTTGATAAAAGAATTGCGGAGCCTGGAGCGGACGCTCGCCCAACCCCGCTTTGAGAAAACGCCCGCCGGCCTGCGCCCCGTGGCGGGCATGCGCGACGATTTGACGCGCGAAATCAGCCGGTACCAGCGCTCCGGCAAGGCGTTCTGCGTTGCTTTCATGGCGATCGACGCTTTGGAACCGATCAAGAAAACGCACGGTTCTTCGAACGGCGAGCGAATCCTTTCCTTTGCCGGCAACTATATACGTTGTTGCCTGAGGCCTTTCGACGATGCCTGGCCGTGGGGCGACGAGGAAATTCTGCTTTGCCTGAAGGACGCCGATATTACCGGCGGGAACCGGGCTTTGCAGCGCGTGCGCGACGGCTTGCAGCGGCTGCCCGTCACGCTGACGAACGGCAAGGAGATCAATATTTCCGCGTCGTTCGGGATTGCCGCCGCGTTCAAGGATGCGACGGTGGACGATTTGCTGTTGAAGGCCGATAAGGCCTTGGCGCGCGCCAGAACCAACGGAAGCGGACGCATCGAGTCGGCGCTGCCGTTTGAGTAAGGGGATTTCGGGCAATGCTTAATGAAGCGCAATAAAGGTTTATTGATTTGCATCGGAGGGGTGCCTGCGTCCGGAAAAACGACCGCCGGCATCGCTCTGCGTTTGCTTTATGGCGAAGATTTCTCCCTCCTCATAGATCCCGAAGTAACGCGTAATGAAGTGCTGGGCCGTCCGGAATTCTCGCCCATAAGAAAGGTCGACTTAACCCCGGAAAGCACGGCTAAGACTATCGCCAGAATGATAAGAAAAACAGGCGACGGGTTGCAGCAAGGGAAAATAGTCATCGTGCCCTCCGCGTTCATTCTTGAGAAGATGAGGGATCGGTTTGAGGGTTTGGCCAGCGTACGAGGCGTGCCCTTTCACGGGTTCTGGCTGGAATGCAGGAGCGATGCCTTATTGAAAGCCCGAAGCGATCTGCGCATTAAAAGACATAGGCAAGGCGTTCGTGATTTATCGACGGTATCTCAGGTGGTTTATCAAGCTCCTTGTCCCCGTCCGGAAAACATTCGGTGGACGGAAATAGATGCCGCAAAGCCGCCAGAAATGGTTTTAGAGGCTATCCTGAAGCATGTACCTTCCGGAGCCGTGAAAACGCCTCCGAATAGGGCGAAAATATATATGAAACAAAGGCGTCTCGGATAAGAAGAGGCCATCCGGAATCAGGCTGTTATACGGTTCCACGATCAAACATATTCTATTGTTGAAAATATCACCCCATCCCTCCCCGCTCGCGGAAAATGATTCACCGGATCGTTTTCCCGCTTCGAGCCATCAAGGGGGAAAGGAAAACAAATCGGATTCCGCATAAATATTCTTTTCGACTGTGGCGAAGAGAAAATTTTGCGGAATGACGGTTCATTAATTCCCAAGCCCCAGGCCCTAATCAGGCTTTGCTGGCGGTGGCGCCGTAGCGGCGGTCGCGGCGCGAGAATTCCTCCAACGCATCCGCCAAGTGCCGGGCCGTGAAATCGGGCCAGAGGACATCGAGAAAAACGTATTCGGCGTAGGCGGATTGCCAGAGCAGGAAGTTCGAGATCCGTTTTTCGCCGCTTGTTCGGATGACGAGGTCGGGATCGGGAATGCCCCCCGTGAACAGGAACGATTGAAAGACATGCTCGTCAATCGCATCGGCTTTCAAAAGGCCGCGCTCCACCGCTGCCGCCAGCGCGCGGGCGGCGGCCGTGATTTCCTGGCGCCCCCCGTAATTCAGGGCCAGCGTTAACACCAGCTTGTCGTTTTCCTTCGTGAGTTCCTCGGCGCGGGCTATCTGTTCCACAATATCGGACGGGAGCTTTTTCCTGTCGCCGATAACGCGGATGCGGATCTTTTCTTTATGCAGGCTGGCCAGCTCGCTGCGCAGGTAAAAGCGCAGAAGTTTCATCAGCTCGCCGACCTCCGCTTCGGGGCGGCTCCAATTCTCGGACGAAAAGCTGTAAAGAGTGAGGTACCCGAGGCCCTGCTCGCCCGCGGCCTCAAGGCAGCGGCGCACGGCGTCGATCCCCGCCTTGTGGCCCGCCGTTCTCGGCTTGCCGCGAGCCTTTGCCCAGCGCCCGTTGCCGTCCATAATAATGGCGACGTGAAGAGCTTTTGGTTCGGTGTTTTTTGTCATTTTTTGCGCATGTCCTCTTGGCATTCTATTAAGTATAATCTTTCGACATACATTATTCCATTGGCTTAAAAAGACGCTTTTTTGTGGTTAACGCTTGAAAACAAAGGGAAATTGTGCAAAAACTTTTACACACCGTTATTTTGTGATATTAACCCCCACACTTTATAAATCCTGATTTTGGAGAACCATTAAATGTCATTTCCCAGAAATGCTTTGGACGCCGCCGCAAAGCCTGTTGCCCTTACCCTTGCCGCCGCCGAAGTTACGCGCGATCTGCTCTCGGCCACTTTTATTGGCGGCGTTGCGAACGACGTTTTCTCGTATGTAACGGGAACGCCGGCCTTTGGCAACACTGCCGTTGCGTGCGCCGCGGGCGCGGGCATCGTTTTGACGGCTCTCGGGGCAAAAAAGACATGGGACGTTCTGCCGGAATCGCCTGTGTTGGGAAAAGTTGCCGGCCTTGGCGTCGGAACGATTGTTCTTTTTGAAGCCGGGCGGGATCTTTTGATGTCCGCCGTCGCTCAGAACGGGCTTGCCGTAAACACGCTTACGGATTTAGGGATATCCCCCCATATCAGCTCTTTGGCCGTAATGACATTGGCCTTAACAAGCTTTGCAGGGACTGTACTGGCGGGGCGCGAAACCGTGAAAACGCTTTACAGTGCGCCCGCGCCGAAAGCCGCTATACCTTCGTAATATCTTTTTCCTTTGCGGTAAAAGCGTCGTCGATTTTCTTGACGAATTCGTCCGTCAGCTTTTGAACCTTGTCGTTCTGCGTCTTGGTTTCGTCTTCGGGAAGCTTTTCCTTTTTGATCGCGTCCATGGAATCGCGGCGCACGTTGCGCACCGCTATGCGCGCCTGTTCCGCGTATTTGCCCGCGATTTTGACAAGCTCGGCGCGGCGTTCCTGGCTGAGTTCGGGCAGGGGCACGCGGATCAACTGGCCGTCCGGCTGCGGGTTGAGGCCGAGGCCGGATTCGCGGATCGCTTTCTCGACGTTTTTGACCAGCGTTGCGTCCCAGACGTTGACCGTTAAAAGGCGGGATTCCGGCGCGTTCACGCTGCCGACCTGGCTGATCGGCGTCGGGGTGCCGTAGGCTTCGACGCGCACCGAGTCCAAAAGATTGACCGATGCGCGGCCCGTGCGCAGGCCCGCAAATTCCTTGTGCAACGCGTCGAGCGCGCCTTCCATGCGTTTTTTGGTTTGATCGAGATTCATTTTTTGTCCTTTGTTATTCGATAATCGTGAACTTGCCGTTTCCCTGCATCACATCGGCGAACGCGCCGTGCGTATAGATCGAAAAGACAAGGATGGGGATTTTGCTTTGCCGCGCGAGGGAAACCGCCGACGTGTCCATCACCTGCAAGTCCTGCGAAAGGACGTCCATGTAGGCAAGCTTATCGTAGCGGGTCGCGTCTTTCACCTTGGCGGGATCGGCGCTGTAGACGCCATCGACTTTCGTGCCCTTCAAAAGCGCGTCGCACTGCATTTCGGAGGCGCGCAAGGCCGCGGCGCTATCGGTTGTGAAGAAGGGGTTGCCCGTGCCTGCCGCGAATATGACGACGCGGCCCTTTTCCATGTGGCGCATCGCGCGGCGGCGGATATACGGCTCGCAGATCGAGGACATCGGAATGGCGGATTGCACGCGCGTGGGCACGCCCAGTTTTTCCAGCGCGTTTTGCATGGCCAGCGCATTGATGACCGTCGCGAGCATGCCCATGTAATCGGCCGTCGAACGATCCATGCCCTGCGCCGCGCCCGATACGCCGCGGAAAATATTCCCGCCGCCGATAACGACGCAGACTTCGACGCCCATATCGATGACGGTTTTAATTTCGGTCGCGACGCGGTTCACGATGTCGGGCTCAAGGCCGTAGTCGCGGCCCCCCATAAGGGCCTCGCCGGACAGTTTCAGCAAAACGCGCCGAAAGCGCGCCGAGGTCGGGGGATGGGCGGGTTTAGTGCATTCATCCGCAAATTCGGACATGGATTTCTCCGTTAGGCATACCGGTTGGTCTTTTGCGCGTCGAGCGGCATTATAAAGACGGTTATTCTCAATTAACAGGGGAAATGCGTTGTTGAAAATATATAAGCGTTCTAACATTAAGTGTTGTTTTATGAGGTTTCATGAAGATTTTGTTCGTTGAAGATTTTCAGGATGTCGCGCAAGTGCTGCGGGAAGTTATGGATATGGAATGCCCGGATCCTGAAAGGATTTTAGTGCATGCGGCAACATATGCCGATGCGATCAAGGAGCTTCAGAAGGCGCGCTTTGATTTAATCGTCGCCGATTTCGAGTTTATAGGAGAATTGGAGCGAAAAGGAAAACAAGGCCCTTTGGCGGGAGGAGTCGATCTTTACCGTTATGTGCTTCAAACATGCCCTGAAACACCCTTTTACTATGCGTCGGGAGTAGAAAAATACGACATCATAGAGGCTCTGCAAAACGCCGGGCTTGAATTTCCGAGAGCGCGGATCCTGCCCAAATCTTATGATATTCTTTGCACGATCATCAAGGACTATAAGGCGAACTCAAGGATAGAACCTTCAAGGCCTTTGCTGCATGCAAAACAAGGATATTCGCCCTCAAGGGACGCCTAGAATCCGAATTTAATCACCCTCGATTAGCCAGCCATCTTGGCGACTTCGTCGGCAAAGCAATCAACGGCTTTTTCGATCCCTTCGCCAAGCTGGAAGCGGACGAAACCGGCGATCTTGACGGGCGCGCCAAGCGTCTTGGCGGCGTTTTCGATTACTTGCGCTATGCGCGTTTCGCCGTCGATCACGTAAACCTGCTCCATCAGGACGACTTCTTCATAATACTTGCGCAGGCGGCCTTCGACCATCTTGGCGATGATCGCTTCGGGCTTGCCCGAAGCGCGGGCTTGCTCGGCCAGCACGTTCTTTTCACGCTCCAAAGCTTTCGCATCCACATCGGCCGAGGTCAGCGCTTCGGGGCGCGCGGCGGCGACGTGCATGGCGATCTGCTTGCCGAGTTCCTGCAATTTTTCAGGCGCGGCCGAGGATTCGAGGGCGACGAGAACGCCGATTTTGCCTAGCGAGGGGGTCACGGCGTTATGGACATAGGTGGCCACGATGCCTTGCGGAACCGACAGCTTCGCCGCGCGGCGGATCGACATGTTTTCGCCGATGGTCGCGATGAGATTGGTCAAAACGTCCTGAACCGTGCCGCCCGCCGGGTAGGCGGCGTTTTTAAGCGCCTCGATATCGGCGCCCGTATCGAGCGCGAGCTTCGCGGCTTCGGTGACAAGAGATTGGAATTTGTCGTTCATGGCGATGAAATCGGTTTCGGCGTTGATTTCAACGACCGCCGCCGCCGTGCCTTTGGCGGCCACGCCGATGAGGCCTTCGGCCGCCACGCGGCCCGCCTTTTTGGCGGCCGTCGACAGGCCTTTCTTGCGCAGCCAATCCACCGCCGCTTCCATATCGCCGTTCGTTTCAACGAGCGCTTTTTTGCAATCCATCATGCCGGCGCCGGTTTGTTCGCGCAGGTCTTTTACCATTGAGGCTGTGATGTCGGCCATGTCAATCTCCTTTAAAAGGACGTCGATTTGAATATAAGCGAGGCGGATCCCCGCCTTCGGGGATGCCGCTCGTTTTGCTTTTCCTTAAGCGGTCGCTTCAGGCTTGGCGGTTTCTGCCGCTTTCGTTTCCGCGCTCGGCACAACGACGGATTCGCCCGCGTCCTTGCCGCCCATGCCCATTTCGGCTTCGATGCCGTCAAGCACCGCTTGCGCCGTAAGTTCGCAGTAGAGATCGACGGCGCGCGAGGCGTCATCGTTTCCGGGAATGGGAAACGTGATGTTCGTGGGATCGGAATTGCTGTCGACGATGGCGACGACCGGAATGCCAAGCTTGACCGCTTCGGCGATCGCGATGTCTTCCTTTTGCGTGTCCACGACGAAAAGGATATCCGGAAGGCCGCCCATGTCCTTGATGCCGCCGAGGGACTTTTCGAGTTTATCGCGATCCCGCGACATCTGAAGGGATTCTTTCTTCGTAAGCTTTTTGGCTTCGTTGTCGAGGCGCTCGTTCAATTCGCGCAGGCGCTTGATGGACTGGGAGATTGTTTTCCAGTTCGTCAGCATGCCGCCAAGCCAGCGATGGTTCACGTAATACTGGCCGCAGCGCTTGGCGGAATCGGCGATCTTGTCCTGCGCCTGGCGTTTCGTGCCTACGAAGAGCACGCGACCGCCCGAAGCGGCGGTGTCGCGCAAGGTTTGCAAAGCGCGCTGAAACAGGGGGACCGTTTGCTCAAGGTCGATGATGTGCACATTATTGCGCACGCCGAACAGGTAGGATTGCATTTTAGGGTTCCAGCGGCGCGTATTGTGGCCGAAATGGACGCCGGCTTCGAAAAGCTGGCGCAGAGTCACGACGGGCATTGTCATAATATTTTCCTTCTCCGGTTGTTAAGTCCGCCATGTGCCGTTGCGTCGATGTTTATCGACACCGGAAAGGCGGATACGGGATTGACCGCATCAGCCCAAGCACATGTGTGTTTTAAAGCCCCTAAGGGACATCCTTAAGGACGGGGCTTTTTAAGCCTAATTGTTTGAAAACGCAAGGCATAATTTTGAGAGTATTATTATAGTTCACGATCCAAATATTTTTGTTTTTTGGCTGTTCCTCTGACGCATGATCGTGCTTGCCGCGTTAATGATTTAAGGGATTTTTTGAAAGCATAAACTTTTGCGTCACTTCTTTCCTTTATATTTTTTTGCATATTGGTGAAACGCTTGTTTATTTGATGGTTGCACACCGCTTTTCCAGCAGCACTAAATAGTTTTTTTATGTCCTTGCGAAAAACTATGACGCATCCGACAGCTCCTCCAATTACTGCCGCATCACCCACAACAGCAAGTTGACTTCCAACTAAAGCCTTCGCGGCGGCAACAAAAGTTGCAGTAAGGCTAATGATAGAAACAACGCCTTTAAAAACATCGGTACGGCTTTTATCTTCAATTCTATATTGCTCGTGTAAATCTTCATGAAGCGACGTTCTGATATCTTATAATATCATATAACTCAATGCACTTTTGAGATTGGTTTTTTGCTTTTTCTGTTGCTTCTGGCAATTTCTCGAATTCGTTTAGTAATCTGTAAATTCCATCCAGTTCCAGAACATCCTCGTTTAACTCCCTTAGCTTCTGTTTTGCCTGTCTCGAGTTATGGACGCTTGCGATAAAAGCAAAGTTATTAATCCTCTTGTCCAAAAGCTGATTTTTCTTCTCTCGAAGATCATCCGCTAGATCGGCAAGTATGGTTTCACTGTCCTTCATGGTAATATTTTTTCAATCCAATAATGAATATGACAATACCCGAAGACAGCGAAAGTAATTAGGAAAATCAATAGTTTACAAACTATTAATGTTTGGTCAAACGGTTTACGACGTTTATGTAAAAAGCGAAGAAATTTTGGAATTTCATGAAGCAAAAATAAAGAACTTAAGCCGAATGCGAAAGTGACCTTCCCCCCATTTATAGACCGGTCATGGGTAGAGCCCTTGGTTAAAT
>CAYVNS010000017.1:0-32631 GCA_964453225.1 uncultured Rhodospirillaceae bacterium
TCCTCCTTCTTTTTCTGCTTGACCTCACCAACACAATCGGACGCATCTTCGCCCCTGCCCGTCTAGATTTCTTTCTCATCGCCGTTGGGGGCCAGAGGAGCAGGTTCGTCGGTATCGTTTTCGCCCGTCTGGATTCGATAGCCTTCGCCGAGCCATTTGCCGAGGTCGATCAGCGAACAGCGCGACGAGCAAAACGCGCCGAATTTCTTGTCGGGCGGCTTTCCGCAGACGGGGCATTTGCCGGTTTTGGGAGTCATTGGGGTATCATTTATCTAATTAGGGGTTCAATTCATATACAAATTTCATTCCCAAAAAAACAAATCGGACGCATGCTTCATATAATTTAATTCCGGGAAACTTAAACGCTAACCCCTCCCCTAACCCCTCCCGCAAGGGGAGGGGAATATCTTCTCTCCCTTCTTCGTCATTTGCGGTGGGACTTCGTCCAAATGACGGTATTTCTTTTTCTCGATGTCATTCAAAATTCCAGCCGGCGCCTTTCAGCATTTGCGCGACGTCGAAAAGCGGAAGCCCGACGATGCCCGAATACGAACCGGAGATGGCGCGAATATACGCGGCCGCCTTTCCTTGAATGGCGTAGCCCCCTGCTTTGCCGATGCCTTCCCCGCTTCGGGCATAAGCTTCGATTTCCTCGGGCGACAGTTGGCGAAAGATAACCGTGCTATCGCTAAGGCGGTGGACGATTTTTCCTTCGGGCGTTTGCAAGGCGACACCCGTATAAACATGATGGCGGCGGCCTGACATTAGCCGCAGAAAATCGCAAACGTCCTTTTCATTCGTCGCCTTCGGCAAAATCCTGCGGCCCACGCCCACGACCGTATCCGCCGCTAGGACAAACGCGTTGTTTTCCTGAGGGAGCACGGCGTGCAATTTTTCCTGCGCTAAGCGCTCGGCCAGCGCGCGGGGAAGCTCCTTCGGGCGCGGCTTCTCGTCGATGTCGGCGGAAATAACCTTGTCCGGGAGGACGCCGATATCCTTCAGCAGCGTGAGGCGCCTTGGCGAAGACGAAGCAAGGATAAAGGATGGGCGGGACATGATGCGCTTTTTGAAAAGATTTATTTATCAAGCCGTTGTTCGACGGTTTTCATTCATAACATTTATCGATTTGGTTTTGGAAGGTATAGTTTATTCCGGTAAAATTCTTTCATCCTATTATCTTGCCCCTCTTCTTGGAGACAAAGATGGATTCCCGCATGCGCGGGAATGACGCTAAAATAATTAATCAAAGACGCTTTTTTCAAGAGTTGACAATATGTTAACAATCTTAACCTATTTATTGTAGGTTTTCCCAATGCCGAGAGGGATCTTCGTGCGTTTGTTTCCGCCTCATCGTGGCCCGGCCTTTTTCGGCCTGTTCGCCTTTAGCGTTCTGTTTGCCGTCGGCGTTGTCATTGCGGCGCCTTCGGATCAGCCCGCGCCCGCCGCAGCTATCCGGCCTGAAGCTATCCGGATTGCCCCGCATCACGCCGTGTACAAAGTGAAGGTGGCTTCCTTGCGGAACGGAAGCAATATTTCCGGCGTGGGCGGGAAGCTTGAGTTCGAGTGGCGCGATGTTTGCGACGGCTGGGCGATCCAGCAGCGCACCCAACTCCATTTCAGCTATGTGGATGACGACGATCAGGAGTTTTCAAGCTCCGAGCTGACGTGGGAAGCGAAAGACGGCAAGCGGTATCAGTTCAACGTCAAGCGCACGATCAACGGGCAGGAAGGCGACCAGTTCAGCGGCAAGGCCGTTCAGAACAAGGACGGCAGCGTTTCCGTTGCCTACAGCCTGCCGAAGGAAAAAAAGGCCCAGATGCCGCCGGGCACGATTTTCCCAACGGCGCATACGGAACTGCTTTTGAAGAAAGCGGCCGCCCAGAACCCGGCTGAGAGATTTTTTATGCGCCGCGTTTTCGACGGTTCCGACGATCCGGGCGCGAACGACATAAGCGCCTTTATCCTTCCTCAAAAAGACGACATCGAGCTTGACGCGAAGGTCAAGGACAGCCCGTTGCTGAAAGTCCCCGGATGGCCGGTGCATCTGGCTTTCTTTAAGAACGGCAAGGAAAACGGGGAGCCTGATTACGAGATGGATTTGCATCTTCTGGCCAACGGCGTTGCGAAGCAAATCAGAATCGACTACGGCGATTATGCCGTCGTCGGCGTTCTGGACGAGATCGCGCCCATCGAGCCGCGGGGGTGCCCATGACGGACGACATCTACCGCAAAAAGCTTGTTCTGATCGTCGAGGACAACGAGTTGAACCTGAAGCTGTTCCGCGACCTTCTGGAAGCGAACGGTTATGCGACGTTACACACCAGCAACGGCTTTCAGGTGATGGATTTGGCGCGCAACAACCATCCCGACGTGATTATCATGGATATTCAGCTGCCGGAGGTTTCGGGCATCGAGATTACGGGCTGGCTGAAAGCCGACGAGGACTTGAAACGCATTCCCGTGATCGCCGTAACCGCCTTTGCCATGCGGGGCGACGAAGAGAAAATCCTTGCCGCCGGTTGCGACGATTACATCGCGAAGCCCATCGCCGTTCATCATTTCATATCAACCGTGAAGAAACACCTATAAATGTCCGCGCGCATTCTTATCGTTGACGACACGCCCTTGAACGTAAAGCTTCTGGCCGCGAAACTCTCGCACGAGTATTATGTCGTCTCGACCGCTTCAAGCGGCGCGGAAGCCTTGCAAAAGGTCGAGGCGGAAAAGCCCGACATCGTTCTTCTCGACGTAATGATGCCCGGGATGGACGGCTTTGTGGTTTGCCGCCGCCTTAAAGCCAACTCCGAGACCGCCGACATACCTGTCGTCATACTTACGGCGCTGACCGATGTGGCGGATCGCGTGCGGGGCTTGCAGGCGGGCGCGGACGATTTTCTGACCAAGCCCATCAACGATCTTGCCCTTATGGCTCGACTCCGCTCGCTTCTGCGCATGAAAGCCTTGATGGACGAGTGGCGCATGCGCGAGCAAACCGCGTTGCAGATATCGCCCTTGCTTGCGGAGTCCCTTGTTCCGCTCGATCTGAGCCATGCGCGCGTTTTGATTGCCGACGACGGCGCTAGCGATAGCGCTTTTATCCGCGACGCTTTGGAGCCTTTGTCGGCGCAGCTTTTCCAGGTTCGGACGTTCGACGAAGCGGAAGCCGTTCTGGCCAAGGACAAGATCGATCTTGTCTTCTCGAACCTCAATCTTCGCGGCGAGGACGGCTTGACGATTTGCCCGAGGCTTCGAACCAATCAGGCGACGCGGCATTTGCCTATTTTGCTTCTGGCCAATCCCGACGATTTGGAGCGCGTGGCCAAGGGACTGGATTTGGGCGCGAACGATTATGTTTTAAGGCCGCTTGATGCGCAGGAGCTTTTGGCGCGCGCGCGCACGCAGCTTCGCTACAAGCGCAACTATGACCGCTTGCGCGACGGATTCCGGCACGATCTGATGCTGGCTCTTGTCGATCCTTTGACGGGCGCCTTCAATCGCCGCTACCTTGACGCCCACATGCCGCGCATCTTCAAGCACATGAGCGAGGCGAAGAAACCGTTGTCCGTTTTGATGATCGATGTCGATTTCTTCAAGAAGGTCAACGACACTCATGGGCATCCCGCCGGCGACGAGGTGCTGAAGGAGATCGCACGGCGCATCACCGATAGCGTGCGGCCCTCGGACTTTCTGGTGCGCATGGGCGGCGAGGAATTCGCCATCGTTATGCCCGAAGCCACGCTTGCGAACGCCGAGAAAATCGCCGAGCGCGTGCGCAACAGCATCAAGGATACCCCTTTTGCTCTTCCCGGCAGCGAGACGTCCCTGCCTGTCACGATCAGCGTTGGCGTTGCCGAAGCCGAGCCATGGATCGAAGAGGATTATAAAAAAGTCTTCGAACGCGCCGATTCCGGGCTCTGCAACGCAAAAGCAACAGGGCGTAATAAAGTCGTCCCCTATGGCGGCTGACATGGCCGCGGCGTTCCTTTTCGACCGGCTTTTGAAGCGCAGGCAGATCGCGCGTGCCAAACCTGATTTTTCGCGGCACAGCGCTCTCTTCGACGACGCGGCCGCGCAACTCGTCGCACGGCTTGGCGAGGTTAAACGCACCTTTGAAGACGCGGTCGATCTGAGTCCCTTCCCTTTTCTTGAACGGCAGGGCCTTGCCGCTGTTTCCTGCGGGGATGCGGCGTGCGATGAGGAATGCCTTCCTTTCGCAGCGGAACGCTTTGATCTTGCGGTCAGCAACATGGGGCTGCATTGGGCAAACGATCTGCCGCGCGCGCTCACGGAGATTTTGCGCGTTTTAAAGCCGGGGGGTTTGTTTTTGGCCGCTCTGCTTGGCGAGAACAGCTTGCGCGAGTTGCGCGCGTGCCTTTTGGAGGCGGAGACGGAGGTTATGGGCGGCGTCAGTCCGCGCATCTCGCCGATGATCAGTTTGCGGGACGCGGGCGCTTTGCTGGGGCAAGCCGGATTCCGGTTGCCGGTCGCCGATGTCGAGCCGGTCACGCTTCTTTACAAAGACATTTTTACGTTGATGCGGGATCTCCGCGGCATGGGGCAGACGAACGCGCTGACGGAGCGCTTGCGCACGCCCACAAGGCGATCGGTTTTCGACTTGGCGGATCGATTGTACAGGGCTTATTTTGGCGACGCGCAAGGGCGCGTTCCTGCAACTTTCGATGTTATCTATCTGCACGGCTGGAAGCCCTTTTAACGCTATTTTAGTTGTTTTAGGCGACGGTTGGATATGTCTGATTGTTCGTCTTTGTCTCGCGAAGAGCTGATTGCCGCACTGAACCGATGCGAAGCGAAATATCGCGCCGCTTTCGACAATGCGGATATCGGCATTTTTCACAGAGCCGAAGACGGAAGATGGACGGACGCGAACATGACGGTCGCCAAACTCCTTCGTTACGCGAACCCAGAAGCTCTTCTGGAGGCTCAGCCGGACGCCAAGGGAAAGCTGTTCATCGTTTCCGAGCAAAAAAGCGCATGGCTCGCCCTGGTGCATGAAAAGGAACGGCATGCCGAGGAGGTCGCCGTTCATACCGCCGACGGGAATATGGTTTGGGTCAATCTGAGCGGCCACATAGGCGCGGACGGCATGGAATGCACGATGTACGACGTGACCGCGCGGAAAATGGCGGAGCTTGACCTTGTGCGGGCAAAAGAACAGGCCGATTTCGCCAACCGGAGCAAGTCGGAATTTCTTGCCAACATGAGTCATGAATTGCGCACGCCGCTTAACGCGATTATCGGCTTTGCGGAGATTATCAAGGATCAGTTATTCGGAAGCGCGGGACAGCCCCAGTACGTTGAGTACGCCAAGGACATTCACGACAGCGGCCAGCTTTTGCTTTCCCTGATCAACGATATTCTGGACATGTCGAAGATGGAAGCCGGAAAGCGCGAACTGCGCGAGGCCGTTTTGAATCTGGATGCCTTGTTTCAATCCGTGTCGCGCCTTGTGGATGCGCGGGCCAAGGCCGGCAAAATCCGCCTGAATTTGCATGTGCCGCGCGACTTCCCTGCCTTGCGCGCCGAAGAAAAAGCGATGAAGCAGATTTTGGCCAACCTGCTGACCAATGCGATTAAGTTCACGGACGAGGGCGGAAGCGTCACTTTATCGACGATGATGGATCAAAGCGGCAATATGATTATCAGCGTCATCGACAACGGCATCGGCATGGCGCCGAAGGATCTTGTCATCGCCATGGCGCCGTTCGGGCAGATCGAGAGCGCCCTGAGCCGCAAGCATCAGGGAACCGGCCTGGGGCTGCCTTTGACGAAGTCCCTTGTCGAGTTGCACGGCGGAACCTTTGATTTAAAAAGCGAATTGGGAAGCGGGACATCCGTTATCCTGACGTTTCCGGCCTCGCGCGTCGTGAAAAAGGACGCGAAGGACGGGTAATCTTTTTACGAAGCTTCTTTTCCCTTTATTTTGCCGCATTTTTCCATCATGTTGCGGGCATGAAAAAGCTTTTCCTCTTTTTTGCCTTGGGCTTGGCGCTGACGGCGCCGCTGAAGGCCTCCTGCGCCAATGCCCCGCAACCGCCTGTGCCTGCGCAGCTTTCGGAGCTTGATCGGCACGCCATTTTGCGGATCGAGCATTACCTGAACGCCATGAAAAACGTGTCCGCGGATTTCCTGCAAGTCGATAGCGCCGGCGGCATGATGCGCGGGCAGATTATGATCTCGCGCCCCGGCAAGATGCGCGTCAATTACGATCCGCCCAACAAGGATTTCATCATCGCCGACGGCAGCTTTGTTCATATTTGGGACGAGGAACTGCAATCGCAGACGAACGTCAGCCAGGGATCGAGCCTTGCCGAGTTTATTTTGCGCGATCCCGTGCGGCTGGGCGGCGATGTTATGGTGACGAAGATCAAGCATCTTCCCTCCCGCATCGAAGTGACGCTGGTGGAAAAGAAAGACCCCGGCGCGGGAAGCCTGACTTTGATTTTCGAGGACAGGCCTTTTAAGCTGCGCCAATGGCGCGTGGTCGACGCGCAGGGACATGAAACGGGCGTTAATCTTGAGAACATGAGCGAAGGGGCTGTTTTCCCCGCAAGCACCTTTGTTTTCGTGCCGCCTAATTTCGGGAAGAATCCGTAAGAATTTTTTAAAGATCGACATCACCCCCCCTCCCCCATCAAGGGGGAGGGCTTTTTTTAGCCCATTAGCCCATCCCAACATCACCCCCACCCAACCCTCCCCCATCAAGGGGAGGGCTTTTCTTTTATCAATGGGGAGAGTTAATTTGGTCTTGAAGGGCGAGGCGGACGGCGTCGATTGCCGAAGACCAGTCGCCGCTTTTCGGCTGGCCGAAGATGCGCGCCGTCGGATACCACGGACTTGACGGCTGGTTTTGAAGCCAACGCCAGTCGGCATCGTACCTCGATAAAATCCACACGGGCTTGCCCAAGGCTCCTGCCACATGCGCGACGGACGTATCGACCGAGAGGACAAGATCGAGCGTGTCTATGATGGCCGCCGTATCGGCCATGTCCTTGACGCCCGGCATGAGGTCAACGAAACGGTTTTGAAGATTGACTTCCGCGATTTGCCCCGCTTCGTCGCCGAGTTGAAGATTGTAAAAGACCGTGTTTTTGAAATCGAATAACGGCGAGAGCTGCTTGAGGTGGACATTACGGCGCTTGGCGATAAGGTCGCCGCGCGATTTGACGTTGAACGAGCTTCCGGCCCATACGAGGCCGATTTTGAATTCATTGCCCGTAACTTTTCGTTTCCATGCCGCTTTTGTTTTTTCAGGAAGGAAAAAATAAGGGGTCTTGGACGGGATGGTTTCCAGCGTCGTTCCGAAAACGTGGGGCAGGCTCATCATGGAGATTTGCGAATCGAATTGCCACGTGCGGACTGTCGTGACAGCTTTATCGACGCCCGGACAAGCGGCAAAGAGGCGCTTCAGGCTTTTCGGGCAGAGAACGACGACCTTCCCTACTCTTTCCTTGCACAGGGCGGCGTAACGCACGAAATGTATGTTATCCCCCAGCCCCTGCTCGCACGAAATAAGCAGCCTGAGTTTTGGGTTGCTTTCGCCTTTCCACATCGGTTTGCCCTCGAACAGGAGGGGGCCTCTGTATCGCGGGGAGAGAACTTTTTCGTAAAACGCCCATCCCTCCTTGTATTGGCCCGAGGATAATAGGGCAAAAGCCTTTTCGCCCAAAAGGGGGAGCTTGTTCGGGTCGATTTGAAGGCCTCTGTCGTACAATTCGAGGGCTTCATTATATCGCCTTTGGCAAGCCAGCAAAGATCCGTATCCCATAAGGGCCAGCGGGTATTTCGGGAAGATTTTCAAGGCTTGGGTAAAGTTGAGCGCGGCCTTTTCGAGGTTATGATAATATTTATGAAGGCAGGCTGTTTCGGCCAGGATGCGGGGATCGTTCGGCGCCAGTTTATAGGCTTTATCCATATAAAAGAGCGCTTTTTCATCGTTGCCGGAGAAGAACAATGTTTTAGCGAGTTCGATGGCGGCCAAAGCGTTGTTCGGCCTTTTTTCAACGGCTTCCTGTAAAATTTTTAGGGCAGCGGCGAAGTCCCCGTCTTTGCTTTGCGCCTGCCACATGAGAGCGCGGCCCCTGTCAATTTTACAATCGTCGTCGTCCACAAATGTGTTTCGCACCTGATTGAGACACGCGAGCGCCTGGGCCGCGCAGGCGCTTTCCGAATAAAGGCTTCCCAGCCAGCGCAGCGCCGGTTTGTTTTTACGGTCGATTCGAAGGACTTTTTTATAGAGGGCTTCCGCTTCCGGGTATTGGCCGTTTGCATGGTATTTTTGCGCTTTTTCCAGATCGGCCTTAATACCCTTGATCGCTTCTTCATCCAGAAACATGGATTCAGGCAGAATGTCTTTGTTCCCCTGTTTCTCGGATACGGGGACTTTTCGTGCGAAGAATTTGGCTATTTTTCGGCCAAGGGGCGAGTGCGTATTTATCTGCACGCTTGGCGAAGAGAAAACAAAACCTCCGTTTTCCTTCCGCTTGGCGAACGCGCCCAGTTTCGTTTCGATATGCCGCCTTGCGTTCTCGGCTTTGAGGAGATCTTGCGGAGACAGATAATTGGCCGATCCTGCGACCGACAGGATAAGGTCGATGCGCCGAGCCAGTTTCGAGAAATAACCGAGATCGATGCGGAGTTTGTCCCGGCCTTCCTTATCGGCCTGATTTATTCCGTCCAAGGCTTCGAACAAGGCTTGTGCGCAGTCGACATAATCCGCCATGCGCTGGCGCAGAAAAGGTTTTTCGATGGAGGACACCGAGGCCAAGGCCTTCTGGCCGTCCGACGCGCCGTTTTTCAAAGGCCTTTTGCTCATTCCTGCATCCCGTGAATCCGTATTCCGCCCATTCGTGCGCCGTTCTTTTGGCGAAACAAGCCGCGGACATAACGACTATGTTGTTCGGCCCCATATTTACGAATGCTTTTGTATGAGTGTCAACTTCTCGCTTATGCTTTGCGTGCTAATGATTGACTCTCTTTGGCCGGACAAGGGAAAATGCTTTTTTATGGGCAAAAGGAGTTTTGCCATGCCGGATGGAAGCGGGATTCATGTCGGAGAAACAGGCGGGATTGCCGGCGAGGCGAAAGTTCCTTTCATGCCGAAGGAAGCGGCGCGCCGTTTGCATGTCGGGCCGGAGAAAAGCGAGTCCTTCCGCGCGCCTGTTGATTTTGATCTATATTTGCACGCTTGGCAAAGCCGCCTGACGGGCGGGCTGTCGCCGGGGATTTTCGCTCTTTCCTTTTTTGACTGGTTCTTGCACGCCGCGAATTCGCCCTTCCGCATGGCGAGCATCGCCGGGCAGGGATTCCTGCAAACGCAAAAGTGGATGCGCATCGCGTTGAACATTGAAAAGCCGGTTGCGCCAAAACCCGCGGATTATCGTTTTGTATACCCGGGATGGGGGCGGCGGCCCTTCGATCTTCTGGTTCAAGCGACCCTTTTGGGGGAGGACTGGATTAATAAAGCGGTCGTTGCGCCTTACGGCGTCCAGCAATCGAGCGAGTCTTTTATGGTTTTTTGCGCCCGCCAGTGGATGAATGCCCTCTCGCCATCGAATTTTCCCTGGCTGAACCCTGAAATAATCGACCGCACCTTTGCCGAAGGCGGGCGCAATCTTTCACGCGGTTTTTTGCTTTTTCTCGAAGATATGGCGGCCAGGCAAAAGGGCAAGCATGCTCAGGCGTACAAAGTCGGCGTCGATATCGCCGTGACGCCGGGCAAGGTCGTTTACCGCAACAAGCTGATCGAGCTTATTCAGTATGCGCCGTCGACGCCGCTGGTGGAGGCCGAGCCGGTTTTGATCGTTCCCGCCTGGATCATGAAATACTATATCCTCGACTTGTCGCCGCACAATTCGCTGATCCGGTGGCTGGTATCGAAAGGGCGGACGGTTTTCTGCATCTCGTGGCGAAATCCGGGCGCCGACATGCGCGACATGACTTTCGAGGATTACCGGAAGCTTGGGATTGTATCGGCGCTTGACGTTGTGGGGGCGCTTGGCGGCGGCGAGAAGATTCACGCGGTCGGCTACTGCCTGGGCGGGACGTTGCTTGCCGTGCAAGCCGCCCTTATGGCGCGGGAGGAAGACGACCGGTTGGCCAGCCTGTCCCTGCTTGCGGCCGAAACGGATTACAGCGACGCGGGCGAATTGCAGCTTTTTATCTCCGAAGACCAGCTCTCCTTCCTGAACGACATGATGCAGGCGCAAGGCTTTCTAAGCAGCGAGCAGATGGAGGGCGCTTTTCAGCTTTTGCGCGCAAACGATCTGATTTGGCTTCCGTCCATGCGCAAATACTGGCTTGGCGAGCGCGGCACGATGAATGATTTGATGGCCTGGAACGCCGACGGCACGCGCATGCCCGCGAAAATGCATATCCACTATTTGCGGCATTTTTTCCTGAGCGACGATCTGGCCGAGGGACGCTATGTCGTAGACGGCGACACCGTGGCTTTAAGGGATATCCGGCTGCCCATTTTTATCGTAGGCACCGAGCGCGATCACATTGCACCTTGGCGGTCGGTGTTCAAGCTGCACTATCTGAGCGATAGCGAGATTACCTTCGTTCTGACTTCCGGCGGGCATAATGCGGGGATCGTCAGCGAACCCGGCCATAAAGGACGCTCTTTCAGGATACGGTCAAGGCCTGCGGAGGGCCGGACTTTTGGGCCGGACGAATGGCTAAACCGGACAGAGCCGCAAAAGGGTTCCTGGTGGCCGGCATGGGAAAACTGGATTGACGCTCATTCCTCGGGCCCGCGCCTGCCGCCTCCCTCCATGGGAAGCGGCAGATTCAAGCCTTTATGCGATGCGCCGGGAGTTTATGTGTTTGAGACATAGCCACGGCAGCGCTAAATGCGCCATGTCCTTTTTCAGTAAGCGCTGGAGAATTTGCCTAACGCTTCGGGATTGGATGCGCCCCTGCCCGGCAGCGGCGGAAGGACGTCATAGGCTCTCTCGCGCCAAATCCGGCCCCTATGGCTGAAGATGAATCGCGAGACCTTCCTGTCGTTGCAATCAAGCGCGAGTATTTTGTCTTTGACCATGGAGCGGATGACATCCAACAGTTGGCATGAAACATTCAGGGCTTGCCGATCCGTTTCGCAGGGCTTGCGCTCGAACACAAGGCTGGTGATGCCTCTTTCAAGCAACTGCCTTGCGAAGGCCGGGTTATCCTGCGGGCTTTCTTGCGTAATGAGGACAGCCCCTTCCTGCATGGCGTCGATGACCCGGCGTGAGGGAAGCCCGACGGAAAGAACGATATCCGCATCGCTCGCCAATTCTTCCAAATCGCCGGTAAAGCGGATGCCCTTGAATGTGCCGCCGCTAAGCCTTTCAAAATCCCAGGCGCCCGACTGAACGGTCATTTTAGCGCCTTCTTCCGCGAGCTTTTGCGCGCTTATCGGATCGAGCGCGGTGCGTCTTTCGTTCGACCTTTCTTTGAGAACGGCAATATTCAGATACATATGAGACTCCTTGAATTCGTGGAAAGTGATTTCCCGCGGATCATGCCGGAGAATGAGTTTTTTCCTTTGATTATTGTCAAAAATGGAGTGGCTACGTTTAAAGGTCGTCGAATTCGTTCGCGCCGCGCGAGCCGTGCACGAAGGCCATTAGTTTTTCGACGGAATCTATTTCAACGCGGGTGCCTTTGATTCTGACTCCGGTTTTTTCCCTCAGGATGTTCAGCGCGCGCGAGAAAGTTGCGCCTTTCATTCCGAGCGTGTCGGCAATGAGCGTTTTGTCGTAAGGAAGATGAAAGGAGATATTTTGCTTTCTGTTTTTCGGACAGAATTTAAGGAGAAAACGCCCGATGCGCTGGGGCGCATTTTGTATCGTATTGAGCGCGATCTCGCCGAAATGCCGCCGGTGATAACGCGACATAAACGAGAGCATATTGAAAGCCAGCGCCTGGCTGTTGCCGATTTGCTCGCGCAGAGTCCGGGCCGGTATGCTTAAAAGCTGGCAGTCTTCGACAACCTGCGCGCTGTAGCTGTGACGCCTGTGGTCGAAGATGGCGCTTTCGCCGACGACCTGGCCTGTCGTTACCACATCGAGAATAATCTCGTCGCCCTCGGGCAAGGTTCGGAAGAGTTTCACCCAGCCGCAATTAACGATGTAAAAATAGTCGGCGTTCTCGCCCTCAAGGAACACAATTTTGCCTTTTTTGAAGGTGCGGCTTTGCGCCTTCGCGCTGAGGATCGCGATCTCCGAATCCGACAAGTCCGAGAAGAGAGACGTGCTTTTCAGGCACTCCAAATACGTGGACTTGAGCGGGGTATAATCTTCATCTTTTACGAGAAAAAGGTGCGCCATCGTATTCATTGTCATTGGTTTTTCGGGATATACATCATTGAAAGAAACGGGTTGATAATACCTTTTCGTTTATGCGTTTTGACATATATCAAACGGAACGGCTAAGGTACTGGGAACCAAGACTATTGTTTTACTGCCCTGTTCCGTAATTTCTTCCCTTGAGGAAAGCCATGACCTTTCGTTTTCTGTTTACCTTTTTGTTTCTTTCTTTGGCGGCTCCTGCCCTTGCGCAATCCGGCGATGGGTCCGAGCAGGCTTCTCCAGCGGGACAGGCGGCCAGCCCGATGCGCGTTCCTATGCGGCGCGGTCCCGAGGCCATGGCGATGAATCTTGAGGAACGGATTAAGATGCTTCGCGAAACCCTTGGCATTACTAGGGAACAGGAGCCGGCATGGAATGCCGTGGCTCAGGTCATGCGGGAAAACGAAGGGCGGATAACCGCTTTGATCGATGCGCGGCGGCGCAACGCCGATACTTTCACGGCCATTGATAACCTGAAGACTTTTGAGGCCATGACGCAGGCTCATCTGGAAGGGATTAAAAAGATGATACCGGCCTTTCAGGTTCTTTATAATCAAATGTCCGACGAGCAAAAGATAATTGCCGATAAAACATTTGGGCGTTTTGAAGGACGCAAAGGCCATAGTTCCGACAAGAAGAACTAATATATCTCCATCTAGCGTCGAAGAGCTCTTTAGGAAAAAGCCATGCCGGCTTTTCCAGCGATAAGGGCAAAAGCGCTGCAAAGGAGATTGAACATGAACGTGGCAACAAAATCGACCCAGCTTCTTAAGAGAAGTTTGAAATGCCTGGCTGTCGGCCTTGTTTTCGTTACGGCAGCTGCGGCGTCGGCTGAAGCCAATGATGGACGTGGACATCCAGACCATCGCGGGCACTATCCGGCACAGCACAGCTGGCGCGGGCATCCGGGCTGGCAGCACCGCGCGCATTACTATGCGCCAAGACCTTACTATTATGCGCCGCGGCCTGTTGCCTATCACTACCCGGTTCACTACAGCCAGCCGGGCTTTACCGTGGTTCTGCCGTTGAATATTCGCTAACCGAAGCTTTAGAGAGAGGGAGCGCCGCCTTTCAAAGAGGCGGCGCTTTTCTTTTTCCCGTTGGTGAATTGACGAATGTCAAAAGGCGCCCCTTCGAGTTAGGCCAGCATGCTGCGCGCGAGGCTGTTTTTGAAGAGGCCCTATGATCGAAGAGAGCGAAAAATCCCCCCTGGCGGTTTTGGCCGTCATTATTATTTCACTTCTGGCTTATAATTTTCTGACTTTGCGCGATCAGATCAACGAGGAAAGCCTGAGCGCGCACCCGATACAAACGGCGGAATACGCCGACTGAGGCCGGAGTCTTTCATGGGGAAGCAGGGAAAGACCATGCAGCAGAAAATCGATCCTTACAAAACGCCGGCGACCGTAACATGGGTGCTGGCCGCCGATAACCAGCACGCCGAAATCATGTCTTGCGTTAAAAGGACGCGCCTGTCGGGCTTTGTCGGCATGAACAAGCATCATTTCCCGCGCGAAGCTTTTGCGTACGAGCTTGTGCCCGAACCGGGCGGGATCATTCGCTCCGAAACACTGGACGATTACCAAATCGGCTACGATTTGCGCGGAACGGATATGAACAGCGCCACCGCCAAGCGCACGACCTACGAGCCTGAAGGGAATATCCAGAAGGAGCTTAAGCGGCGCTATCTGAAAGCGATTGCGGAGAAACTTAACCGCGCCGCTTTGCAGGACTCTTTCGATAAGCTTGTGCTGGTCGCCCCGCAAAGATTAATCGGCGAAATCAAAGAGCATCTGCCCGTGGACGTTTTGAGGCGGATTGTCGCCGAGATTCCAAAAGATGTTATGCACGCTTCAAGCCATGAATTGCTTGCGCGCTTGCGGGAAGTTCTGGCGGAAAAACAATGCCCGCACACGGAAACCTGACAAGCGTTCTTCAGGATCGGGAGATGCTTAGAGCATTTCCCGTTTGGTTGGAATCGGTCCCTGACTACTGAAAATGGAAATTAACTAAGAAAATAAATGGGATGCCCGCCTGCGCGGGCATGACGGTAGTTCTAACTGAAAGGGAATTGCTCTAGCCGGTTTTTCGCTGCACCGCCTGCGATGCGCCGAATCCATAGGGAAAAAACATCGGTTCCGGATCTTCCCATGAGGCCGCGAAAGCAAGGCAAGCCAATGCCGGAATGGATTTTGAACCCGTTTTTCTCATAATGGAAGCGCGATGGTTTTCGACGGTCCGGCGGCTGATGCCCAGCGTGGCCGCAATATTCTTGCTTGGCAGGCCGGCAAGGACGAGGCGCATGACTTGCCGTTGGCGCGGCGTGAGGCTGGCAATGTGATCTTCCGCGATTTTTTGCAGGGCGGTGAGCCGGCGGCCCTCCTGATTATCATTTATCCGGGAGTCCGAGTAATGAGCGGGAAAAAGCGACGCATTCATTTTGACCTGCCGAACATACGAGAATTCAATCGAGGCCTAGAACTACATCAGTTGTTCGCGCAGGCTTTGACTATTATCAAAGGAAGCGGTTTTTTGAAAATCAAAAACCCGCCGCGAAAAATTTTCCTTCACGAACGTAAAGGAAAATTTCAGCGCGACGGATTTTTTTAGGAGGGACATGCGGGATTCTGTTCTGAATCCCGCATGATACGGGCTCGCTGACACGCTTTGTCTTATACCGATCCCATTCCCGATCAAACAGACTCTATTGTTGAAATATCACCCCCACCCACCCCTCCCCCATCAAGGGGGAGGGCTTTATATTCGGGTTCTTCAGGCTCAGTTTGGTCAGTTATTGGTATTATACCAAACAACCAATGAACGCAGCGATGCCGTTTAGCCCGTTGGTATTAGGCCACGAGAATATTCTTGAACTGCCAGGGATCCGACGTGTCCATATCCTCGGGGAAAAAGCCGCCGCGGCCTTGCACCGGAGTCCAGTCGCCCCAAACGCCGACGACATCGCCCAGATAAGGCGAGGCAATCTCGATCACGCGTTCGAAGTCCATGTATTCCGGCTCTAAAATGCCGCGCTTCGGGTTTTCGATAGCCCAAACGGCTCCCGCCAGAACGGCGACGGTCACCTGCAACGACGTTGCGTTGTTAAAGGGCACGAGTTCCCGCGTTTGCCCGATCGACAGGCGGGAGCCAAACCAGTAAACACCCTTGTCATTGCCCATGAGGAGCACGCCGAGTTCGTCGGTGCCGCTTGTGATCTCGTCCACGATGAGGCGGTGCTTGCTTTGCACTTTGCCGTTCTTTCCGTTCATTTCATGAAGCGAGAGGACAGCGCCGTCGCACGGATGATAGGCGTAATGGCACGTGGGACGATAAACGGCTTCGTTGCCGTTTTTCAGCGTCAGGTAATCCGCGATCGATATGGCTTCGTTATGCGTGATGAGAAAGCCATGGTAAGCCCCTTCCAGCGGAGTCCAGCTTCGCACGCGCGTTGTCGCCCCCGCACGCTCCATGTAGATCGCGGCGCCGCTACCTGACGCGTGGGTTTTCCCCTTCGGCGGCAGAGCCTTTTCATGCGTGCCCCAGCCGAGTTCCGCAGGTTGATTGCCTTCGCTGACAAAACCATCGACGGACCATGTGTTGACGAACTCGCCGACTTTTTTCGGCTCGCAAGACACTTGCGTGTCGCGCTCGGCAATATGGATGACTTTTATGCCAAGCTGCTGCGAGAACTTTGCCCATTCTTCGCGGGACGCCGGTTTTGCCGCCTTTACTCCCGTGTCTTTTGCGATGTTCAGCAAAGCCTGCTTCACAAAATGGTTCACAAGGCCCGGGTTGGCCCCGTGGCATATAACCGCGGTGCTTCCGTCCTTATATTTTGGCCTGAGCGCAAGGACTTCCTCGCGCAAGGCGTAATTCGACCTTTGCTCGATCGTCAGGTCGTTGTTGAAGTAGACGTCGCCCCATGGCTCGCAAACCGTATCGACGTAGAGCGCGCCTTTTTCCTGGCAGAATTCGATAATCGCCGCGCTGGAGACTTCAACGGAAACATTGACGATAAGGTCGCCGGATTTCAACGAGCCCAAAACGCTGCGATAGTTTTCCCGCGTAAGCGGACTGATGACGAATTCAATGCCGTATTTTTCCGCCACGTCCTTGCCGCGGTTATCGCCTGTTATAATGGTCAACTGCTCCGGCTTGACGTCGATATGGCGTAAGATAAGCGGCAACGCCCCTTGACCGATCGAGCCGAAGCCGATGATGAAAATGTGATTTTTGAAGGCTACATATTTTTTGTGGCCGGACATTTCTTCTCCCTCAAAAAAGTGTGGCAATTATCGTGTTCAGAATCGATCATAATTGATATTTCCCCGCTACTGCAAATGATTCTTACAAGGCCCTCGTTTTGTAAAAAATGGCCCTGTTTATGTTCTTTTATTCACACTCCGATCAAGTGGAATATTAAGAATATTGGATGCTTTTTTTGCGGCAAACAAGCCAGATAAGTGCCCGCCCGAGCAGCCCCGTATATCGACAAAGGGACGGGCACGACAAAACTCTTCCTTGGCGACAGGTGCAATAGAGTTAACAAGAGAGAGTCAGAGAAATTTTTTGGCTTCGCTGAAGCTGTCCGCTGCGCATGAGCGACAAGGCATCTTGCTATGTTTTGCTATGCAGTCCAAGTCATCAAGTCGACGTGCCCTGCTTCGCTGAAGCTACGCAGGGCATTTTTCGAATGCTTGCATTCGAAAAATGGTGGACCTGATCGGGATCGAACCCCCGCGAGCGCAGGCGAGCCTACTTATGTCGTCGGTCGGCGGGATGAAAGACCTTAGAGTTAAAATGAATTGGTGGACCTGATCGGGATCGAACCGACGACCTCCTCATTGCGAACGAGGCGCTCTCCCAGCTGAGCTACAGGCCCTTTTTGTATGCGATAAGGGGGCCTTTATCGTCGCCCCTGCGCCTTCTGTCAAGCTTTCAAAGAGGCCCAGATGCTGCTTGCGATGCCTTGATAAGCGCTTTTTATGGCCCCCTCCTCTCCCGAAGAAGCCAGCATCGCGCCTTCGTCGGATTTTTGACGAAGCGCCATGGTGAGGGGAATTTCGCCCAAAAACGGGATTTTTAACTTTTCGGCCTCGGCTTTTGCGCCTCCGTGGCTGAAAATGTCGCTGCGCTTGCCGCAATGAGGGCATTCGAAAAAGCTCATGTTTTCGACGATCCCTACGATGGAAATACCGATGCGCCGGAACATGGCGATGGCTTTGCGGGCGTCGATGAGCGCGATGTCCTGCGGCGTGGAGACGATGACGGCGCCGGACAGGGTGAAATTTTGCGAGATCGTTAATTGCGCATCGCCTGTGCCGGGCGGCAGGTCGACAACGAGAATATCCAGATCGCCCCACGCCACGTCGCGGATCATTTGCGAGATGGCGCCGTGAACCATCGGGCCGCGCCAGATCATGGGTTTATCTTCGGGCACAAGAAAGCCTATGGACATGACTTTCATGCCGTAGCGCTCGAGCGGGACGATTTTATCGCCCTCTTCCACCGGCTGTTCGCCGATGAGGCCGAGCATGCGCGGAATCGAAGGGCCGTAAACATCGGCGTCGAGAAGGCCGACCTTCAGCCCTTTCTCAGCTAAAGATTTGGCGATATTAACGGCCGTTGTGGATTTGCCCACGCCGCCTTTGCCGGACGCTATGGCGATGATGTGCTTGATGTTCGGCAAAGGGGTAGCGCCGTGTTCCGGCTCATGATTCGGGTTATGCTCGTGCGCTTGGGCATGGCCGGAAGCGTGATGCGCCGTAAGCACGATGGCCACGTCGACGACGCCCGGAACGGCTTTTACCGCCTTTTCAATTTCGTTATTCAGCCGCTCTGCTTGCGCGGTTTTTCCCGCGTCGGATTTGATAATCAGGGTGGCTTTCGTTCCCTGCTCTGCCCCCGACAAGGCGACGCCTTCGACGAGGTTGGAGGAAACGATGTCGATGCCGTCCTGTTTGACAGACCGCAGCGCGGAGAGGATTTGGGATTCTGTGGGTACTGGCATTTTTTTCAAAAGGGAAAGGGAAAAGAGAAGGAAGGGAATGGTATAGATAAAGCTTTGGCTAACAAAAAGTAAATTATTAAAATTATGCCAAGGTATTGAAAACAAACGATACTGAGTTTGAGGCGCTTCGTAAGTATAAAGATGTTCAAGTTACTTTCATATTTGCGAGCTATAGTGCAAATAAATGTCCGTGGATTTTTTTATATCGCTAGAAAATTTGCCAATAATCCGAGATTAGAATGTCTTCTTTTCACCGTTACAATCTGCAGCAGGTGCTCAACGCTTTATCGCGAAGGCTAGAGAACCCTGACGAATTTTTAGAGGGGCTTTACCGGATCGTTCCCCAAGAGATTATGCTTAATCTTAATTCTTCCGTTGTGAATGCGGGCCTTGTCGGGATTCCGTTCGATTCTTCCGGCGGAAATTGCGTCAATGCCATAGCCGCTTTTAGCATTGAAGATGTCCGTGCCTTTCAGGCAGAGAATCGCGATCAAACATGCGTTCTTTTTACGGATGACAACATCGAGGCTTTGGAGGCTCTTTTCACTTTCAAAAACATCGCCATCGGGATCCTGGAAAATTGTCCCGATCATTTTCCTATGCACGCAAAGATGAATGGAGATGTTTCTTATCTTGTTCTAAATAATAAAAAGGGTGATTTCATTTGGGATAAAAAGGCGGGGAGGCTTGGTAATAAAAATTTAGGCATTGTCATTGAAAGAGGCGATGACGTCACCATAGATACGAATAACAGCCTTCTTTACAACGCGAAGCTGCTCCTGAATAAACCCGAGATTCCCGAACATTATGAGGATTTCCTGGGCTATATTGATAGCCAATCAAAAGCTTACGATATGGGCATCTCGTATCAAGTAAACCCGGCTGAGGGCTGCGCAAGATGCGACAAGGCTATTGGACTCGATCGAATCGAAAATTATTTTCTTCCCGGAACGGATGGCTACGGCATATTTTGGAGAGCTTTGAGAGAACCCAAGGATAGCGCGCACGATGAGCTTGCCGATTACATGGAGCGTTGCGTCGGGTCGCTTTTAGAGAATGCTTCCATCGAGTTGTATACCGCGCGATTCATGGATCTTCAGGACGACCAAATGTGTCGTAACGAGGCGGAAAGAGAAGAACTTAGAAGCCTTCTCGATCTTGAAAAAGACGAGGATTTGCGCGGCATTCCCAAGCGAGACGATATATCCGAAGCCCAAGTGAGAGGACTTTTAAGGGCAACAGAAAAGCATCTTGCCAAGGATTCTGTCTTATGCCTTTCCATTCCTCACGCAAACAGCGTCGCGTGCATCGATAAAGCAAAAAAAATCATAGAAAAAGCCAAATCAAGTTGTCATTCAGAAAGAGAAGTTGTCACGGGATGTTTTATCGAAGGGGTTGACGTTTTAGACAATATCGGCTCCCCCCAGCCTGAGGGAAAAGACCTGCGTTCGATTTTAGAGAGATTGGCTTCGCGGGAAATTAATCCTTCCGATGCCACCCTTCGCATGAGCATCGGCGGCAGGGATTTAAGAAAAGCCAGAATGAACGGGAAAGATGCTCTCGTCAGAGAAAGGGCGAATCCTTATAAACGCATTGATACCGCTATGCATAAGGATCTCAAAACCATCATTGAAACCGTCAATGCCTTTCAGGCCGACACAGGCAGGAAAGTCGAGATAAGCTTTTGCGGGCCGCAGCTGTATGATTTATATACGGCTTTAGCAGTCAGGGATACGATGGGGATTAGGCTTTGCATACCGCCGGGCACTGTAGCGCATGCGCTGAAACTTCAGGCGTTACAGAATATCAAAAGTTTCGGCGTGCAGCCGCAAAGCTACAGGTCGCCCCGCATCCCGACTTACGGATAAGAAATTACTTGCATCCCCTGACGCAGCGTTGGAGGGCGTTGCGGCATTCGCCGCTGGCGCCGTAGACGCCCGAGGGCCCCCTCACTCCGCTGTTGTCGCTGCCTGCGGCGCGCGTGTCCATGCAGCGCGAATAATCCTCGTTGCAGGACCGCTTGCACATTTCCGCGTCGCTTTCGATGAGCGTTTTTTGTCCGTCCCTGCCGACGTAGGTATCCGTCGGCTTCGTTCCCGAGACACACGCTGAAAGCACGCTTACGACAAAGACCATAAGAACGCGTTTCAGCATGGCGGTTACTCCTTGTTGGCTTCGGTTTCCGCCGCCGCCGATGCGGCAGCGAGAGCGCGTTGCTTGGCGCCTTTGGCTTCCGTATCGCGATCGACAAACTCGATCATAGCCATAGATGCGGCGTCGCCATAGCGAAATCCGGCCTTTACCACGCGCGTATACCCGCCTTTGCGGCTTTTATACCGCTCGGCCAGCGGGCCAAACAGCTTCTTGACGCTGCTATCGTCGCGCAGGATGGACATGGCCTGGCGGCGATTCGCGAGGCCGCCTTTTTTGCCGATGGTGATCAGCTTTTCGACAATGGGGCGCAGCTCCTTGGCCTTGGGCAGCGTTGTCGTGATTTGCTCATTCTCGATCAAAGCCACGGCCATATTGGCGAACATGGCTTTGCGATGTGTTGAGGTGACCCCTAATTTACGATGACCGTTTCCGTGACGCATAATCTTGTCCTTCCCTTATGGCTTGGCTCTGTGCTTTCGCCCTCTGGCGCTCTTGCAGATACCGGTTACTACAAAATCAGCCCGATTTCGGAACTGACTTTTCGAGAAAACCTTTCCCTTTTCTCTTCTAACTAATTCAAACAAGCTTGAGGCGAAAAACGTCCCATTTTTTAAAATTTTGAGCGCAGCGTACTTAAACGTACGTGAGCATCAAAATTTTGAAAAAGGGCGTTTTGCGGACCCTTAATCGTTTGAATTAAAATGGCTCTTCCATACGCTTGGCTAACTCTTCGATATTCTCGGGCGGCCAGTTGGGAATTTGCATGCCCAAAGACAGGCCCATTTGAGTCAACACTTCCTTGATTTCGTTCAGGCTCTTGCGGCCGAAATTCGGCGTGCGGAGCATTTCGCTTTCCGTTTTTTGAACCAGATCGCCGATGTAGACGATGTTGTCGTTCTTGAGGCAGTTCGCCGAGCGGACGGAGAGTTCCAGCTCGTCAACCTTGCGCAGCAGGTTGCGGTTGAACGGCAAGTCGCCGACGGCTTCCGCCGGGGCGGCGGCCGCATGCGGTTCTTCGAAGTTGATAAAGAATTGAAGCTGGTCTTGCAGAATGCGCGCCGAGATAGCGACGGCGTCTTCCGGAGACAGGGAACCATCGGTTTCAACCGTTAAGGACAACTTGTCATAGTCGGTCACCTGGCCGACGCGGCTGTGGTCGATTTTGTACGCCACCTTGCGAACCGGGCTGAACAGGGCGTCGATCGGAAGAAGGCCGATCGGCGTATCTTCCTTGCGAAGCGCGGCCGCTGGAATGTAGCCGCGGCCCGTTTCGACCGTCAGTTCCATCGCCAGCTTCGCCCCTTTGTCGAGCGTGCAGATGACGAGCTCGGGGTTCATGATTTCGACTTCGGCGCCGGTTTCAATTTGCTTTGCCGTCACTTCGCCGGGGCCTTCGGCGCGCAAGCGTACGCGGCGCGGCATATCGCTGTGCGAACGCAGCGAGAGACTCTTGAGATTAAGGACGATGTCTGTTACGTCTTCACGAACGCCCGGGATGGAGGAGAATTCGTGCAAGACTCCTTCGATCTGGACGGAGGTGATCGCAGCCCCTTGCAGCGACGAAAGCAGAACGCGGCGAAGCGCATTGCCGAGCGTCATACCGAAGCCCCGCTCTAACGGTTCGACAACCAAGGTCGCGACGTTGGGGTTGCTTTCGGAGACTTGGACTGTCTTTGTCGGCTGAATAAGCGATTTCCAGTTTTTCTGTAACACGGCCGGACCCTTTCGGTTTTATTTTATATTCAATAATTTCTGCTTTGTTTGCGCCATCGTTTTTGAAGATTTACGTTTTACACACGGCGGCGCTTGCGCGGACGGCATCCGTTATGCGGAATAGGCGTCACGTCGCGGATGGATGTGATGGAAAACCCAACGGTTTGCAAAGCCCGCAAAGCGGATTCGCGCCCGGCCCCCGGGCCTTTGACCTCGACTTCAAGAGTCCTGACTCCGTGCTCGATCGCTTTCTTGCCCGCGTCTTCCGCGGCCATCTGGGCGGCGTACGGGGTCGACTTGCGCGATCCCTTGAAACCCATAAGCCCTGCGGACGACCAGGCAATCGTGTTGCCCTGGGCGTCGGCTATCGTGATGATCGTATTATTAAACGACGCATTAACATGCGCGATGCCGTTGACGATGTTCTTTCGTTCACGACGGCGGCGCGTTGGGGCCGCTTTCTCGGACTTGGCGTCCGTCTTTCCTTGTACTGCCATTTTTCTTTCCGTTTCTGTTACTCCCCGGCGGTAAGTGTCCGAGGTTTGCACTTCATCCCGCTAAGACTTGATCCCCGCCTGCGCGAGGATAAACTATTTCTAATGCTCGCTTCCGCGAGCCAGAAATATTTTACTTCTTAGCGATCTTCTTGCCGGCAATCGGCTTGGCTTTCCCTTTGCGCGTACGCGCATTCGTGTGCGTACGTTGGCCGCGAACGGGCAAGCCCTTGCGATGGCGCAGGCCGCGATAGCAACCCAAGTCCATCAAACGCTTGATATTCATCGAGACATCGCGACGCAAATCGCCTTCGACTTTATAATTCTTGTCGATGTCTTCGCGAATTTTGAGAATTTCGCCTTCCGTCAACTGATTGACCCGTTTAACCGGATCGATTCCGACTCGCGCGCAAATCTCGAGAGAGTTGGTCGGGCCAATGCCAAAAATATAACGCAACGCGATATGCAACGGCTTTGCCGCCGGGATATTCACACCTGCAATACGAGCCACTTTGTTCTCCAAAAAAACGACAAAACCCCGCATTAGCGCAAGCCTTCGCGCGCTAAAACGGAGTAAATTGCTATTGACAACCCCGATCCCCCGGGGCTGAGGTGGCCGCAGTATAGGGATTGAGCATGGGGAGTCAAGCAATAACAAGAGTCTAGGGGATTCGCCTGACCAACCCTTCGCTTCCGGGCTTCGTTTTAGTCGATGGAGATGAAATAGGGAACGTAAATCTCGAACCTGGTCCCATGGTAAAGCTCTGAAAAAACTTCAATTTTGCCGTTAAGATTTTTCACTTCCCTATCCACGACATCCATCCCCACGCCCCGGCCCGACAGTTCCGTCACGCTGTCCCTTGTTGAGACGCCAAACATGAAGATCTTTTGTATGACACTATGATCGTCCTCGTCGCGCCATGTGCCGTAGGGATCCGTCAAGGCGAGCTTGGCGCGAACTTTGGAAGGATCGATGCCGCCGCCATCATCCGATATTGTAATGTGCAGCAAGGGATCGCCCCCCGCTTTGTCGTCTTCGACATCGGCCATGATGGTGACAAGGCCTTCCGGGTCCTTGCCGTGCGCAAGGCGGGTCACGACGGGTTCGATGCCATGATCGATAATGTTCCGGCAAATGTGGGTCAGCGAAAAGAGCATGGCCTGATATTCGCGCAGCAAAATGGGCGGGTTTGAGCCAAGGTAGCGGATCGACTTGATGTGCTTGCCCGTAATCTCGGCCAAATCGACAAGTTCGCGTTCAAATTGGCGGAAGCAGTCCTGGACCGGCACGGCGACGATAAAACGTAGGTAATGATCGACGACCTCCTGTTTCACGCCGGCGACATTCATGACAAGCGCGAAGCTGTAGAGAGCGCTTTCCTCCAGCTCGCGCATGTTACCACGGCGTTCGTAATCCTGGCCGATCACGTCCTTGATGTTTTCGAGCAGCGTCCGCAGCAGTCTTTCGATGGAGAGGCGTCCCGCTTCCATGATTTTCATGAATTCATCGTCGGACGTTACGGTTTCGCTGCGCAGGTCGGATTCCATATTGTGCAGCGCCGTGGCAAGATTTGAAAGGTGGAAGTGCTTCACCGACGCTTTCAACGTATGAAGCAGGCGCATGATGGATGTGGACTTTTCGCGCGTCGTCGGAATGGCCGCCTGTTCCAGAAAAGTGCGCAAGTGCGTGATGGTCACAAGGAATTGGTTGCGCTCGTTAAAGATGCGGCAAATCATATCCACATATTCCTGCCGCTTGGCCGCTAGTTCTTGCGCCTCAAATTCCTCGGTTTCGTCCGTGGCGATCACGACGACGCGCGCCAAAACCCGGGGCCTTGAATAGACAGGCTTATAACCAAGCTTGATACGGCGATTTTCCCGGTGAGGAAAAAATTGGGGAAGAAAGGCGACGACGTCGTCAAATCCAAGCGCATGATCCGGCATGAACAGAACGTCGATCCAATCCTTGAAATCGGAGAGCGCTTCCGGAGGAATGCACAAGACGTTTCCGATGTATTTTCCTTTCGGCGCGCCGCCGATCAAGTCGACACAAGCCTGGGAGTAAACGTCTTCGCATAGGCCGTCGCGGCCGAAGGAAAAGAACCCCTGCCCCAGGCTGTTCACCAGAACTTCGTTCAACCGATCATGGTTTGCGATCACTTTATGCACGAACACATTGAGGTATAAAAAGCTTGCGATGCCGCCGGCCGTTATCAATAAAATGCCGACAAACGCGGCCTTGCTTGTAACGGGGCTCAAACCGAAAACCGGCAAGCCGATAATGAATAAAAGGACAAGGACGATTGAGGCCTGCCCCACGAGCGAGGCGAAAAGCATGCTGTAGAGGCGCTTCATCCCGGCTTTACCCGACGATCCAACGTCGGCCGCCGCCGAAAGCGGCGGCGCGTAGGTAAAAACTGTTTCAGGTGTTTCACTTGCGTCGGACATTTATAACTTTCAATCGGATCTGCGCTGTTCGCTTAGATAAGCGGGCGTTTCATGCAAGGCGACATAGACTTCAAAAAGCTGCTTATCGAGGAAGAAGGGCACAACCATGAATTTTCCGCGATGAAACTGGCATACGTAATGGCCCTTGCCGGTGATGACGCAAGGTATCCCCAGCTTGATTTGATGTTCACGCTGGTTCAGTTCGCTTTTGACTTGCCCAAAAACCATATTCGTCAATTCGCCGACCGTATCGACAACCATCTCGTTCGTGATGGCCACGGCCGATCCAAGTACGCGCGGCAAAATACGGCTGACGATTTGGGAGTTGATGCAGAGGATGAGCGTGCCGTCGAGATGCTCTTGGACCATGCCGATAATGCCCGAAACGTCGCCGGCAAGCGAGACCATCCCTTCGCCAAAAACGGGCGCGCCGGCTTCAAGGCTAACGCCGAAGGTTTCGCTGATCGAATGAATGACAGCCGCGGAGATATCTCTGGCGAGCATGTCGTCGAGAGAGATTTTCTTTTGCATAGGTCACCCAAGCATGCCGGCGGAAGCCTGACGCTTGCGCTTAAGCCATTCGTTTATCTCGAACAGCTTCTTGCCAAGATCGGCGGGCGAGACGGGCTTGACGATGTAGGATGTCGCCCCGGCCTTGATCGCTTTCATGATGTTTTGCTGTTCCGATTCCGCAGTCAGCATGACGAACGCGGTGTTAGCGTATTCCGGCTTTGCGCGAAAAAAACTGAGAACCTCAAGCCCCGAGATGGTTGGCATATTCCAGTCCAGGAACACGATGTCGAAAGGCTGGTCGGCAAGCTTGGCTTTTTGCACGAGGTCGATAGCCTCGTTGCCGTCGGCCGCCGTTTGCACATCCTGAACCTTGGACTCCTGCAAAGTGTTTCGGACAAATTGCCGTATTAGAAAGTGGTCATCGGCAATCAGAATTTTTAATTGGGCCAGTTGACTCACGACACTTCTCCTCTGAAATCTTTCCGCTGGACAAAGCGCAAACAGCTTTCGGCGCGAAGTCACAAGAACCCACACGCTAAGCGATTATTTTTGCCACAAAATCCTTGCTGCATGGTTAAGAGCGCGGGAGGCGAGCTCCTTGAAAAACAACGCAAAGTCGAAAAAGGCGAAAATAGGAAAAACATATTTTAACCCTATATTAACGAGTTGTACGCGGCCAACTGACGCGATAGCCTGAATGATATGCGTCTGTTTTGAACAAGGAGGCAACATGTGCGGCGGGATGAGCTACAAATACATAGAAGGCAGGAAAGAAATCACCCCAAAAGCAGAGGCTGGGGCGGATCGTCCCAAAATGTAGTCTGCAAATGCGCGGCGACCAGCTCCGGCTCCCGGAGGCCAAACGCATTAGTTCAAGGCATGTTTGAGATTTAGATCGACCAGAAATTCGATCACGTTATCGTACTCGGCGTACTTTATTTTTGCGATGTCGTCGGCTTGAAAGCGCGCTTCGACCATGGCGCGAACAACCTCTTCATGGACTTTTTCGACATGCGCCTTATAGGAAATAAGCGCGTCGATGGATAGGCGCTCGCGCTTGTTGATGGGCTGCCGATCGGCGGATACATCCTCTTTGCCACGTCCATTATTATCGTTCGACATGTTCTTTGGAACTGCGGAATTTTGCGAATTGCTCATATGCTCATCCAAATGGTTGATTTAGGCGGCCAGTGCGGGGACAACGGCTTCCGGCGCATTCATAACCATGCCCCAGCGCTGTTCCAACGGCAGATTTGTATTGGCAACAATGCCCTCATACCGTTCCAGACGCTCAACCAGATCCTGTACGCCATATTCCCCGTGTCGCATCAAATAATCGTCAAAAGTTGGCATAAAATGGCTCCTAAATATGTCGTTTGTCCCTATGTATACATTTGTAACTAATTTCGTCCTTGAAAGCAAATAAAATCCGTCATAAGAAAGGAGATAAGTACGCATAGTGTGGAATTCCAATTTTTTCTTTGACATCGTTTCATATAATGAGTAATAAGATGTCTAATAATGAGTAATTTTAGATTAATTATGTATTTTCCATTAAACATAAAATCCGTTCTCGTGAGGAATGTATGATCACAGGGCGTCAGATCCGAGCAGCGCGTGCCCTGCTCAACTGGGATGCAGCGGACTTGGCTAAAGCGGCAAAGCTTAGCCGGGAAACCATAAGCAATATCGAAAACAATCTCGTTCAAGCGCGCGAAGGAACGCTCAGCTGCATCGCTACCGTCTTTCAGAATAACGGCATCGAATTTGTCGGCGATATTGGCGTGCAGCTTAAACAGGATTCTGTTTATACGCTCAAGGGCTCCGAAGGCTTCCGAAAATTTATGGATGAAGTTTATTTGGCGGCTTGCGATGTATCGGCAGCGGACGGCAGCAAACCTATTTGCGTGAGTAATGTTGATGATCGCTTGTTCGAGAAGTTTTTGGGTGAGTATGTCTATTTCCACGCAAAACGCATCGACGATTTAAAGAATGTGAAAGTTAAAGTGCTCGTTCGGGAAGACGATTATTATGTCATTCCCGGAGGAAAGTATCTCGATTACCGTTGGTGCCCCAAACAGGAAAGCGGAAACGTCCCTTTTTATGTGTTCGGGGATAAATTCGCTATTTTGATTTTTGATGAAACGAAAGGCGTCGAGATTATCGTCATTTCATCGCCATTAGTCGCTAAGGTTTTTAGAAATCAATTTGATCTTCTTTGGAATATTTCAAAAGCAAAGCCTGTTGGAGGAAATACTTAATGAATAAATTATCCTATAATGGACACTCTTTTAGCGAAGAATTCGACGATTGTTTGCGTTTCCAGCCATGCAGTCCTCAATTCACAAAGACATTTTTAAATGATTTGGAAATCCTTCTTCAAAAAGGGAGCCATGACGTTTACAGATGGCTTTACCATCCATATGCAACGCCTGACAGCCCCAGCGGGATGGACCTTTGGAAAAAGATTGTCGAAACCGGGCATTCGCAAAAATACATGCTTCCTCAAATTGAAGCGAACCTCGTAAAAACGCATCAGCGCTTTCTAAAAAATACTTTTTCTCACCTGAGGCCGTTTGGCGTTATGGCCGGTGCCGGAACCCTATGGGCGGTGCAAAACAAGGAAATTCCGGTTCTGGAAGCGATCAATGCCTGCGGCGCTGCCGACTGGGATTTATGCTCCCGCATGGGGCGCGAAGCCACGGAGTGCATTGAGAAGCAACTGGACATTATGGCCGTGCATCTGATGAAGGATTTTGCGGAGCCGGTCGATGAATTGCGCGTTTGGGCCGGCAATGCGCCGATTTTCATGACGATGTTCGGCTGCACGCTGGGTAACGATATCGATTTGAGATATGTGCCGCAAAATTTTGCACGCGTTGTCAATCGAAAGGGGTTTTTCCTTGTTACCATTGACAGCTCGCGCGATGAGGCGGCTGTTGCGGGGTATCAATGCCCCCTATTTACAAAATTCGAGAACAATTATTGGACGTTAGCAAAATATATAACCGGGGACGAAAGCTTCGATGATAGCGCTATTCAATGCCGCCCTTATTATACCGAGGAAAACAGGGCAAATGCGCCGACAAAGCATTTTAGGGGCGTTGTTCTTCGTCACGTCGTGATTAGGGACACAAGCCTACAAGTCGGAAACGTCCGGTATCTCCTCAAAAAGGGGATGGAATTTAATACCGGCGAATCCCAAAAATACGAGCCTGAGGATATTCGCGGAATCTTCTCCGAAGCAGGCTGGGATGAGTTGGCCGTCTTACGCGAAGGAACCGTTTCCGCCGTGCTCTATGCCGGAAAAGATACGCCAAAGGAATGGCTTTCTTCCATGCAATAACGAGGAGGCTTTAAAGCGCGCCCTAAGGCATAGCGGCGATAAGCCCGCTGACGGCGCGGGAACTTGTCGACGACGTATGGTTCACAAGGATGCTTTCCGGCGTTGCGTTCGGCCCGTACATCTGCTGATTCCATGTTTCGCGCGGCGTGATAACCGAGCCTTCCAAAGAAACGCCAACGTAGAGCCCCTCGGAACGCGCGAAAGCGTACATGTCGGAATCGAGGCCCAGCGCCGTATGCGCCGCAAGGCCTTTGCCAAGCTCGCCCACCGATACGCCCGCATCGCCGCCCAAGGTGACCTCGCGAGACATGATCGAATCCACGCCTTTATCCGTCATGACCGTAATGACAAGCTCGGACGACTGCCCGCCGAATTGCAGCCCCCAGCTGATGCCGCCGATGGTGTAGAAGGCCGGCTGACTCCATCGGCCATCGGGGCCGCGAACAAGCATGATGCCGTTTCCTCCCCGTCCGCCGAAGAAGAACGCCGCGCGGATAAGATTGGGGACGATAATGATGGCTTTGGCTCTTGTCGCCAAATCCACGAGGCCGGGGTATTGGCTGTCGCTCATCATGCCTTGGAGGCTTACGCGCGCGCGGTCGCAGAGCTGTTCGGTCTCTGTCCCGAATTCGCCGCTGCTGCGGCAATTCGCGAGAGCAAGAAGGCACGTAAGGACAAGAAAAATTTTTGCTTTGATCGGACGCATGGATTTACCCCTTTAGCAGAGCGAATTATGATGCATGATTTTATTGTCAATTAAAAGGCGATAATCATTCCATTCGCGAAAGGATCAACGACGAAAGCTTGTTGTTTTGCAGAGAGTTAGAAGCATAAACCCAAACGAATAGGCACTAGGCCGTTAAGACCCTGGCCCAGATTTTCTTGGCGTGGCGGATGTAAAAGCGTTCATCGAAGCAGTCCGACAGCATCCGCCCGGACAGATGCTTTGTGATTTCGCTGTCGGACATGATTTTGTCCTTAAAGCTTACACGCTTGCCTTTCTGCAAATCCTGCCAAACTTGCATGGCGCGCGATTGCACAAGGCTGTAAGCCTCTTCGCGGCTGACGCCCGCTTGCGTAAGCGCAAGCAGAACGCGCTGGGAAAAATGCAGGCCGCCAAGAGCGTTCAGGTTTTCCGTGATACGTTCGCGATAGATCGTCATGCCGTCGATCAGCTCGGCCAGGCGGGAGAGAGCGAAGTCCAAAGCGATGGTCGCATCGGGGGCAAAAACGCGCTCCACGGACGAATGCGAAATGTCGCGCTCGTGCCATAGGGCCACGTTTTCCAAGGCTGGCGCTACCGACGCGCGCACAATCCGGGCAAGGCCTGTGAGGTTTTCCGAAAGAATGGGGTTGCGCTTATGCGGCATGGCGCTGGAGCCTTTTTGCCCCTTGGCGAAGGGTTCTTCGGCTTCGCGGACTTCGCTGCGCTGCAAGTGGCGCACTTCGATGGCGATGTTTTCGATGGATGAGGCAATGACGCCAAGCGTCGCGAAGAACATGGCGTGCCGGTCGCGCGGAATGACTTGAGTCGAGATGGGTTCGACATCGAGGCCGAGCGCTTTGGCCACATGCTTTTCGACCTTGGGATCGACGGTGGCGAAAGTCCCCACCGGCCCCGAAATGGCGCATGTAGAAATTTCGTTCCGCGCCGCTTCGAGCCTTTTCCTGCCGCGCACGAAGGCCGCGTAATGCGTCGCCAGCTTAAGGCCGAAGCTTGTCGGCTCGGCGTGGATGCCGTGGCTTCGGCCGATGGTTACGATGTCGATCGTTTCCTCGACCCGACGCTTCAGCGCTTCGAGCACCCTGTCCATATCTTTGAGAAGCAGTTCCGAAGCTTGCTTGAGCTGCACGGCAAAGGCCGTATCCAAAACATCGCTGGAGGTCATGCCCTGATGCACAAAGCGCGAATCCGCGCCCACATGCTCGGAAAGATTGGTGAGGAAAGCGAGCACGTCGTGGCGCGTTGTTTTTTCGATTTCATTAACGCGCGCGATATTCCACTTGCCTTTCGTCCGCACGTTTTTGGCCGCCTTTTCGGGGATAACCCCCAGCTTGGCCAAGGCGTCGCAGGCATGCGCTTCGATTTCGAACCAGATGCGGAATCTGTTTTCCGCTGTCCAGATATGCCCCATTTCGGGGCGGGTATAACGGGGAATCATGAATAAACCTCGCCGGTAAGCATAAGAACGCCCGCTTTGCGGGAAAACTTTATCGGAGGCATCCAAAAAAAACGCCCCTGACTTTTTCAAGCTCGGGGTATGTTTAGGGCTTTCCATTCATTTCGCAAAGCGCAATATTACTAGCATCATTCCCGATCTAAGCCTAGATTATTTGTCTGGGCCAAAAACAAAGGAGAAAGCTATGCGCATATCTTCCGGAATTTGGATGACCGCTTTTTTATTGGCTTCTGTGCCTTCCTTTGCGGGGAACCTTGCTCTTGAAAACGGCCGGAATATTTGGATACCTTCCTGCACAAAGCCGACGTCTCCGGCTTCGGTGTTAAACGCTCATCCCGAAACGGCCGGGAACGAAATGAATTCCATCTCCGCGCAACAAAACGCCTATGTCGACGCGATGCAGGCCTATATGAATTGCATCAGCAATGACGCTCAGCAAGACCAGATGCTGATTAATCAGGCTATTACGTCCAGCGCGCAGAAAGCCATTTCCGAAGCCATGGCCGAAGCAAACGCCTCGTCGCCGGCTGCCGCATCGCGCCGGAACTGGAATACGCGCTAAAGCGTTTATTTTAAGACTTGCGGGCGACAGCCAATAAGAAGATGTGGTAATTTGCCCTTCTTTATGGCATTTCATTTTCCTGCCGTTTGCGCGGGACCCGTAGTTCAACTGGATAGAGCGTTGCCCTCCGAAGGCAAAGGTTGCGAGTTCGAATCTCGCCGGGTCCGCCATTAAAGAAGTCCCCTCTTGAGGGCTTTTTTAATGGCGGAATTGGTAATGTAAAGAGCTTGCCGAGTTCGACAAATTCGCCTTGCGCGAAGCGCGACAAGAAGCGGCGAATTTGGACGGAGCGCCCTTGCGCGACGCCCGACTTGTCCGCCGAAGCCTTGGCGTAGGCGGAAGGGGCGAAACGCATAGCGTTTCGATCAATCTCGCCGGAGTCCCGCCTGTTCTTTCAGCTGGTTACGATGAGGATATCAGCGATGCTTCATTACGACGAGCCTGTGTACCGCCCCCCGAGCGAGGGCAACAGCCTGATTATTCAGGCGACCCTCGGCTGCTCGCACAATCGCTGCACCTTCTGTTCGATGTACAAGACCAAAACCTATCGGGCGCGGACGCGCGAGGAGGTGTTTGCCGACATCGCGCTCGCCGCAAAAATGCAACCCGCTACCTCCCGCGTGTTCCTCGCCGACGGCGACGCTTTGGCGCTTCCGACCGACGACCTTGCCGCGATACTGGACGAGTTGGCGGCGCGTTTTGCCTGCCTCGAACGGGTATCGTGCTACGCGACGCCCCTTGATCTGAACCGAAAGTCGCCGGAGGAACTGAAGCTTTTGCGCAAGAAGGGGTTAACTCTCCTTTATTTTGGCATTGAATCCGGATCGGCCGACATCCTTGCGCGCATTCGTAAGGGGG
>CAYVNS010000018.1:0-31497 GCA_964453225.1 uncultured Rhodospirillaceae bacterium
TCTTTGATCGCGCAACGGAAGCTGGCATTGGCGATTTTGGCATGGGCTTCTTGCTTGGTCTTGCGGATTGGAAATTTGAGGTTCTTGCCCTTAAAAGCCACATTTCGCACATTGAAGACCTTGGCTCCGGCGCTCACACGATCAGCTTTCCGCGCATCGAACCTGCTCATGGTTCGGATGTATCGCTGAATCCGCCACATATTGTTTCCGACGAGGACTTCCTGAAGATTATTTCGATTATGCGCCTCGCCGTTCCGTATACGGGCATGATTATGTCAACGCGCGAAACCCCGGAGGTGCGCAAGAAAACGCTTGAGTGCGGAATTTCACAGGTTTCCGCAGGCAGCAGAACGGATCCGGGCGGGTATACAGAAGGACAAGATGCGCGGGCGGGACAATTCGAACTCGGAGACCATCGTCCCCTTGATGAGGTTGTCCGGGAACTGCTTGAAAACGGCTTCATTCCCTCGTGGTGCACCGCTTGCGAAACAAAAGGTCGAGAGGGAAGTCATTTTATTACGCTTTGGGCAAAAACAGGCGAAATCAAAAAACGATGCACGCCGAATGCCCTTATAACGCTTACGGAGTATCTGCAAGACTATGCTTCGCCTGAAACAAGGGCTATCGGGGAAGAAGTCATCCGCAAAGAGGTCGCGCGAATAGAACAACCGAGGCAAGGGGACACACAAACGCTTCTCGACATGGCCGTAGAGGGAAAACGAGGACTCTGCGTTTAGGCCGTGATTGAGTGAGAATTATGCAGGCTTTCGGCTAAGGCCGAGAGGAAGAGTTCGAAGGTCACTTGTTAGCCACATTATGCCCATCAACGCCCAACTGAAGGAGATCGTCATGGTAAAAATTTTATCTATTACCGCTCTTGTTGCCATCACGCTTATTGGAACGGCAGCTTTGGCACAAAACGGACCCGGCATAGGTGGGGGCTATGGCGGAAAGGGTCGTTTTGCTTGGGATAAAGGAAATACGCCGGGCTGGAAACTGATGACGGAGCAGGAACGCACTGAATGGCGAACGAAGATGCACACGGCTAAAAGTTACGATGAATGCCTCGCATTAAGGGAAGAGCACCACAAACTGATGGAGGCTCGCGCTAAAGAAAAAGGGATAATCTTACCTGCGCCACGGCGAAATGGCTGCGATGTCATGAAGGATCGTGGTTTTTTCCAGTAGCCACGAGAAGGCTTCTTTTTAGATGGGCCCAATCTGACAGATCGGGCAAATGGGATTACTACGACAGTAGCTCCTTAAAGAAGCGTGCAACTTTCTTGATTTTTGTTTTTTTTGCTCTGTGGAGCCAATCTTCAATAGTGCGCGTTGCCGGAGAAACGCTATCAATTATGCTGTCATGATAATCGGCGCGGCGTTGTTTTTTCTCAAAACGATGCCATGCTCTTTCATGAAAGAAAAAGCAAACGGTTTGGGCGCATGGCTCAACCAAACCAATAGCTAAGGCGATTTTCCAACTTCCGCTTAATATATATGCGATAGAAATCGAAACAGTCATATGCATGACGGCATAACTAAGCGTTTTCAGCAATGTTTGTTTGAACATTTTCTCTCAACCCGTCGCTATTTCAATGACATTTTTCGCAAATGCCGTGAATCTCCACCGCATGGTTTCTGAGCGTATGCCCGCGTGCATAAGCCAATTTTTTCAGCGAAGCAAACGCCTTGTTATCATGAATCTCATCCAAACTGCCGCATTTATCGCAAACGATCATAACATGGTCGCGACAATCACCGGCGCTGGTACAAAGCGCATAGCTGTTTGTGCTGTCGATTTTGACAACGAACCCCAGATCGGTCAGATAATCCAGACTCCGATAAAGGCTCATGGCCGACAGCTTCTTGATGCGTTTTTTGTTGACGATATCCAGTATTCTGTATGCGCCCCTAGGCTGTTTCAATTTTGACAGAGCCAAAAGGACATCACGGCGGGAATCCGTCATGCGATCCCCTCGTTTGTGCGAGGCTTCTTGGACGGCCCGAATAAGGACATTAACTTGCTGAGATGTTTTAGATGCGGCTTTATTCTTCATAGACGCCCTCTTTCTTATATCGATTTTAAGATACACTGCCTCGAAAAGCAAAGCCCATAAAACACAAGGCGTTAAAACGAGAATTAGAGAGTTAATAATCCCAATGTCGTCTTATCGGCGTTTGCGCTCCATACGCCTTGCTGAATGCCAGCCTTGCGTGATCCAGAAAGTTACTTGCCGTTTGAAGCCATCGCATCCTTGAACTGGGTGACGTTGTAGTAAAACATGGTTATGTAAGTCGCTGCGGGGCCATCGCCTTTCGACAAAGCGTCGGAATAGATGGGCTTGCCGACCGAGGCGCCGGCGTCCTTTGCCAGTTGCTTGACAAGCTTGGGGCTGGCCATGTTCTCAAAGAAGACCCGTTTGATCTTTTCGGACTTCATTTGCTCGATCAGCTTGGCAACCTGTGTCGCGGTTGGCTCGACTTCGGTGCTGATGTCTTGCAGCGCAAGAAAGGTTACGCCATAAGCCGCGCCGAAATAGCCGAACGCATCGTGACCGGTGATGATCTTGCGCTGTTTTAGGGGAATAGAGCCAATTTCTGCTTTCACCCATGTATCCAGTTTTTCAAGCTCAACGTCATAGGCTTTGGCGCGGGCGCGAAATGTATCGGCATCGGCGGGTCTCAATTTTGCCAAAGCTTTTGCTATGTTTTTAACATAAATACGCGCATTGGCGATGTCTTGCCATGCGTGTGGGTCGATCGTCTTGCCGTCCGTGCCATGACCATGATCTTCTTTGTCGACGTTCATTTGACGAGGAACGACGCCCTCGCTGGCGAGGACGGTAAGGCCTTTAAAGCCGGAAGCGGAAACGAGACGGTTAATCCATCCTTCCATTTCCAGGCCGTTTTGAACAATCAAATCGGCTTCGGATAGCGCCTTGGAGTCGTTGGGCGTGGGCTTGTAGATATGCGCATCGTCGTCAGGGCCGACCAGCGTCTTGATATGAACCAGGTCGCCGCCAACCTGTTTTATAAAATCGTCAAGGATGCTGAAGGTTGCTACGACTTCGATTGGCTTGCTTTCGGCAAGGGCGGGCGCGGGCAATAAGGACAAAAGAAAGGTTAGAGATGCCAAAATTCTTTTCATGGATGGCCCCGGCTGGTTTGCGGAAAATTATTGTTACTGCATAACATAGCGTGTTACAATATAACAATAAGGATGTCAATTTATCGTGCTCATCCAAAGAAGGCCGGGGAATTCCATGTTTAACGCATCTCTGAAAAAACGACTTGTGCTGGTTACGATTCTCTGCGGCTTACTTGTCGCTCTTGTTTGGTGGGGCGGGGGGTGAGCATGTCGGAATCTCTTATCTCTGTACAAAATCTGTCCGTCTCATATGGTAACCATCACGCCTTGCAGAATGTGTCGGGCAGTTTTTATGAAGGATCGTTGACAGCAGTGGCGGGGCCGAACGGGTCTGGCAAAAGCACGCTTTTAAAAGCTTTGGTTGGGGTCATTCGTCCTTCGGCTGGGGCCATTGTTTTTTCAAACGGGCAAAAACCGAAGATGGCGTACTTGCCTCAAATCGCGCATATGCAACGGGATTTTCCGATTACAGTCGAAGAAGTTGTTTTGACCGGATTCTACCCGGACATCGGCGAAAATGGCGGGATGGCTTCGGAATATCATCGCCAGGCGCGCGCGGCCCTGGATGATGTTGGTTTGCGCGGTTTCGAGAACCGATCCATTGCGGAGCTGTCAGGCGGCGAGTTTCAGCGCACATTGTTTGCCCGCGTGATTGTCCAGAACGCGCCGATAATCCTGCTGGACGAACCCTTTACTGCCGTGGATGCTAAAACGACGGCACGCCTCATCCGACTCCTGCTGAAATGGCACAAGGAACGGCGGACAGTCATATGCGTACTGCATGATCTTTTGCTTATTAAAAAATACTTTCCGGAGTCGATGGTCTTGCATGGAAAGTGTTTGGGCATCGGCCATACGCACCATTTATTTGAACAGAAACTTCTCTCGTTCGATCTTGATATGGCGGAGCTTTATCCGTCCGACGAGGCAATCGTTCAACCAAATCAGCACGAGCACCGCCATGACCATTGAAGCCGCTCTTATTTCACCCTTTGTAAAGTTTGCGTTCATGCAGCGGGCGCTGATCGCCTGCATTGTTTTATCCATTGGCAGCGCGCCGTTGGGGTTCTTTATGAACCAGCGGCGCATGGCGCTCGTTTCAGACGCCATGAGTCATGCCATATTGCCGGGCGTCGCCATAGCCTTTCTCGTCGCTGGTTTGAGCGTATGGTCTCTCACAATCGGTGGGTTGATCGCGGGAACGGTTATCGCGTTGTTCTCGGTTTTTCTCAGTAGACATACCAAGATCAAAGAAGATGCTGTTTTCACGCTGATGTTCTTATTGTCCCTTACATCCGGCATTGTCATTCTGTCGTTTAAGGGAAGCAGTATCGATTTGATGCATATATTGTTCGGTGATATTCTAGCGATTGACCGCGACGGATTGATTTTTATGACCGGCGTGGCGATTATTACGCTTTATAGCCTTGCGTTCATCTATCGTGGGCTTGTTCTCGACTGCTTCGACCCTGATTATTTAATGGCGTCTGGGCGGGGACGTTGGACGCGGCAAATATTCTTTGTTTTGTTCGTTATTAATCTTGTTTCCGCGTTTCAGGCATTAGGGACGCTTATGGCTCTCGGCCTTATGTTGTTGCCTGCCATTGCCTCGGGCTTTTGGACAACAAGGGTCAATACGGCCATTCTGCTCGGCGTGGGCATCGCCCTCCTTTCGTCTTATGTCGGGCTTCTTGTCTCTTATCACACCAACACGCCTTCCGGGCCGGTTGTTGTCATGATCTGCGGTTGTCTTTGCTTGCTGTCCGTTCTGTTTGGAAAGTACGGAGGTCTTATTGGGTGCGCGAGGTAATGACGGATTTTCTTTTGCATTTTATGGAATGTGATAGGGGTAATATTTCTGACCGGATGAGCAGAAAATTTTCAAAAAGCATTGCGCAAGTTGCGACTTTGGTAGCACTCCAACTGGTACTGCAGCCTTTGTGGAAAAGTTGCTATAACAACTCAGGACTGATAATATTTGTTTGATGAAAAAAAGAATTGTCCTCGTTAACGACAAAATGCAAAAGAGATACCGTTATGAATTGACGGAGCCTATCGGACGCAATTTTGATCCCGAATTCCGCCCTGATCTTTCGCCCAAAGACATGCTACGCATGGGGGTGTTTGGCGGAAAATACATGACCGACACCCGCAAAGAGTTCCCAAAGAGCTGGTTCGCCGCTGCGAAGCTTTCGCCCCTTCGGCATGAAGCGTCGCTTAACTACTTCGGCATCAACGCCAGCCAGCCGCTTAAAGTTTGGCGCAAGAAAGGTTGGATTCATCCAGACGACCCGCGCGGATGGTTTCAATGGTACTGTAGGTATTACATGGGCCGCCGCATGTTTGAGGAGGATCGGGTTCAAATCAGACGGTGGAAGATGATGCGGCGGCATATCGGCCAGATTCAAAAAAACTGCGAAACCGGAGATTTAAACTGCCGACGCCGTCAGCGGCAAGCTCTTCTGCATTGGGCATACGACAGCCGAAAATTTTGACGATTGGCGCTTCAGCCTGCTTCGAAAATATGTTAATATCATATTTTGCGGAGCAAAAAAATATGCACAAGCAACGTGTATTTTGGATCTTTCTAATAGTCCTATTGTTGGCTGCACTCTTGTGGGGGCCAATCATGAGCAGAACCGAGCAAGCGCGCTACACCATAATCGAAAAGCACGACAACATCGAGCTGCGCGAGTATGCACCGATGATCGTAGCTGAAACCGAAACTTTCGGAGAGCGCAAGGAAGCCATCAACAAGGGGTTTCGTATCATCGCCGATTACATATTCGGCAATAACCACGGAAGCCAAAAAGTAGCAATGACCGCGCCGGTCATCCAAGAGCAAGGTCAGAAAATCGCCATGACAGCACCGGTCACCCAACAGGGCGATGGCAAAAGCTGGAAAATTCGTTTTGTCATGCCCAACCAATATACCTTGGACACCTTGCCGAAGCCAAATAACAACGTCGTACAATTAGTGGAGATTCCGGCAAGACGCTTTGCCTCCATCCGGTTTTCTGGCCTAGCCGGAACTGACGATTTAAAGCGCCAGGAGGATGAATTGAAAGCCTATCTGCAGAAAAACGATATCAAAATTGTTGCGCCGCCGACTTATGCTTTTTATGATCCCCCTTGGAACCTTCCTTTTCTGCGGCGCAACGAAGTTATGATCCAGATAAAGTGATTTGGCTCATGAAACGACCAATCGATAGTAGGCCTTATTTGGGCATAAGAACCGTGTCGATAACATGAATAACGCCGTTGGATTCTATCACATCGGCAGTTGCGATGACGGCCTTGCCCCCAAGGCTATCGGTCGCCCACCATTTGCCGCTGTTATCTTTCATAACCGTCATTGAACCACCTTCGACGGTTTTCAATATAGCCTTGCCGCCCGATGTATTTGCCTTTGCTGCAAGATCGGCAGCCGTGAAACGACCGGGCACCACATGATAAGTCAGAATGGAAGCTAGCTTGGCTTTATTTTCCGGTTTCAAAAGATTTTCGAGCGTACCGGGAGCAAGCTTGTCAAAAGCTTTGTTGGTTGGTGCAAAAACTGTGAACGGCCCGGTACCCTTTAACGTCTCCACCAGATCCGCTGCCTTAAGTGCGGACACTAAAGTGGTATGATCGGCTGAATTGACGATATTGTCGACGATGGTTTTGGATGTGTACATGGCCGCACCGTTAACCCTTACTGAATCTTCAGCGCGGACTGGGGCGAAAAATGCTGTGCTCGTCAAGCCAAGCGTTAGAAGGGATATCCCGAGCAGCCAAACGAGCTTTTTTGTTTTCATAGAAACCTCCCTTTGGTTATGAGCCGGTCGCGCAATGCGCGACTTCCGAAAAAAAGGCCTATTTTGGCATTAACACTTTATCGATAACGTGGATAACGCCATTTGATTGAATCATATCGGGGGTCGCAATCATGGCTTTGTCTCCGCGCCCGTCGATCACCCCCCATTTTCCGTTGCTATCTTTGGAAACGGTAACCATATTCCCTTCGACAGTTTTCAGTTCGGCTTTGCCCGATGCATCGGCCTTCGCAGCGATGTCGGCAGCTGTAAATTTCCCGGAAGCCACATGATAAGTCAGAATGGAAACCAACTTGGCTTTGTTTTCCGGCTTCAAAAGATTATCAACGGTTCCCGAAGGAAGCTCATCGAAAGCGTTATTTGTTGGGGCAAAAACAGTAAACGGTCCATCCCCCTGTAACGTCTCAACGAGACCAGCCGCCTTAAGAGCAGACACTAAGGTGGAGTGAGCGGGGGAACTGAGTGCAGCATCGACGATAGTTGTCATGAGCTCATCCCTAAAGTTGAACCTCCGGAGGACAGAACTTTTTAGAAGGATAGACTATAAAAATTCCATTAGGGTTTATACTTTGGGTCACGTCTCCTACTTAAATATACCAAGGCGTGCGGTCGTCCCGTTTATACAGGCGCACACACAATCCGAAAAAGGAAGCAGGAAGGCTGCTGCAGTCTATCTCGAAGAATGTATTAAAGACGGCGACATGGAAATCTTTACCGCCGCGCTCAGACACGTTGCCGAAGCCCAAGGGGGCGTGGCCTTGCTGTCAAAGGCAACCAACCTCAACCGCGAAATCCTGTACCGGAAGCTTTCGGACGACGGCAACCCGCGCCTCGACACGCTTTCAAAGATTTTGGGGGCGATGGGAATGCGCATCTGCGTCGTGCCGTTGGCGGCGTAGTAGCCGTTGGGGGTGCATTAATAGAATAATTCTAATGAGGTTAGTCAAAGCTTCCAGTGCTTGATCTGGAAATGGTCGAGGTTAGTAGACGATATTCGAACCACTCAATCGTTAAGATCAGCTGTTAATGACGGGAGATTATTTTACCCTTTTGTATCGTATGGATTGTGATATAGTAGAACGAAACAAGAACTTCCGTTTCGGAAAGTCAAAATGACCAAAGAAATTTCCCCCATAAAATCCGTTCAAATCTCTTTCGAAGGCCTCAAGAAAACCAACGATCACGGCGCGGAATATTGGAGTGCTCGAGATCTTCAAACCAACCTTGGTTACAGCCAATGGCGGCGCTTCGAGGACGCTATCAAACGAGCCATAATCTCATGTGAACAGTCTGGAAACGACCCCGGCAACCATTTTGCCGACGTTGGCAAAATGGTCTCTCTTGGCTCTGGAAGCCAGCGCGAGACGCAAGACTACCATCTCTCTCGCTTTGCCTGCTACCTGATAGCCCAAAATGGCGATCCGCGAAAAGCTGAAATCGCTCTGGCACAGAAATACTTCGCAATCCAAACGCGGCGGCAAGAACTTTCGGAACAACGTACCGCCGATGAAGAGCGGCTGGAGCTTCGCCGTCAAACGGCGGAGGAGTTTAAGGCTTTGTCCGGCGCGGCGGAACAAGCGGGTGTGCACAGACGTATGTTTGGCGTCTTTCATGACGCAGGGTACAAAGGACTTTACGGCGGTATGGGCAACAAGACAATCAAAGCGCATAAAAAGATTTCTGAAAACGAGAATTTGATGGATCGCATGAACGCGACCGAACTTGCCGCGAACCAGTTTCGCATGACTCAAACGCGCGACAAATTGGCACGCGAAGGCATTCATGGCGAACAGCGTGCCATTCGAACACACTACGATGTTGGGCAAGAAGTTCGCGCTGCCATCAAACGCATTGGTGGCGACCTACCGGAAACTATCCCGCCCGCTGAGCCGATCAAGCAGGTCGAAAAGAGACTGAAAACTTCGACGCCGAAACTGACGCTAGAGGAAAAAGATGCGTCGGGGTTGAAGGGGAAGGAAGAATGATGGGTATGGAGTTTGTGTATCAATTAGAATAGCAGCCACAGGCTTTGAATGAGGAAGGTTTAAGATGACATACGAACAAATCACGTGGGCTTTCTTTAATGCTTTTGGCCAGTTAGTTCTTTTTGGAAGCGGATCTGCTGCCTTAGCTTTCGGTATTTTCAGGTTTTTAGGGCAAAGATGGATTGAGCATAAATTTTCCGAACAACTGGAAAAAAGCAAGCATGAACAAGCTAAAGAACTTGAAAACTTTAAATTTAAAATTAACTCGCTATTCAATCGCGTTACCAAGATGCAAGAAAAGGAATTTGAGGTTTTGCCTATAGCTTGGTCAAAACTCAAAGATGCACACGGGCCATTAATGGTATGCGTGCTTGGATTTCAAGAATATCCAGGCTTGCAGCGAATGTCTGAGGAAGAATTGGAAGAGTTCTTGAGTTCCGTTGATCTTTTAGACACCCAAAAACAGCAGCTTCGAATATCCGAAAATAAAGACATGCTCTTCTCGGGATTTTTAACGACGATCCAGCTTCATAAAGCTCGTGCCGCTTATTCAGATTTTAGTTCGTATATTGAAAAGAACAGCATTTTTTTGAGAAAGGATATCAAAGAAAAATTTTCAAAGGTAAGCGAAATAATGTGGGAATTATGGGCTGCAAAAAGTGTAGGAGAGCATAGCGGAACAATCGATATGGCCTTAAACAGCTATGAAAAGCACAATGATGAACTTAAGAGACTTATAAAGGAAATAGAGGATCTATTGCATCCTCGCTTGTTTCCTCAAGATTATCCAGATCAGGAAACAGATTAAAAGAGGAGGGATGTCGAACGGTATAATACGAAGTATCTTCAGATTATCTCAAAGAGGGCTGCGGAGAGCCTAAACATAGGTTTTGATTACACGTGTAATCCCGCGCAAAAATAAAAAGCCTTGTTTCATTGGTCGGAGAGAGAGGATTTGAACCTCCGGCCCCTGCCTCCCGAAGGCAGTGCTCTACCAGGCTGAGCTACTCTCCGAATTTATGGACACCCTAATATATTTATCAAAAAACAAATGGGATGCCCGCCTTCCGCCTAAGCCAAGAGGCTTCGACGGACTTGTTTCACCAGACCACCGAAGCTTTAGCGTAGGTGGTTGCGGGCATGACGGTTATTCTTAACGTCCGCATCCCGCTCTGCCGAGGCGCGTTTTATAGCGGTGCGCGCAAAGGGATGCAACAGCCTTCCCATGCGTGAAAAAATATACCATAATGCGCGTCCTTAGATTCACTTTCTTTCCAAACACCTCTTCCATCCGTGTTCACCATGAAAATTGCCGTCCCCAAAGAACGCCGCCCTTATGAACGCCGCGTTGCCGTCGCCCCCGATACTGTCAAGAAATACAAGGCCTTGGGCTACGATGTGATCGTGGAATCAGGCGCCGGAGCCGAAGCGTCCTTCCCCGATGAATTCTATGCCGCCGCTGGCGCTTCCATAGCCTCGGATACCGCCGTTTTGCTGCGCGATGCCGACATCGTTTTGAAGGTTCAGCGCCCCATGAACGAGGGCGAAGGGCGCAACGAAATCGGCCTTTTAAAGCCCGGCACGATTCTGGTTGGCATGCTTAATCCCTATGGAGCGCGCGGCGATCTTGAAACCTACGCGCGCCAAAACGTCACGGCCATGTCCATGGAACTCATGCCGCGCATCACGCGGGCGCAGGCTATGGATGTGCTGTCCAGCCAGTCGAATCTTGCGGGTTACAAAGCCGTCCTCGACGCGACGGAAGTTTTTGGCCGCGCCTTTCCGATGATGATGACGGCGGCGGGCACCGTGCCGCCTGCGCGCGCGCTCGTTATGGGGGCAGGGGTCGCCGGCTTGCAGGCTATCGCCACGGCGCGCCGCCTCGGCGCGATTGTTTCCGCAACGGATGTGCGCCCGGCCGCGCGCGAGCAAGTCGAAAGCCTTGGCGCGACCTTCGTGATGGTCGAAAGCGATGAAACCAAGCAGGCCGAAACGTCCGGCGGCTATGCGCGGGAAATGAGCGAAGACTACAAGCGCCGCCAGGCCGAGCTGATCGCCGAAACCATCAAGAAGCAAGATGTCGTCATCTGCACGGCTCTTATCCCGGGCCGCGCCGCGCCTGTGTTGATTACCGAGGCTATGGTGAAAAGCATGAAACCCGGCTCCGTTATCGTCGATCTGGCGGTGGAGCAGGGGGGCAACTGCGAACTCAGCGAAGCGGGCAAAATCGTCGATGCCTACGGCGTCAAGATCGTCGGCCACCGCAATACGCCGAGCCGCCTTGCGGTCGACGCCTCGTCGCTTTATGCGCGGAATCTCTACAATTTCATCGCGCTGATATCCGCGAAGGCCGAAGGCAAGCTAGCCATCGACTGGAACGATGAAATCGTTCGCGGCGTCACCCTGACTCGCGACGGCGCCATCGTTTCCCCCCAATTCGCATCTGTAGCTTAATTTATATATAGAAGGAGAAAATCATGTCCGAGTGCGTCAAGCCCCAAAATGTATTCTGGTGGATCGCCAGCATCGCCGTATCGGTCTTGTGCTGCGCGGTTTTATTCATCCTGTTCGCCAGCACCCTGTGCGACGTTAAAACGTCGATCAAGAACAACGAAGACAACATTGCGCTTATCCAGCAGCGCGAAGACAGAATCCTTGCCGAGATCGAGATGCTCCGCAAAAACACGCAAGCCGCACCGGCGCAGCCGGCCGATCCTTCCGCACCGGCGGCTCCGGATTCTTCCGCCAACGGCGGCACCACACCAGCCACCGCCACGCCGCTGTCCGCCATTCCGACGACGGTCGCGCCTTCAGCATCCGTCACGGTTCCAACCGTTCTGGCGGTTCCGCCGACAGGGGCAACAGGCGCGGCAAATCAGGTTCCGGTCGTCACCCTTCCATCCATAAACACCCCGACGGACAAAAAGTAAGAGGTTTACATGCCAAACGACATCGCATCCAGCCTGAGCGGCATCGCGGCCGATCAGCAGAAGCTGTCCGAGCTTGTCTCGGAACTTGCCAAGCAGGCTCAGGCGACGGCCGAGCAAACCGTAACCGGAGGCGGCCACGGCTTTTTCATCACGGGCCTTACGATTTTCGTCCTTGCCTGCTTCGTTGGCTACTATGTGGTGTGGCGTGTGACTCCCGCGCTGCATTCGCCGCTTATGGCCGTTACGAATGCCGTGTCGTCCGTCATCATCGTCGGGGCGTTGCTTGCCGCAGGGCCGATCGACATGACAACCTCGAAAATGATGGGGCTCGTCGCGGTCGCGCTGGCGTCGATCAACATCTTCGGCGGCTTTATCGTCACGGGGCGGATGCTTGCCATGTATAAGAAGAAAACAACAAGCGAAAAGGCCAAAAAATGAGCACGATCGTTTCCCTCGCTTACCTGATCTCAGGCATCTGCTTTATCATGGCCTTGCGCGGCTTGTCGTCGCCGGAAACGGCGCGCAACGGCAATCGCTTCGGCATCGCGGGCATGGCGCTCGCGATTGTGACGACGCTGTTTCTTGTCAAAGTTTCGTCCTTTATTTCCATCGGCATCGCGCTTGCCATCGGGGGCGGCATCGGCGCCGTTGTCGCGCGCAAAATCAAGATGACCGCTTTGCCACAACTTGTCGCGGCTTTCCACTCGCTCGTCGGCTTGGCGGCCGTTCTTGTCGCTTCCGCGGCTTTTTTGAATCCGGTGGCTTACGGCATCGGCCAAACGGGGGCCATTCAGGCCTCAAGCCTTATCGAAATGGGCCTTGGAGTCGCCATCGGCGCGATCACCTTCACCGGCTCGATCGTTGCCTTCGCCAAGCTGCAAGGCCTTGTCTCGGGCGCGCCGCTGGTTTTCAAGTACCAGCATCAGCTTAACCTCGGCCTTGGCATTCTCGCGGCTGTTGCCGTCCTCGTTCTGGTTTTGACTCAAGCGGCTTTCGCCTATTGGCTGATCGTCGCCGCTTCGCTTCTGCTCGGCTTTTTGCTTATCCTGCCCATCGGCGGCGCGGATATGCCGGTCGTCATTTCGATGCTCAACAGTTATTCGGGATGGGCGGCAGCGGCAACAGGATTCACGCTGCAAAACCCGCTCCTCATCATCACGGGCGCGCTTGTCGGCGCATCGGGGGCCATCCTAAGCTACATCATGTGCAAGGGCATGAACCGCTCGATCTTCAACGTCATTCTGGGCGGCTTCGGTTCCGAGGCTGGTGCGACTACGCGCGGCGCGGCGCAGGATCGGCCGGTCAAAGCGGGTTCCGCGGAAGATGCGGCTTTCATCCTAAAGAACGCGTCCAGCGTCATCATCGTTCCGGGTTACGGCATGGCTGTCGCGCAAGCTCAGCATGCTTTACGCGAAATGGCCGACCGTCTGAAAAAGGAAGGCGTGCGCGTTCGCTATGCCATCCACCCCGTTGCGGGCCGCATGCCCGGACACATGAACGTGCTTTTGGCCGAGGCTAATGTCCCTTATGACGACGTTCTGGAGTTGGACGAGATTAACCGCGATTTCGGGCAAACGGACGTCGCCTTCGTCATCGGCGCGAACGACGTAACCAATCCCGCCGCGCACAACGATCCGCAATCGCCCATTTACGGCATGCCGATCCTCGACGTGGAAAAGGCCAAAACGGTTCTTTTCATCAAACGCTCGATGGCGGCCGGCTATGCCGGCGTGCAGAATGAGCTTTTCTTCCGCACCAATACGATGATGCTTTTCGGCGACGCCAAGCATATGTGCGAGAATATCGTCAAAGCGCTGGAAGCCTAATAACCTAACCCGACTTGGACGGGCGACGGCTTCGCCGTGCCGATGCTCGGCTTGTTTGTAAAAAGCTTCAATTACGACTAAATATGGGGCAGTATAGAACCTCGTCATGCCCGCGACTTGTCCTCCGAAGCCTTGGCGTAGGAGGAAGGCGGGCATCCCATTTGTTTTTTGGGACTGCGCTTACGTATTGAGATAATGATTACGCCGAAACAACCCCACCATCTCACCGATATCGAAGCGGCGGCTGAACTGGCCGATCTTGCGCACAAAATCCGCAAACACGACATCGCCTACCATCAAAAAGACGCGCCGATCATCTCCGATGCCGATTACGACGCCTTAAGGGCGAAGTATAAAGCTCTCCTCGCAGAATTTCCGCACCTCCGCCCGGAAGACGATCCGGAATCGCGCGTCGGCGCGGCGCCGGCGACAGGCTTCGGCAAAGTCCGGCACGCCATCCCGATGCTGTCGCTGTCGAACGCTTTTTCCGACGACGACATCGCCGATTTCGTCCAGCGCATTTGCCGTTTTCTGCAACTTCCTGAAAGCGCCGACCCCGAATTCCTGGCCGAAACAAAGATCGACGGCCTTTCGGCCTCGCTGCGCTTCGAGGGCGGCGAGCTTGCCATAGCGTCAACGCGCGGCGACGGCACGACGGGCGAGAACATCACGGCGAACGTGCGCACCATCCGCGATGTGCCCCGCCGTTTGCGCGGCTCTTTTCCCGATATTCTTGAAATACGCGGCGAAATCTACATGAACCGCGACGACTTTATGACGCTCAACGAAACGCGCGCGAACCAGGGCGAAGACCTGTTCGCCAATCCGCGCAACGCCGCGGCGGGAAGCGTGCGCCAGCTTGATCCGTCCGTTTCGGCATCGCGCCCTTTGCGTTTTTTCGCTTATGCGCTTGGCGAGAACAGCGGCCCCGAAATTGATACGCAGCAGGAAATCCGCGCTCACATGAAAAATTGGGGTTTTCATTTGAATGAGCCTGCGCGTCTCTGCGCGGGGGCGGCCGAGCTGCTTTCTTTCTACCGCGAGGTCGAGGCCAAGCGTCATGCCTTGGCCTACGATATCGACGGCGTGGTCTACAAGCTGAATCGGGCGGATTGGCGGGAACGCCTCGGCTTTGTCAGCCGCTCGCCGCGCTGGGCGATTGCGCACAAATTCCCGGCCGAGCAGGCCGAAACGAAAATCAACCACATCCTTATTCAAGTCGGCCGCACGGGCGCATTGACCCCCGTCGCCGAACTGGAACCCGTAACCGTCGGCGGAGTCGTCGTTAGCCGCGCGACGTTGCACAATGAAGACGAAATACGCCGCAAGGATATACGCGTGGGCGACGTGGTTCGCATCCAAAGAGCGGGCGACGTGATCCCGCAGGTTCTAGAAGTCGATCTCAAACAGCGCCCGAAAAAGTCGGCGCCGTTCGAATTTCCCACCCATTGCCCCGAATGCGGCTCGATAGCGGTGCGCGAGGAGGGAATGGCGGTCCGGCGCTGCATGGGCGGCCTGATCTGCCCGGCGCAGGCGGTCGAGCGGTTGCGCCACTTCGCCAGCCGCGAAGCCTTCAACATCGAAGGCTTGGGCGAGCAGCGCGTTCGCGAGCTTTGGCAGGACAAGCTTATTCATGCCCCGGCGGACATCTTTCATCTAAAAGAACATCGCGCGGCGCTGGAGAAGCGCGAAGGCTGGGGCAAGAAGTCCGTCGATAAACTTCTGGACGCTATCGACGCGCGCCGCAAAATTCCGCTCGACCGCTTTATCTACGCGCTCGGCATCCGGCAGGTGGGCGATGCCACGGCGAAACTGCTCGCGCGCCATTATGTGACGTTCGACGCATGGTTTGCGGCGATGAAAGCCGCAGGCGAGGCCGATTCTCCGGCGCGGCAGGATTTGCAGAATATCGACCAGATCGGGCCGTTGATGGCGCAGGACATCGCGGACTTTTTCAAGGAAAAGCATAATCTTGAAGCCATAGGCGCGCTGGCAAAAGAGCTGTCGATCCTGCCGTTTGAAAAGCCAAAGGGAATGTCTTCGGCGCTTTCGGGCAAGACGGTTGTTTTTACCGGGACGCTGACTAAGATAAGCCGTGCCGAAGCCAAAGCCAAAGCCGAAAGCATGGGGGCCAAGGTTGCGGGATCGGTTTCGTCGAAAACGGATTACGTGATCGTCGGCGAAGACGCGGGAAGCAAGGCTGACAAGGCGCGCGCTCTCGGCGTCGCGGTTTTAGACGAAGCGGCATGGATGGAAATGTTGAGGGCTTCGAAATAATTGGCTCCCAACATTCGTCGGGGGACGATGGAGTGATAAAGGAAAATCCCTCCCCCTTGATGGGGGAGGGTTTGGGTGGGGGTGATCGTAGAAATTGTCTCCCAAGCTATTAATCAGGTATCGACTTGTCGGAGAATATTTTGGTCCAAGGCGGCGAAACACATCAGGCGGGCAAATGGTCGGCGCAGGCGGTTCAGCGCTTGGCCAAAGACGGCCTTTTGCCGACCCCGCGCAATTACGCCATTTACTACGACTATTTTTCGGGCCGCAATCCGGCGCTTTGCGACGCGATCGACTCCGCCGCCGCCCGCGGAAACATGACGCAGGAGCAATGCGACGACATCTATTTCAAATACATCCTTCCCAACAAGGAAATCGCCTTTTTGAACGACGCCGATAGCGTCCTCGACAAGGAACTCAAAAAGGTCATGGATATTCTGCTCGCCTCGGCCAAGGGAACGGGCGAATTCGGCGAAAAGCTCGATGATTTTTCCGGAAAGATAAACCGCTCGGGCTCCATCGATATGCTGCGCGACGCGGTGGCGAAAATCACGGAGGAAACAAAAATCGTTTCCGAGCAAAACAGCAAATTGCAGCAGGAGCTTGCCGATACGACGGTGCAGCTTTGCGAAATCCGCACCGACTTCGACCGCGTGCACCGCGAGTCTCAAAACGATCCGCTGACGGAAGTCGGCAACCGGAAATTTTTCGACGAAAAAATTGTGGAAACGCTGAAAGCGGCGGACGAAGAAGACGATCCGCTTAGCGTTTTGATGGTCGATATCGATCACTTCAAGGATTTCAACGATATTCACGGGCATCTGGTGGGCGATCAGGTTTTGCGCCTTGTCGCGCGGACGCTGGTTGAAAACCTTAAGGGCCGCGACGTTATTTGCCGTTACGGCGGCGAGGAATTTGTCATCATGCTGCCGCGCACGCGCCTCTCGGACGCCGAACGCGTCGCCAACCAGCTTCGCCAGACTCTCGCGAACAAGCACATCACGCGCAAGGGATCGAACGAGGATCTTGGAATCGTGACCATCTCGGTCGGCGCGACCCAGTATCAAAAACGCGAAGATAGCGAAGTCCTCATCGCGCGCGCCGACATGGCGATGTATCAGGCCAAGCAAACCGGCCGAAACAGGGTGGTATGCATCGCCCTTGACGAACCCATCCAATAATCGGGGTTCCCGACTCGACAAAAACTAAATTCCGGAAAATTTGCGTAGCAATTCAGGCGGAATGACGGACTTCTTTAGTTTTTTGAATGGCAAAAAATTTCACTGCGGCATTTTAACGCTATTACCCAGTTCTACGCAGTCTAGGAAACTGAACGTGGATGAATGTTTGATCAAAAAAAAGTCAGTAAAAAGCTATGATGTAATTAGTTCATTTGATTTGGTTCTATGGTTATTACTCGTGTCTCTATTCCATGGCTATGTAAATATTCTTGGATTTGCTTTTCATTCCATTTACATTTTTTTGTGATAACAATTTCATCAAGAAAATGGCCAGCCGACAATCTCCACGGTAAAACAACTTTTTCTCCACTGTCAGTCTGGATTTTTTGTAGAAGTTGGTGGGCTTCCGGCCAATTTAATATCCTGATCTCTTCTTCTAACGCGAACTCTTGACCTTTTTGAAGAGTGATCAAAGAAGCGGGAATATTTCTTAGCGTTGCTAAACTGCGTATATCCAGGAATCATACGTAGAAATTCTTTCCTCGCTTCGTAAGACCAATTTGAAAAATTATGTGGCATATTGATTGTATTTACGGCGACAGGTGGTAGTTGTTCGAAGGATTCTTTGCAAATACGCAGAAAATTGTCGGGGTCATAGTCCATTCGGGCCATATCAATAAAGCGATTTTCTATGCTAAAGTATTTGTACAATCCCGCTGCATTTATTCCTAATGCAAGACCACAATATTGATTTGTGCTAGTAGATGCATAGCTTTTCCATAGATAACGGTTGTTATTTCGCTTGCAGGTGCAAAATACATAGTATTCGTCTGGTAGGAGATTCTGAAATTCAAATCGAGGCGGAAATAATTTTTTTACTGCTTCAGTGTAATGATTAAAATGCCCATATGAGTTCCTTGTTATCTCCTCTTAAATTACGATAATGAGTCATATGAAATACACCGCTCTTTAGGATATTTTTAAAAGCTTCAAGAGTTGTGTAATGATAAATAAGATTTTCTAGTGAAATTTTAGGTGTAGGAAATGGAGTAAGAATCTGAACCATGAATGAGATAATATATATCGAACAATTAAGGGCAAGTGCTTACTATTTGTCAGGCGGGACAAACAGGTAATGGTGCCGTTGGAGAGATTTGAACTCCCGACCTTGGCTTTACGAAAGCCCTGCTCTACCCCTGAGCTACAACGGCAAATAACCCGCGCATTCCCCGCATCCAGGCGGGTTAGGCAAAGGCGTACATTGTGCAAAACGCTCTTAAAGGCTTCGGGCGTTTGCGTCAACTTCAATAATGCGGGATTGGGCTAGACCGCGATCCGTCCAGATGGAAGCATCTCTTGCTTCCATCTGGACGGTGAATCGCTGGTCTTATAGATAGGTAGAGCCTTTTCCGCCCTTCAGAACCGATTCCATGAGTTCGGAAAATGCTCTAGTTATTGTTGAGAATCAAATCCAGCGCTCGTTTGGATCAAGGGAAGATTTTTGCCCCCGATCGTCAAAAGCCCGCCGCGATTATCTCCCGTATTTGGTTCAATCGTAAAGCCCACGATGCCGCTGCCTACGCCAGTTGGATTCTTGGTGGCCTTGGCCCAGGGAACGGTGGCCGTAGCCGTCCATTTGCATCCCGGATCGGTCATGACGTTAACAGCCCAGTTTCCTCCCTCATGGCTCAACGAGGCGAACTTGCTGCTGAAGGTATACTCGCACTTCTCTAGCGGAGCCGGCGCTTTATCCTGTGTGATGCTTATCTTCTTGTCGTTGATGATAATCTGGCCAAAACGTTCAGTTGAACCATTTGTCTGTACGACCGTATCCATCTTTATATTCTGCGTCCCCTTGTTCACGTCTCCCATGGTAATCCATTCAGGATATTCCTTGACCTCCCACGGACAGTTATTGGACTGTATTTCAATGGACATGACGCCCTTTCGGCTGGCGAAATGCGCACCCAGCTCATTAGGATCGCTTCCATTCACAGTAGCTGTTTTATAAGGAAGTTCTACGCTGTGCTCTGTACTATCCAGATTTGCGTAAGAAACCTTCAGCCCGATATTACACTTCCCGGACTCTTGCGTCACAGTGATCGTCTTTCCTGCGACAATGAGCTCGCCCATTCTCGCGTCGCCTTTATTTGCATCAATATGAATGCTTAACGACGTCGTGGCTGTTGCTGTTGGATGCGTTTCCTTATATTCGGGCGCCTGAATCCAGCTTGGCGCGGAGGTCACTTCCCAAGGGCAAGAGGCCTTCACGTATACGGCAAGAACGCCCCTTTCCTTTTTGAAAGGAACGGTTGTTGTTGAAATAGGCGTATACGGAAGAACGGCATAGACCGTGTTTCCCTCCTCTTTGAGCATGGCCCCTTGCGCCCTTACCTCAAAGGAACAATTCGATTGCTGCGTAACCGTTATGGTCTTTCCGGCAACGACAATCTTGCCCGTGCGGCCTTCGGCGGACGTGTTCGCCTCAACCGCTGCATTCAGCGTCATGTTTCCTTTGTTATTGGCGCTGGACACCTTGATCCAGCTTGGCGTTGTGGCAACAGACCACATGCAGCTTGAAGATGTCTTCACCTGAATGGCCACGTTGGCTTTCTTTCCGCCTAACGAAACGCTCGTCGACAAGGGCGTGTAAGGCAATACGAGATTGCCTTTGTCGTCAAGGTTTGCGCCTTGAGCCTTCACGTCATAGGAACAGCCGCCCTCCTGCGTCACATTGATGTTCTTGCCGTTGATGGTAAGGACACCCGACCGGCTGGAGACGGTGGCGTTTTCAGCCACGGGAATATTAAGAGTCATATTGCCCTTGGCTTGGGTTTTCGGCGCCGTCATCCACGACGGGCTCGCGGTAACCGACCACGAACACGTCGCAGGCGTCGTCACCTGAACCTGTAGGTTTGCTTTCGCGCCTTTAAGAGCGACGGAGGTCGACAAAGGCGTATACGGCAGCACAAGGGCTCCTTTTTCGTCATAGTTCGCGCCTTGAGCCTTGACTTCAACCGTGCATCCCCCCGCTTGCGTCACGTTAATAGGCTTCGTCCCTGCCGAACTGCTGACATTCAGCGTGCCGGTGCGGCTTGAAGCAGAGGTGTTTGCCGCAATCGGCATATGAACGGTGGCATTGCCTTTGTACTTGGCCGTCGAAGCGGTGATCCATCCCGGGCTTGTGCCGAAGGACCACGCGCAATGCGGATGAGCCTTCACATGGACAGCCAGGTCGGCCTTCGCATTGCCGATGTCGAGGCTCGTCGATAACGGCGTGTAGGGCAAAAGCTTGCCCTTCTCGTCGTAATTGGCGGCTTCCGCTTTCACGTCATAGGAACAGGCCGCTTCTTGGGTCATGGCAATGTTCTTGCCGCCGATCGTAAGCGTTCCCGTTCGAACTTTGCCCGACTGGTTATCATGGACGGGGATATGGATCGTCTTACTGCCCTTATTCGGCCCGTCGCCCGATGCGGAAATCCATCCCGGCCTGTTCGCAATGGACCACGAACAGCTAGGCGATGTCGTCACTTGAATGGCTACATCTCCCTTTTGCGCATTAAATGAAACGGAGGTCGATAAAGGCGTATAGGGCAACGCGAGCTTGCCGCCGTCATCGTAATTTGCGCCTTGAGCCTTCACGTCAAACGCACAAGCGCCCTCTTGCGTCACCGTTATGGTTTTATCCGCGATGACGAAGGTGCCGGTTCTGCTTTCTCCCGCATTCGCCGGAATAGACACATTAAGCGTTGTCGTCCCGCTCATGGTGGTCTTTGGAAGACCAATCCACGATGCCGAAGAGGTTGCCGACCATTTGCAGCTTGAAGGCGTTTTCACCTGAACGACAAGATTCGCTCTGCCGCCGCCAAGAGTGACGCTTGTGGACAAGGGCGTGTACGGTAGAACGACGCCGTTGCCTTGGCTGTTGTACATAGCGCCTTGAGCCTTAACGTCAAAGGTGCAAGCGGCCTCTTGTTGCACGGCAACTGCTTTTCCATTAACAACCACGGAACCTGAACGAGCAGCTCCCGACGTATTTTCATCAATCGTCATTTCCAAAATGGTGAATCCGGCCCCTCCTTTAATCGTGCCGTTAATCCATGACGGCTTAGACGTAACCGCCCATGAACAAGTCTTTGGCGTATCTACGATCAAATAGAGGGATTTTTTCGTCCCGTCTGTTTTAACCAGCGAAGACCCATGCGCCGCGCCCGCTAAAACGCCGCTGCCGGGATTCGTCAGCGTGCCCTCAACACGTGCGGTGCAAGGGGCTTCCTGAGAAACGGCAACTGTTTTCCCGCCGACATTCACAACGCCGGTGCGCGCGCCGCCGGTGTTCTCATTGATCGTGCCGTAAAGGGTTGCGCTGCCCGATCCTGATGGATTTGAAAAAGTAATCCATGACGGGCTTTTTGCCGACCACGGACAATTATCTTGCGTTTTGATGTGAATATCCATGTTGCCTTTGCCGCTTCCAAAGGCAAGGCCAGCCCCGCCGGAACTGGCGTTAAACGTGGCGCTGTTTATCCGTTCGGCCTTGACTTCGTACGTGCACTGCTGCGCGGCTTCCTGAGAAACAGTAACGGATGACCCGCCTACAGTCACATTTCCTTTGCGCTCCGCCCCTTTGTTTTCGCTGACAATGCCATAAAGCACTCCGCTGCCGGAGCCTGAAGATTTGGCAAAACTTATCCACGACGGGCCCGATGCAGACCATGCGCAATTCTGCTGCGTTATAACCTGAATGGTCATATTGCTTTCTTTACTACCATAATTATAGAAGCACCCAACGCCGACGCAGCCGCCTTTCGTTAAATGATATGTGCATTCCTGCTTCGCAGCTTCCTGAGTGACCCTAACAGTCTTTCCGGCGATGACGGCTTCGCCGGTGCGAGCCTCGCTAGAGGTATTCGCTTGATAAGGAATGCTTAGTACCTTCGTCCCGGTTCCCATTTTCGCGCCGTCGAACGGGCTAAAATCCGCCCAGGAAAAGGATTTGGTAATGCGCCAAGGACACGTTCCTTGCGTATCGACCCGCAAGGATAAGCGCCCGCTTGTTGCGGGCAATTTAATATCGGCGGGACTTACGACATAAGCGCAATCGTTGCCCTGAATTACGGTATATTCCTTATTTGCCAGTCCGATCGTTCCGGTACGCGGAGCGCCATTATTGGCCGCTACGAACACGTTTAAGGTTGCATCGCCGAGGCCTGAAGTTTTGGAAAAGGTGATCCACGCTGGACGTTTATAGACGCTCCAATCGCAATCCTGCTTGTCGGTATCCAGGCGAAAAGCGAGATTTCGAGCTTTATTGCCGATGCGAATAACATTGCCAATGCCGGATTCATTGTCATACGTCGCGCCTTCGGCAAAGACATCGAAATTACATCTCTGTATGGCTGCATATGTCGGCAAACTGATAAGCGCCGCCAACAAAAGGCAGAGAAAGAAAACAATCTTTTGCGAGAATAAATTGGACATAACTTTCTCCACACAGATGTGCATTACAGGCACCAATAATGAGAGATTTTCCTTAATTATTTATTTATTTAAGATGGTTAAGACTAAATAGACTGCCTTTAAGGATAAACGCAGATGGCCTTAACACATTATTTATCATTCGCTCTCTTTGCGGTTGCGCTTGCGTCGCCGGCTTATTCCTATCCGGTGCAGCCGGATTACATTTGCCGGGTGGCAGGCGGCGGCATTGGATTCAACGGATGCCCCCTGCCTATCTGGAGAAGCAATACCTTTGATACCTACAACCTCAATACCGGCGAGACCTCTATTACCTATAGCGAAACCCAGCTATGGGGCGCGCGCATCGATCCGGGTGCTGCGGTGGTTCCGATCCATGCTTTTGATAAATGCTACTATCTGGAAAACCACTCGAAAGCGTCCCTCTTCGTTCCCTTCAAAACCGATCAGGAATGGACGGCGTTTCTTCAAAACCACCCGCCGCAGATAAGGCTGACGAAATGCCTGTTGCAGGCCGTTTACAGCAGCACGAAGAAGACATCGCAGGGCGATTATGCGGAATTCACGATTCAGGGCTATTCCTCGACGGTCGTCTTGAGCCAGACGCTGTCGAAATCCTTTTCCTACTCCCTGCCGCAAGCCTGCCTTTCAGGGCCGCAAGCCGGAGCAAACCCCTGCGAATGGAAGGAGGAGATCGAAGTCGTCTTCGCCGCCGTTCCTCCGATGTGGCAGGTCAGGGGCGAGCAAGTGCTCATCGAGCAAGGCGGCAAGCCTTTAAAAAAACCGCCTATCGAAAGAGAATAAAAAAGGTCGCGCTCTTACTGCCGCAGCGACAGCGCCCCCCGATGCGCGTCCCAGCCCCTTATTTCCGAGTCAAGGCGCTCTCCGGCGCGATCCCAAACGGTCGATTTGCAGCGCCTTGTCGGGCGTTGGCCGAAGTCCTCGATAAGTTTTTCCAGGCGTGTTGACAGGAAATCGACGCCTTTTGCGCCGCTTATTTCCAGCGCTTTCGCTTCCACCCAACTTTTTCCGTTCAACACATCGAAACTAGTATGCGAACAACACGCCGCGGACGGAAGGCCCAAGGCGTCAAAGAACTCAGGCTTCGACAAAGACGGCAACCAGTCCATAGGATCGAACACGATCTCCGCCTTGTGGCATCCCATAATGCGCATGATCTTGATGCTTCGAACCGAAACGCCCTCGTCCAATACGTCTTTCAGTCCCGCCGTCACGGCGTCCAGCGCCATCTGCGCCTCGCCAAGCTTTACGTTCCCGTCTTCTTGTATGTCCGCAAGCTTTTCCAAAAGGCCGAGCTTGCCAAGCATATCCCTGAAGGGCTCCGGCGGCACTGTAAAAAAAACGCTCAAATCGGGAACGATTGAAAAAGGTTCTATTATGTCGACGCTCGACGTTTCGCGAAGCGAAGGAACAAGGTCGAAAAATTTGTCCCGAGCCTGCTCGGCCTCCGCGCGGCTATGCAGTCGGCGTCGGCCCAAGGGGCCAACAATCTCGCAGACGGCAAACCGATACCGTCCTTCGTCAGGGTTCGCCCCTGCCCCGACAGGTTCCTTCACAGGGTTATTAACGAAGGAAATACCGCCGGCAATAACATCCATCTGTTTTCGAATGGCCGATATGATCAGATCCGAAATTGTCGCTTCCGTCCGGGAAGGAATATCGAAGACATCCATTTTGGGGGGCATGTTTTTCCTGAAATGATATAATAAAATATACATGATTTGTTATCATGGCCGCCGCCATCGTACAACGACCTTGCAGCCTCGAAGCGAGGCAAAGCGCATTAACCTTATAACCCGCTCTTTCACATGATGAATGACGCAGGAACCGCGCCCAATCCGCGGCGCAGCGCACGGTGAAAACCGTTTTTTGTGCCCATGTTATAAAAAGATATGCTAATTTTCTGCCCTAGAAAAGGCGGCATTCCTTAAGTTATATTGGAGAAATCAATGAACAGAAAAATTGAAAAAATCCAAAATCCTTCCTTGCATGAAGACTTATTTGGCGAGGCCCCCTTTACCCTAAGATTCCTGGAGGTAAAATCCATCGACCCGAAGGACGCCTGTATCCGCTCGTTCGACATTGAAAAAATCAATACATCCACGATCGAAAGCGTTTCGCAGGCCTATTACACGCAAGATCCATTGTCCTCGGCAGAGAACGGCAAGAGAACCTACACGATATGCACGGTGCTGATTTCAAGTTCGGGAAGGCAGCACGTTCTTCCGGGCCTATCGGTCAGCGAGTTTAAAAACTATATCCGCGCCAAAACGCGCGACGATAAGAACCCGGGAATGGTGGATATCTCGGCAAAGCAGGTGAATCTTTGCAATAAACAACCCGAAACATGCATCAGCAATTCCCGTTCTTACCGCTTGCCTTCGCCGGGCCCGGGCCAAAGCGCCCCTCACGTCTAGATTGTTCCTACAGCAAATTCCGTTTAATTAGGATACCGTCACGCCCGCTTCTTATCGACGTACGCGCAAGATTCTGAATTTACGTTATTTCCGCTCGTCGTTAACCATAAACGCTGTTTTTGCCCAACCCTTATCCCTCTAGAATCCGTATTGGAAGGCCGGTAAAATATGCTATCCAAAGTTCCTGTCTGACGCCCTATTTGCAAGGAGTTTACAATGAGCGATACTTTCATAATCCCTCAGGATCCAAAGAGATTTAGAGAACAGCTTTTTGGAAATTCAGGCATCCAGCTTCATTGCCTGATACAAGAGGTGAACGCAGATCAAGCCTGCCTGAGCCGCTATGTAAAATTAGGCAAAATATCCGTGTCTTCCATAACCTCGGCGCTGGATATCCATTACACGGAAGACAAGCTCTACCCGGCTTCGGGCAAGGAACCTGCGGGGCGGCAATTTAGCTCGGCTTTGGAGATCAGAACCAATGACGGGCGCATTATGATCGTTCCCGGCTTTTCACTGGATGAATTCAGCGAACTCGTCAAAGCCAAGGTCACCCGGCAACCGGAAACCGAAAAGATATATACGATCAACGAACAGATGGCGCGCAAAGACCAACCCGCAAGAGATCCGTGCCTCCGCCCTTCATCGTATTACAGGGCGCCCTTTTGCTTGCCCCCTTACGGGCGCACCCAAAAGTGCGAACATTAGGGGCATCCCATTTTATTTTTTTTCGTAAGAAATAACATTCAGGATCAGGGAAATGGTGGGCGATGGGAGGCTCGAACTCCCGACCCGATGATTAAGAGTCATCTGCTCTACCAACTGAGCTAATCGCCCTAACACCATTCCTACGCTCATTTGTTTTGCGGGCCTTCGCCCGCGGGCAACTGAGCTAATCGCCCTAACACCATTCCTACGCTCATTATTTTGCGGTGGCCGGAGCCTGTCCCTGCGAAGGCAGGGACCCGCGGGCAACTGAGCTAATCGCCCTAACACCATTCCTACGCTCATTATTTTGCGGTGGCCGGAGCCTGTCCCTGCGAAGGCAGGGGCCCGCGGGCAACTGAGCTAATCGCCCCCATGATAAAAGCGGCCCAAAAGCCGCTTGCACAAGAGGCGCCTTGATAACCCTAAACTTTTTTGTTTGCAAGCCCTTCGATAAAAAATTGCGCGTTTAACCAATCATCCCTTAAATCGACTCATGTCTAGGGGTAACGCGCCTTCACAACCTAACGTCATTCCGCAAAATTCGCCTATAGGGCGAATTTATGCGTCCGATTTGGTTTCCTGTGGGCCGCAATAAACAAGCATCCGTCCATAAATTACCGCCATAGCCAACGTCTTTACATATGCTATATATAGGGTATCACTTCACGCTCCCTCCCCTTCCAAAACCTCGTGACCCGCCATGCCCTTTCCCTTCACGCCTCCCCTGACTGAAATTCAATTCGTCCTTAACCGCCTTATCGGGCTGGACAAGCTGGCCTCCCTGCCCGGCTACGACTCCATCGGCGACGATCTCGTCAGCGCCATCCTGTGCGAAGCGGGCAAAATCGCGTCCGAGGTCTTCGCGCCCCTGAACGACGTTGGCGATAAAACGGGCGTGACGTTCGAGAACGGAGCCGTCACGATGCCTCCGGGTTTCAAGGACGCGTACAAGGCTTTTATCGACGGCGGCTGGAACGGCCTTGCGGTCGACGAGAAATTCGGCGGTCAAGGGCTGCCCTTCCTTGTCAACATGGCTGTTTTCGACATGCTTCAGGCGGCGAATGTCGCGCTGGCCCTTTGCCCGATGCTCACCGGCGGCGCGATCGAGCTTCTCTCCGCCCACGGCGACGAAACGACGAAACAGAAATACCTGCCGAAGCTTGTCAGCGGCGAATGGTCGGGCACGATGAACATTACGGAATCGCAAGCCGGTTCCGACGTCGGCGCCATTAAAACGCGCGCCGTCAAGGAAGGCGATCATTACCGCATTACAGGGCAGAAAATTTTTATCAGCTTCGGCGATCACGACATGGTCGAAAATATCATGCACCTTGTCCTCGCCCGCCTGCCCGACGCGCCGGAAGGCACGCGCGGACAATCGCTATTCCTCGTGCCGAAATTCCTGGTTAACGACGACGGCAGCCTCGGCCCGAATAACGAAGTCAGCGTCGTCTCGGTCGAGCACAAGCTGGGCCAGCATAGCGGCCCCACGTGCGTGCTCGCGTTTGGCGACAAGGAAGGCTCGGTCGGCTACCTCGTCGGCAAGGAAAACGGCGGCATTGCGGCCATGTTCACGATGATGAACAACGCGCGCCTCAATGTGGGCATACAAGGCCTCGGCCTTATGGAGCGCTCTTACCAGCACGCGCGCGATTACGCGAAATTCCGCGTGCAAAGCCGCGCGGTCGACGACCCCAAAGGCCCGCCCGTCACGATCATTCACCACCCGGACGTGCGCCGCATGCTGCTTGAAATGAAAGCCACGACGGAAGCGGCCCGCGCCATAGCCTACCATCTGGGCCTTGCCATCGACACCGCCCGCCACACGGCCGACGAGGCAGCCCGGGCAACGGCGCAAGCGCGCGCCAATTTATTGACCCCCATCGTCAAGGCGTGGACGACAGACCGCGCGTTGGAAGTGACCTCGACCGGCATTCAGGTTTTCGGCGGCGTCGGCTATGTCGAGGAAGCGGGGGCGGCCCAGCACATGCGCGATACCCGCGTGCTTCAGATTTACGAAGGCACGAACGGCATCCAATCGTCCGATCTGGTTTTCCGCAAATTGATTTTCGATCAAGGCGCGGCCTTCCACGCCATGACCGAGGAAATCAACGCCTTCATAAACGCGTGGCCTGCGGATCTGCCGGAAGGCTTCGCAATGATGCGCGCGAACCTCTCGCACGCCCTCGCCTCCGCGATGGATGCCGCGCTATGGCTTTTGCAAAACGGAAAAGAAAAACCGGCGCTGGCGGCGGCATCGGCTGCGCCTTTCCTTCGCCTTTTCGGCAACGCGCTTGGCGGCTTTTACCTGATCCGCTCGGCGCTCCTTGCGCACGAGGATTTAAAAGCCGGTCAAGGCCATCCCGAATTCCTCAACGGCAAAATTCTTTCGGCGCGCTTCTATGCCACGCATATCCTGCCGCAATGCGCAGGGCTTGCCGAAACTGTCCGCGAGGGCGCTTCGCCGACAGCCGAATCCACCGAAGCGACCTTCGGCTAGGTCTGGCTATTATTCAAGGATACCGTCACCCCCGCGCAGGCGGGGGTCCCATTTGTTTGCGATGATTTATAGAAAAACGCAGCCCCAGTGCAAACGGGGCGAATATGCTGAATCCGATTTGTTTCCCTAGCCCGCTACCCTACATACTCTGACAGTAACAGGAATCCTGACAGGGGTCGGCAGTTGCGGGGATTTATGATTCCCGCATCCTTCCGTGAAAAAAGGACTTTGGCTTCGATGCCGTTCCTCGCTGATCGAAGGAGGCGTTATCTTTCTATAGTATTCTTGTTCTTTTGAGCGCGCATAAGCCATAAGAACCCTCTTGTAAGATTCTTTTTTCCTCTCCCTCTCCATCTTCTGGAGCTTTCGCACCTCCCTGCGAACACAGCCGACATCGGAAAAAATGAATCGACGGCCTTCGCTCCCACGCGTTTGATCTTGTCCGCGTCGTATTTGCAAACGGCCTCGACGGTATCGCGCAGCTTCTCGACACGCAGCGTTCTTAAATTTTCTTTTTTAAGCGCCCGTATTAAATCGAACCTGAACATATAGTTTTCCGTGTCGTACACCGAAACGGTTTGATGCAGGAAGGAAAGATAATGTTCGACTTCCCTTTTCGACATTAGATAAGGAACCTTGTTGATCGTTTCTTCGGCGGGTTGGGTCACCTCTGTCGCGGCTGCGAGCATCTTCCTCTCCACTGGGGCATAAACAAGCAGAAATAACGCATTAATGTAATCATGGGCTATCACAAATGCAATATCCGCTAATAGGTTGAAGGTTTTGCTTGGGTGCTCGATGGCGATGCGCCCGAGTCAGAGGCAGCGCAAAGGGCCGGAAGGCGCAGTTTGCCGGAGCCCGAGGCCCGTTAACTTAATTATCGTTAGAATCTAAGTACTTACATCTTAATCTTGTTTTCGCTTCACCGGATATTAAACTAAAAATAGTAAACTGTTTTCCATATTGGAAAAGAATTTTTTAGGCGCGGCGCAACGTATTTAGCGCTGCAAGGAGTAAATTATGACAGACATTGCCGCGATCACTGCCGCCGCTCCGCCTCCCGCTCCCGCCGCGCAACCGGCCCCGGTGCACACGTCTGCCCCGGCGCCCGAAGAAGCCGCTGCGGCCGCAGCAACAACGCCGCCGCCGTCGACCTACACGGCCTTGGCCGACGCGTCTGCCTCAACGATCCGCGGAGTCAGCGTCAGCACCTCGGCATAGTTCCATCAATATTCGATCAAATGATCGTCACCCCCGCGACTTGTCCTCCGAAGCCTTGGCGTAGGAGGAAGGCGGGGGTCCCATTTGTTTGGTTGTTTTCCGAATGGATCGCAAGCTGCTTTACGTGCTGCATGCGGCAAGATCGGGCGCTCTTAACCTCGACTTAGTCGCTTAAATCGAACTGCTCGTAATCGTCTGATACGCGGAAATCACCTTGTCGCGAATGGCGGTGATTTCGGTCAGCATGATTTCGGCATTGTTCATCGCGGTAATGACGCTGGCCAGATCGGCCTTGCCCGAAGCGGCGGAGCCGGCGGATTTTTCGCCCTCGCGCACGGCCGATACGGCGTCGCCAAGAAAATCTTTTACCATTGTGCCGAAACTGCCGTCGCCCGCGCTCGCGCCCGCAACAGAAGCGCCGCCGCCCGCCAACTCGGAAAGGCCCCCGCTTTTCTTGTAAAGCATCGAGACGTCCGCGACATTCATAACCATTGAATCCCCCAAAGTTTTAGAGCGCCGTCATTCCGGAAAATTCCAAGCGAAGCGAGGAATTTATCCGGAATCCGATTTGTTATTTTAACTCATAAGAAACCAAATCGGATTCCGCATAAATTGTTTTCCGTTTGACCACCCTTCATTTATTGCAGCATGCCTATCGTCTTCATAATCATAGTCCTCGACGCGACAATAACATCCAAATTCGCCTGATAAGAGCGGCTCGCCTCGCTCATGTCCATCGTCTCGACCAGCGGGTTGACGTTCGGCTGCAGCACATAGCCTTGCGTATCGGCCGCCGGATGGGAAGGATCGTATTTCTTGGCAAAGTCGGTCGGGTCGGCGTGCACGCCCGCGACCTTGACCTTGTAGGCGCCGATGGCCTTGTCGAATTCCTTTTTGAACGTGATGATCTGCCGCTGATAGGGTTTCTGCCCCGGCGCCGTACCGGTGGTGCCGGCGTTCGCCACGTTTTCGGCAATCACCTTCATGCGCTGGTTCTGGGCCTTCAGGCCCGAGGTCGAAATCGCGAAAATATCGGTTACTTCATTGGGCATTCATGCACCTCATGCGCCGGATCCGCCCTTGATGGCGATTTTGAAAAGCTGAGTCATTTTCCGGTAAAGAGAAGTCATCGTCTGATAATCCATCGAGGTTTTCGACACTTCCATCATCTGTTTCTCGACATCCACCGTATTGCCCGAAGGCAGAACTTCCGTATCCTTCGATCGCACGGTCTGGGCGTTTGCCCCCGCCATAGAGCCGGGCACGATATGCCGCGGATCGGTGACGCGCATGCCGGTACCGGCCTGCTTCAAGGCGTCGCCGAAAGAAAACGGCTTAAGCTCAAGCTGCTGATACTTCGGCGTATCCACATTGGCGACGTTTTCGGCAAGCACCGCCTGCTTGCGCGACAAATAAGACATCTTCTGGGAGAGAAGATCAAAAACGCCGGTAAGGCTCGATCCCATAAGAAAAACTCCCGCGACTCGCACCGTTGAACGCCGAACGAATCAGTCTTGCGAAAAACGGTAAACAAAAGGTTAACGCAAGCCATCCTAATTGCCCTTTCGCGGGGCCTGCGATAGACTCCGCGAATGGACGAAGAACAGGATTTCCAGCCCAACATCTCGCCGCTTTTGCCCGGCGACAAGCGGCAAGTTGCCGTCGCCCTGCAAGGCAGCATCAGGGAGATGAGAAAAGGCGGCCCTGATTCTCTGCCAAAGGTTATCGCATCCGGCTATGGAAAACTAGCGGAACAAATTCTCGAACTGGCTTTTGAACGCGGAATCAAGGTGCGCACGGACGCGGACCTTGCCGAACTGCTCGCCACGCTCGATCTTGAAACGCCCATTCCCAGCGAAGCGATCGTCGCGGTAGCCGAGATTTTATCGAAAGTGTATGAAGCAAACGCCCGCCTAATCGCAGAACAAAGCCAAAGGTGAGTTAAATTAACCGTCATTCCGCACCAAGTCCCCCCGCACGGCGGGACGAA
>CAYVNS010000019.1:0-20029 GCA_964453225.1 uncultured Rhodospirillaceae bacterium
GGGTGCTTCCCCCTAAGCTAACGCTTCAAGGTCTGCAATCAATACATAGGAATCCTATTCCCCTCCCCCTTGATGGGGGAGGTTGGGTGGGGGTGAAGGTGCAGCAATAATAAAATTCGGATTCGTCATCCGCCCGCAGCCTGCCGAAAGGCGGGGCGAAGAGGCGGAATCCGATTTATTCCCCCTGCCAAAGAGCGACAGGTGCGGGAAACCCCGTCCGACAGAGCCTTCCGGGGCCAAGTAGCCTTAACATTATACAAATGCTAGACAACAGGATATTCCTTGCCTATAAGCGTCACCCTGCGAAGGAACCAAGGCCTGGGTAGCTCAGTTGGTAGAGCAGAGGACTGAAAATCCTCGTGTCGGCGGTTCAATTCCGTCCCCAGGCACCACCCAAAATTAACTTTTTCCTTTACGCGCGCGCCATTTCTTGGGAATCTCCCTTTTCTGGTTCTCTTGTGTCGTGCAAAATGTCCATCGATTACATCTATCCGAACGTCAAAAACCCCTATTACATCGTTGCGCCGCCTTATACGCGCACCTCGGCGGGCGTTCGGGTTTTGCACCTTTTGTGCCATAGCCTGAACCGCAAAGGCCATATGGCGTATCTTCTTTTCTATCCGGCTTTGCCGTGGCGAAAAAGGCAGGTCTGCCCCGACCTCTTAACTCCCATCCTCACGCCCGCTATCGCGCGCAGCCACTTCGAGAAAAAGCAAACCCCGATTATGGTTTACCCCGAAACGGTAGCGGGCAATCCTTTCCGCTCCCCTTGCGTCGTTCGCTATGTCATGAACTTTCCGGGCCTTCTGGGCGGCGACAAGGAATACGACTCGCGCGAGCTTTGTTTCAGCTATTCGCGCGTGCTGGCCGAAAAAACGAACGCCCCCGGCAACATCCTTTTTCTTCCGGCCACGGACACGCGCATTTTCAATCCGGGGCCAACGCCTCAAAAACGCCAAGGCACCTGTTTTTACGCCGATAAATATAAGGTCGCGCATAAAGGCAAGCTTTTCGACATCACGAAAAACAGCGTCGAGATCACCCGTAATCTGGCCGCATCGCAAACCCCGCAGGAAATCGCGGACATTTTTCGCCGCAGCGAATTGTTTTTCTCTTATGAAAACACGGCGCTTGCGACCGAAGCCGTTCTCTGCGGCTGCCCAACGGTCTTTCTGCCGAATCCGCACCTTACGGAAATCATCGCCATCAAGGAACTCGGCCCCGAAGGCATGGCATGGGGAGCGGATCCGGCGGAAATCAGCCGCGCCCAAAAAACGGTCGGGCAGGGGGCGGAAAATTACCTGAAAAGCTATGCCGACTATTGGCGCGACCTCGATCGCTTCATCGCGCTCACGCAGGAACATGTCCGAAATAAAGTTTACCATAAAAGGGTATACTTACCCAGCTTTGCCTACACGATTTATTGCATCATTCAGGATCGCAGCGTTTGGGGCTTCGTAAAAGCCGCTGTTCGGAAATTACTTAAGATCGCAAGAGGAATAGATTAGCGGCGTATTCGGCTGGAACATCATTTCTTTACCAAGCCGTTAGTTGGCTGTTGCAAAAAGGCGAATCTACGGATACGTTTGCAAATTACCCGCGCGCACAACGCGGAAGGTATGCGATTGAATTAGAAAAAGGAATAACATGAACCAGCGCGAACGTCAGATGCTCGATCTCTTGAAGAAGGAGCGGCAGGAATTCGGTTGTCTCGGAGTTAAGGCGGAATTTGAGGCGGAAGGCACCCGCGTCGATGAATTGCTTCGCCTGATCGAAATCGCGCGCAAAGCGGACGTTAAAATTGGCCTGAAAGTCGGCGGCTGCGAGGCTATGCGCGATTTGATGGAAAGCCGGCAAATCGGCGTCGATTATATCATCGCGCCCATGATTGAAAGCGTCTATGCGCTTAGCAAATTTATCGACGCCAAGAACAAAGTCTATTCGGCGGACGACCAGATGGATACCGATTTCCTCTTTAATATGGAAACCGAAGCGGCATACAAAGACATCGACTCCCTCATACAAGAAGCGGCAAAGCCGAACGGCGTCGAAGGCGTCGTTTTTGGCCGCGTCGATTTTTCGCTGTCCTGCAATCTTTCGCGCGATGCGATCAACGGCAAGCAAGTAACGGATTGCTGCCTGAAGGCCTCCAAAGCCTGCGCCAACAAGAAGCTGGACTTTATCGTCGGCGGCGGCGTCTCCATGGACGCCATTCCCGCCTTGCGGCAAATCAACGACAGCTATCTGACTCGCTTTGAAACGCGCAAGGTGATCTTCGACGCTTCCGCCCTGAACCTTCCTAACATCGAAGAAGGGCTGCTCCACGCCGTCCACTTCGAGCTTCTCTGGTTGCAGAACAAGCGCGACTACTACGGCACCATCGAACGCGAAGACAGCAAGCGTATCGACATGCTGGAAAGCCGCTGGAAAGTTCTCGAACAAAAGGCGGAATCTCCGAATTTACGCGCCGTTGGCGCCTAAAGGTCAGCCGCCCTCTCAAGGCATTCCGTTCGTTTCTCACCGATGAGTCCCGGGATGACAAAGACTAAAGACGCAAAACGAACGCTCCTGTTGTTTGGCGCAACGGGCGCGATCGGCTCGACCATCGCCCGCACCATGCTCGATCAAGGCTGGCAGGTGATCGCGGTTGCCCGCAAACCGGCGAAAGACTTAAGCCTCAACGACGCCACGTGGATTTATTGCGATCCGCTTGCCGACGATTTCGATGTGGGAAAGCTAACCGCCCAGGGCCCGTTCGACGCCGTATGCTGGGCGCAAGGCATGAACCTCAACGACAGCGCCGTAACAGTCGATATCGAACGGCACGAAGCGGTTTACTGCGCCAATGTTCTCTATATCGTCAAAACGCTTTCCCTTTTGGCAAAAGCCAAGGCGCTTCGGGCTCCCGCAAGGCTCAGCGTTATCAGCTCCGTCTGGCAAACCGAAGCCCGTCCGGGCAAGTACTCCTACGCGATCACGAAAGCGGCGCTTCAGGGCCTCGTGCTGGCGGCGGCTGCCGATCTGGCGCCGGAAGGCCACCTTATCAACGCGGTCCTTCCAGGCCCGCTCGACACGCCCATGACGCGCGCCAATTTAACGCCGGAACAAATCGATCGTCTGGCGCGCGCGACGCCTTTCAACCGCCTCCCCAAGTTGCAGGAAGTCGCCTCCCTTGTGTCCTTCCTCAGTTCGGCGCAGAATACGGCCATCACCGGCCAGTTTATCGCCGTCGATCTGGGGTTCAGAAATGTCCACGTCGTTTGATATACAATCCGCGCTAGGCTCCTACCGCGTCGAAATTGAAAAGGGCCTCTACGGCAGTCTTTTGCAAGCGAAAGACGACGGCCTCATCATGTGCGACGAACGCTTCGCGCCCGACTTCGAAAAAGCGGGCCGGAAGCTTATCGCCATCGGCGCGTCCGAGGAAAACAAAAGCCTGAACGCCATTCCCGATATCATCATCAAAATGCGCCGTATGGGTATCAACAGGGGCACGCGCCTGACGGCAGTCGGCGGCGGCATTGTTCAGGACGTTGCGGCCTTCTGCGCAGCCATCTATATGCGCGGCCTGACATGGGACTACATGCCGACGACTCTTTTAGGCATGGCCGATAGCTGCATCGGGGGCAAATCCTCGATCAACGTGGGCGAGTTCAAAAACATCGTCGGCACCTTTAATCCGCCCTCGCGCGTTCTTATCGACCCGTCGCTTATCGAAAGCCTCTCCATCGAGCAAAAAGCGGCAGGCCTCATCGAGGCGGCGAAAATCTGTTATTGCCGCAAGGCATGGAAAGCCTACGCCGCCCATCATCCGTCGCTCGCCATGACCTCCGAGGCGGCGACGCCTGTCATCGCCGAAAGCCTTGCCGCGAAAAAATGGTTCATCGAAACGGATGAGTTCGACAAGGGAGACCGCCTTCTCCTCAACTTCGGGCACACCTTCGGGCATGCCTTCGAAGGGGCGTCGCATTTCGCGATCAGCCACGGGATCGGCGTGGGCATCGGCATTCTTTGCGCGGGAATTCTGGCGAAAGAGCTGCATACAAAAATCGAAAGCGACTGGGACGCATTCGAAGCGCACATCAAAAGCCTTTTAAAACCGGTGGATAACCTGCCCGAGATCGTGCGCGCGCTCCAAGCGGAAGACATACTGGAGCGTTTCAAGTCCGACAAGAAACACGTGCGCGATAACTACAGGATCGTTATTCCTTCGGGCGTCGGCACCGAGCTCCTCGTTTTGCCGAAAAGCGGCGAGAACGACCGCATGATTCTCCTTGTCATGAGGGAAGTAATTGCTAATTTCTAAAGCAGGATTTTCGGATATTGAATCGGAGTGTTTGTAAAATCCCGCTCATAACTATATATGAAGCCGGCGATTTGCGCTTCTATTTGAGATCGCGGTCAAGAGGCCACCCGGCCGAGGAAAAAGTGTCTATGAAACGAATAACTGTCTGTACGCCGTGTTACAACGAACAAGGTAATGTCGAGCGCTGCTACGAAGAAGTGCGCCGCATATTCGAAGAACAGCTTCCCGGGTATGAACGCGAGCACATCTTTTCCGATAACTGCTCGACGGACGGAACCGTGGATATTCTGCGCCGCATCGCCGCGAACGATAAAAACGTCAAGCTGATCCTGAACGCCAGCAATTTCGGCATCATCCGCAGCTCCGTCAACGGCATTTTCAGCTCCAGCGGCGACGCGGTTTTCATGTTCGTCCCCGCCGATCTGCAAGACCCGCCGGAACTGATGCCCCAGTTCGTCAAAAAGTGGGAGGATGGCTTCGATGTCGTCTACGGCATTAAGGAAAGCCGCGATGAATCGAAAATCATGACGGCCGTCCGCAAGATCTACTATCGAATGCTCAGCAGCCTCTCGACTCTCGTTTTGCCCCTGAATCTCAGCGATTTTCAACTGTTGGACAAAAAAATCATCGAGGCCATGCGTCAATTCGAAGACGCCTACCCGTTCGTCCGCGCCATGCCTTTCCGCTGCTCGTCGAAAACGACCGGGATTCCATACCGCTGGCGCGCCCGCAGAAGCGGTTTTTCGAAAAACCGCCTTGTGAATCTGATCGATCAGGGATTAAACGGAATCATATCGACGACCCATGTGCCTATGCGGCTTGCGTTGTTTATCGGCTTTGCGATTGCCATCGGAAGCCTATTGTATGCGATCGTCAACGTCGTTTCCGGCCTGATTTCCCCGTATCCTGTGGTCGGCTCGGGGATCAAAACGCTGATCGCGGGCATGTTCCTGTTCAACGGAATCATCATCTTTTTTCTCGGCGTGCTCGGCGAGTACATTTTGTCCATCCACCAGCAAGTCCGTCGCCCCCCGCGCGTTGTCGAAAAAGAACGCGTCAATTTTTAAAAAACCTATCTGTAAGAACCCCCAAAGAGGCGTCCATGCAATCTTCTTCGTCGACCCCCAAAGGTTATATTGCCGCGATCAATATTTTTATCGCTTTCTTATTCGCTCTTTCCGCCTTGTCCGCTTTCGTGGTCGCGGTTCATGTGTTGCCGCTGACGGACGGCTGGTATGAAACGCTCATATATTTGAAAGACAAAGGCTTGCAGCCCTATCGGGATGTGGAATTTGTCCTGCCGCCGATGACATTGGTCTTTTACGATTTTCTCGATCTCGTCTCAGGGAACAACATTGCCCTGCATAAAATGCTCGGCGTTGTTTTGTCGATCGCGAATGCGGCGATGGTCTATTTGTGGCTGAAAGGCTCATCGGGGCGAGCCGCCAGCTTTGCCTCCGCTTTTTTGTTTTTTCTGCTGGAAACGACCTTCCCGATATATCTCGCCCGTGATTATCACTCCCTTGTCAGCTTTTTCACAATTCTCTGCCTTGCGCTGCTTCTGCCGGAATTAAAGGGCCCATCCCAAAAAGGAATGCGCGGGATGTTTTTAGGCGGCCTGGCTGCCGGAACGGCGGTGCAGCTTTTGTTCCTGACCAAGCAAAACCTGGGCCTTCTGCTTTTTATTGCCGTCATTTTCACCCATCTTGCCGCAGGTTTGATTGTTAAAAAGGCCTCGTCGCGGGGTAAGAATTTTTTGCCTCATTTAATCTTTATCACAGGCTATGGCCTCGCCTTTTTCGCCGCTGGCGCAGCTCTTATACATGTGCTTGTCCCTTACATGGGTATTTCCGACTTTTATCGCTCGCTCATGAATGTGGAATCGAAGGGATCGCCCCTTTATATGATCACGCGCGTTTTTCACGACACGAGCAACGTCTACATCATAACGCGCGCGTTTATCGGCTTTATCCTCATCGTACTCTTTTTGCAGACCTACAAATACTATAGGGAAAATCTTGCGACGTACGTTAAAAGACAGCCGCCGGCGCTCAAGCAGGGCTTGGGCTTTTTGGCCTTGCTGTTCATGGTTCTGCTGATTTTGGTCGTTATCGTAAGAAAGGCGGGCCTTTGGAGCAGCTACGATTTGTTCACCATGGCCGCCGTTGGCCTTTATTTCGTCGACGGTTACGGTTTTTTGATATCCTTGGGCAAGAAGGCGGAAAAACAGGATGGCGCGTTCGAGCGAATCATCATTTTCGGTGCGCTGATTTTCGCCAATACGATGACCGCTTCCCTCAATCCCGTGGGAACGGCGCTTATCCTTGTCTATTATCTTGCCATCTGGATTGAAAAAGGGATTGACGTCTTGTCGAGGCTCCAACCTGGCTGGGCGCAAGTGACCCTCTTCGCCGCATTTATCCTGATCGTCGAGGTGACGGCGGGCATGCAGTTCGCGAAACTGTCCAGTCCCTATACGTGGTGGGGCAATGCCGAACCGTCCGTGTTTACAAGCAACGCTTCATCCGATCAAAAAATGCTTGCCGGGATGAGCTTATCGGTCTCGCGCGTAGCGATTATCGATAAAATTGTGTCCGATATCCAAAAAAAGACATTGCCTGGCGATCCCATATTGATCTATCCCGGCATGCCCATTCTCTACGCGCTTTCCGAGCGCTTGCCGCCGACTCGAAGTTACATTCAATGGTATGATTTTGCGCGCCCCACCACGCTTATGGAAGATTTTACGAGCCTTAGCGAAAGCCCGCCCAAAATGATCGTCCAGATGGCCGTTCCCTCGGGCGTATCGCAAGGGCACAGAAAACTGCTGGGCCGGAGGCTCGTCCAGGATGCCTTCGCGCGCTACCTCCAGTGCATGGTCGACAATAAGTCCTTTGCCGAAACCGATACGTTTCTTTACGCGGGCGGAGGAAACAGGGCAGGGGAGTATCTCCTGAGCGCAAACGTCCCCTTAAATATCGAGCAGATCTATTCCCTGTTCTTTTTCGCGGAAAAACAATATCCTGACTGGGAAATCGTCGGCATCTACACGGGAGACCAGTATCTTCCGGCGGAAAAATTCGGAAACGAAGACTACCAAACGAAAATCTATTCCAAAATCGTTGTGCACGCCAATTCGCCGGAGATTCTGCAGGCCGTCAAGCATATCAACGAAAAGGACGGCGTAAAGATCAGCCTTGACGAGAACTTTATCGTGCGGGTGCTGGAGCGCGCCGAGGGATGGCCCAAGGGCGGCATCGGTTGCCGTAACGATCTGCTGAGGGATATGTCCGACATGGACAAGGAAAATCGCTCGTCCCCGCTGTAACGAAGGAAGCCGAAAATGGGCATCTATCTCAAGGGTCGATCCTTCAGGGCGTTTTTTTCCAATCTCGTCCGCCCGCGCTCTTTCGGACGCTTCATGCTTGTGGGCGGCGTCAACACGATCGTCGGCGTCGCGACTTTCCCTTTTTTGTTCTGGCTCAGCGATGGGGCCGTCGGGAACAACGCCTTGCTCATCGTCAGCAGCGTCTTCTGCGCGGTTTTTGCCTACTTCACGCACAGAATTCTCACGTTCCGGTCGAAAGGCGCCTATCATGTGGAAATCGGAAAATTCCTGATTTTGACGCTGGTCGTCTATCTTATCAATCTTGCCGTTCTTAATACCATTCCCCGCATGACCGGCATTCATCCCGTCGCCGCGCAAGTCGTCACCACCATGGTTCTGTCCGTCATTCTGATGGCGCTGAATTACTTCGGCATGAATTACTTCGTCTTCGTCTCGCGCGGCCCGAAATAAACAATGGCCGTCTAATCCCGCGCCTTCACGCAGCAAAAAGAATTATTCAACCCGCGCCCGCCCGGCTCGATCGTCAAAAGATCCGGCGGTATCCTCTCGCCAATATTCGTGCAAAGGCCGGCGACAGCCGCAATATCGTTCTTCTTCATGAAAGCCAGCGTCTGTTCCCATAGGGCCGCATAGCGGGCCTCGGCGGGCATTTGCGGATCGAGCTTTGAATCGAACGCAAGCCACAGCCATGAAATCTGCGCAGGCTTCGGGTGGTTCTGCACATAAGGATAGATCCGATCCTCAATAATCAGCCTCGCATTTTCCGCGATGCCGCAAAGGGGCAGAAATTCATTTACGCGCGAATATTCCTCGGCCCTGTTTACGCCCAGGGATTCTTTTCTTGCGACGTTTACAACAGGAACGCCAACGCCGCTCCAGCCCCGCAAAACAACGGGCGGAAAATAAACGCCGGCCAGAACGATGGTCTCGATCAGGTTGCCGATCAGGAAAAATAAAGCCAACGCCAAGACGCGCGCCGAAACCTTATTTCCTTCCGCGCCCTTCATGCGCTTCGAAATCGAGGCCAACGCCAAAAGGCCGAAAGCGCAGCACAAGCCCAGAAGATAAGCCCACGTCCCCGCGTCATAAAACTGGCGCGCCCTGTTGAAAAGAATATGCAACAAAACGCAAACGATCCCGACCCCCGCCAGCTCAAGAACGGCGCGCTCGGGACAGAACGTTGCCCGTTCCGTGCGCAGCTTGATCGCTTTGACGGCGACATATCCCGCCGCAGCCAAAAGCAGCAAAACACACGCAATGATAAAGGCATTGGCAAGCGTATAGCCGATAAAGCTCCAGCCGCTCTCGTCGGAAACGGTCGGAAAATAATTGATGTTCGCGGTGACGTTATAGTTTACGGAGAACAAAAACCGCCGGACGATCTTCAAAAGGCCGGACGCGGCATTATTCGAAAGAAACTGTTGAATCGCCTCGGCATTGCCTTTCAGCAAATCGATAGGATTGATGTTGAACGACGCGTTCAAGGCCGCCAGCGCGGGAAACTCGTCGCAAACGACCAGCTGCTTCGACGCGTCAAGGGATTGCTTGGCGATAAGGAAAAGCGGCCCCAGAAGCAGGGCGCGCAAAACAAAAGCTGCGGGGCGGAACAACAGCCAAATGAAAAAACCGAAGAAAGGAGTGAAAAAAAGGGTTTTGGGATGCAAATAGCAGGAAGCCGTAAACAGCAAAAGCGCCAAAAGATACCACGCGCCACGCCCGGCAGGGGGCTGCTTTTCCTTCCCGGCAACCAACAAAAAAAGAGGAATGGCTAAAAAGAGAAGATATTCGCCCCGCAACATGAAAACGGCAGTGGAGGCGGGGGAAAACGTCTGAAGGCTCATCAGGAAAACGATAAGCAGCGGAACGGTAAAGCCCGCGCCTTTCAGAGCCGATAGATGAAAGCGCCGCGCGAGCAAAACAAGGCACAAAACGGCTTGCAATAAAAACGCGACGGCAATCAGCCGCAAAAAGCCATAGTGAACGATGTGCACAAGCGGGCTTAAAAGATACGCGCCGATCTCCATCAGGAAAGGCAAGGGCAGGGCATAAGTGGAGGTGCAAGACGCCCACGACGTAATGCGCACATGCCCGTCGATAAGAAAGCGCGTCGTCGAAAGGCGGTAACTGACTTCGTCGGGGTAAATCGGAAACAGGCCGAAGAAAATCACTTTTATGACGATCAAAATAAGGGTTCCCAAAAGAACCCTTTTCATCAAAAGCTGTCCATTGCCTCCTTCTCTGGCGTTCAGGAGCGAATTCATCAGGATGCGAAGGGGGGACATGTAATCCTTGCGGCAATTTCAGCAACAGGTCGAGATTTATGGGCAAACCGGCGGAAAAGCAAGTAGGCAAAGAGGAAGAAAGCCAAATCCGCTTGCGGTTTTTTTCGTTGCCGGATAAAAAAGATTTCGCCAAAAGCCCCGTTTCCCCCAAAACATAGCCAAACTCATGATTATCGGACATGGACTCGTAGCAAAGGCTTTTCCGTTTTTTGCCGATTGTCCGGACATTCTCATTTTCGCTTCCGGCGTCTCCAATTCCGGCGAGACCGACGCCGCCGCCTTTGGCCGCGAAAAAGAACTGCTTCAAAGTCATCTGAAAAACGGGCGGAAAATCGTTTACTTCAGCACATGCAGCCTCTTCGACCCCGCGCTGACCAAGGCGCCCTACATCGGGCATAAAAAGGAAATGGAAGAGCTGGTCGGCAAGGCCAAATCCTTCGCGATTTTCCGCCTTCCCCAGGTCGTTGGCAATACGCCGAACCGCCATACGTTAACGAATTTCCTTTACCAAAAAATAAAAGACGGCAGCCCGTTTGAGGTTTGGAAAAACGCGACGCGAAATATCATCGACATCGACGATGTCGCCGTGATCGTCAAAGAATGTCTCAGCCGGGAAAAGGACAATCAAACGGCCAACATCGCCTGTCCGACCTCCACGCCCATTCTTGAACTGGTCGCGATCTTCGAAAAAGTATTGGGGAAAAAAGCCGATTATTCGGTTGTCGACGCCGGCGGCAGCTACGATATCGATTCGAAAAATATGCAACAAATCGCGGCGCGCCTCGGCATCCGCTTTGGAGATGCCTATGCCGAAAGCGTCATCCGCAAGTATTACGCGGAAGGGAAACCCGGCTAAAAAAGTATTCATTTCGGCCCTAAGGCATGCTACTTTCCGGGCGATATTTCCTTTTGTTTAAAGCGGAAATGATCCTTTTCCGTTTGCATCGTCCAAGGTCTTCATGCCTTATCTGTCCGTAGTCATACCGGTCTATGGCGGCGAAAAAAGCCTGCCGCAGATCGTGTCCCAAGTCGAACAAGTCGCGGCGGGACGCCGCTGGTCGCATGAGATCATCTTTGTCTGCGACCAGTCGCCGGATAACAGCTGGCAAGTCATCGCAAAGCTCGCAAAGGAAAAGCCGAACGTCGCCGGAATCCTGCTGCGCATCAACGCGGGGCAGCACAACGCCGTGATGGCGGGCCTCGCGCAGGCGAAAGGCGAGGTAATCGTGACGATGGACGACGACCTGCAACACGCGCCTTCCGACATTCCCGCCTTGGTCGATAAGGTCGAGCAAGGGCATGACGTCGCCTACGCGCGCTTTAAAAAGCGCAAGCACCCGTTATGGAAAGTGCTCGGCAGCCGCCTGACGAATAGCGTCGCCAGCTACCTGATGAACAAGCCGCGCGAGCTTTACCTGTCTCCTTTCCGCGCGTTCAGGCCCGTGATCCGCGATGAAATCCTTCGCTATCAGGGGCCTTACGTCTATGTGGACGGGCTGATTTTGTCGGTCACGCGCAACATCGCGATGGTCGATGTCGATCATCACGACCGATACGCGGGCGACAGCAATTACAGCTTTTGCAAGTCGGTCTCCCTCTGGCTTAAAATGGCCACCAGCTTTTCGATCATGCCGCTGCGCATCACCTCGTTTTTTGGAATGGTCATGGCGGGCGTCGGCTTTTTGTTTGCCGTCTTGTTCGTCATTCAAAGGTTTACGATTAATGTCATGCCCATCGGCTGGTCCTCGCTCATCGTCACCATCCTTATTATCGGAGGCGTCCAGCTTTTGGCCTTGGGCATGCTGGGCGAGTATTTGGGCCGGGCCCTTCTTACGCTGAACGGGCGCCCTCAATATGTGATTGCGGCGAAAACCGGCGCGCCCGAAAGCCCAAAGGATAAAGCGTAATGCAATTTATTCTTTACTGTCTTTGCGGCGGCATAGGCGTCTTGTCCGACTACGCGATTTTCCGCTTCGCGCTCTATGTGGGGCAGGGCTATCAGGCCGCCAATGCCATAGGCTATCTCGCCGGTACGCTTGTCAGCTTCGTTCTGAACCGGAAAATTACGTTCGGCGTGCGCGATAAGGTCTATCGCCGGCTTGCCCTTTTTCTCTGTGCGGCGGGTATCGGCTATCTGGTCTCCGCCGCGCTGATGTGGCTTTTTGTCGAACGGGGCGGGCTGGATGCGCGCCTTGCGAAAATTCTAACGCTGCCGGTCGTCGTGGCCTTGCAATTTTCCTTCAATCGCTGGATCACGTTCCGGCAAGGGCAAAAAGGTGTTTGTGAATGACCGAAACGTATGATGTCGCCATCGTCGGGGCCGGTTTCACCGGCCTTACGGCGGCCTATGCCCTCGGAAAGCAGGGCTACAAAGTTTGCGTCCTCGAAGCCGATGACGCCGCGGGAGGCCTTGCGGGCAGCTTTGCCTTTGCGGACGGCGTAAGAGTCGAAAAATTCTATCACCACTGGTTTAACAACGACGCCTATGTGCCTGAACTTGTTAAGGAACTTGGCATGGAAAAGGACCTCGTCCTTCTGCCCTCGCGCACCGGCATGTATCTGAACGGCCGCCTGTGGAAGCTGTCGTCGCCGATGGATCTTTTGCGTTTTACGGCGCTTTCTTTTGCGGATCGACTTCGCCTTGGGCTTCTGGTTTTCCTTGTCCGCCGCGTTAAAGATTGGCGCGCGATCGAACATCTGTCGATACGCGAATGGCTGGAACCTTTGTGCGGCAAGAACGTCTATCGCCTCGTATGGGAGCCGCTCATCGCCTCCAAATTTTCGGTTTTCGGGGAATCCGTCAATGCGGTCTGGATGTGGAAAAAGCTCGTCCTGCGCGGCAGCACGCGAAACGAGAAAGGGGATGAGCAACTGGCCTATTTCAAGGGCGGCTTCGGGCGCCTTACCGATGCCCTGGTTCAGGCCATCGAGGCATCGGGGGGCAAAGTCCTCTTTGGCCAGCACGTAGGTAGCGCCGAAACCGAAGGGGATGCCATCGCGTCGCTCGGCACAAAATCAGGCGCGCGCATAAAAGCGAAACAGTTTCTCTTCACGCCCGCTTTCCCGATCATCGCCGACATCCTCGAAGACAAGGCCGATAAGGAATGGCTTCAAAAGCTTCGCCGCGTCAGGTACATCGGCAATATATGCCTTGTCCTTCGATTGACGCAAAAACTGTCGGACATTTACTGGCTTAACGTCAACGATCCGGGCTTCCCCTTTGTCGGCATCATCGAACATACGAACCTCGACAAGCCGGAAAACTACGGAAACGCGCACATCGTTTTCCTGTCGCGTTACCTGCCGGCGGAAGACCCGCTCTGGCAAGCCGATGACCAGGCCTATATCGACCTCGCCCTGGAACACCTGAAACGCATGTTCCCGCGCATGGATCGCTCATGGATTTCCGATTACAAGGTCTCTCGTGCAGCTTATGCCCAGCCGATAACGGATCGCGGCTACTCCGCGCATATCCCGCCCGCCGAAACGCCGTTCGAAAACGCGCTTATCGCGACCATGGCGCAAATCTACCCCGAGGATCGCGGAACGAACTACGCCATCCGCGATGGCCGTGCGGCAGCGGCTCATATAGCCCGCCGCCTCGCAAAAAATCCGCTTGAATCCCCCTTTTCCCATACTTCTTGACTTAGGTTCGGAAGAAACTAATTTCCAAATCAACTTTGAATGCAGATAAGGAAACGCCATGCCCTCAAAATACAGCGACGTTCTGGCCGACTGGCTTGCGGAATTCGGATACACAACCTTTTTCTATGTCGGCGGCGGCGGCGTCATGCACCTTCTTGAATCGTGCAGTCGGAAATTCAAAGCCATCCCCGTTATCCACGAAGTGGCCGCAGGCATCGCGGCCGAGTATTTTAACGAAACCAATTCAGGCGAACGCGCGTTCGCGCTCGTCACCTCCGGGCCGGGTCTTACCAATGTCATGACCGCCATCGGCGGCGCGTGGCTCGAAAGCCGCGAACTGCTCGTGCTCGGCGGGCAGGTCAAATCGGCGGATCTTAGCCACGGCAAGCTGCGCCAGCGCGGCATTCAGGAAATCGACGGCGCGGCCATCGCCAAGCCCATATGCCTGCTTTCGAAAACGCTAGAGGGCCCTATCGACAAGCAAACCTTTTTCGACATGAGCCAAACCAGCGCGCGCGGCCGCAAAGGCCCCGTGTTTATCGAGGTGCCGCTCGATATCCAGGCCCGCACGGTCGACCTTTCCGAGCTTGAAAAACCCCTGACGGTTCCCGCGAATCCGGTCAAGCAAGTCCCCGAAGCGACGCTGAAGGAAATCGCCGCGCGCATCCGCGGCGCGCAGCGCCCGATGATCCTGCTCGGCGGCGGCGTTAATCCGAAAGTCGCTTACGCAACGCCGTTCGAAAAAATGGGCGTGCCCATAACGACGACATGGAACGGCGCGGATCGCATTAGCGCCGACAACCCCAATTACTTCGGACGCCCGAACACATGGGGCCAGCGTTACGCCAATCTTCTTTTGCAGCAGGCCGATGTGCTGGTTACGCTTGGCACGCGCCTTGGGTTGCAGCAAACAGGCTTTAACTGGCAGGAATTCGTGCCCGTCGGTAAAGTCGTTCAGGTGGATTGCGATCAGGCCGAGCTGGACAAAGGCCATCCGAAAGTCGACCTGCCGGTTTGCGGCGACGCCAATCAGGTTCTCCACTATCTTGCCAAGTCCGATCTCGGCAAACACGAAGACTGGCTTGCCTTCTGCCGTGAGGTGAAAGCAGCCCTGCCGCTGCTCGAAGCCTCCAACACGACCGGGGACGGCTATATTTCGCCGTTTGACTTCGCGTTGCGGCTTTCCGACCTTGCGACGAAAGACGATCTCGTCATCCCGTGCAGCAGCGGCGGCGCGTTCACGACCATCATGCAAGCCTTCCGGCAAAAAGCGGGGCAGGGCCTGATCACCAACCACGGCCTCGCCTCGATGGGCTACGGCCTGTCCGGGGCCATCGGCGCCGCGTTCGCGGGCAAGGGCCGCCGCACGATCCTGATCGAAGGCGACGGCGGCTTCTCGCAGAACATTCAGGAAATCGGCACGGCCGCCATCAACAAGCTGAATCTCAAAATCTTCATCTACGACGATAACGGCTACGCGTCGATCCGCATGACGCAGCGCAACTACTTCGGAGGCCGCTATGTCGGCTGCGACATCAAAACGGGCCTCGGCTTTCCGAATTGGGAAAAGCTGTTCGGCGTGTGGGACGTGCCGGTAATGCGCCTCAAGCCGGACTTCGAAAATGACCCCGCGTTCCAAAAGCTTTTCGCCGCGCCGGGTGTCGCCGGGTTTATCGTGCCTATCGACCCGCAGCAAACGTACTTCCCCAAAATCATGAGCCGCGTCACGGCTACGGGAAGCATGGAATCGAATCCGCTGCACAAAATGTCGCCGGATCTCGACGATGCGCTGTACGCCAAAGTCGCCCGCTATCTTAAATAGGCAAAGATTTTGCAATCTCGTCATTCCGCAAAATTTTCAAAGAAAATTTATGCGGAATCCGATCTGGTTTCTTTTGGGCGGGGCGAAAACCCCATAACCACACCCCTTTCTTAACCTTGTAGGCTTTAACTCTATGTCGTATGTTTTTGGCCTGATTCACACCTGAAACGGAAAAAGTATGACGAAAAAATCAAGGATGAAAGCTGTCATTCTGGCCGGAGGCAAAGGCACGCGCCTTAGCGAGGAAACGGTTCTGACTCCGAAGCCTTTGGTCGAGGTCGGGGGCCGCCCTATCCTGTGGCACATTATGAAAATCTATTCCAGCTACGGCATCAACGATTTCGTCATTTGCCTTGGCTACAAGGGATTCAAGATTAAGGAGTATTTCCTCAGCTATGGCCTCCATAACGTCGATATCACCGTCGATACAATGAACGGCGTGCAACTTCATCAGGTTGCCGCCGAAGACTGGCGCATCACGCTGGCCGAAACGGGCGAAGAAACCATGACGGGGGGTCGGCTTTTGCGCGCCGCCAAATATTTTTCCGACTGCGACGCTTTTTGCATGACCTATGGCGACGGCGTCGGCAACGTCGATATCGGGGCCAGCATCGCCTTCCACCGCAAGCACGGCAAACTGGCCACCGTCACGGCTGTGCGCCCGCTGGCGCGCTTCGGCTCGCTCGACATCGTCGAAGGCAAAGTGCGCCGTTTCGTGGAAAAGCCCATGACCGAAGGCGGGCTGATCAACGGCGGCTTTTTTGTGCTGTCGCCGAAAGTCCTGAAATACATCAAGGGCGAGGAAACGCTTTGGGAAAAAGAGCCGCTTGAGCGCCTCGCGCGCGACAGCCAGCTGATGGCTTTCGAGCATCACGGCTTCTGGCAGCCGATGGATACGGTGCGCGACCGCCATAACCTCGAAGAATTGTGGGCCGGCGGCAAAGCGCCATGGAAAGTATGGAAAGACGTCGCGCCGAAAGACCTCAAAGTCGCCAATGGCGCAAGAAAAAGGCGCAAGGCATGATTTTCCGAAATCCCTCCGCCGGTTTCTGGAAAGGCAAGCGCGTCTTTGTCACGGGCCATACGGGTTTTAAAGGCGGCTGGCTGTCGCTTTGGCTGGCCCGGCTCGGGGCCGAGGTCTACGGCTATTCGCTCAAACCGCCCACCAAACCGAACTTATTCGACGCGGCAAAGATCAAATCGGCCATCGCCCGCCACCAAATCGCGGATATCCGCGATCCCAAGGCCCTTTTGAAGGCGATGAAATCCTTCAAGCCCGACATTGTGCTGCATCTGGCGGCCCAGCCCATTTTGCGCCTGTCGTACGATATGCCCGTCGCTACGTTTGAAACGAACGTTATGGGCACGGTGAACGTGCTTGAAGCCGCACGGCAAACGGGGGCGCGCGTCACCCTCATCGTGACGACCGACAAATGCTACGAGAATAAAGAACAGCTCAAGCCCTACCGCGAAACCGATGCTATGGGCGGCTTCGATCCCTACAGCAGCAGCAAAGGCTGCGCCGAACTTGCCACATCGGCTTATGGCCGCTCGTTCTTCAACAAGGGCACGGCCTGCGTCGCCTCCGTCCGCGCGGGCAACGTCATCGGCGGCGGCGATTGGGCCAAGGATCGCCTGATGACCGACATCATCGCGGCCCTGTCCAAAGGCGAAAGGCCTGTCTTGCGCAATCCGGCCGCCATTCGCCCGTGGCAGCACGTTCTCGAACCGCTTGCCGGTTATCTGCTCGCGGTTGAAACCTTATGGAAAGAAATGCCGAAAGGCCCGGAATGCTGGAATTTCGGCCCCGAAAACGACAGCGCCGTCCCGGTGGGCATCGTTGCGAACAAGGTGTGCAAGATCTGGGGCGGCGGCATCAAGCCGAAAATCGTCCCCGATGCGCGCAAGCTGCACGAAGCCAAGCTTTTGCGCCTCGATTCCCGCAAGGCGAAAGCGGACATCGGCTGGAGCCCGCGCCTCACCCTCGACCAGGCCCTCGACATGACCGTCGACTGGGCCAAGGCGCGCCTTGGCGGCGGCGATATGAAAGCCGTCACCTTGGCCCAAATAAAGTCTTACGAAAGCTTGATCCACACCGAAGGCAAACGAATAGCGTCATTCCGCACGAAGCGCGCCTAGCGCAAAGATGCGGAATTCGATTTGGTTTTCATGACAGAAGAATAACAGCAAGAGAAAAAAATGAACCTTCCTCTCCCTTCCAATCCCACCGCCGTCTCTCCCGAGGCCGAAAAGCTGCGCCAGGAAATCCTCAAGCTTGTCGCGCAGTACGCCGAAATCGCCCATGCGAAAAAGCCTTTCGTTCCGGGCAAAAGCGTGATTCCGGTGTCGGGCCGCGTTTACGGGGTTGAGGAAATCTCAACCCTTGTCGACAGCGCCCTTGAATTCTGGCTCACGACGGGCCGCTACAACGCGGTCTTTGAAAAGCGCCTCGCCAAAACGCTTGGCGTTCACCATGTGCTGACCGCCAACTCCGGCTCCTCCGCCAATTTGTTGGCGCTCACGGCCCTGACCAGCCACCTCATGGGCGACCGCGCGCTGAGGCCGGGCGACGAAGTCATCACCTGCGCCAGCGGTTTTCCGACGACGATCAACCCGATTCTGCAAAACAGCCTCACGCCGGTTTTCGTCGATGTCGACATCCCCACCTACAACATCCGCGCCGACCTGATCGAAGCCGCGCTCAGCTCGAAAACCAGGGCCATCATGGTGGCGCACACGCTGGGCAACCCGTTCGATCTCGATACCGTCATGGCCGTCGCCAAGAAGCACAAGCTTTTCGTGATCGAAGACAACTGCGACGCGCTGGGATCGACTTACAAAGACAAGCCTACCGGCACGTACGGCGATATCGGCACCTTCAGCTTTTACCCGGCGCATCACATCACGATGGGCGAGGGCGGGGCCGTCTGCACAAGCTCCGCCACGATCAACCGCATTCTGGAATCGGTCCGCGACTGGGGCCGCGATTGCTGGTGCGCGCCGGGCTGCGACAACACATGCAAAAAACGCTTTGGCTGGAAGCTGGGAAGCCTTCCCGAAGGCTATGATCACAAATACACGTATTCCCACCTTGGCTATAACCTCAAAATCACCGATATGCAGGCGGCGGTCGGCCTCGCCCAGCTCGACAGGCTGAAGGGATTTGTCGAGACCCGCAAAGCCAATTTCAAGCGTCTTAAACACGCGCTGAAGAACGTCGAGGAATTCTTCATCCTTCCCGAAGCGACCCCCCACGCCGATCCTTCGTGGTTCGGTTTCGTCCTCACGGTTCGCGCGGGTGCTCCTTTCAGGCGCGACGATTTGCTGAAATACCTGAACGAACATAAAATCGCCACGCGCCTTGTTTTCGCGGGCAACCTCACGCGCCAACCGTATATGGAAGGCCGCTCTTACAGGGTCTATGGCGACATGACGAGCAGCGATGTCGTCATGAGGGATTCGTTCTGGGTGGGTGTCTATCCGGGACTCTCTCCCGAGGCGATCGACACCATGGCCGAAACCATCGTCCGCTATTGCCATAAGGACTACAAAGCCAAAGGCAAGGCATGACGGGCTTTTCCCTCCCGTCGCCTCTGGCGGAGGCTTTAAGGCAAACCTCCTCCACGCTGGTCGTCACGGGCGGGGGAGGGTGGATCGGCCGCAATATTCTGGAAATCCTCGATGCCGTGCTTGGCGACGCCATGGATACGCGTGTGCATGCCTTTGGATCGAAAAACCGGCCTTTGACCCTTCGATCGGGCCGCACGATCGATTGCCGCGCCATTGAGGCGATGGAGAACGAAACAGGCGGCGGCGAGAAAATCTTCTTCCATTGCGCCTTCATGACGCGCGACCGCGTCGCGGACACCAGCCTCGACGATTACATCGAAACGAACGAACGCCTGTCGGCTGTCGTCGCAAAAGCCGTCCGCCATTGCGATCTGCGCGGCTTTTTTATGCCGTCGTCCGGCGCGGTCTACCGCAGCGGCACGCACACGCTCGACACGAACATCAAAGCCAACCCCTACGGCCTTCTCAAGCAGAAGGACGAGCAAAAGTTCCTGAGCCTTACCGGAAAAGCCCCGGCCTGCATCCCGCGCGTTTTCAATCTGTCGGGCGCCTTCATCAATAAAACGGACACCTACGCCATCGCCTCGATGATCAAGGCGGCCTTGGCCTCCCAGCCCATAACGATCCGCGCTGCGCACCGCGTCGTGCGCTCGTATATCCATGTTCTCGATTTACTTTCCCTTGCGTTGTCGATGCTGCTCCACCCCAAAGATGGCGACGTCGCGATCTTCGATACAAAAGGCGCGGAAAGCCTTGAGCTATCGGATCTCGCCGAGCTTATCCGCGCGGTTCTGCAAAAGCCTCACCTGCCGATCAAGCGCCCTTTGATAAACCCAACCGCAACGGCCGATGTCTATGTCGGCCAGGCCGAGCCGATGACGCGTTTGTTCACGTCCCACGGCCTGCGCCTTCACAGCATGTCCCAGCAAATCCGCGACACGGCGGAATATTTGTCAAAGCAGGAAGAAATATAGGGCCAGAAAATACGCGATTTATTTCTCTCCCCCTTGATGAGGGAGGGTCAGGAAGATTTATTCCCCTCCCCCTTGATGGGG
>CAYVNS010000019.1:20129-30372 GCA_964453225.1 uncultured Rhodospirillaceae bacterium
TTCAGTTAGAACTGCCGTCATGCCCGCGACCACCTACGCCAAGGCTTCGGTGGTTGCGCGACACGGCGGATTATCTGTCAAAGCAGGAAGAAATATAGGGCCAGAAAATACGCGATTTATTTCCCTCCCCCTTGATGAGGGAGGGTCAGGAAGATTTATTCCCCTCCCCCTTGATGGGGGAGGGTCAGGGTGGGGGTGATATTTCAGCAAGAGAGTCTGTTTGATCGGGAGTGGTATTAGAGTGATTCCCTTTCAGTTAGAACTGCCGTCATGCCCGCGACCACCTACGCCAAGGCTTCGGTGGTTTTGGAAACAAGTTCGCCGTAGCTTCACCTCTAATTCCCCAATATCCCCTTCCAAACTTCCCCAACGGCTTTCTTAAATGCCTCCGGCGTATAAGCTGCCAAGGTTCGCTGACACGCCGCGCGGTATCTTGCGAAAGGCTCGTCCGTCACAAGGCTCAAGCCCACGGCTTCCGCGATGGAGGCAAGGCACGCCGGAAAATCATCCTCGTCGGCCCAAAAGCCGTTTTCAGGCGTCGCATACTCCCGTCCTCCAATGCCGGTGAAGCCCGCGACCACGCATCCGGCGGCCATGGCTTCAAGAGGCGTCAACCCAAAGCCCTCTAACCGGCTCAAGGATAAAAACACCCGCGCTTCGCCCATCATTCGCGCGGCCTCGCCTTCCGACACGTTGTCGATCGGCAGCCATTCCCACGCGCGAAACTCCGGGTAGGTGAAGCGAAACATGTCGCGCAGATAAACGGCTTCGATAGGGCGTTTGCGCGGCATGTAGGCGATGGCCTTGCGTTTGACGTCGGCGGGTTTAAACGAGGCCGGATCGACCGAGCACGGGATCACATGAGCCTTCAAGGAAGGATGCCGCACGCGGCAATGATCGTAGATGGTGCGGCTGCTGCACAGAATGTCCGTCACGCCGTAATCGGCATAGCTTTCCGCATCGCCGATGCCAAGCGCGCCGTAAAAATGGTTCTGGCTGTATATGACCTTGCGCTGGGGAAAGCGCGCGAAGTCCGCAAGAATATGGGGCTGATCCTCCGGCAGCACGTAAATGTGCTCGGCGGACGGCGCAAAGATGCCTTGCCCGACAACCGGCGCTGTTGAAGCGAACCATGAGGGCCGCTCGCCGTTTTGCTCGAACACGGCCGCATCAAGGCCCAGCGCGATCAGCGCTTCGGCCATGCGAAAAATATGCTTGATCCCGCCATTGATGACGGACACCGGAGGGCAGAAGAAAACGACTTTCATGAATCCGTTTTCGCCTTCTCAAGCGCGTTTGGCAAGAGGAATACCGAACTTCATCAACCGCCGCTTCGCGTGTTGGGCTGGGGCAGGCTCAGGCGGAGGCCCCATCAGCAACTACCGTCACCCCCGCGACTTGTCCTCCGAAGCCTTGGCGTAGGAGGAAGGCGGGGGTCCCATTTGTTTTCAATCTTTTTGGAAACTCGGGGAAGAAAAGCCTTACCGCTCTTCCGCCTCTTCGACGTCAACGACGCTTTCCGTATCTTCGTCGGCCAGCTCTTCGGCGTCTTCGATCACGGCGTCTTCAGCGGGCGAGTCCGTCACAGGAAGATCGTCGATCACCGCATCCGCCGCATCCTTCGCCGCCGCCTTCTTTTCAGGCCCGCGCCGACGGGCGCGCATAAGCGTTTCAGGGTCGAAGGGCGTCTTGCAATTCGGGCAAACAGGAGGATTTTTCTTCATATCGTAATAGCGCGTTCCGCAGCTCGGGCAGATGCGCTTAAGTCCCCATTCCGCTTTCGACACGTCTAGCTCTCCTCAAACTGAAGTTTTCCAGGCGGAGACCTCTTACATGAAATAGTGCCAGTGTCAACGCGTAAGCGAGAACTTTGCGCGTTGGCGGGGCGGGGTCTGAAAGGATATGCTTAATTCAGCCTTTAACTTCTGCGGAAGAGGCCGGCGTTGCAATAATTTCGCCGCTCATATCCTGAAGCCTTTGGCGCATGACGGCAAGAAGCCCGTCCAGCTTTCCGTTATCTCTTTGAATAATCGACATATATTCTTCCCGTTGGGTTACGCTCTGGCTAATGCCGCCGATAATCACGTCCACAACGGCGAAACGACCATTTTTCTGGCGCACCCGCCAGTCGACATTGGTGGCTTTGGACCCGCCCGGCTGTTCGACTTTGCTGTTGACGATGAAGTCCTTTTCGCTTTCCGCGCGCGCCCCGGTGACCGAGAAGCTTTCGCCGGAATACATGTCCAGCCGATCCCCGTACATGTCGATAACGATGGCCTCGAACAAGCGCAGGTATTCTTGCACCTGTTCGTCCGAGGCGCTGTTCCATGCGCGGCCGATCACGAAATGCGCAATGGTTCTCATGTCGAAAGCGTTGCGCAGAAGCTCATGATATTTTGCGTTTCGTTGATCCTCGGAAAGGTTTTTGTCCTTGATGACGCGCAGGGCTTCGTTGCCCAGGTTCTGAACGAATTGGGCGGCGGGCATGTTCTGCGTCGCTTCCCGCGCGACGACGGGCCGAACCGGCGGCGTAACCTGCGCCCAGCTCGGAGTCGGGCTGAACGCGCACAAAACCATCTGAAGCGTTAAGAGAAGATATGACTGCACGACGACACCATGGTTTGAATTAATGTCGGGTTACTCTTCCTTGCAAACCCACCGGTACGGCATAAATTCTGTTTATCCGAAACCCGGCGCGCTTTTTTTGACGTTTATCAAACGCCTTTAGCATTCGGGATTCGGATCGGAAAAAATTCCTTTTCGCGGGTTTAACGTCGCACGAAGCCCGCCGTAGGCGGGCGGAGAAGCGGAATCCGATTTGGTTTCTTATGAATAAGAATATCTAGATCATTATCCGCTTAAGTGTACTCGTCACCCCCGCGAAGGCGGGGGTCCCATTTACTTTTTTTTGAAAGAAACAAATGGGATGCCCGCCTTCCGCCTACGCCAAGGCTACGGCCGTCGGGAATCCATCTTTTCAATAAATAACCGCGTCATCCCCGCGCAGGCGGGGATCCATCTTTTATGTTTTTGCTTAATTTAATTCGTCAAGCTTCTCAGCGGCGCCGGTATGCGCCCGCCGCGCGCGATGAACACATCGGCCGAGAATTTATTCACCGCCATCACGGGGCAATGCCCCAAAAGGCCGCCGAATTCCACGCGATCCCCGACCTTCTTTCCCGGTACTGGCACAAGCCTAATCGCCGTTGTCTTGTCGTTGATCATGCCAATGGCCGCTTCATCGGCCAGAATGGCCGAAATCGTCGAGGCCGGCGTATCGCCGGGAATGGCGATCATATCCAGTCCCACGGAACATACGCACGTCATGGCTTCAAGCTTTTCAAGGCTCAAAGCCCCGCGCTCGACGGCTGCGATCATGCCGGCGTCTTCGCTGACGGGGATGAAAGCGCCGCTCAGGCCGCCCACATTATGCGCCGCCATAAGCCCGCCTTTCTTGACGGAATCGTTCAGCAAGGCCAGGGCCGCCGTCGTTCCCGGCGCGCCGCAGCTTTCCAGCCCCATTTCCTCAAGGATATAGGCGACGCTATCGCCCACGGCAGGGGTCGGCGCCAGCGACAAGTCGATAATGCCCATGTTGACGCCCAGCCTCTTGGCGGCCTCAAAGGCCACAAGCTGCCCGACGCGCGTAATCTTAAAGGCGGTGCGCTTGACGGCGGCCGCCACAACGTCCAGCGGCTGCCCCTGAACTTGTTCCAGCGCATGCTTGACGACGCCGGGCCCGCTCACTCCGACGTTGATCACGCAGTCGCCTTCGCCGGTGCCGTGAAAAGCGCCCGCCATGAAAGGATTGTCCTCCACGGCGTTCATGAAAATCACAAGCTTCGCGCAGCCAATCGCGTCGCGGTCGGCTGTCAGCTCGGCCGCGCGTTTGATCGTTTCGCCCATCGTGCGCACGGCGTTCATATTGATGCCGGCCTTTGTCGTGCCGATATTGACGGAAGAGCACACGCGCTCGGTCGTCGCCAAAGCTTCGGGGATGGACTGGATCAAAATCCGGTCGCCGGAGGTTTCCTGCTTTTCCACGAGCGCCGAAAAACCGCCGATAAAATTGATGCCTAATTCCGATGCGGCCTTGTCCAGCGCCTCGGCGACGGGCACATAGCTGTCCGCGCGGCTGCTTTCGGCCACCAGCGCGATGGGCGTCACGGAAATGCGCTTGTTGATGATGGGAACGCCGAACTCGGCTTCTATATCGTCGCCTACCTTGGCCAGATTCCGGGCGGTTTTCGTGATATGGTCGTAAACGTTCTTGCAGAACACCTTCATGTCGGGATGGCTGCATCCGCGCAACGAGATGCCCATCGTGATCGTGCGGACGTCAAGCTTCTCCTCCCCGATCATGCGCAAGGTTTCGAAAATCTCTGTGCTTTGCAACATGGGGAATCCTTAAATGCGGTGCATAACTTGGAAAATGGCTTCGTGCTGGACCTTGATCTCAAGCCCCATGGATTCGCCCAGCTCTTTAAGCTCCTTTTGCAAATCCTGAAGCGGCTTGTTCGAGTCCGCCATGTCGGCAACCATAACCATATTGAAATAACCGTGTATGATGTTCTGATTGATATCCAGAATATTAACGTTGCTTTGCGACAGGGCGGTGCTCACGGAGGCGACAATTCCCACGCGATCCTGCCCGATAATGGTAATAACGATTTTCATTTCCGATCCTTGAGATTGAAAAACAGCGCCTTTCATTCTAGCGGCTTTTCTGGGAATGAATAGGGGCTTTGACGTTTATCAAAAGCTGAAGCGGCATTCCTTTATAAAGACTCCCTTGTTGCTCAACTGGACATGCGCGGGGCGTGCCATTATCCTCCCAATCTGTTTTTTAAGGGTGACCGGGTATGAAGAACCATCTATTTGCGCCTTTCCGTCTTCGGGGCGTGACATTCAAAAATCGCATTTTCATGTCGCCGATGGACACGTACAGCAGCGAAGAGGGCCGCCCCAATTTCTGGCATTTTTCGCATTACGGCGCGCGCGCCGTCGGCGGCGTTTCGTGCATCATTCAGGAAGCGACAGCCGTGCTTCCCGAAGGCCGTATCACGCCGGGCGACCTTGGCCTGTGGGACGACGCGCAAGTCAGCGCCTACCATCCGCTGGTTCAGTTTATCAAGGAAAACGGCGTCGTGCCGGGCATCCAGCTTGGCCACGCGGGCCGCAAGGCGTCCAGCCATATCCCATGGAAAGGCTCCGGTTATATTGGGCCGGAGCATGGCGGGTGGGATCTTGTCGCGCCGTCGCCGTTGCCGTTCGATCAAAACTGGCCCGCGCCGCGCGAACTTAGCCTGCCGCAAATCAAGGCGATTATCGCCGCTTTCGGCAAAGCCGCCGAGCGCGCGCACGAGGCGGGGTTCGAGGTTATCGAACTGCATGCCGCTCACGGCTACCTGCTTCATCAGTTTCTTTCCCCGCTTTCGAACCACAGGATCGACGACTACGGCGGCTCCCTTGAAAACCGCATGCGCTTTGTCCTTGAGGTTGCGGAAACGGTGCGAAAACGATGGCCGGATAACCTGCCGCTTTTTGTTCGCATTTCGGCAACCGATTGGATCGAAAAAGGCGGGTGGACGGTTCAGCAATCCGTGGCGCTCTGCACGCATCTTAAGGAAATCGGCGTCGACTTTATCGACGTATCCACGGGCGGGCTTGTCCCGGGCGCCAAAATCGTCACGGGGCCGGGCTATCAGGTCCCCTTTGCCGACGCCATTCGTCAGGGCGTTCAAATTCCGGTCGGAACGGTGGGGCACATCACCTGCGCCGAGCAAGCCGAGCAAATCATCGCCAATCAACAGGCGGACGCGGTGATGATCGGGCGCGAACTCTTGCGCGATCCCTATTGGCCTTTACGCTCGGCGCGTATTCTCGATGAGGATATCCACTGGCCGCCGCAGTACGAACGGGCGAAGTAAGGCAGGAAGAAGCCCTCCCCCTCGATGGGGGAGGGTTGGGTGGGGGTGATGTTTCCGTAATACTCCCGAACTCGTTACTGTATCGCCACAACGATCCCCAGAACCGTCAGCTCGACCACCTGCTGCACGGTGCCGAGCAAAGCGCCGGTATAGCCGCGCAAGTGGTTCGCGCCGATCAGGGCGACGATCAGGCCCGCAATCGTACCCGCGGTTAAAATCGTGGCCGTATCCTCGCCGAAGGCCGTAAACGCGATCAAAACGCCGATCGCCAGCGCCAATACGACGCGCAGGGCGGGGGGCTGCTGAAAATGATCCGCGACGGGATCGCCGTCGATAGGCCGCAGCCATGCGGCGGCCACCACCATCAAGGCGCGCGACCAGCTTGCCGCGACGATCAGCGTCTGGAACACCAGAAGATTATCGGCAAGGCTGGCAATCGCGCCGATTTTCAGAAGAATGATCATGATGATGCCAAGCGTGCCATAGCGCATGGTTCGCTCTTCCTTCAGCCAATCGATATGATCCATCCGGCTAAAGCTTTTGCTGTACACGTCGACCAGATTGGCGAATTCCTCCTCGTGCAGCGCGCGCGTGAGAAAAAGCATGGCAACGACGGCGGCGGTCGCCGTAATGATGCTCGGCATGCGCATGATCGTGACGATCCAATCGATAAACGCGCCGCTCAGGCCGATGCACGCGCCGATGATGGGAAACCAAACCATCGCGCGGCGAATGACGCCGGAGCGCAATTCGTCCTTGAAAGGCAGGCTGAAGCGCGTCAGGTAGTTCACCGCGACGGATATCTCGGCCCATAAATTTTCAGGCGAAGGCGGTTTTACGGTGACGGCATTTTTTTCGGGTGTCTCGCTCATAAAAGACACTATATGATTCGTGAAAAGGCGCAGCAACATGCATACACAGTGAAGATCAAATATGGCGCCACTGTGTTGCCTTAAAACGCCTATTCTCCCATTTGCAGGAAACCGGCGTTCTTTTTGGCCTTGCGGAAGGATCGGCTCAAAATCAAGGCCCCGCCCGCGAAATAAATAAGGTTAAGAACAAGCGCAATGCCCAGGTAATCGAACCTTATCTGCCCCGTCGCAATCTGGTTTTTCATGCTTTCAAAGACATAGGTGCCGGGCAAAATCCATGAAACAGCCTGAAACGCGGCAGGCAGAACCGACACCGGATAGTAAGGAGCCATAAAGGGCAGCAAAACCCACGAGCACATCCACGCCAGCCATTCCCCCGCCATGCCCAGCCTTAAAAGCAGGGAGATAATAAGAAACCCGGACCACCAGCCCTGAAAGGCAAGCAAAACCGCATAAAGGGGCAATCCCCGTCCCAGGCTCAGGATCGAAAAGTCGAACATGAAGTAAACAATAACAAAAGCGGGAAGCAGGGCGAAAAAGCACCGGACGATATTCAGCCCTATCAAACCGCCAATGTAGTCGGAAAGCCTGAGGGGGCTGGCGAAGAGATGGCCGAGGTTACGAGACCAGATCTCCTCCATATACATAATCAGCATCCCAAGTATCGAGCGCGTCAAGATCTCGCCCAGTAAAAGCCCGCCCAGAAAGGTATTCTTCATCACATCGGCATGGCCGACGCTCTGCACAACGGCAAGGCTGATAAAACCGAAGAGGGTAATATTGACGATCGGCCAATACAACATCTCGATCACGCGGGGCCAGGATTCCCTATACAAATAGATATGGCGCAGCGCGATTCCCCGGGCGCGGTAAAGCCGCGCGCGGAAGGAGGACGGATCATACAAACGGGTCAATGAAAGAATAGGCATAGGTCACGAGCGGTTGCGAGGAGGCCTTCGCGCGTCGGCGCGAAGAACCCGTTGAAAAAGCAAAGGAAGCCCGGCAAGCGACAGGCGAGGCGCAGAGCGAGTGAAGGAGAACGGCGTCGATGCCTTCATTGGTCTTTTGGTATCAGATGCGTTCGCGGGCAATGTCAAGGAACACCTCCTCCAGATTGATGCGTTCGTACCGGGCCATCAGGTCTTCAGGCGCTCCTTGCGCGACGATCTTTCCTCGTCTCATGACGATCACGTCGTCGCACATGCGCTCCACCTCGTACATGTTGTGCGAGGCCATGAACAAAGTCGCCCCGGTTGTTTGTCGGTAGTCCATCAGCAGCCCGCGCACCCAGTCGGCGGTATCGGGATCCAAAGAGGCGGTCGGCTCGTCCAGCAAAAGCAGGCGCGGGCGGTTAAGAAGGCACTTTGCCAAAGAGGCGCGCGTGCGCTGCCCGGCCGAAAGCGAGCCGTGCGGGCGGTTCAGCAAATCCCCGATCTGAAGTTGTTCGGCAAGTTCCACGATCCGCCCGCGCAAATCCGGCACGCCGTAAAGATGCCCGTAAACGGTCAAATTCTGCCGGACCGTAAGCCGGTTGGGCAAATCGACGTAGGGCGACGAAAAATTAACGTAACGCGCGACCTCGCTTCGGGATTCGTTCAGGTCATACCCAAGTATTTCGATCTTTCCCGACGTGGGCTCCAATAGGCCAAGCAGCATGCCCATGGTCGTGCTCTTCCCCGCGCCGTTGCCGCCAAGCAAAGCGGTAATGCTTCCTTCGGAAATGGACAGTGTCAAATTGTCTACGGCAACCGTTTTATCAAAAACCTTGCGTAACTCATTTGTCCTAATGGATATTTTTTGCAACTGATCGGAAACCATAAATCCTCGCTGACTCTATGTTACCGCTCCCTCCGCCCGATGCAAGCATTAACGGTACGTTCATTTGTTCCCGCTTAGATGTAAAATCTCTCACGCGTCCATTCGGGAAATGTTTCCATGCCGGGGTTCTTCGCGCCGTTCCGCTCTGCCAGATTTCTTTTCTTTTTGCTGGTCGAGGTTTTGCTTCTCGTAACGGGTTTTTTGGGCCTCAAGCGCGGCGTGCGCGATCTCTTCGTCCAGAATGCCGAGTTCGCGGCGGACGACCTTTTTTATCTGTTTGCCGTGGGCGTTTTTCCCCTTGCCTTGTGCACCTTTATCGGCACGTTCAAGGCGATAGGCCTTGGGAAAATCAAAACCTCGCAAGGCTTTTTGCATCGCATCGGCGAATTGCAAAGGCGCATGAACGAACAGGACGATTTTTTCCAGATGGTCAACAACAGCGCGACATCGACGCTGACGGTCTATAACGAAAAAAACGAATACTGGTTCGTCAATAAATGCGCCGCGCAGAAACTGGGTAAAGCCGAAAGCGATATCATCGGCAAACGCATCGTCGAGGTCATCGGCCTCGATCGCGGCAACAGGATCATCAAATTCCTCGATACCGTCCGCCAGTCGGGCGAAGCCTTGGAAGTCATCGATCAGGAATCCAGGGAGGGCCGCGTCGCGTATATTCAAACCACGTATCGCCCCTTGCGCCGCTTCGGCAAATTGCCCGGCGACGGCGTGATGGCGAACGGCGAGGACGTGACGACGATCATGGTCGCGCGCGAGCGGCGCGAAACCATGCTGCAACAAATCATCTCGACCCTCGTCGCCGTCGTCGACCGCCGCGATCCTTATGCTGCGGGCCATTCGTCGCAAGTCGGCAAGCTGGCGCGCGCGCTGGCGATCGAGATGAAGCTATCCGAACGCGATATCGAAGCCGCCGAAATCGCGGGCCTTTTGATGAACTTCGGCAAGGTGCTTATTTCGCGCTCGATCTTGACGAAAACGGGAACCCTGTCGCCCGATGAATTGCAGCGCGTGCGCGACTGCATTCTAACGTCGGCGGATATTCTCTCGCGCATCGACTTTGACGTGCCCGTTGTGCCGACGCTGCGGCAGGTTCTGGAGCATTACGACGGCGGCGGCACGCCCAAGGGGCTAAGGGGGGATGAAATCCTCATCACGGCGCAGATCGTCGCCGTGGCGAACGCGTTTGTGGCGTGCGTTAGCCCGCGCGCGCATCGTCCCGGCTCGAATTTCTTCACGGCGATGAAAAACATCATTCAGGAATCCGGCAAATCCTACGATCCGCGCGTGACAACCGCTCTCGAAAAAGTCCTCAGCCGCGACGCCGCCAAATTCGAATGGCTTTCGGGCAAAAAAGCGACCTAGTTGTTCGTATCCGGCATTCAGCATTCAGAATTTAAAAATAATGGCGTCATTCCCGCGAATGCGGGAATCCATCTTCCCAAGAATTCGCACTGGGATTCCATGCTTGGCCTCGTCATTCCGGGACTGCGCCTCATCTTGCGGTGTCATTCCGGGGCCGCTGCGAAGCAGCGGAGCACGGAATCCAGATGGCAGCGACACGCGATATGCCTGATCAGAATAAGGAGCAGCACGCCAATCTATCCC
>CAYVNS010000020.1:0-11783 GCA_964453225.1 uncultured Rhodospirillaceae bacterium
CTGATCGTGCGCGCGCCGCCCGTACAGGCGATGCCCGCGCTTGTCGAAATAGATGATGGACGGCAAAACGTCGCCGCCTTCAGCGGGATGAAAAACGCGCGCCTTGCCGTCGACAATGCCGGCGATGACGCTGTTGGAAGTCCCGAGATCGATGCCGAGATACATTTCCTCAACCAAAAAATAATGCAGTAGGTTTTATGCCAAACAACCAATGAAGGCATCGACGCCGTTTGACTTCTCTCTTATTGGCGCGTTTGTATTATGTACCGGAAATAACTTAAAAAACGGTTCCTGTATAATTAAAAAAGCGTTTCTAAAAGCGCCTTTCGGTCGTCTTTTCCACAGTTTTCCACCCACTTATGGTTAATACACGGGCTTCAGGAGGGTAAAAGATCGATTTTGCTTTTTCTGATGCTTCCATATTGCTTCCTGCCGCCGCAGTAAAACATGACGGCGCCCAGCGAGGATATGGCGACATCGTCCAAACAACCGCTGGCCGCCGCCGCCAAAGCGTTTCCAAGAAGCAGAACGCTTGCCACGCCCCAAAGCCCCGTCAAAGCCGTCCCTTCGGGCATCGTCTTTGCGCATAAGACCACATCCGATAGGCTGTCTTTTATAAAATTATCCGCGTGCATAAATTGCCGCCCCCTTGCTAAAACTCGAAAAAAGCATCCTATTCGCTGCGTTGGTCGAACACAATCACTTTGCGAAAGCGAAAAAACATGGGCGTTGCCCCTCTTTCTCCTTTAATTTTTCCCAGTCTGCCTTAGTATCCCCTTATCACGTTCGCTGCGCCGTTCGGCGCGGCATCTCAGCCCATTTTCGGAGCCTATGATGAAAAAGATATTTGCCGCTGTTTGCCTTTTGGCCTCTCTTGCCGCCTGCTCGTCGGTGCCGGCGCCTGTTGCCGCGCCGGACAAAGTCCAACAGCCGAAAATCGCGCTGGACGTGAAAACCATCTCTCTTGCGGATCGCACCGCCCCTCAAATGAATTCCGTCTTCAAAGCGAACAATTTCAAGCCGACCATCGGCGAGGCCATCAAGCAATGGGCTGTCGACCGCATGCAGGCTTCGGGGCAAACGGGCAATGCGATTATCATCATCAAGGACGCCTCTCTTGTTTCGCAGCCCATCCCCGTCAAGCAGGATTTCTTCGACAATCTTTTCACGCGCGCGCAGGGCATGAAATACGTCGGCCACGCGGAAGTCGCCATCGAGGCCAACGGGCGCACGGGCTATGCCATGGCTAACGCCGACGCGACCCGCGTTTTGACGTTGCCGGAAGAGCCGACAAACCTGGAAAAGCAGGAAGCTTATTACACGATGCTGACGGGCTTGATGAAAGACCTGGGCGAAAATCTTGAGTCCAGCATAAAGTCGCACATGAGCAGCTTTATCCTCGACACCTCCGTCAATGCCGCGCCGCTCGCGCCGGTATCCGCGTCGTCCACCCCTTCGGTTGCGCCGACCCCGAAAAGCGCCTCGACGCTTGACGCCCCGCCCCTTCTTTCGGATGCGAATGGGAAATAGGCAATAAGAACCGTCATTCCACGCCCGGTTGCCCCATGTATTCCGATCAGACGCTTCCTTTTTTGCCTCCGAAAAATAATCGCGCGCGCGGCTTGGCCATCGCTCTGCTTTGCCTTGCGCCGATCGCTTTCGGCCTCCTCGCGCTTTATCTGGGGCAGGACGCGAACTGGGATTTGCGGAATTACCATTATTACAACGCCTATGCTTTTTTGAATCATCGCTACGCGCTCGACCTGCTTCCGTCGCAAACGCCGTATTTCTACAATCCGCTGATGGACGTGCCTTTCTTTCTTCTGGCCACGCACGTTCCGGCGAAAGTCGCGGGCTTCGCCCTTGGCTTCGTTCAGGGCTTTAATTTTATCCTTTTGTTCATGATCGCGCACGCCGTTCTCATCATTCCGAACAAGCGGCAAAAAGTTATCGTCAGTGCGGTTCTTGCGGCTTTGGGGATGCTTGGCGGCGGCGGCATCGCGCAAATCGGCACGACCTTCGGCGATAACATAACAAGCATCGGAACGCTTTTATCGGCGGCGCTGGTTGTCCGCTATCTTGACCGCTTGCGCGAGGGCGGCATGAAGCAGGCGTTCATGCTTGCGCTAGCCTTTGGCATGCCGGTCGGCCTGATGTTCGGATTGAAGCTTCCGGCCGTCGTTTACGCGGTGGGCCTTTGCGGCGCGTTGCTGTTTTGCGGCGGCGGCTGGAAGCGCGGCTTTTGGCTGAGCTTCGCTTTCGGCATCGGCGTTTTGACCGGATGCGCCGCGACGCTGACTTACTGGGCGCTTTTCCTGAACGCCAACTTCGGCAGCCCGCTTTTTCCCTATTTCAACAACCTGTTCAAATCGGATCTCGCCCCGCTTACCAGCGCGCGCGACATTCAATACGCGCCGCACAGCCTTAGCGATTATTTCATGATGCCTTTTCTTTTTGCCGAAAGCCCTTTTCGCGTCGGCGAAATCGAATGGCGCGATTGGCGACTGACCCTTCTTTATGTTCTGCTTCCTATCGGAGTCCTTTTGCGCCTCGGCTACGGGCGCAACAAGAAAGCCGAGGATGCGATTGCGACTTCTTACGGGACGCGCTACCTGCTCACGGCCTTTGCGTTGGCGTATGTCGCGTGGCTCGTTATGTTTTCCATCTACCGCTATGCCGTGACTTTGGAAATGGTCGCGCCTTTGCTGCTCGTCCTGACCGTCGGCCTTGCGCCGGTCAAGAATGTCGAGCGTCGCGTCGCCATTGGTTTCTTTCTTCTTCTGATCGCCGGTTCCGTGAAGGCCGGGAACTGGTACCGCCGCGCCGATTGGCTGGACGGGCCTTTCGTGCAGGCGCAAATCCCCGCCTTGGGCGATACGTCGAACCTTATGATTGTTATGGCAGGCTTCGAGCCTTATTCGCACCTTGTGCCCCTGTTCCCGCCGGAAATCCGCTTTGTGCGCATACAAAGCAACTTCGCCAGCCCCGATCAGAACAAGGGCATCAACAAGCTGTTGCATGAGCGCGTGGACGCGCATAAAGCCGCCAATGGCCGCTTTCTGATGCTAATTCCTTCGTGGCAAATCGGCGTCGGCAGCGAGGCTTTGTCATATTTCGGCCTAAAATTGAATGCAAAAGATTGCCAAAACGTGACGGACAGGCTTTTTGATGATAAGCAAATGAGCCTGTGCCCCGTTACCCAGAAATAGGTATCCCATGCCCCGTACGGCCGTTCTTATCCCCTGCTACAACGAAGAAGCCGCCATCGCGAAAGTCATTGCCGATTTCCGCGCCGCGTTGCCCGGATCAATGATCTACGTCTATGACAACAATTCGAAAGACCGCACGGTCGAGGTTGCGAAAAAGGCCGGGGCCGTTGTGCGCACGGAGCCTTTGCAAGGCAAGGGAAATGTCGTGCGGCGCATGTTCGCGGATATCGAAGCCGACGTTTACGTCCTTGTGGACGGCGACGCGACCTACGACGCCGCTTCGGCGCAAAAGATGATCGACCTTTTGCGGCGCGAGTCCCTTGATATGGTGAACGGCGCGCGCGTGACCAATATCGAAGAGGCCTACCGCCCGGGGCATCGCTTCGGCAACTGGCTTTTGACGAGCATCGTTTCGTGGATTTTCGGCAGCCCCTTCAAGGACATGCTTTCGGGCTACCGCGTTTTCTCGCGGCGCTATGTGAAGAGCTTTCCCGCGCTTTCGGCCGGATTCGAAACGGAGACGGAGCTGACGGTTCACGCGCTTGAACTGCGCATGCCGACAAGCGAAGTCGCCACGCCTTACAAAGACCGCCCCGAAGGCTCCATCAGCAAGCTGAGCACGTTCCGCGACGGCTTCCGCATTCTGTGGACGATTATCGTTCTTGTTAAAGAAGAACGGCCCATGCAGTTTTTCTCGCTCTGCGCGGGATTTTTTGCCCTTATTTCCGCCGTTCTGATCGTTCCTATTCTGATCGACTTTTTATCAACTGGCCTTGTGCCGCGCTTGCCGACGGCTGTTTTGTCCATGGGGCTGATGATCGTCGCTTTTCTTTGCATCACCTGCGGATTGATTTTGGACACCGTTACACGCGGCCGGCAGGAGATGAAGCGCATGCGCTATTTGAACATTCCGGCGCCGCTTTATAAGCTGGAAGATAGGGACTAGGGGCTTGGTTTGAGGTCTTTCATTTAGCTAAATCACGTCATGCCCGCGCAGGCGGGCATCCCATTTGTTTTTCGATCAAGAAAAAGAAAATGGGACCCCGCCGATCCGGGGTAAAGATTCCTTTAGGAGTAAGGCTGCAACAAGAACACGCAAGACATGAACAACTTTTTCACCCGTCGATACTGGCAGAAAACCGCGCATGAATTCTTTAAATTCGGCGTCGTGGGTTTTTTGGGATTCCTTGTCGATCTTGCGATGCTTTATTTCGGCAAATATGCCCTCGGCCTCAGTAGCGTTTGGGCCGGTTTGTTTTCCTTTCCCTTTGCCGTCACCGCCACGTGGATCGGCAACCGCCTTTATACGTTTCAGGACGCGCCGCCCATGCCTGCGGCAAAGCAATGGGCGAAATTCACGTTCGTTTGCGCGATTGGTTTCGTTTTAAACCGCGGCACGTACAGCTTTCTTGTCCTGACCTTCCCCTTGGTCGACCGGCATCCGTTCATCGGCGTTCTTGCGGGAACCGCGGCCGGCATGTTTTTCAATTTTTTCACCGCAAGAAGGCATGTGTTCGGGGGGTAGAGGCGGGAGGGCTTTACGAACGCGCGTTTCCTATCCCGCATAGGGCCGTGATGAAGGCCGCTTTTCGGTCGAGGTTTGAGGCTTCCGCCATCGCAAAAACCTCCTTTGTTTTTTCCCATACCTCTATGGCGGCATCGGGACGCCCTTCGGGATAATTGTGCGCCTCGTTATGCGTCGCGGCCCGCAGACGCTCAAGAAGAAGGGTTTTCAAAACCGCGAAGGCTTCGGAATCCGCTTTGCGCGAAACCTGATCGGCAAGCTGATGTATGCCCGCCACATCGAGGTTCGGCATTCTTTCCAAAAGCGCGACCATATCCCTATACAGCGGCAAAACGTCGGCGCGGACGATCTTGAGGGCGAAGCCGATGCTCCCCCCTGCGCGTTCGATGATGGTCTCCATATCCTCGGCGGGAATGCGGGCCGCCATTTCCGCCAAAAGCGTGCGCATGTCGGCGGCGTCGAGCGGCGAAAGGCGAAGGGTGCGCGCGCGCGAACGAATGGTCGGCAACAGGATCCCCGGCGTCGTTACGGTAATGAGGATAAGCGTGCGCGCCGGAGGCTCCTCGACGACTTTCAAAATGGCGTTCTGCCCGGTGCGATTGAGCGCATGCGCTTCGTCGATGATGACCACGCGCCAGCCGCCGTGGCTCGACGTTTTATGAAGGAAATCCTTGATCTTGGTCACTTCCTTGACGCTGATGATGTCGCGCAGCACGCCCGTTTTTTCATCCTCGGTGCGGCGAACGATCATCAAATCAGGGTGCGTTTCGGCGTCCACTTGCTTTCCGGCGTTGCGCTTTGGATCCAGCTCGCCCAAGTCGCCCGCGCCTTCCGAAAGGACGAACTGCGCCACGTGCTTGGCGAACGTCGCTTTGCCGATGCCTTCGATGCCGCTGATGAGCCATGCGTGCGGCATGCGGCCCGAAGCGAAGGCCTTTCTGAATTCGCTTAAGGCCCCCGCATGGCCGACGAAGGGATGCGCCGCCGTCATAGCTTGAAACGCTCGCGGACGGCTTGCTCAAGGGCGCGATAGACCTCGTCCGCGTCCTTTGAAGCGTCCGCGACGCAAAAGCGCGCCTGATATTTTTCGGCGAGCGATAAATAGGCGTCGCGCAGCTTTTGATGAAAGGCGATATGTTTTTGCTGATAGCGGTCGTCCTGCCCGCCGCGCGCGTTCATGCGGGAAAGGCCTTTTTCGACGGGCGCGTCCAGCAGCAGGGTAAAATCCGGCTCGAACCCCGGCGCGATGGAGTCGTAAATCCGGTCGACCACGTCAAGCCCCAGCCCCAGCCCGATCCCCTGATAGGCGCGGGAAGAGTCCGCAAAACGGTCGCAGACAACCCACGCGCCGCGCGCAAGCGCCGGGAAAACCGTTTTCACCAAGTGCTCGCGCCGCGCCGCCATAATCAGCAACAGCTCGCTTAAAGGATCCCAATAGCCTTCGCCCTTCGCCAGCCATAAATCGCGGATGGCTTCGGCCGAAGGCGCGCCGCCCACTTCGCGGGTCAGAACGACGTCGATCCCCTTGCCGCGCAAAAAGTCGGCAAGCCTTTTGGCTTGGGTGGATTTCCCAACCCCCTCCCCGCCTTCGAGCGTTATGAATTTGCCATGAACTCCCTCCCCCTTGATGGGGGAGGGCTGGGGTGGGGGTGATGTCGATTTCATATTCATCCGTTTATCTCAATCCCCCTCCCCCTTGATGGGAAAGGGTGGGGGTGATGGTTATCAAGATAATTAATAATAACGATACAGACACCTTCTATATTCTTAAGCACCTCGTTATTCCAAAATCTTAATATGTGATAGCCTTCTTTTTTAAGAAAAGCAGTCCTTTTAATCTCATAGTCAGATTCAAGATTATGCTGTCCCCCATCGATTTCGATCAACAGTTTGGCTTCATGACAAACAAAATCAGCGATGTACTTTCCAACAGGAACTTGTTTACGAAATTTGAAATTATGCATTTGCTTTAACTTTAGATGTCTCCAAAGCTTTTTCTCCGCTTCCGACATACTGGATCGTAATGATCTGGCAAGTCCTTTCGTATAACGTGGGGGTACTTTTTTCATAGAAGAAGCGCCTTTCTATGTTGCGACATCACCCCCACCCAACCCTCCCCCATCCAGGGGGAGGGCTTTTTCTTTCTGCCTTCTTAAATACCTGCCTTCTACATCCAGAACCATCAACCCCACCCATCAAGGGGGAGGGCTTTTACTACCCTTTTCTAAACATCAACCCGATCTTTTGAAAAAGGCGCGAGAAGAAGCCGACCTGATCCACATCGGCCGAGGCGACGAGAGGCAAAACCTTGGTCTCCATCCCCGGCGCGGACACGGTAAGCTCGCCCACTTTTTGCCCTTTCTGAATGGGCGCGGGTATCGGCTGATCGAACGTCGCGGCCGCTTTCAGGGCGCTTCGCGCGGCGCGCGGCAACGTCACAAGCAAATCCTGCGGCGCCATGATCTGCACATGGCTGCTGGTGCCGAGCCATACGGGAGGGTTTGCGAGAATATCGCCGGCCCTCACGACGGGATAAAGCCCGAATTCGCGATACCCGTAATCCAGAAGCTTGGCGGATTCGTCGGCGCGGGCCTGCATATCCTGCATGCCGTTCAAAACGAAAACCATGCGCCGCCCTTCGCGAACGGCAGACCCCGTAAGCCCAAAGCCGCCCGCTTCGGTATGGCCCGTTTTCAAGCCGTCGACATTCATGTTGCGGTAAAGCAAAGGATTGCGGTTGCCTTGCGAGATGCCGTTGAAGGTGAAGTCCACTTCCGCGAAATAGTGATAATGCTCGGGGAAGTCGCGCATGATCGCCGTGGCCAGCGTCGTCAGATCCCGCGCCGTTGAATAATGCTGCTCGTCCGGCAAGCCGGTCGCGTTCATGAAATGGCTGTCCTTGAGCCCAAGCTCGGCGGCTTTCGCGTTCATGATTTGCGCGAAGGCGGATTCCGACCCCGACCCCAAAGCTTCCGCCAGAACCACCGACGCGTCGTTGCCCGACTGCACGATGACGCCGCGGATCAGATCCTCGACCTTCACCTGCGCGCCGACGTTCACGAACATGCGCGAGCCTTCCTGCTTCCAGGCGTGTTCGCTGACGGGCAATACCTGATCCAGCTTCAGCTTGCCCGCCTTAAGCGCGTCGAAAACCACGTACATCGTCATGATCTTGCTCATCGACGAGGTCGGCATGCGCGTGTCGGCATCCTTGGCGAAAAGAACGGTTCCCGTCGCGGCGTCGAGCAAAAAAGCCTGCTTGGCGGCGACGTCCAAAGGCGGCGCTTCCTGAGCCGTGGCGAAGGAAGAAAGAATTAAAGAAAATGCGAAAACAAAAAAAGCCACAATCCTCATCGTCTTAGTCTCCCGTTATGTTTTCAGGATAGCTGAAAACTAGCCTGAAAATTAAAAAAACCAAATGGGACACCCGCCTTCGCGGGTGTGACGTCAAAAAATTGAGAAATAATCTCTCAATAAAAAATCGTCATGCCCGCGCAGGCGGGCATCCCATTTTCTGTATTTTTAGTTTAAAGCATCTTCAATACATCCTAATCCACAATAGTGCGGGCATTGGCGACGCCATCCCTCTTAACCTTGTTCAAAAGCTCGTCCGCGCGGGCCACATCGGGAACCGGGCCGAGCCGCACGCGGTAGAACGTCCTGCCGTTTACGAGAACCGTTGAAATGGTCGTCGGGGCAAGGCGCGAAAGCTTCTGCCGCAATCTCTGCGCGTTTTCGGGAACGGTAAAAGCGCCCGCCTGAACGTAAAGGTTCGCGTTGCCCGTAACGGGAAGCTGAACGGCGATGGGCAGCGGCTTGGTTTCCAAAAGCTCGCGCCGCGTTTCCGGCGTTGAAACAACCGGCTCGATATTTTTGACGGCCACGGGCGCGGCCATCAGAACGGCCGGTTGCGGAGCCGGAGCCTGCGCGACCGAAACCTCGTTGCCATAACGGCGCATCGCGTCGGCAATCGCCTTGCTTTCGTCCGAAAGAACGGATACGCGAACCTTGGCCGTTCCCTGCGCCTCGAAACCCAAAAGCTGGGCCGAGCGCTGGGAAACGTCGATGATGCGCGCCCCGGAAAAAGGCCCGCGGTCGTTGATGCGCACGACGACGGAGCGCCCGTTATCAAGGTTGGTGACGCGCGCCAGCGAGGGCATCGGCAACGTCTTGTGCGCGGCCGTCAGCTCGTTCTTATTATAGATTTCGCCGTTCGCCGTTCGCTGATCGTGGAAATCGTCCCCGTACCACGAGGCGATGCCGGTTTCATCGTAGCTGTAATCTTCTTTGGGATAATACCATTCGCCCTTGATCTGGTAGGGCTGGCCGACCTTATAGGTGGCTTCGCCCCTTCCCAAACGCCCCTTTTCGGGAGTCGAGCCGCAGGCCGACAGCAGCACAAGGACCGCAAGCGGCGCAATCAGCTTATGGAAACGGGTGATGCTCATCGCGTTTGATTATGGAAAGCCCTAAGGATTAAGGGAAATCACCCTAACATCAGAGTTCTTCCCACGAAAGCGGAAATTACGCTTTTTTTCCAAGCAGCGCCGCGCCGCGAAGCCCTGCGACAGGCCCCAGCAAAGCCGGTTTGAAAAGGGTATTGATCGTGCGCCTTGTGGCGTATTGGCCCCAGCGCCTCGGCACGTCGTCGTAAAAGGGCAAGGCGCTGAGCCCGCCGCTTATGACAATAATCTCGGGATCGAAAGTATGCAGAACGGCGACCATCGCTTTGGCCACCAACGTGGCATAATGATCCAGAACCGTTGCCGCCGATGCGTCGCCCGCCTGCGCCAGTTCGGCGATCTGCCGGCCTTCCTTTTTATGCCCCGTTTTCGTTTCATGAAGACGCCTAAGGCCCGAGCCGGAAACGAAAGTTTCGATGCATCCCTTTTGCCCGCAGTTGCAGGGCGTGAGCGGGCCGTCGGAGTCGTCATAGCCGGGCAAGGGCAAATGGCCGATTTCCCCGCTTATGCCGTTGGCCCCGCCCATAATCCTGCCGTCCACGACAAATCCGGACCCGACCCCCGTTCCTAAAATGACGCAAACGACGGATTTAAAGCCCCTGCCCGCGCCTTCCAGGGCTTCGGCGAGCGCGGCGCAATTCGCGTCGTTTTCGATGGCGACGGGGCGGGCGAATTTTTCTTTCAAATCCTTGCGCAAATCCTTGCCGACAAGGCACGGCATGTTCGAGCACATATGCGCATCGGCATAAGGGGCGCATACGCCTATGAAATCGGCGCTTCCTTTTTCCTCGACCTCAGCCACAAGGCTTGCGCACGTTTGAAGAAGCGCATTGTAATTTTGGGGCGTCGCCGCCTTTACGCGCGCAAGCTCCCTGCCCTTCTCGTCAAAAATCGCGCACGCGATTTTGGTGCCGCCGATGTCGATGCCGATGAAAAGGCTCATGAATGTCTCTTCAGATTTTCAAGGACGAAAAGGCGCAGAGCGCTCGACAGGTTGCCTTTGCGCCCCATATCGACGCGCGCCACAATCTCCGCAAGGGGGACGCGTTCCCTCGCCGCGATGGCTTTCAATTCGGCCCAGAATTCGGGCTCCAGCGAGATGCTGGTGTTATGCCCTGCTATGCGGATAGAGCGTTTCATGCGCCAAGATTAACGGGAAATACAGAGAAGGAAAGAATTACTTTAAGTCTCTCAACCCTAGATCATATCTTCCGGCCTGACCAATTTCGCGAAATCTTCCGCCGACAGGAGGCCAAGCTCCACAACGGCTTCCTTCAGGGATTTGTTTTCTGCGTGCGCCTTCTTTGCGGCGAGCGCGGCTTTGTCGTAGCCGATCACCGGCGTTAACGCCGTCACGAGCATCAGCGATCCCTCGACGAGTTCGCGAATGCGCTCCCTGTTCGCGGCAATGCCTTTCACGCATTTGTCCGCAAAGCTGCGGGCCGCGTCGCCAAGAAGGCGTATGGATTGAAGGACGTTATAGATAATCACCGGCTTGAAGACATTCAGTTCAAGATGCCCGTTCGAGCCCGCGACCGTCACGGTCACATGGTTGCCCATCACCTGCGTCGCCACCATCGTCATGGCTTCGGCCTGCGTGGGATTGACTTTTCCGGGCATGATCGAGGAGCCCGGCTCGTTCGCGGGCAGCGTGATCTCGCCGATGCCGCAGCGCGGCCCCGAAGCCAGAAGCCGAATGTCGTTCGCGATCTTCATGAAACTTACGGCCAAGGTGTTCAGCATGCCCGACGCTTCGACCATGGCGTCGTTGCTGGCCAGCGCCTCGAATTTATTTTCGGCGCTGACGAACGGTTTTTGGGTGATGTCGATGACTTCGGCAATGAACATATCGGCAAATTTCCGATCCGCGTTCAGGCCCGTTCCGACGGCCGTCCCGCCCTGCGCCAAGGGAAACAAATGCGGCAGCACATGGCGCACGCGTTCGATGCCAAGCCGGATTTGCTCGGCGTAACCCGAAAATTCCTGCCCCAGAGTTAAGGGCACCGCGTCCTGCAAATGCGTGCGGCCGATTTTGACGATGTCCTTGAATTCGTCCGCCTTCGACGCCAGCGTTTGATGAAGATGCTCCAGCGCGGGAACGAGGAAATTTTCTATTTCCAAAACCGTGGCGATGTGCATCGCCGTCGGGAAACAATCGTTCGAGCTTTGCCCTTTGTTGACGTGATCGTTCGGATGCACGGGGTCTTTGCTGCCCAAAGCGCCGCCCAAAAGCTCGATCGCGCGGTTGGCGATGACTTCGTTCACGTTCATGTTCGTTTGCGTGCCCGAACCCGTTTGCCAGACGGACAGCGGAAATTCGTCGTCGCGCTTGCCGCTTGCGACCTCGCCGGCGGCGCTGACAATATTTTTGCCGATTTTTTCGTTCAGGAGGCCAAGCCTCATATTCGCCCTGGCCGCCGCCATTTTGACAATCCCGAAAGCGTGGATAAGCGGCAAAGGCATTTTTTCCGCACCGATACGGAAATTTTCAAGGCTGCGCTGCGTCTGCGCTCCCCAATAACGGGCGAACGGCACTTCGATAGGCCCGAGCGTGTCTTTTTCCGTACGAACGGAGCGATTCGGCAT
>CAYVNS010000020.1:11883-13164 GCA_964453225.1 uncultured Rhodospirillaceae bacterium
ACGGCCTTCCAGTCCTTTGCGCGCAAAGCGCCGAAATTCCTGCCTGCGGGAAAATTGACGGCCTGCACGCCCGTCGGAGGAGACGAAAGCAAAATTAAGGTAAAAATGGAAGCGACCTACGGGGATTCGGTCAACGAGATCGAATTGTCATACAAGGGCAGCGACGTGCTGCAACCGCTTATTTTGTTCTTGATCGAAAACAACATCGTCCTCCCGCGCGACGGGAAGAAAGCGTTTTGCGTTAAAGATAACAAAGCCATGATTACGGTCGAGCTGGATATGGATCACGACCTCGGCCCGATGGAAGCGCCGCTCACGCTCGATCTGGTAAAGAAGATGGTGGCCGCCTCGGCCGCGGCAAAACCGACGCCGCCGGACTCGACGCACAAGGGAACGTAATTCGTTCTTATCGTTATCTCCCGCCCAATCCTAAAGTTGCCAAACGGTGCCCCATGTTGACATCGCCCGTCTGCCTTACATCGGCTGATAAAAGCCGCCGGACAATAGTCGGCATGGTGTCATAGAGACAAACGTGGGCGATGCGGTTTTCATCCGGAGGAACGAGATCGTCGTGAGGGCGCGTTTTGCCTTCGATACGAGGAAGAACGACAAGTGTCGGAATGTCGCGGAACTTGATTTCTTCGCAACCAGCGATGCTTCGAATTTCCCTTACTTTGATTTCCTCTTTCATTTCGAAAACATTCCGCCCCATATATTCCGCAATCATGCCAAAACGGGTTAAGGCTATTCCTGCAAGCGTGAAAGCCGAATGATCGGAATCGACAATCCGTTTATCGATCCTGAAAGCGTAAGAGCGAGGGTCGATGGCGTATTCTTGGCCGAAGGTATGTTCTTCCGTCGCGTTAAAAACACGAAAAAATTGTGATTCCATATTATATTCCTCGTCTAATGAATATGAGCTTTGCTCGCCAGTTTCTTGAACGGTCGGCATGCGCAGGAAAGATAACTATTTTTATCGGCCAGGTCTGCACAAAAAAATGGTTAATCGGTGAAGAAAGGCTATTTGTTTAACTAAAGCTAAAAAATTCAGGCTGTTTCCCGGCTTCGAATTGGAGAAATGGGACGGTTGACGGGACTCGAACCCGCGACCACTCGGACCAAAAACATCGAGCGCTCTACCAAGTTTCACTAAGAAAACAACTGGGATGCCCGCCTTCGCGGGCATGACGGTAATTCTAACAGGACTGCGTAGGTGAGAAATGGGGCGGTTGACGGGACTCGAACCCGCGACCACTCGGACCAAAAACATCGAGCGCTCTA
>CAYVNS010000020.1:13264-26809 GCA_964453225.1 uncultured Rhodospirillaceae bacterium
CGACCACTCGGACCAAAAACATCGAGCGCTCTACCAAGTTTCACTAAGAAAACAAATGGGATGCGCCGCCGTCGCGGGCATGACGGTATTTCTAACGGGACTGCGCAGGTGAGAAATGGGGCGGTTGACGGGACTCGAACCCGCGACCACTCGGACCACAACCGAGGGCTCTACCAACTGAGCTACAACCGCCATAACAACAAAAATAAAGCCGCCAAGCACGGAGCGGTCTGTGCCTTAAGCCTATCCTTATTTGCCAAGGATATGAACCGCGAACAGCGATAACCTAAAGTTGGCAAATCTGTCAAGTGGTTAGGCCTCTTTCTTCTTGCGAAATGATAACCCCTGCTTTCCCTTAAGGCCGCAAGCCATGCTTTATGGGGGCGCTAATCAAAAGCAACATTGTCACAAATCTTGATTCAACGAATCACGTCTCAAGCTTTAGAGGATGAACAGAAAATTTTTCCAACGGAAGATATGGTTTTCTATGTGCAAGAGTCCTATTCTTCCGCCGCTCACCCTCTCTTTTAGGAAAAAACATATGGCGAAATCCAATCTTCTTTTCGACTTGATCAAGGAGCATAACGCTCCGTACGTCGATCTGCGCTTCACCGATCCGCGAGGCAAATTACAGCACGTGACGCAGCATATCGACACCATCGACGACGAAGCCATCAAGGAAGGCCTGATGTTCGACGGCTCGTCGATCTGCGGTTGGAAAGCCATCAACGAGTCCGACATGGTCTTGATGCTGGACACGGAGACCGCCGTCCTCGATCCCTTCTATGCCGAGCCGACGATCGCGGTCTATTGCGACGTTTACGATCCGGAAACGGAAAAGCCCTACACGCGTTGCCCGCGCTCGGTCGCCCGAAAAGCGGAAAAATATCTCGTCTCGACCGGCATCGGCACGCAAGCTTTTTTCGGCCCCGAGTCCGAGTTCTTCGTTTTCGACGACGTGCGCTTTTCAAACCAGCCCATGGACACATTCTTCAAGCTGGAATCCATGGAAAGCCCGTCGAACAGCGGCCGCGATTATCCCGAAGGCAATACGGGACACCGCCCGCGCACGAAGGGCGGCTATTTCCCGGTCAATCCCGTGGACAGCGCGCAAGACCTGCGCTCCGAGATGCTTTCGGTCATCAAGCGCATGGGCGTCGCGACCGAAAAGCACCATCACGAAGTCGCCTCGTCGCAGCACGAGCTGGGCATTAAATTCGCGCCGCTTCTGAAATGCGCGGATAACATGCAGATTTACAAATACGCGATCCACAACGTCGCGGCGCTCTACGGCAAAACGGCGACCTTCCTGCCCAAGCCGATCGTCGACGACAACGGATCGGGCATGCATGTGCACCAGTCGATATGGAAAAACAGCACGCCGCTTTTCGCGGGCAAGGAATATGCCGGGCTTTCGAAAATGGCGCTCTATTATATAGGCGGCATCATCAAGCACGCCAAGGCGCTGAACGCTATCACCAATCCGACGACGAACAGCTACAAGCGCCTTGTGCCGGGTTACGAAGCGCCCGTGCTGCTTGCCTACTCGGTGCGCAACCGCTCGGCCTCATGCCGCATTCCTTATGTGGCAAACCCCAAGGCCAAGCGCGTCGAAGTGCGTTTTCCCGACCCGATGGCTAACCCCTATCTGGCTTTCGCCGCGATGTTGATGGCCGGGCTCGACGGCATCCAAAACAAGATCGATCCGGGCAAATGCTCGGAGCAGGATCTTTATCACCTGCCCCCGAAAGAATTGCGCAAAATTCCGACCGTTTGCGGCTCGCTGAACGAAGCCATCGATGCTTTGGAAAAAGACCACGACTTCCTGCTGAAAGGCGGCGTGTTCACGCAAGACCTGATCGACAGCTATCTTGATCTGAAGCGCGAGGAATGGGACCGCTATCGCATGGCGCCGCACCCGATTGAGTTCGATATGTATTATTCGTCATAGGGATGACAGGGTTAGCGCTTAGTATTTGGAAGAAGAAAAGATGGATTCCCGCGTGCGCGGGAATGACGCCTGTTTTTTTGCTGCGTCAACGTCACCCCCACCCAACCCGTTTCGGGAAAATGATTCACTGGATCGTTTTCCCGCTTCGAGCCATCAAGAAGGAGGGCTTTTTCTTTTTGCCCTGAATTATGACTTTCGGCTTCAGGATTGCTTCAACGCCAACCCCTCCCCTATCCCCTCCCGCAAGGGGAGGGGAAATTCTTTCTTCCCTGAATGCCGAATCCTGAGTGCTGAATCCTTCTTGTCATGGTTAATGGAATCACTTGACCGTGCTTGGTTCTGAATCGTACTTTGACGCCGTTCGGTCCACTATGTTGCAGAAAAAACACAAAAAGGGGTCGTTCCGGCAAATTCTGCCGACTTCGTTAAATAATTGTTCACGATTGTTAATCGATACTCAACCAATCATCGGCAAATTTTGCCTCTAATGGTTAAGTATCTGTAGAGTTGTGTCCGAGGGTACTAATCGTAAAGCGGGAGAAAAAAACGTGAATGCTTTTTTGCAAACGCTACGGAATCTCGGACCCGTGCGCCTTGTCGCCATCGCGGTGGTGGGACTGAGCCTTTTGGGCATGCTTGGGTTTATCACGACGCGCATTTCCACGTCGCCGCTCGCTCTTCTTTATACGGAACTGGATCAGCGCGACTCCGCCGCCATCGCGCAAAAGCTGGATGCGATGAAAATTCCCTATCAGGTCGACGCGACCGGCGGGCTTATCCGCGTGCCGTCCGATCAGGTGGGCAAAATCCGCATGATGATCGCCGCCGAGGGGCTGCCGAAGGGCGGCTCCATCGGCTATGAGATCTTCGATCAGAAAGAAGGTTTCGGCACGACAAGCTTCGTCCAGAACATCAACCATCTGCGCGCGCTGGAAGGCGAATTGGCGCGCACGATCAGCGCCGTGGACCCCATATCGAACGCGCGCGTGCATCTGGTCTTGCCCCAGCGCCAGCTGTTCAGCCACAACATGCAATCGGCCACGGCAAGCATTTTCCTGAAAACCCGCAACGGGGCCATTCTTTCGCGCGAGCAAATCGCGGCCATCCAGCATTTGATCGCCGCCGCCGTTCCGCAGTTGCAGCCGAACCAGGTTTCCATCATCGACGACCGCGGCAATCTTTTGGCGCGCCCCAGCAATCTGGCCGAAGGCGGCATAAGCGGCGGCGGCGGCGATCAGGAAGACATGCGCATCCAGTTCGAGCAGGCGCAGGTGCGCAAGATCGAGGACTTGCTGACTCAAACGCTGGGCTTCGGCAAGGTGCGCGCGCAGGTTTCCGCCGATCTGGATTTCGACCGCATTACGACAAGCTCGGAGATCTTCGACCCCGACAGCCAGGTTGTGCGCTCGACGCAAAGCGTGAACGAAGCGGCGCAGAATTCCGAAGGCGGCGCGCAAGGCGGCGTTTCGGTCGGAACCGGCCTTCCCGCCACGCCGCAGCAGATCGCTTCCGGCGCGGCGGGCGCGGGCGGCAATGCGTTGAACAAAAACAACCGCAACGAAGAAACGATTAATTACGAGATCAACAAGACCGTGCGCAATCAGGTGCGCGAGAGCGGGCAAATCCGGCGCCTGTCGGTGGCGGTCGTCGTGGACGGCACTTATAAAACCTCCGAGGACGGCAAGACGACGACTTACATGCCGCGCTCGGACGAAGAGCTGGCGAAGATCAAGGAATTGGTTCGCTCGGCGGTGAATTACGATTCCACGCGCGGCGATACGCTGGAAGTCGCCAATATGCAGTTCGCACAGGGCGATTTGGGCAAGGAGCTGGACGAGGGCATGTCGGGCTTGCTGATGGGCGTACCGAAAGCCGATATTTTCCACGCGGTCGAGACTCTTATTCTGGCGATCATCGGCCTTTTGGTCGTCGTGCTTCTGGTGCGCCCCATTTTGCGCAAAGTTCTGGAAAGCGCCGCGACAGGCTCGTCGGAACAGGCCTTGCTGACCGGCGAAAGCTATTCGTCCGGCTCCGGCGGCGGCGGGGCTTCCGCCCGCCAACTGCCCTCGCCTTCCGCGCAGCCCATCAATGTCGAGGCCGAGGTCGCGGCGGCGGAATCAGAAATCGAGCGCATGATCGATATTTCCCGCGTCGAAGGGCGCGTCAAGGCTTCGTCCTTGCGGAAAGTGGGCGAGATCGTTGACAAGCATCCCGAAGAAGCCATCGGAATCTTGCGCAACTGGATGTATCAGGAGAATAGGTAATGGCGGGCCAACGCGTCAGAGAAGACACGAAATCCCTTTCGGGGCTGGAAAAGTCGGCGCTGTTCATTCTGTCGCTGGGCGAGGATTATGCCGCCCGCGTTTTCAGCCACATGAACGACGACGAGATCAAGGATCTGTCGCAGGTCATGGCGAATTTGGGCAACGTCAGCTCCAACCTTGTGGAAAAGCTGTTCGTCGAATTCGCCGAGCAAATGTCGTCGGCGAGCGGCACGGTCGGCACGCTGGAATCCACGGAGCGTTTGCTGACCAAGGTGCTGGACAAGACGCGCGTCAACAACATCATGGAAGATATTCGCGGCCCGGCGGGGCGCACGATGTGGGACAAACTGGCGAACGTCAATGAAACCGTTCTTGCGGCTTTCCTGAAGAACGAATACCCGCAGACCGTCGCGGTGGTCGTGTCGAAGATCAAGCCCGACCATGCCGCGCGGGTTTTGTCGCAGCTGCCCGAAAGCTTCGCCATGGAAGTCATCGCGCGCATGCTGCGCATGGAGTCGGTTCAAAAAGACGTGATCGACGATATCGAGCGCACCCTGCGCAACGAATTCATGAGCAATCTGGCGCGCACGAACCGCCGCGACTCCCACGAAATGATGGCCGAAATCTTCAACAGCTTCGACCGCGTGAACGAAACGAAATTTATGGCCGCTCTGGAAGGCCGCAACCGCGACGCCGCCGACAAGATCAAGAGCCTGATGTTCACGTTCGAAGACCTGCAAAAACTGGACGGCTCCGCGATTCAGGCCGTTCTGCGCGTGGCGGACAGAACCAAGCTGCCGACGGCGCTCAAGGGCGCGTCGGAGTCCATCAAGGAATTGTTCTTTTCCAATATGTCGGAGCGCGCCGGCAAGCTGTTGAAGGAAGACATCGGCTCCATGGGGCCTGTGCGCTTGCGCGACGTCGAAGAAGCGCAGGCCCATCTTGTCACGTCGGCCAAGGAACTGGCCGCGAAGGGTGAAATCGTTATTTCGAAGGGTACGGAAGAAGATGAGCTTGTCTACTGAGAAAATCCGCAGCAAACAGCTGTCCGCCGATGCGCCCGCGCGCAAGTTTATGTTCGATTTATCGTTCGACAGCACCGCCGCCGTTCCGCAGGCGCCCGAGCGCAAGCCCGTTTTGATGAAACCGGAGCAGCTTGACGATTTAAAAAAGGAATCTTTCGACGAAGGGTTCGCCGCCGGAAAGAAAGACGGCCTTGATCAGCAGACGGCGGCGCTTCACGCGTTAACGGAAAGAGTCGATCAAAACATCGCGGCGCTTGTCGCGCGCATGGGCGAGCTTGCCAAGGAACAGGAAGAGCAGACGCGCCGGATCGCGCTGGCGATCGCGAAGAAAATTTTGCCGGACTACGCCGCCCGGCAGGGGATCGCGGAAATCGAAGTCCTTGTCAACGACACCTTGCACGAGATGGAGCGCGAGCCGCGCCTTGTCGTGCGGGTCGAGGAAAGCCAATTCGACATTCTGAACGAAAAAATACAGGCCATCGCCGCGCAGCGCGCCTATGCCGGCAAGGTCGTCGTTATCGCGGACCAGGAAATCGCTTCCGGCGATTGCCGCATCGAATGGGCCGACGGCGGCGTTGCCCGCAACACGCCGGCCACATGGAACGCCATCGAACAAACCGTACACCCTTCTTCATAGGAGCATGAAATGAGCGACGACGAATCCCTTACCCTTACCGAACTTGACGCCAATCCCGGCGAAGCTTCGGCCAACCCCGTATCCGCGAACGATCTGGACGCCGTTTACGGCGTGCCGGTCGAAGTGGCCGCCGTGCTCGGCAAGGCCGAGATGCAGGTCAGCCACTTGCTGAAACTGGGCCGCGGCGCCGTGATCGAGCTTGACCGGAAAGTTGGCGAAGCCATCGATATTTACGTGAACAACCGGCTGGTCGCGCGCGGCGAAGTCGTGGTCGTGGAAGACAGGCTTGGCATAACGATGACTGAAATTATTAAATCCGACAGGAATAGCTAACGCGGGTGAGGCCTATGGAAGATAACAGCGAAGGAAAACAAATGGGATGCCCGCCGACGCGGGCATGACGGCGATTATGGACGTACATTTTCTATTATAAGGAGAAAGAAAAAGAATGAGACTTTTAATTGTAGGACAACTTGACGGAGCGCTGGGCGCTGCGGGCCGCATTGCGACGCAGCGCGGCGCAAAGGTCGCGCATATCGACAGCATCGCCGGCGCGCTTCATGCCTTGCGCAGCGGCCAGGGCGCCGATCTCGTGATGTGCGATGTCAGCCTCGATATCGCCCAGTTTATCAATAATCTGAAATCCGAACGCATCACGATCCCCGTCGTCGCCTGCGGCATAGGCGCGGATGCCGGCGCCGCCGTGCGGGCCATCAGGGCGGGCGCGAAGGAATACATTCCCCTGCCCCCCGATGCCGATCTTATCGCCGCCGTTCTTCAAGCCGTGGCCGAGGAAGATTATACCTTTATCGCCAAGGACGCCGCCATGCAGCCGATCCTGCAAATGGTGGATCGCGTCGGCGCGAGCGACGCCTCGATCCTCATTACCGGGGAAAGCGGCACCGGCAAGGAAGTTCTGGCGCGCTACGTTCATCGCAAAAGCCGCCGCTCTGTCGGCAATTTCGTTTCCGTCAACTGCGCCGCCATTCCCGACAACCTGCTGGAGTCCGAATTGTTCGGCCACGAAAAAGGCGCGTTTACCGGCGCGGTGGCGCGGCGCATCGGCAAATTCGAGGAAGCGAACGGCGGCACGCTTTTGCTCGACGAAATCAGCGAAATGGACAGCCGCCTGCAAGCGAAGCTTCTTCGCGCCATTCAGGAGCGCGAAATCGACCGTGTGGGCGGCACGCAGCCCATTCGCATCGACATTCGCCTGATCGCGACCTCGAACCGCGATCTGGAAGAGGAAGTGCGCGCCAAGCGCTTCCGCGAGGATTTGTATTTCCGACTCAATGTCGTCAACCTGCACTTACCGCCGCTGCGCAGCCGCATGGCCGATATCGTGCCGCTGGCCGAATACTTCGCCGAAAAATACGCCAAGGCCAACGGCTTGCCGAAGCGCGCGCTTACCTCCGAAACCATCGCCGCCTTGCAGGCGCATCATTGGCGAGGCAACGTGCGCGAGCTGGAAAACACGATGCATCGCGCGGTGCTTCTGGCCCAAGGGCCGAAAATCGACGCCGCCGCCATTATGCTTTCGGGGCAATCGCTGGGGCCGGAAAAGCCGACGGCTTCGCAGCTTGCGGCGCAGATCGCTTCGGAAAAGGTCGGCACGACGGGAGGCCTTGTAGGCCGCACCGTCGCCGACGTGGAGCGCGACCTTATTATGGATACGTTGCAGTATTGCCTCGGCAACCGCACCAACGCGGCGAACATTCTGGGCATTTCCATAAGGACGCTGCGCAACAAGCTGAAACAATACAACGAGGAAGGACTTCCCGTACCCGGGGCCTCGGGCGGGGAAGAGAGAGCGGCATCGTGAGTGGGGCTTGGGACTAGGGGCTTGGTGCTTGGGATACCAGCCCCTTGCCCATTCCCCCTAATCCCAAACTTCTAATCCCAAACCCCAAACCCCTAACCTCCATTCATGACCGACACCGCGACAGCAACTTCAGAAAAGACCGATCCGTTTGGCGGCATTTTTAAGCGCGGCGAAGTCTGGCTTGGCATCGGGCTTTTGACGATCCTGACGGCGTTGGTCATTCCTCTGCCGCCGTTCCTGATCGACGTGGGGCTTTCGCTGTCGATTACATTTTCCGTGCTGATTTTGATGACGGTTCTGTTCATCGGGCGTTCGCTGGAATTCAGCTCATTCCCAACCGTGCTGCTTATCGCCACGCTTATCCGGCTGTCGCTTAATTTGGGAACGACCCGCCTTGTGTTAACGCGCGGCCATGAAGGCACCGCCGCCGCGGGACATGTCGTCGAATCTTTCGCCAGCCTTGTGATGGGCGGCGACTTCATCATCGGCGTTATTGTTTTCGCCATCCTGACGTTGGTCAATTTCGTCGTCATCACCAAAGGTTCCGGCCGCATCGCCGAAGTCGCCGCGCGCTTTACGTTGGACGCCATGCCCGGCAAGCAAATGGCCATCGACGCCGATCTCTCCTCCGGCCTTATCAACGAGGAACAGGCGCGCACCCGCCGCAAGGAGATGGAAGACGAAAGCAACTTCTTCGGCTCGATGGACGGTTCCGCGAAATTCGTGCGCGGCGACGCGGTCGCGGGGCTTGTCATCACGTTCATCAACGCCATTGGCGGCATCATCATTGGCACATTCCGGCACGATATGCCGGCTTTGCAAGCCGCCGATACTTACGTGCGCCTGACAGTCGGCGACGGCCTTGTCACCCAAATTCCCGCCCTTCTTGTTTCCGTAGGCGCAGGCCTTCTTGTCACCAAAGCCAATGTGCGCGGCTCGACGGACAAGGCGCTGTTCGATCAGCTGAGCGGCTATCCGATGGCCTTGGGGATGAGCTCTTTCATGCTGGGCTTTCTTGCAATCCTTCCGGGCATGCCGTTCATTCCCTTTGCCATTCTAAGCGGCATTTCGGGCTTTGCCTGTTACTCCATCAATCAGAATGCCAAGACCAAGGAAGAGTTAGCCGCCTCGGCCGCCTCGGCCAAGAAACCGGCGACGGTCGCGGAAGAGCCTATCGCCAAGGCGCTGAGCATCGACATGATCAGGCTGGAGCTGGGCTATGCCTTGCTGAGCCTTATCAACAGCGAGGGAGGCCAGCGCCTTACCGACCAGATCAAGGGGCTGCGCAAGCAACTGGCGAGCGAAATGGGCTTTATCATGCCCGCCGTGCGCATTCAGGACAACCTGCAACTGCCGCCGAACGCCTACGTGCTGCGCGTCAAGGAGATCGAGGCCGGGCGCGGCGAACTGCGGCCCGGCATGCTTCTGGTCATGGACCCGAAGGGACAAGTCATCTCTCTGCCCGGCGAAGCGACGACGGAGCCGACGTTCGGCCTTGCCGCCACGTGGATCGATACGACCTATCGCGAGGAAGCTTTGTTCAAGGGCTATACCGTCGTCGATCCGCCAACCGTCATCACCACGCACCTGACTGAGCTGGTCAAGGACAACATGGCCGACCTTCTTTCGTATTCCGAGACGCAGAAGCTGCTCGACGAGCTTGGAAGGGATCAGCAGAAGCTTGTGGCCGACGTTATTCCCAACCAGATCACGATCAGCGGCTTGCAGCGCGTTTTGCAGAACCTTCTGTCCGAACGCATTTCCGTACGCGACCTGCCCACCATTCTCGAAGGCATTTCCGAGGCGACCGGCGTCACGCGCAATCTTACGGCTATTTCGGAACACGTGCGCACGCGCCTCGCGCGGCAAATCTCGGACTCCAACACGAACGAGATGGGCTATATTCCCATGATCACGCTGTCGCCCGAATGGGAGCAAGCCTTTGCGGAATCCATCGTCGGCGAAGGCGACGCCCGGCAACTGGCTATGCAGCCCAGCCGCTTGCAGCTTTTCATCACGGGCGTGCGGCAAACCTACGACAAGCTGGCCGCCATGGGCGAAGCGCCTGTTTTGCTGACAAGCCCCGCGATCCGCCATTTTGTGCGCTCGGTGATCGAACGATTCAGGCCCACGACGACCGTTTTGTCGCAGAACGAAATTCATCCGAAAGCAAAGATCAAGACTTTGGGGCAGATATGAGAAATTTATTTTTTCAAAGAATTATATGGATCCCCGCTTGCGCGGGGATGACGTTCTTTGACGGACAAATGAGGTGCATTCCATGCGCCTGAAATCATTCTACGGCACGAATTTAACCGAAGCGATGCGATGCGTGCGCGAGGCCTTGGGCGAAAACGCCATTATCGTCGCCACGCGCGAGGAGGAAAAGGGCGGCATTCGCGTGACCGCCGCGATCGACGAGGCGAGGCCAAGCGACGAGGCGGAGATCGCGCTGCCCGCGGACGGTTCGGAAGCTTTGGAGGAGATCGCCGAAGCGCTGACGCGGCACCTCGTTCCTTCGCAGCTGGCGGAAAAGCTGATGGCCTCGGCGACGCAATTCGCCAGCGACGACCCTTTGGTTTCCCTGGGCGCGGCCATCGATACGCATTTCAAATTCTCGCAGCCGGACGAGAAGAAGCCGTTGATGCTCGTCGGCCCTCCGGGCGCGGGAAAAACGCTGACCGTCGCCAAGCTCGCGACCAAGGTCGCGTTGAGCAAGAAGCAGGCGACCGTCTTAAGCACGGATATCGACCGCGCGGGCGGCATCGAGCAGCTGGCGACGTTTACGCGCCTTTTAAAGCTTAATCTCGTTGAGATCGAGGATTGGCAAGCCTTGCGCGACATCGTTTCGCTTCAAAAAGGCAATCCCGTTTTTATCGATACGGCTGGACGCAATCCTTTCGATCCCGATCAGCGGCAATACCTGCGCGACTTTATTTCCGCCATCGGCGAAGCGGCGCTTGTCCTTCCCGCGGGGCTGGACGCCAACGAAGCCATCGATATGGCCGAGGAATTTCGCAACGTCGGCGCGACGCGGCTGCTTGTGACGCGGCTCGATACCGTGAAAAGGATCGGCAGCCTTTTGCGCCTTGCATATGAGACGCGCCTTCCTCTTTTTGCCTATTGCGCGTCGAGCAATGTGACGGAACCGCCGTTGCCGATGAACCCTGTCGTTGTCGCGCGTTTATTGCTGAAAGCCACCTTGAAAAATTCGGATTTCGGCGCGGAGCCGGAAAAGAAAAAGCGGAGCGTTTAAAATGGCCGATCTTATCAATCTTAAAACCGAACGGACCGCGGCGTCTTTGCCCCTCCTGAAGTGCAAAAACATGTATGCCGTCGCCAGCGGCAAGGGCGGCGTGGGCAAAACGTGGTTTTCGATCACCCTTTGCCAATCGCTGGCTAAAAAGGGCAAGCGGATTCTTTTGTTCGATGCGGACTTCGGCCTTGCGAACGTCGATATTCAGCTTGGGTTGACGCCGCCGCATGATCTTGGCTCCGTCGTGGACGGCTCCCTGCCTATGGCCGCGGCGATTACGACCTACAAGGAGGGCAATTTCGATATCATCGCGGGCCGTTCGGGTTCGGGAAGCCTTTCCTCGCTGCCGCCGCAGAAGCTTTTCGACATGCGCAACGATTTAATCGCGATGGCGAAAAACTACGACGCCGTGATTGTCGATCTTGGCGCGGGGGTGGAGCGCGTCGTGCGGCAAATGGCCGGGCCTGCGGCTTTTACCTATATCGTCGTCACCGACGAGCCGACCTCGCTGACGGACGCTTATGCGTTTATCAAGCTGTCGCGCGCCGCCAATCCTTCAGCCGACATGCGCATTGTCGTGAACATGGCGTCCAGCATATCGGAGGGCCAGAAAACGTACGAAACGCTTCGCAAAGCCTGCGAGAGTTTCCTGCATTACGAGCCGCCTTTGGCCGGGCTTATCCGGCGCGATACGAAGGTTCGCGACGCCATTCGCGCGCAAACCCCGCTTCTGACCCGCTCGCCGCATAGCGACGCGGCCAAGGATGTGGATTCCATAGCCGCCAAACTGCGGCTTTAGCGAAGGGGGGGGGCGATGGTCAATATCCTCTTCGCCACGCCGACGCCCCCTTCGTCGAACACCGCCGCTGCGCCTCTGGCGTCGAGCGCGATCACCGTTCAAGTGACGGTCACGAACGTTCCCGCCGCCCTTGAAAACCTGATGCGCATGATACAGACGAACGCCCTGCCCATGGGGACGATTGAGGGCAATAATTTGCAGCTTTCCACAGCCATGGGAAGCCTTACCGTTGCCTTGGCGCAGAATCTGGCGTTTGCGGAAAAACAGACTCTCACGCAGCAGCTTATCAACCTGTCGCAGGCCGGGAGGCCCTTGACGCTGACGCTTCAGCCCGGAGCGCCGCCGACGCAGGGAACGCTGACGGTGCCGACCCTGCCGACATCGGCGCAAAGCACGATTCCCAACGCGGCACAGACTGCCCCTTTATCTTCGACAGCGCCGCAGCCGCTGAACGTCGGCAATGATTTATCCGCCATCGTTTTGCCGTCTCTTCCGAAAACGGAGGCGCCTGCCGCCGAACCGGTTATGCCAAAAACCTATGGCTCGGCCACCGCGCCTCCGCCCGCGGCTTCGCTTCCTGCGCAACCCATGCAAGGCGCGACGCCCGGCATCGAAAACCAGCTAGCAATGCCGCAAAATGCCGCCGTTCCTTTACCGAGCGCAGCGAGCGAGGCTGCGCCTGCGGGGCCGCCCTCTCTTCTCGTGGCGGGCCATGAGGTTTCCCTGCATATTGACGCGGTTTTGCCGGATTTTCCCGCCGCAAGCACCAGGATGCCGCCGCTTGCCCAAAACCAGATTTTTGCGACCGTTACAGGCACGGGAACGAACGGCCAGCTTATTTTGAAGGCGGCTGATGCGACGTTGTTCGTCAAATCGCCCGTTACCGCGCCCGTTGGGACTTCCATGATTGTTTCCGTTGAGGCCGCGAAAGGCGCGCCGCTCGTGACCATTCCCGAAGCCGACGCAAAATTTAACGCGCTGCCGGAGGTTATGGCCGCGCTTTCGCAAAGCCATCAGCCGGTGTTCCAGCAGGTGATGGCCGCGCATATCCCGCAGCCGAACGAGGCTTTGCCGGGCGCTTTGCTTTTTTTTCTGAGCGCGTTCCGGCAAAGCAACGTACGCGACTGGCTTGGCAACGAGGCCGTGAACCGTCTTGTCGATATGGGGAAAGGCCCCTCTTTGCGCAGCCTTTCAAAAGAACTTAGCGAGGCCGGGCAAGCCGTAAACGATCCCGTCGTCGGCGAATGGCGCGCGTATCCTATTCCGCTTTATGCCCAGCAGAATTTTCACACGCTGGCCCTTTATGTGCACAGCGACCGCGACGAGAGAAAAGAAACGGCCGATGCGCCCGCCGCGAATAAAATACGGTTCCTGATCGACATGCGGCTTAGCCGGTTGGGGTCGATGCAAATGGACGGCTTTGTGCAGCCGAAAAAGATGGATATGATCTTGCGCAGCGAAACGCCCCTGCCGGAAGGGCTTCATGAGGAATTGCGCACGTCTTATTTAAAGGCTCTGGTCGCCGTTGGCTTTGCGGGATCGCTGAATTTTCAGGTTGGCCGCCAGTACTGGATGGTGATGCAAAAAACGGCGAAGACGGGAATTGTGACGTAAGGGAACTCTATTGTTGAAAGATCACCCCCGCCCAACCCTCCCCCATCAAGGGGGAGGGCTTGATGAAAAGATGGATCCCGGGGACGACGATTTTTTTGAAACGCATTGTGCTCGATAAAAATAACCAAATCGGATTCCTATGTATTGATTGCAGACCTTGAAGCGTTAGCTTAGGGG
>CAYVNS010000021.1:0-25644 GCA_964453225.1 uncultured Rhodospirillaceae bacterium
AATGCAAGATGTTTTTTCGAAAATGTGGGATTTTTTTCAAAAGGTTTGGTTAAGGTGGGCTCTAAGCCCGAGCCCCAAGCCCCCACCTTCTAATCCCGTTTCTTCCTTGAATGGCCGGGGCCGATGCCGATGCTGCGTCCGATCAGGCCAACACTTCCCTCGACGCATAAAGAGCACTGGCCGGTATCCTCGTCGACGCTAGGCTTGTTGGGGTAAAGCAAATAATCGCCCCGGTATTTTTGCGGCGTGTTGTTCGGCATAAACACATTCGCGCCGCGCTGAAGAACAAGATTTCTTCCCTCGTGATTAGGAAACACGGCGTCGAACGCCGTCGTGGCCGGAATATGCGCATCCGGATTAAAAAGCCTCAGCACCGCGACCGCGACGAAGAACAAATCCTTGTCGTTTTCATAGGCGTTCTTTTGATCCGCAAAAGGCGTGTCGGGATGGGGAATAAACGGCCCGATGCCGATCATGTCCAGATCCAGCTCGCGGCAAAGCAGAATATTGTCCGCCAGAATTTCCAAAGTTTCTCCCGGAATGCCGATCATGAAGCCGCCGCCCACCTGAACGCCAAGCTCGCGCAAATGGCGCAGGCACGCCAGGCGCTCTTCAAGCGTGCAGTCGGGATGAATTTTCGCGAACAGGGCAGGGTCGGTTGTTTCGAAGCGCAGCAAATAGCGATCCATGCCCGCTTCCCGCCAGCGCGCATAAACCTCTTTCGCCCTGTTTCCCGCCGACATCGTGACGGCCAGCGGCGTTTCCTTTTTGATGCGCCGGATCAGCTCTTCGATAAACCTGTTTTCCTCAGGCGAATTCGCCTCGCCCGATTGCAGGACGATCGTTCCCTGCTGCCAATCGACCATTTGGCGCGCAATGGCCATGATCTCGTCCGCGTCCATATGATAGCGGTTCACGTTTTTGTTCGGCGCGCGTATTCCGCAATAAAGGCATTGATTGGCGCAGATATTCGAAAACTCCACGATGCCGCGCAGGAAAACATCGCCGCCCATGTTCGCCTCGCGCACTTTATCGGCGCGGTCGTACAAGGCCTGCCGCCCTTCAGGCGGGGTGCGAAGCCAATTCAAAATCTCTTGATGACTCTTTTTCGTGTCGCTTTGCTGCATAAGTTTTTTTTGAAGAGCATAGACAATATAAGACGAATAAGCCGACTGTCCTATGGTTAATACAAATCGCCTGAACGTCAAAGCGCCAATTTACCAAGGCAGAAATCGCGCAGCAGACGGAAATTTTAATCAAACAAGGGCATAAGCGTCTTCTGATAGGCGATGTGGTATGCTTTAATTTTTAATTGTCATTTCCGGCTGTCTTTCGGCCCGTCATTCCGCAAAATTTTCTTTCGCGAAGCGATAGAAAATTTATGCGGAATCCGATCTGGTTTCTTATTCTCAGGATAAACAAATCGGATTCCGCATCTTCGCGCGCTGTGCGCGCTTCGTACGGAACGACGCGATCTTGTTGCTTACTTTCTTGCGTTTGGCTATGTGAGAAGGGCGGTTGCCAGTTTGTAAGCACGTTCCGAAAGCGGAAGGCCGGGTTTTCTGTTGGTAACGACTTCCCGGCGGGCCTGGCTTATTTCATTCGTCAAAGAGCTCTGCACTTCTTTCATCAGCTTGTCGGTCGGCATCACAACTTTGTCGATCAGATTATCGCCTTCAGGCATCCAGCGAAGGTAGCCTGAATTTTTTAGAAGGCGCGTGCCTGCCCACATTTCTCTAACATGCCCCAGCTTCATCAATTCATTGGAATACGCATACTGAGTATTGTTTTCCCGCATGAGATAAAAAACGCCTGTAAGGATGCTGGGCAAGTGAATGGAGTAAGGGGAAGGGGGGAGGAAGGGAAAGATATTCTCCATCCGCTTTTCCCTTAACCTTCTTTGCTGGGGATTGGCGCTATTGGCAAGGTCATGCAAAAAGAAAGCTGTTCCGCGGGCAAAGCCTTCATTGCCCTGTTCCATGACGGGCTCTTTCAACGCGAGCAGCGCATGATCGATCTTTTGGCCAAGAGCCGCAATAATTATGCCTGCATTGCGGTCTTGGTAAGTAAGAATATTTCGATGCGAATAACGATCCAAATGCGTTTTCATGCGTCCTTACACCCTTCTCGAGATACGATTTCCTAAGCTGCTTCACTATACCATCGGCAAGGGCTAAAACTGCCGTTTTTAACTGAATTAGTATAAGCCCAAGCTCCGGGCCCTTTCCGAAATAGCGTCGCCGATTGGCCCATCTTTGCGATAGGGGCAAGAAAAATCGCTTGCAACGTCACCACATTTAGGACGCCGGCGCAGGTCGCGCTTAACTTTTGGATGATAAAACCAGCCGTTGTAATCCGGAACGCCGTCACAGGTATTGGCGTCCACACGAGACGGACAGCTACGACAAATCGAGGGAACATAATCTTTGAAAGAACTTGTGCTCATGATATTTCACCTTAATAATTTTAAAATTCTTATTTATTTTAGTTTTTGAAACTGGTTAATTCAATTGGGGTAATGCTTTCATAGAACAAACATGGGCGAGATTAATAATTAGCATTCCGCTTCTTAACTTTTTATCGGCAGAAACTGCTTCGCTAATCTCAAGCTCTGGCCCTGATAATTCGACGTTCCCTTTTCCCCGTAAAGGCAATCGGGGCGGGCGGCCATGCGTTCGTACTTAAGCCAGCCGACAAGCTGTCCGTGCTCCAGAAGGAAAGGGACTTCGTGCGAGCGGACTTCCAGAACGCCGCGGCTATGCCCCGCTTGGCCGGTTTTGGAATCCCATCCGAAACCCGGATCGAAAAAGCCCGCGTAATGAACGCGGAACTCGCCCGCGCGCGTATCGTAGGGAAGCATTTCCGCCGCGTAATCCGGCGGCACGCCGATGGCTTCCTGTGTCATTAAAATATAAAAGCGGTTCGGGTCGAGGACGAGCGATCCTTCCTTGCGGTTGGTAATCGGCTCCCAGAAATCAAGCGGGTCGTAATCGCGGCGCGAAAGATCGACGCGCCCCGCGTTTTCCTTGGATCGCCAGCCGACAAGATCGTTCGGCTTGCCCGAGCCTTTCAAATCGATATGAAACGGCAAAAAGCCGCGGTTGATCGGCTCGCCGTTGCTTTTCACGTTTCCGTTTTCAAGGCGCACGATTTGCCCGCCTTTAACCAGAGTGTCCCATTCCTTGTCGGGAATGGCGCGCGACGCCGCGCGGCTTTGGCTTAAAAAACGAAGCTGGTTCAGCCGCGCGCCCGCCTGCACGACGATGCTGAAACTACGCGGCGCGATTTCCACGTAAAGCGGCCCCGCATAGCCTTCGGGAACGTCGTCGAACTTCGTCGCGCCGTCGATAATAAGGCGCGTCAGGATATCGAGCCGACCCGTAGAGCTTTTCGGATTCGCAAAGGCCGAATGCGCCGCGCGGAGATTGATGGATTCCATTAAGGGCACGACGTAAACCCTGTTTTTCTCGAGCAACGCGCCCTTGCTGGAGCCGAGGGGGATTTTGTAATCCTCGCACCCGCCGTCCAGCTCCCGCATTTTTTCCAGAACGCTCTTGCCTTGCCCGGGAAGAAAACTTGTCGTCACGGGGTACGCAAAGTCGCCAAGCCGCAGATCGAGGCTCGCGGGCTGGATTTGATCGTCCTCGATCTTTTGTGCGGCGCTGATCTCGCCCGTGCGCGCCATCTCGCGGATTGCCTGGCATGGGAAGATGCCCCTTCCTTTCAAGTCGTCGCTGGAAGAGCGTGGCTTGCCGTTCGGCGCAGATGTTTTTTTCGTGTCGGACATTTTTGGCATGAAGAGGCTTGACCGAGGGGAATCATATTTAACATTACCGGCGTTTTCCCCAAAGCGGCAAATGCGGCTTCGCCTGCGTTAACTAAAGAACGCTAGCCTCGCGCAAAAAGCACGAATGAAAGCAAATAAAGCCTTTAAATAGCCGTTCTTTTTACTATATAAAAAAACGCTCCAATGCATTTGATGCCTTATTTAACCCTCGGAACGAAATGGCCTACGACAGAGAAAAAGTGCCGGATTATTATTTTTACAAGCTTTCGGAAATGATCGATGGCTACCTGTATCGCTGCGTGGGCTTGCCCGATGACCAGAAATCCAAGGCGAAGCGACAAATTAATATAAGCTTTGCGCATCTGCAACTATCCATCAGAGACCATCGGGAAGAGCAAGAGCAACAACTGCTGGACAAGATTACCGATTATACGAAAGAGGTTCAGGAACGGCTGGTTCATACAAGGAATGATGATTTCCTTGTAAGCCTGTTCGACGCGGCGACTAAGCTTATAGAAAAAAATCCTAGCGTCGATAAAGAGAAGGAATGGCTGCGGGACAGAGTTCATGATCTTTTTGAGGTCCAAAACGTCGGCGTTCGCCTTGCGCTTTATAAAGGCATTCAAAACTACGCGGAGCGAATTTCCGTAGAGGATGAGACGAGCTTTCACAAGCTTATGGATATCGCGACCGGCGCTGATGACGAAAATCACCGATGCAGGAAAGAATTGCAGGCTGCGGCGCAAACGGTTTTGAAACTGATCGACCCCGTTCGGGATCCGCTGTCATATTCGCCCAACAGGAAAGAGAGAGTGGGGAAGCTTCGTTTCAAAACGTGCGCCGATTTTGTTACGAAAGAAGAGGCGGAAAGAATTCAAAAAATGTTGGAGAATAGGGACGCTTCCCCCACGAGGCTGCCTTTTAAGTGGGAACTTGAACTTGAAAGGGTGAGAGAAGCCGTCTTCGTGCATTGTCCCGAGTTTTGCCCGCCGCCCGTCCCGGAAAAGGAAACCGGCGTTTCGGCGAGGGAACACCTTAAAAATTTTGTAGGCCGAATAGCCGCTTTCCGTTTGAAATTGGGATTGTAAGCCGATATTTATCCGTATTTCTTGAGGACAGATGTTATCGTCGCCGATCCGAATAGAAGGCCATGGGCTTGTGCTTCGGGAATTTCAACTCGCCGATATCTCCCAGTTCCTCAATATTGCCGGTCAGCTTAGAACCAACAGGTTCAGTGGTTTTCATGGGGCCTATGGAATCGATCTCATTGACGCGGTGCTCGGTTTCGTAGGTTATCGCACGGAGGATTACCGGAATCATCGTCACGAGGTTGACCGGGATAACATTTATCTGGTTATTGCCGAACGCGATCGACCGGAGACGGCTATGGGCTACATCGCCCTTTATGGAGGGGCAAAAACATTGGCCTTCTTTATGGATCCGAAACATCAGCGCAAGGGCCACACGATAAACGCATGCGTTCTTCTTTTCGATGCGGTGTTTCAATCGGAACCGGAAATGGTTTTCAACGCAAGCGCAAAAGAGGCAAACGCGGCTTCCCGAAATCTTCTGGAAAAAATCGGGTACAAAATTCTGCCTGAGAAAGAATCTCGCCCCGATTTGGTAGAGCACACTCTCTCACGACGTGATTTCTACGCATCACCGGAAGTTCAAAAACGCCTCACGCCAAACGAGCCGGGCAAAGCGCCGGATAAAAGACGCCGCCAGCACACCCCGGGCGGTTAGGTGCGGGGACGCTGGAAAATGGCTCCCTGGGACGGGATCGAACCGCCGACCCGGTGATTAACAGTCACCTGCTCTACCGCTGAGCTACCAGGGAATGGGGGCTATGTATATAGGCCGAAAGCGCGGAGCGCAATAAGCTATTTTCCCTAATTTTGGAGGCATTGCCAGCGTTTTTTAGGTTTTTCAGCTCTTTTCCCCTGCAATCTGCTTTAGGACGATTCCCTTGTATTCGGTCTTGAGGGCTTCGTGCAGGGCGGGGAAGAGGGCCGAGATTTCCTTGCCAAGCTTCCAAGGCGGATTGATGACGATCATGCCGCAGCCATTCAGGCGATCCGCGCGTATGTCTTCGTGATAGATGAACTCCGCGCAAAGAATTTTGGGAATGCCGCTGTTCGCCAGCGCTTCGTGGAATTGCCAGATCGCGGGGCGGTCCTTGACGGGATACCAGATCATAAAAATACCGCCCGGCCACCGGCGGTAGGCTTTAGCGACATTTTTGACGACTTCGGCGAATTCATCCGGCTCTTCGTACGGGGGGTCGATCAACACAAGGCCGCGTTTTTCCGGCGGCGGCAGGAAAGCATGCAGCGCCTCAAAGCCGTCGCGAAAGTGAATTTGAAAGCGCCTGTCTTTCGGCGCTTGAAGGCGCAGCGTTTCCGCATCTTCGGGATGCTTTTCGCAGGCTGCCAGGCGATCCTGCTTGCGCAGCATATGGTAGGCGAAAAACGGGGAGCCGGGATAGACGCGGAAACCTTCCGCGCTCTTTCCGTCCCAAAGCGGATTCATGATCCGCAAAACCGCCGTAAAATCCGCTAGCGCGGGCAGGGCAGGGGCGTTCAAAAGGCTTATTATGCCTTGGGCCGATTCCCCCGTTTTTTGCGCCCGCGGGTCTTTAAGATCGTAGAAACCGATTCCGGCGTGCGTGTCGCACACGGCAAAGGCGCCATCCTTGGCGTGCAGATGGCGCAGGGCCAGCGTCAAAAGAGCGTGTTTGACGACATCGCAGCGATTTCCCGCGTGAAAAATGTGCCGATAGTTCATGAGGTTCTTTTATATTAAATGAAGGTGGGTTATATATAGGTGTTATTTTCATCAACAGGAACCCCATTAACAGGGATTTCCGCTGATCCGGGAATGACGCTAATAGTAAATTTGCCTTTAAGCCCCTGTGACCCCAACCCCACGCTCTCCATGACTTCCTTCGCCAAAAAAATCGCCCTTTTCGTAAGTCTTTTCCTGCTCGCTTTCGCTTTTGCCGCGCCCCCGACCGAGGCGCATAAGGCGCGCACCAAGCACTCGCACGTTTCGAAAAAGAAGGCGAAGCCGGACGCCGAAACGATCATGATCGTGAAAAGGGCGCAAGAGCATCTGGCGCGCCTCGGCTATTATGTCGGCAAGATCGACGGCCTGATGGGCCCCGCCACGAAAGCCTCGATCAAGCATTTTCAGCGCGACAAAAGCCTGAAAGTCACCGCCGCGCTCGACAATCCGACACGGCTTGCGCTTGAGGATGCGGATCGCGTTCTCTTGCCGCGAAAAGAAGGCGAGACGATCCATGTGCTTCCAAACCCGCAGGATATGCAGGTACATCAGGATTACGAAGCGTCGCTGAACAAGGGAACGAAGGTCGTTTCCAGCCGCCATGCGCGTCTTGACGTTACCGAAACCGGCGCGGGCGCGGATAAGCGCTATGCCGTGAATGTGAACGGCCAGCCCATTTTGCTGGCGGAAGGCCAACCGTCCATTATCGGCATATCGACGACTTATGATTTGGGCAACGAGGATGCCGTGATCTTTACGACCTTCAGCCCGAGCGAGGAAGGCTGCGTTTACAGAACCCGCGTCCTTGCGATGAACGCGTCGGAAAACAAGCTGCTGGATATCGATAACTGCACGCGCAACTATCAGGCCTTCGCCGATAAGGGGTCGCTTTACATCGTTTTCCCCGAGCGCGACGACAACCGCGCGGTCGGCGCCACATGGCGGCTTGAGGGGATGACGTTGAACAGGCTGTAAAAACCTGTTGACGATCTCGCTTCTTGGGCTGAATTAATTTTTCTTAACGAATGTGTGGTAGCCTTCTTGTGCAACTATGGAGGCTGCCTGTCATGCCCTGTGCCCGCGTTCGGCCGTTTTTTTCCCGCGCCTTCACCCTTGTGGAAGTGGCGATTGTTTTAGGCATTCTTGGCCTTGTGACGGCGGCCATCTACGTGGCTTGGGGGGCTTCGCGAACGGCGCCGATTACGGAAGAGGTGACAGGGAATCTTGGGCATATTGTCGAGAACGTCCGCAGTTATTATGCCGGACACGGCAAGGCTTCCGACGCCCTTGCGGAGCCTTTATGCAAGGACGAAGGCGGCGCGGGCGACGTGCTTACGGCTTTTAAGAATAATGTAAGGACTGGCATTTTTCCCGTTCATTTGATCGAGGAGGATAAGAAAGAGCCGAAAAATGTTTTTGTGCGGCTTTGCGACACGTCGACAACGTCGCCGCAAGTCCCGCAGATTTATATCAGTTACATGGGGATTCCCGAATTTGCCTGCCGAAACATTGTCCATGCCGCGTCCTATGCCGGCGTCAACATGAAGCTTTCCAAGATCGTCGTGCGTGGAAAAACGCCTTATGCGTTTACGTTATTGACTCCTGCGGGGGCGCCCAATGCGGCCGATACGCTGAATGTCGATCCCGCGTCGGGAATGGTGCGCAACACGTCGACGAAGCTTGGGGAGTCATGTATCGCGCCCGATCTGACGCCGGGAAGCGTGACGATCGATTTTTACTATAAACTGCGGCCCTAGAAGGATTTCCGCCATGAAGAGCACCGGACAAAAGCTAAAAAGGCGCGGCTATACGTTAACCGAGCTTGCGATCGTTCTGGCGATTGCCGGGTTCCTGATGGCCACGATTTGGAGCATGGCCGCGCATGTGAGGAACAATAAGCGGATCGCGCAGGCCTCGCAGCAGGTGATGACGGTTGTGCAGGAAATCCGCGAATTCCATATGGGGAGGCAGGGAATTGACGCCGCCGTTAATGAAGATATTGTGGACGCTTTGGCGATCAAAGGCGTGCCCTTTCCCGTCGAGATGAAGATCAAGTGCAGGGCCACCCCTACGAAAACGTGCCTCAATTCAGCCATTGCTTCGGATCCGAACGGCACTTTTTTTATCAGGCGGGGCGCTACGCCCAGCCGCTTTTTGATCGTTATGACGAAACTGACACAGCCCGAATGCATCGGCCTTTTGTCGAACGCCGTGAATTACCTGGATCAGACCATTGGCGTGGACTTTATTTGTGCGGGCACCAACACAAGCTCATGCGCCGTGGGAACCCAGTGGAAAAACATCGAGACCACATCGACGGGCGTTCGCCAGATCGCGGGAGGCGCTACGATCATGGGGATGTGCACCCAGAACGTCACGGAGATCGGCTGGGATTTCGATTTGCGTAAGTAAGGATTCAGAATTCGGCATTCGGCCTATTTTCTGCCTTCTGTTCTGACTGTTGAAACGTCACTGCCATCTGGATTCCGGGCTCTCGACAATGCTATCGCATTGTCTCCCCCCGGAATGACAACGTCCATATTTTTCCTTGAATCCTGAATTGGCTCCCCTGAATCAGTTCTTTTCGGCCATGCGTTGACGATGGCGAGGACGAAGGCGGCCCAGTAGGGCAGGGTTTGCACAAGAAGCATGCCCGCCCATAGAACGGCGTTGCGGTTGGTCGTTTCGAATTTCCATAGGATCGCCATCGCGCTGGCGAGCAAGAGGACGAGGAGCGCCAGTTCTTCCCGCGCCATCAAAATGGCCTGCAAGGCGCGCGCCTTGTTGGCGCATTTCGGCGTGCGGAAAAAGGGCTTGCCGGACGTGAACATGCCTTGCCACATGGCGCGGGCGACGGCGTGCGAAAGGCTCATGCCCGCAATGGCCGCGCCCAGCCTGTCTTTCCATCCGCACCGGACCCGCGCGCGGTACAGCACGAACGACGACACGATCTTGAAAAAGAAAACGCTGAGCGTGGGCACAAGAAAAACGGCCGGCGGAAATTCGACCAACTTGAACATCAGAAGAACCGACCAGACGATCGCCGCCGTCGCGAAGACAATCTGCGCCGCATCGGCAAACCACGGCAGCCAGCCGGTGATAAAATGATATTTTTGCCCGCGCGTAAGGCGTTCGCCTTCCGCCAGCGAGCGCCAATGCCGTTTGAGAATCTGCGCCGCGCCGTAAGCCCAGCGGAAGCGTTGCGTCTTATACGCGCCTAAACTATCGGGAATAAGGCCCTTGCCGAAGGAATGGTTCATGTAAACGGCCTCGAAGCCGCCTTCGAACAGGCGCAGGCCAAGCTCGGCGTCTTCGCAAATGCACCATTCGGCCCAGCCGCCGACGCCGCGCAAGGCCGTGGCGCGGATCAACGTCATCGTGCCGTGCTGAATGATGGCGTTGCGCTCGTTGCGCTGAACCATGCCGATATGGAAAAAGCCCGCGTATTCCCAGTAGCACATGCGCTTGAAAGCGTTTTCGCAGCCGTCGCGGTAGTCCTGCGGCGCTTGCACGAAGGCGACCTCGGGTTTCGTGAAATAGGGAACCGTGGCGCGAAGCCAATCGGGGCTTACGGTATAATCGCTGTCGATGACGCCGACGATCTCCGCGTCCGGCGCGGTTTGCGACAACGCGAAATTCAGCGCCCCCGCCTTATAGCCCGGCCACTGGGGCAGGTGGAAAAAGCGGAAACGCGGGCCGAGCCTGGCGCAATGTTCCTCAAGCGGCTTCCAGACCGCTTCGTCCTTTGTGTTGTTGTCGATCACCAGCACTTCGAAATTCGGATAGTCGAGGCGCGCCAGGGCATCCAGCGTTTCGATCACCATTTGCGGCGGCTCGTTATAGCAGGGCACGTGGATCGAAACTTTCGGGGCGTCGGGCGGCGGAGTCCAGTCCCTTACGGGCTCGAAAGAGCGTCGGCGCTCGCGCGTCCATAAGACTTCGGCCAATTCAAAGCCATCGACAAGCAGCAGGATGAGCAGGACGGCCTGCGCGCCGAGCAGGATTGTCCACGCGACCGCGTCGCCGGTCAAAAGGCGCTCGGCAATCGCGGCCATGATCGTCCATATAAAAACGCTCGACACGGCCTGAATAAGCCCGGCGTAAAAAAGCTGCCCCTTGAATTTCAGGTACTGCTTGCGCCGCACGAACCACTGGATCGGCAGGAAGGCGAGCAAGGAGGCGATGCCGCATCCCAAAAGCCAGCGGGAGGATTCGGTGATCGAGCCGCTCATGGAAAATTTGGGCTTGTTGTTGGCGTCCCAAAGGCCCCAATGCGCCCCGACGGTGCCTTCGATGCCGCGCTTCCATGGTTCGTCGAAGGCTTCGACGATGGAATAATCAAGGCGCTCGGCGCTGGCGAGGGTAAGGAAATCACGGGTGAATTTCGCCTGATTGACGAGCGAAGGCTCCGCGCCGCGATCCCATTGGCCTTCGCTGGGCCATCCGACTTCGCCGATGAAAATATGCTTGTGCGGGTAAGCCGTCGCTAGTTGGCGGTACCTGTACATAATATAGCCCAGCGCGCCGTCGATCGGCACGCCTTCCCAGTAAGGCAGAATGTGCACCGTGATAAAATCGACGCTGTTCACGAGTTCCGGGTATTTAAGCCAGACGTGCCAAGGCTCCGCCGTCGTCACCGGAATTTCCACCTGCCTTTTGGCCGCTTCGATATAGCCGAGCATTTGCTCGATCGTCACATCTTCGCGAAGCAGGGATTCGTTGCCGACAATCAGCCTTTTGACGTTGGGATTGGCGTGGACGACTCCGATAGCGCGAGTCAATTCCTCCTGATTTTTCGCATCGTCCGGCGACAGCCACGCGCCGAGGTTGACTTCAAGGTTGTGCTTGGCCGCAAGCGCCGGAATGCGATCCAGCCCGTCGCTGACGCCATAGGTGCGCAGCGCAAAGGTTTTGCCGGCAAGGACGCCAAGATCGCGGTCGATCTCCTCGTCGGACAAATGCGTGCTTTCGTTCCCGGCCTGATAGCCGCTGTAGGAAAGGCCGTTGATGACTCCGCCCCATGCCCGCTCGCTGACGCTTTGGTTGACAAGCGCCCACACGGCAAAGTTGGCAAGAAGCACGATGACGATGACGGGGACAAGGCGGCGGATCATGGTATACTCATCATATCTCAAGAGTTGGGGCAGGAGCGATACGCACATACAACAAGCATTCGCTTTTGCTGCGGCATCACCCCCATCCTAACCTTCCCCCATCGAGGGGGAAGGTATGTCTTTCTCCTTCGCATCCTAACCTTGATGTAAAAAAACAAATCGGATTCCGCATAAATTCTTTTTCGCCTCAGCGAAGAGAAAATTTTACGGAATGACGGGAGCCGATTTCAATGATCGTTCTCCCGCAAGGCGAATAGGGACGGATTATGTCATAAAGAAGGTGGGGAGAGAAAGCTGTTTTTAGGCATTTACATCGGGTTCAAAAAGCCGCTGAAAGACGTTGAGACGCGAGGCGGCGGCGGCGGTCCAGCTTTCCTCGGGGCATTCGACAAGTCCGGCATCGGCGTAATGGAAAGAGATGGATTGGCCGGTCAAAAGATAAACGGCCTGAGCGATTTCGTCCCGATGCGCGACCATCGCCGCCGTGTCGTAGGGGTCGCCGAGATCTGAAAGCGCGGCGCGAATGCCCGCAACCGGACTGTCTTTCGGATAGGATTCAATTTCCTGCAACCGCGGATCGACGCGCATTGCCGCCTCGTGTCCGGTGCGTTTCAGCTGCTCGGCGAGAACGTCCGCCGTTTGCCTTGCGCGGGCAAGATCGGAGCTTATAATAAGTTGAGGCTTAACGCCGTGGTCGATAACTTGCTGCGCGACGCTTTGCGCCTGCAGGATGCCGCGCGGGGTTAAAGCATGCGCGTCGTTTTTGTAATCCGGTTCGCCATGGCGCATTAAAAGAAGTGTTTTCATTCACTTGACCAAAGTCATTGATTTTTCAGGACGCTTAGGTGTATGAACCCGGCATTGCTTTCTATTATAGGCTTATTTTTAGCTTTTGCCATTTGGAGTTTGAGATGGAAAAATTTCCTCAAGTCGTATTCATGTACCATGCGCCCGAGCTTACCCCGCAGCGGATTCGCCAGCTTGCTTCCAGCATGGACGACGCGCCGTTTCAGCCCGATGTGATCCTTGTCGCGCCGAAGGGGAGGGGCGTCGCGCAAACGGTTTCCGATTATTTCACCCATCTGGGCCACGGTAATGTGCGCATCGCCGAAAGCGCCGCTTTGAATAATGACCTGGTTTATGAGATCGACGCTTCCAGCGGCGTGAATCCCGCCCTGCATTTACTTGTTCAGCAGGACGAAAAACGGGTTCTGATTATCGGCGAAAATCCCGATGTTCTCTCAAAAGCAGTTGCCCAGCTGACAGGCCGGGATTCGAACTGGCGGCGCTCCGAAGCCGTTCTTGTGCAGGAGGAAACGCGCAGGCCTTATAGTTTGGAACGGTTTGCCAAAAACCGCTGGCATCATCAAGTGCCGGTTGCGTGAAGCCGGTCAATTTTTCTTATCCGGGCGCGCGGTGAATGGCGGCAGAATGAGGCGCATGCGCAAACGGACTTGCAACGGGGGTATCCGTCGATCCGTTCAAGACAAAAAGCTGGCCGTGGTTCAGGCGCTTTTCCGCGAAGCCGTTGCAGCTGCAATCCATCTGAATAAGCGCCACTGACACTGCGTTTGGACCGCCGAGATCTGAAAGCGCGGCGCGAATGCCCGCAACCGGCCTTTCTTTCGGATAGGATTCAATCTCCTGCAACCGCGGATCGACGCGCCTTGCCGCCTCGTGTCCGGCGCGTTTCAGCTGCTCGGCGAGAACATCCGCCGTTTGCCTTGCGCGGGCAAGATCGGAGCTTATAAAGCATGCGCGTCGTTTTTGTAATCCGGTTCGCCATGGCGCATTAAAAGAAGTGTTTTCACTTCCCTCTTTATACCATTAGGCGCTTAACGCGATAAGGACGGAACAAATATTTGTTTAAGCACATGCGCGTTTCCTCTTGACACTTGTTCCCATGTATCGCCGTCACAAACGATATGCGCGGCATCGGCATACTGGAAAACATGCTTTTTACCGGTTAAAAGGCTAACCATCCAATTTAATTCAAAGTCATGCCCGATGATGGCTGCCGTTTTGTATTTATTGTCAATAACCGCTACATAATCGCGAAGTTGATCAATTTTAAAACGTCTATTTGGATCATTCTTAAGCGTCGTCAACTGGCTGTTCGTAAGAATATCCGCTGTGTATCCGGAGCGTTGAAGTTGTCTGGATAAAAAGACACCCGTCTCGATGGCGCGGAGACGATCCGAGGATATTATGACTTGAGGGAAAATGCCCGCGTTAATGATTTGTCGCGCCACGTTTCGCGCTTGCGCTTCCCCCCTGACTGTGAGGACGGGGGTCGGCGAAGTGCTCTGAATGAAAGCGTTATCCGGCTCGGCATGCCGCATAAGCACAAGATTTTTCATATGCTTTTTTCCTTTCATGTCTCTAAATGCATCAAACTTTATTCGATTGCCAGGCGCCTGAGAGAATTCGCGCCGGAGGTTGCGAGCTTTCTCCAGCAGTCGCCGCCTCTAATCACGAAGACTTGGCCCGGATCGCCTATTTTAGTGATGTTTTTCGTAACCTCTGGCAGTGCCAAAGCCCAAAGGGTTTTTTGCGCCAGAGACTCGCCGACGATGACGAGCGTTATTTCCGGAGGTACGCCTTGCGTTTCCACTTTCGGGCACGGCGTAATGTAGTCCTTTACCGCATCGAAAATATTGAGATCAGCATTGTTTTCGAGATGTCGGATTTTGTACAGGACCTCGGCGCGCTGGGTCGGGTTTAAGTCGAAGGCATTGTCCTTGTCCAAAGAGGCCAACGCGCCAAGCAGACTTTCCACGGAACTATACGCGCTTTCGACTATCCTCTCCCTTAAGATGCCCGCATCCGCTTTGTGGGGAATGTTTCGGCCCGCATGCTTGGCGATCTCCGCCTGAAGAAGTTTCGCCGTTTCCTGCGCGTCGGGGGACGACGCCGACGTGAGGATAAGGTCGGGCAAAAGCTGTTCGTTGAGAAAGAATTCCGTAACGTTGCACGCGGCGGATTCCCAAAAACAGGATTTCTTGCGTTCGGACGCTTTGGATTTAGGAATTTCCTCGAACAAACGCACATTTGCGAGAAGATCGTCGTGCAAAACGCGATTAATGAGCGGTGCCATCAATAAGGCCGTCGGCATCTAATACTCCGTTTACAAATCAAATCTGTTTCATCGCAGTTCAGCCGTATCTAATACCGTGCCAGGTGTCGTGCCTGTGGAAGAAGGCGGTTTTGGGGCTTCGCGCTCATTTTTATTGCGGCAAGGCGTTGCTTGTAATCGACATTGGCGGCGGCTTCCTGCTCGACGGCGAGCGCCAATGCACCCGTTCGTTCAGCTCTCTCGGCAAAGTCCTTTTGCAGTTCTGCGAAGAGATTGAGATAGCCTTTCCTTGCCTCATCGCGGTCTGGAGCTATGGTTGCACGACATTGTTCCAATGTCATATCCGCTTTCCATTTAACAGTTCTGTCGTAAATCGGAAATGCGATGGGGGCGGAATCCGAATCCGGCGCGTTCTCTATTTCCTGATGTAAGGCGCCGAAAAACGAAGAAATATTCGAGAAAGTCTGGGAGGCAAGGCTTATGCGTTCAGGCAAACGGTCAACGAAAACTTCATTCAATTTCTGCCCGGATGGGTTTCTTTCGATGTCAATATTATCCTGTATCTGTTTTCCGATTTCGGGCCAATGTCTGGAAATAAGTTCGGCGGCTTTCTCAAGCGCTGCAAGATCCCACATAATTCCCACGGCTGTCTGTGAGCCATTTATTTCCGAAGAGAGACGCCTGAAACTGTTAAGCGTATGAATGGCCCTAAATCCGAATGCCTTTTCGGCGGGATCGTAAAGCTGCTGACAATACGATTTCATTATTTGTTGCTTAAAAAGTTTAAAGAGTTCCCGCGTCGTTATCCGTTCAGGAGAAATCTCACGTTTGCTGGATCCGCCACTCTCTAATTTTTGTTTAACCGTTCCCGCGTAATAGCCCGGATGAATATGATCTTTATTAAAATTATCATGCGCAGCTTGTTTAATTTTGGTAATGGTTTCTTCGGAAAGAACATAGCCCATAACAATAGCCTCTCGGAAATGATTATTACCGGGGAAGTATCCGTTCATGGCGGCTTGTTGTCAATTTGCATGTTGCGGAATAACTGAAACCGCAAATGGAATTAACCTTATTCCAAACGTTTTAAGATGCGCCCATCTGTTGGGACTTTTTGCTTAAGGAATTAACCAAAGCGGGCACGCCTTCGCGCCGCGCAATCGACGAAAATTCGGCGCGCCGCGTCGCGAGCTCGCTGATCGTGCCGTTCATAAAAACGTCGACGATGCGATAGTCGCCCTTGTCGTCAATGCGCATCAGGTAGTTCAGCGTCACGGCTTCTTCGTCTTTCGGCTTCAGTTTCGTTTCGACGATGACATCGTTGCCCGACTGCTTTTCGCCCGTGATCGTAAACTGCTCCCCGTCATACGAGGCGAAGCGGCTGGCGTAGGTCGCGATGCTGAATTTCGAGAAGGAGGAGATAAGATCCTCCTTCTCTTTTTCCGTTGCGATCATCCATGCCGGGCCGACCGCCATGCGGGTCATCAGAGGCAAATTGTAGGCTTCGCTGACAGCCGGAGCCAGCTTCTTGTAGCGGCCGTCGATCCCAAGCTGGTCGCCCTGTTTCATCGTCGCGACAAGCTGCGCGTAGAAGGCGCGCACGACCGCTTGCGGCTTCGTGTCGGCCGCATGCGAAGGCATCGAAAACAGCATGCCGACGAGTGCGGCGACGGTCAGGATTCGGCGGATTGAATTCATGAGCTACTCTTTCGATTGGACTGGGATTTAACAGATGACTTAGGGACGACTGGATTAAACTATAGAATGATGGGGAGCGGTATTTTCTTTGTTCTCCTGCTTATTTACCGCTAACCCCTCCCCTAGCCCCTCCCGCAAGGGGAGGGGAATTTCTTTCAGTCTTCACGTGGGTCTTTATTGCTTCTGAAACCTGATCTCTGCCTTCTGCCCTCTGTCAGGCTATAGCCGCAGCTATTTGCCTTTCATTGGCGCCCAAGGCTTCGAGTGCTTTAGCAACTATGTGGTGTGCATTCAAGCCCGCATATTCATATTGCTTGTAGGGGCTGTCCTGGTTTTGGAAAACGTCCGGCAACGTCATGCAGCGGATCTTGAGGCCGTGATCGAGCGCGCCGGCGTTTGAAAGATAATGCAAAACATGGCTTCCGAAGCCGCCCGCCGAGCCTTCTTCGATGGTGATAAGGGCTTCGTGCGCGTGAGCGAGGCGCATGACAAGGTCATAATCGATCGGTTTGGCAAAGCGCATGTCGGCGATTGTTGTGCTGATTCCCCGCGCGTCGAGCGTCGCGGCCGCCTTGAGGCATTCCGGCAGGCGCGCGCCGAGGTTAAGGATTGCGATTTTCGAGCCTTCCTTGACGATGCGGCCCTTGCCGATTTCAAGGACGGAGCCGCGTTCGGGGCGCGAAAGGCCCATGCCTTCGCCGCGCGGAAAGCGGATGACGGTGGGTAGATCGTCGACGGCTTTTGCCGTCACGACCATGTGCATCAACTCGACTTCGTCCGACGGGGCCATGACGATGGTGTCGGGGATGCAAAGAAGAAAGGCGAGGTCGTAAGCGCCCGCGTGCGTCGCGCCGTCGGCGCCCACCAGGCCCGCGCGGTCGAGAATGATGCGCACGGGAAGCTTTTGCAGGGCGACATCGTGCACGTATTGATCGTACGCGCGCTGCATGAAGCTGGAATAGATAGCGCAGAAAGGCTTGAAGCCTTCGCAGGCGAGGCCTGCGGCGAAGGTTACGGCGTGCTGCTCGGCAATGCCGACGTCGAACAGGCGGTCCGGAAAATGCTTGCCGAAAATGTCGAGGCCCGTGCCCGTCGGCATGGCGGCGGTGATCGCGAGGATCCGGTCGTCGTTTTCCGCTTCCTGCGCGAGCGTTTGCCCGAAAACCGACGTGAAGCTGGGCGGCGAGGATTTGGGTTTTTCCTGCGCGAGCTGTTCCGGCGTTTTCACGATGTTGAAGTGCGGCTGCACGGCGTGAAGCTTGTCGTAGGCGTTTTCAGCCGGCGCGTAGCCGTGGCCTTTTTGCGTCACCACGTGGATCAACACGGGGCCGCCTTCGGGATCGTCGCGGATGTTTTCCAGAACGGGAACGAGATGCTCCATATTGTGGCCGTCGATCGGGCCGACGTAGTAGAAACCCAGCTCTTCGAAGAGCGAGCCGCCCGTCACGAAGCCGCGCGCGTAATGCTCGGCCTTGCGGGCCGCTTCGGTCAGGCGGCGCGGAAAGAGCTTGCCGAATTCCTTGGCGACCGAACGAATGCCGCGATATTCCTTCGACGACACGATGCGCGACAGGTAAACGCTCATGGCCCCCGTCGGCGGCGCGATGGACATATCGTTGTCGTTCAAAATAACGATCATGCGCGAATTCGACGCGCCCGCGTTGTTCATGGCTTCGTAGGCCATGCCCGCGCTGATCGACCCGTCGCCGATAACGGCTATGACGTGATTTTTTTTCTTGTTGAAGTCCCGGCCTATGGCGAAGCCCACAGCCGCCGAAATCGACGTGGAGCTATGGCCCGCGCCGAACGCGTCGTATTTGCTTTCGGCCCGCTTGCAGAATCCCGACAGGCCCCCGCCTTGCCGCAAAGTGCGGATGCGATCCCGCCGCCCGGTAAGAATTTTGTGGGGATAGGCTTGATGGCTCACATCCCAGATAAGCGTGTCCTCGGGTGTTTTGAATACATAGTGAAGCGCGACCGTGAGCTCCACCACGCCAAGCCCGGCGCCCAAATGCCCGCCTGTAACGGCCACGGCATCGATCATCTCGGCGCGGACTTCGTCGGCAAGCTGTTGCAACTGTTCAGGCTTTAGCCTGCGCACGTCGTCGGGAATATGGACGGTATCGAGCAAAGGCGTTTCCGGCCTGGCGGGCGCTTTGACGTCGGACGGTTCCACTTCGCATTCGTCCGCGCGCAGCTTGTTCCGTGCAATGTCGCCGGCCTTGGCTTTGGGGTGTGCGGTCATTAACTGTTTTTCCTCATGCCATTGGCCATGATTCAGACTCGCTGCTTATAGCAGTTTGCCCTCGATTCAGAAACGATTACGCCTTTTTTCGGAAGGAATGCAAGAGTCGCGTTACCTTTCTGCAACGGGTAAGAAATTTATATTTAAGAATTCTAATAGGTTAGGAGTAGGGATGGGACTTGGGGCTAGGGGGTTGGGGCTTTGAATTACAAGAAGAGGGTGAATAATATTTCTCTTTATGCCAATCCTCAGAGCGGAATCTGATTTGTTTTTACTGCAGAATAAAAATCAAATCGGATTCCGGGCTTTTCCATTCCCAGCCCCCAGCCCCTAAGCCCCAGCCCCTCTGCCTCTTGACCTTTCGGCCTAAATGTCCCATGCCTTCGCGGTCTTTTTTTCGCATACTAAGGAGCTTTTCATGTTTTCTCTTGCCGGAAAAAACGCTTTGGTCACGGGCGCTTCAGGGGGGCTTGGCAAAGCCATTTCCAAAACCCTTCACGCGCAGGGCGCGCGGGTCGTTCTGGCCGATATGAACGAGGCAGGCGTTAAGGCTTTTCAGGCCGAGATGGGCGAGGGGACTTTTGCGGTTGTCGGAAATCTTTCCGATCCCGCCGTTCCCGCCGCGTTGATTAAGGAAGCCGAGGCGCAGCTTGGGGCCGGGGTCGATATTCTGGTCAACAACGCGGGGTTAACGAGGGACGGCCTAGCCATGCGCATGCGCGACGAGGACTGGGATCTTGTTCTGAACGTCAATCTTTCCGCCGCTTTCCGCCTTTCCCGCGCGGCCATAAAAGGCATGATGGCGCGCCGGTGGGGCCGCATCATCAGCATCGCTTCCATCGTCGGCATTGTCGGCAATCCGGGGCAGGCGAATTATGCGGCGTCAAAGGCCGGATTGATTGCCATGAGCAAGTCGTTGGCGCGCGAAATCGCCACGCGCAACATTACCGTTAATTGCGTTGCGCCCGGCTTCATCGCGTCGGCCATGACCGACGCCCTGAACGAAGAACAAAAAGACAAACTCAAGGTTAATATTCCCATGGGCGAGATCGGGCTTCCTTCGGATGTCGCCGCAGGCGTGGCGTTCCTTTCAAGCGAAGAGGCGCGCTATATTACCGGCCAGACTATTAATATTAACGGCGGCTTGGCGATGGTTTAAGAAAAAGCGGTATATTGCCCTTCGGCTCAATCTCCCGTCCTTTTAGCTTCTGCAAGTAATTGCGGGCGGGTAAAATCGCCTTATATTCATTAAAAAAATTTATTAAGGATATTTTATGCGCACGCTTCGCGACGCAATTAACAGCTGCGATCTTATCGTATTCGATGTCGATGGCGTTTTTTACCTCATCACAAGAGATATTGAGGACGCCTTTGCCGAGGCTGTTGTAGATGCGGCCATGACTCTTGCGCCCGGCAAGTTGCCTTCGAGGGAGCAAGGGATACAGTGGGCATGGGAATCGTGGAAAAAATATGGATGCAGCACGAAGGTCATCGCCGAAAAGTGCGAGATTCCAGAGCAGGTTCTTCATAACGAATACCTCAAAAACCCCCTCAAACTAATCAGCCTTATTCCTGTTGATCCCGAATTGTCGGGAAAGTTTGGAGAGTTTAAAAATTTTTGCGAGTCCAATGGCAAAAGCTACGCCATTTTGTCGCATGGTACGTTTGGTTGGATTTACGGTCTGATGGAACATCAGGGCCTAAGCAATTATTTTGATGAAGACCAAATTAACGATAGTAAAAAATCAAACGGCAAAAAAAAATCGAAATCGACGGAACCGTTCGATATGATTTTGGACAAAAAAAAGCCTCGGCCAAAATTTCCCATGATGCTGGACGATGATCCAAGAAATCTTGTTATGGCTAAGAAGGCGGGGATGATTACGGTTTTGGTAACTCATGGAAAGAAAATCGATCCAAAAGAATACCCGCATGTCGATTATATGGTGAAAAACCTGCATCAATTTTTTGGAATTATAATAGAATTGAAGCTTTCTTCGGTCAGGGGACGTTCTTTTTCGCGCCAAGCGAGGAAAGCGCCCATTCTCGGCCTTCATTAGGAGGAATAATTATGCCTACGCTGAACGATGCTTTAAGGGACTGCAAAGCGGTTATTTTCGATTTTAACGGCGTTCTCACGAGCGGTGTGTATAGGGATGAGGCGCCTGGCATCAGGGAGATTGCCGCTATGGCTGCGGCGCAAACATGCGGCGTGCCCTATGATGAGGCTTTTTTTATTGCCGAGTCTCGCCGCGTTGGGAGCGAACTTTATCGGGACGTTTTTATGCGTGAATATGGGATTAACGCCCGTCAGCTGGATGACGCTATTAAAAGGAAAAGCAGCGAATTTGCGCCCAAGTATTTGTTAAAAAGCGACCTGGAAGCCTTTCAACAATGCTATTGGGATAAGACTTTATATATTTTGTCCCATACCCCCAGAGGGATAATCAAAGATTTTGTAAAAAGGCAACAAATTGGGACGATTTTTCCCGACCGTCGCATCGTTACCGTGCGGAAGTCCGGCGAACGAAAAACTGATTCAGGTACCTTCGAAGTTTTTTTGGGCAGGCGTGGTTTTAGGCCTGAAAACTGCGTTCTTGTTGACGATAAACTTCCAAATCATGTTAACTTTCCCGGGACCAGCGTTTTCATCACGAACGGTAAACCCTATTCGACGGAAGATTTGAGCAAGGTTCATCCTTTCAAGACGACGAGAGATTTTTTTTGGACGGCTATCGAGAATTCACCGGAGCTTGCGGGTTGGGCGCCACGGCGCGTGGCGGGAAAATGGCCTACGCCTTAAAGGCTTGTTGGCTATAAACGGGCTTAAAATACTTTCCTAAATAACTTCCTTATTCGAAAAACAGGGGTAGGATGCGGAGATGCCTTCATCCGAAAAATCCTCGTTTCATCGGCGTGTTAAAAGATACGCGTCCGTTTCGGCTTCGGTCGCGCACATCGGCGCGCGCGCGGCCGGGCGGCGGCTTTTGGGGGGCGATGCGGACAGAGGCAAGCAGGCGGAGCGCCTTCGGATTGCATTGGGGGGCTTGAAGGGGCCCTTGATGAAGGTTGCGCAAATTTTATCGTCGATCCCCGATCTTGTGCCGAAGGAATACGCGGCCGAATTTGCGCAGCTTCAGGCCGACGCGCCCCCGATGGGATGGCGTTTCGTGAAGCGGCGCATGGCGGCGGAGCTTGGCCCCGATTGGGAAAAAAAGTTCAAAAGCTTCGATCAGGAGGCGTGCGCGGCCGCTTCGCTGGGGCAGGTGCACAAAGCCGCGGCTCATGACGGGCGGCTGTTGGCGTGCAAGCTTCAGTATCCCGATATGCCGTCGGTCGTCGAGGCCGATTTGCGGCAGCTAAAAGTCGTTTTGTCCCTGTTTGAGCTTTTCGATCGCACCGTATCGACGGCGGAGGTGCAGAGGGAGATCGCCGACCGTTTGCGCGAGGAGCTGGATTATGTGCGCGAGGCCCGCCATATGCGGCTTTACGCCTTGATGCACGCGAAAACGAAGGGCGTTCATGTGCCGGAGCCGCTTGAGGCTTTATCGACGGATCGCTTGCTGACGATGACGTGGCTGGAGGGCGAGCGGCTTGTGAAGGTCGCGGACAGCCGAAGCCTGAAAGACCGCAACGCCGTGGCGATCCATATGTTCAAGGCGTGGTACACGCCTTTTTATTCGTACGGCGTTATTCATGGCGACCCGCATCTGGGGAATTATACTGTGCGCAAGGACAACGGCATTAATCTGCTGGATTTCGGGTGCATCCGCGTTTTCAGGCCGGAGCTTGTGAAGGCCGTGATCATGCTTTATGAGGCCTTGCGCGACGGGTATGAAGAACGGGCCGTAGAGGCCTATAAAATATGGGGTTTTTCGAAGCCGACCAAAAAGCTGGTTGAGGTCATGAACATTTGGGCGAAATTTATTTATGCGCCCTTGTTGGAGGATAAGGCGCGGCCTTTGGAAGAGACGAATTCGGGCCTTTACGGGCGCGAGGCGGCCATGAAGGTGCATGCTGAACTGCGCAAGATCGGCGGCGTGAACGTGCCGCGCGAATTCGTTTTCATGGATCGGGCGTCGATTGGGCTGGGCGCGGTTTTTCTGCGCCTGAACGCGGAAGTGAATTGGCACCGGCTGTTCGAGGAGATGATCGCGGATTTCGATGTGCGCGGCGTGGCGCGCCATCAGGCGGCGGCGTTGGGGAAGTGTGGGTTGTAGAGTAAATAGAAAGTGTCATTCCGGGGCGATCCGGTGGGATTAAACAGGCACCGACATTTCGAATGGTACGGCCATCTGGATTCCGGGCCCTGCCGCTTCGCGGCAGTCCCGGAATGACACGTAGTTACATCACAAACGGTTTGCGGCGGAAGTTGTGGTGCGATTCGATCGTGCGCACCGTGCCGCTTTTCGAGCGCATCACGAGCGTATTCGTAAACGCGCCGCCCGCAAAACGGCGGACGCCTTTCAAAAGAGCGCCGTTCGTGACGCCGGTCGCCGAGAACATCACATCGCCGTGGGCGAGGTCGTTCATTTCGTACTTGCGGTTAAGATCCGTGATGCCCGCTTTCGCGGCGCGGGCTTTTTCATCGTCGTTGCGGAACAAAAGCCGCCCTTGCATCTGGCCGCCGATGCATTGCAACGCCGCCGCGGCCAACACGCCTTCCGGCGCGCCGCCGCTGCCAAGATAAAGATCGACGCCTGTGTCGGCCTGCGATGTGGCGATCACGCCCGCGACGTCGCCGTCGCCGATCAGCAGGATGCGCGCGCCCGTTTCCCGGACCTTGGCGATAAGTTCCTCGTGGCGGGGGCGTTCGAGAATGCAAACCTGAATGTCGCTGATTTCGGCGCCCTTGGCCTTGGCGAGATTGCGGATATTCTCAGCCGCCGGCGCGTCGAGATCGACGATATGATCGGGCAAGCCGCCGCCGACCGCGATTTTATCCATATACACATCGGGCGCGTGCAGGAAGCCGCCGGCCTCGGCGAAGGCGATGACGGCCAGCGCGTTGGGGCCGCCTTTGGCCGTGATGGTCGTGCCTTCCAGGGGATCGAGCGCGATATCGACCTTCGGGCCTTTGCCGGTGCCGACTTTCTCGCCGATAAAAAGCATGGGCGCTTCGTCGCGCTCGCCTTCGCCGATGACGACTGTGCCGTCGATATCCAGATTATTCAGCGCGCGGCGCATCGCGTTCACGGCCATTTGATCGGCAAGCTTTTCGTCGCCGCGGCCGACAACCAGCGAGGCCGACAAGGCGGCGGCTTCGCTCACGCGCGCCAGTTCCATCGCAAGATTTCTATCGTTATAAGCAAGGCAATCGGTCATTTTCTTTTCCTCATGTTTTCAATAATTTGCCGTTCGTTCTTCAGGTACGACGAGGGGCCCGGCGGTGGCTGGAGAACGGGGCTTTCCACTTTATCCCCGACTTCTAGTCCATATTTATCCGCGAGGCCACCCTTTATCTCGATCACCGCCGCGACCGGCCCATTCGACGGTATGGGCGTTACATCGAGCGCCCGCGCCCGCGCGATGCGGCCTATGGTTCCGTCCGCCCGAACGAAAAGAATATCAAGGGGAATGCGCGTGTTTTTCATCCAGAAAGAGGCTTGCTGAGGCGGCTTGTAGGGGAAGATCATGCCTTCCTTCGCCGACAGCGAGTCGACATCCATCAACCCGTAGGCTTGTTTTCGGGCTGTATCCGCAACCTCGACGGTAAAGTGAAACGATTTCTTGTCTTTGCGTATGATCTTGACGATGGAACGGTCGAAATGCGGGCGCGGGTAAAAGGTGGCGCCGGCCGGCGTGGCAAGCGAGACGGCTAGCCCCAAAAAGACCAGCAAGAGGAGACTTTTTTTCCGTTTCATGGTTAGACCGCTTGAATAGGATTTGACGAGGAACACCTATCAACCTACTATTCCTAGCCGGATTTTCGTTTTTTTGGTAGGGGAAACCTTAAGGGGGATCCATGCGTTATTTTCTGCTGGCTGGCTGTGCCGTTTTGATTCTGGGCTTTATGTCGTTTCAGGCGATCAGCGGCAATGTGATCATTCCCAAGGATTCCGGTTCAGGCGTGAAAACGTCCTTGCCGAATCTCGGCTTATCCTCCAATCCCGGAGCCGCAGCGCAGTTGAAAGAAGACACTCAGGAAAGCGCTTACCAAAAAAGGGTAAGGAAGCTTATTGAAATCAGAAAAAAAAAGAACCGCGAGAAGGATTAGAAGAGCCTTCCGCTTCGGTAACTCCTGCGCTTGCGCCTGAGGCGCGCATCGTTCGCAAGACCGACATCTCTAGCCTGTACGCGATGAAGGACAAGGACTTTCCGAACGCCCTAACGATAACCATGAATCCCGGCTCGTTTTTCGGCGAAGCGGACATCGCGGAAATAAGACGCGCGCTGGGGCTGGACGCGGGCGACATTTCTTCGTCGTGCACTTTGTCCGCGAACGGCAAGCTTCAGACAAGCATGGGAGAGCGGGAGATTTACGGCGGCTTGTCGCCGCAGCTGGCTCTTCGCTATGAGGGGCAGGCGACCGGCATTTCTTTAACCGCGCGGGCTTTGTGCCGCGCGGAAGGAAATTTGCCCGAAGGCGGCGACCCCGTGACGATGATCGACGACCGTTTCGTTGTGTCGTTGCAGTCTTTTTCCTGTCCGCCGCCGCCGACCGCGACGGCGGTTCTTTCGGTGACCTATGAAGGCGGCATGGCGAGGTGCGGGTACTGATACCGATCCCCGATCAAACAGACTCTATTGTTGAAATATCACCCCCACCCAACCCTCCCCCATCAGAGGGGGAGGGCTTTATATTTGCGGGAATGACGCACAATTTAAGTTAAATCCTAGCCTCTAGCCCCTAGCCCCCACAATCTTTATCCGGCTTGCATACCGTAGAGGCGGGCGTAGGTGCCGCCTTTTGACAGGAGTTCGCTGTGCGTGCCTT
>CAYVNS010000022.1:0-4975 GCA_964453225.1 uncultured Rhodospirillaceae bacterium
TACTGCTACGTCATAGCTTCCCTTCCGACACGGCTATGCTAAGCTTATGAACGGCGCAAGGCGCACGCAGGGCAAGTCATAGCTTCCCTTCCGACACGGCTATGCTAAGCTTTGGCCTCGCCCTAGGGGGTGATTGCAGGGGTCATAGCTTCCCTTCCGACACGGCTATGCTAAGCTCGTTCACCACGGCGGGGTAATTCCGCTTATGTCATAGCTTCCCTTCCGACACGGCTATGCTAAGCTAGGTGGTGATTAAAACGCTGAAAAGCAGAGACAAAGGGCCGGACAGTTCAAAATAAAACGAGCTGTTCGGCCTTTGTCGTTTCGTTATTCTTCTTTTTTCCAATAAGGATTTTCATCCTCTCATATTGTTTGTCGGTTACCTGCATCATGCGAATGTTTCCCGAAGACGGCAATTGGGACGTCAGCCGTTGCGCATGCTTATCGACGCGCTCTTGCCCGTTGCATATGCGCGCGTAAACGGAAAACTGCAGCATCATGTACCCGTCTTTCAGAAGGAAGTTGCGAAAGCGCGTCGCGGCACGCCGCTCGGCCTTTGTTTTGACGGGTAAATCGAAAAAAACGAAAAGCCACATAAATCTATCTTTCGATGCGCTCATGTCTTTGTTTCGACATCATCGGATGCAAATTCTGGACAAGCAAAAACACCGGCGTCTTTTTTCCGGATGGCGTCGACAAGGGTCGACGCCAGCAATTCAGCGACATGCGCAAGCGTATGAATCTCGTTTTTGTACCGGCACGGCTTCTCTCCTATGGCGGCGAGTTTCTGTCGGGCTTCCTTTGACAGCGCCGCCTCATTGGGCGGGAAAGCTCCAGCCCCGCGCATGAAAAACACATCCCTATCCACAAAGGGCCGAAAAACCTCCATAACGTCGTCTGTGAGGTTGAAAGCGTTCAAATCGTTGTCGTGGTGGACACCGAAGGCGGGGATCAACCCGTACGCGACTTGCGCACGCGCGACGTGCGCACGGACGACCGCGTAGCCGTAATTCAGCGCCGCGTTTATGATGTCGTTTTGCCCACGGTGAAAAGCGTTTCCAAAAAGAAGCGGCCAATAGTCCCTCGCGGCGCGAGCCTCGTTATTCTTGGGGTCTCCCGAGGCCACCTCGGCAGCGAACTTCTTTAATCGCGCCGTTTGCCTTCCGGTTGTCATGTCCACGCAAGCGGCCTGATTGCGAATTTTGCTTTGAACGATAAGCTGCCAAAGCCGCTTGCGCAAGGGAGCCCCCCATGTTCGCTGAAGATGCGCGACTTGGCTTGCGCGCGAATGTGGAAGAAAGGGGATTAATAAGCCGTTGGGCATATGGCTTTCGTCGCATGTAATGAAGGCGACGCCGGCGGCTTGGCAGGCCGAAAGCAGGCTTGACGTTAATGTCGCCTGCGGCGTTTCCAAAATGACGGCAAGGATGTCTTCGAGGGGAAGGGAGAAAAGCCCCTCGTCATTTCTGAGCGCGATCTGCCGTTTTTCAATCGTCAGCTTCGCCGGATTCTGAATGAGAAGTACACGCCAGGCCAAGTCTTGGCTCCTTGTGAATTCGGTTAAGGTTGCCAAAATAATCGACTGAGTATTTTTCTACTGCTTTTAAGGTTCTCGCTCCAATTCCCGTCTTTATTCCGTTATTTCCAAATGAGGGGTCTCCGTCATGGGCTTTGATGTTTATTGCGCCCGTTCCCCTGTGTGTTCCAACGTAGTAGCCCAAAAATGTGTCTTTGCTGCCGACAAGTCTTACAAAATCATTCTTGTAAAGGGAAAATAGAAAGTCCTTTTCCTCAACAGGCTCCCAATTATCTTCATCTTTATTGGCAACTATGGCTTTGCACGGAAGTTGTTTAGCAGCAAAATGGTGGGCGTAAAGAGGCACAAGATAATATTTCATTTTGCCTTTGGAATCCATTTTTCCAAAAACATCCACCCGAACCATGTCGCCATTACTGGCAAGTCCGCCTTGGACCTCAACGCCGCTTTTTTCACCTGTCAGCACGCGAACGGAATTGATCACCGGGCCTTGCGTTCCAGGCTTGTTTGTCGGCATGTAAATCGGCGCGGCAAATGCCTTATCCGGTTTTCCATCAAAGGATTCCAGGCGTTCTTTTAATAATGTGTACAGGTGGATATTGCGTTTCTTGTCGACAAGGTTTTCCAAAACCGGCAACGTTAATGCTTTCAGTTTTATGCGTTGAATGATCTGCCTTTGACCATCGGATGTCCATCGGATGCTTCGGATAGTTTCTTCATGCGCAGCGCCCGTGATTTTCCGGCAAGGCATGCGGCTGACGAAAATCCCCCCTTCGCGCCTGTCCGTATCCGGATTTTTAACTCCATATATGGCGGCCATTGCTTCTTCCCGGAAAGTCTCCCAAGGTTTCGGGGGCAGGGGCTTTGTTTGGGGGGCTTTTTTCCGCGCCTCGTATTTATTCCAGCTGGACAAGCGCTGAACCATACTTTGCGTTGAACAGGCAAGCACGATGGCGTCCAGCGCATGATGCCGGTCGTTTGTGCGCTTTTTGTCGGGAAAGCCCCAGCTTCGCCGAAGATGGGCTGTAAGCGCTCCATTGCGCGCCTGAACTCCATTCTTAAGCGCAAGGTTTCGCTGAATATGGTTTTTAAGCAGCTTTGCCATGAAACGCGTGTCGTTTAAATTTCTCTCCTTCCATTCACCGGCTTTGTCGTCGTCGAATTTTTCCATAAGAAGCTTTTCGCTTTTGCGCGCGGGGAGATTCCGCGCCATTGCTTGCAGGCCTTCCCAGCGAGAGGTTGCCCCCAGCCATTCGAATGGCGTTCGGTTTCCTTTCTCTTGATTGCATCCCGTATGGCAAACGATTTTGTTCATATAACCGTCGTCCCATGATCGGCTATACGGAAGGATATGGTCGATTTGCGTGGCCATCTCGTCGCGCAGGTGCATCGGCGTTATTTCCGCCCCGCAATAAGGGCAAAAGGCGTCCTGCTCCTTCCAAAGGCGAAACTTTAGGATATCTTCTCCATTAGCGGTTCGACCATCTAAAATTTCCTCTTCGACGTGTTTTCGAGCTTCTTTTTTATTATCTTCGTTTTTCTTTTGCTGCCTTTCGATATCCTTGCGGTCTTTAAAATTCCGGCCGACGTCCCGCGCCAATTCGACGATGATCGATTCCGGAATCCCGAACCTGCCAATAACGGCGTTAATCACTTTGCGCGCCTGCGCCAGAGCGCGGTTGACGACGGGGTTCCTAACATCATCAAATTTGGGCAGCTTAACAAGCCCCGCACAGTCCTTTCGGCTGAATTTATATCCCGCAGCCTCGCAAGCTTTGTCATAAGTCAGACCACTTTGCATGTGGGGGAGCATCTTGCGAATGGCCTTAAGCGAATGATCGACGGTTTTGCTGAATGTCGTAATTGCTGAAAGCGCCTTTCGTTCTTTTGCGTCAGGCACGATTGGGGACAAAAGATTGTCGATCTCCTTTTCGTCCTCGTAAAACGAAAGGATGCGTGAAATCTCGTCCAGCTTATCTTGATCTTTTCCCAGCCAGCGGTGCCATTCGCTCGTCTTGGTGCCGAGAATGTCTCTCAGTGCGTGATAGCCTGGAAGCTTAAGAAATTTGCTATCCTCGGTCCTATCGCGGACTTTCTCCCACGTATTGTCATCTTCCTTCGTCTTCCGGTAACTGATGTTAAAACGTTCGTCCTCAGAAAGCCCTAGTTCCTTTCGCGCCTGCTTATAGGAAACGGAACTGAGCGCGTGTGCTTTATTCGCCAGCCTGTTTTTTTCGTCCTGTGAAAGCGGGCGTTCGTTACCTGATAAACTTTTGACGCGCAAATTGTTCAGTTTTGACCAAAGGATGAACAATTCGGCGGAATAGGAAAATTTAGGCGCGCGCCTCTCGTCAGGCTCAAGAGAACAATAACCGACAAGCCCTTCAGACGACCGAAGCGGCCTTTGAAAAAACGCGATATCTTCATACGCCTTTTGGAAAGCAGGAGCTGCCTTTGCGTTTCGGTGTTTGCGCTGGGCCTCGAATATTATTTTGACTTCTTCACGCAGAAGATTGCGCGTGACGAAACGCTCATAAGTTCCGTCGCCGTTCCTTTTTTTGGGGAGCGTTGAAAGAAATTCGCCGACGGTCAGCAACCCCTCGCGAGTCATGGCCTCTTGCAAGGCAACCGCGCCGCTTAGCGCTTTTTTGCCTTCCAGATCGTTTGGGCCAGCTTCTTTTCGATTGGATTGGAATCCGCGCCGCTTGGCAATATGGAAAAGGACGCGGGCAAATTCGCCGTCTTCAAGTTTGCGCGTAATTGCTTCGCGCCGCAAATCCCATGGATTGACGGGCGGGTTATTCGGCCCCGTCTTCTTTTGTTGGCGCGATGCATCGATCTCAGAAATGTTTTGAAATTCGTGTTGAAGCAGAAGCTTTCGTATGTCGTTTTTTCGAACAGTTCGGCGCCTAATGATGCGCCTCAGCGCGCGCTTCTCGCGACGGGGGAGGGCGAGCGATGCGCCGTCTTTGGGACGTTCCGCCGTGTCGAATATATGAGCTCCGCAAAATTGGATTCGGGAATTTTTCGGATCAACCCCTGCAAATCCGACCGAGGCAATTCCGATATCGATTCCCAACGTGTACGACATGGCGCGCTCCTGTTTGGGTAATTTTATGTCCTTGACTAAACCACTGTAAGTGGTAAATATCAAGGCGCTTAGCATAGCCGTGTCGGAAGCGTTGCTATGATAAGGTTATTGAAAAATAACCGCAGAGTTATGCCCCCGTGCAGCGCAAGCAGCACGGGGGCATCTTTTTGAAATACCGAAGCTACGCAGGGCATTTTTCAGGCTAAGCCTGAAAAATGGTGGAGCCAAGGGGGCCCGCGAGCGCAGGCGAGCAAACCAGCCCGCCTTCGCCCAAGAGGGCTACGGCGCGGCATTTTTCAAACGCGGAGCGTTTGAAAAATGGTGGAGCCAAGGGGGATCGAACCCCT
>CAYVNS010000022.1:4985-24075 GCA_964453225.1 uncultured Rhodospirillaceae bacterium
TTGCGCTCTCCCAGCTGAGCTATGGCCCCACATGAGGTCTAATCTGTAAGACGCGCAAAATGACGTAAACGTGCGCCAAGGGCAAGCCTTTTTTCGCAAGCGCCAGGATTAAATAAAGACGGGCGTTTTTGCATGATTTTGCTTAACCCAATATTGCTGTAATCCGGCGCTGGATTCTATTCCGTTAAATTGGAGCGGCTATTGGCTATTTCAGCAGGCTGCATCCCTTTCCTATTGTTCTTTCAAGGCCTTTTGGTTAGGGTCTCCCGCACCTGTTTTGCGCCTCCTTCGGAGTCTTTCATGCCCCAAAATCGCACGGCTATCGGTTTTTATACGCTGGCCATCGTTTGCCTTGTGGATCAGCTTACCAAATGGCTGGTCATCGACCGTATGGCCGACGTGAACCAAACCATTCCCGTGACCAAATTTCTCAACTTTGTTCTGGTATGGAACAAAGGCGTCACGTTCGGCATTTTCAACGACGCCAAGCCCTACATGCCGTATGTCCTGATCGCCATTGCCGTTATCGTCCTTATTTTGCTGACCCGTTGGCTTTGGCGGACAAGCTCGGGCGCTGTTGCGCTGGCTCTGGGTTTCATTATGGGGGGCGCTTTGGGGAACGTGATCGACCGCTTTCGTTACGGGGCTGTCGTCGATTTTCTGGATTTTTATTACCGAAATTATCATTGGTACGCCTTTAACGTCGCGGATGCGGCCATATTTACGGGCGTTGCGCTTCTTCTGATCGATGGTATGGTAAGGGGAAAGTGATCGTTGCTTTCAGACCATTCTAGCTTCGCGGGAAATTCCATGTCTTTCATCCGGTCTATTGTTCTTTTTGGTGGCGCGGCTCTTCTTTTGGCTGCGTGCGGCGAGTTGCGCGAGGATTTGGGGTTGGGGCGGAATCCTCCCGATGAATTTGCGGTCGTGGAGCGTCCGCCGTTGTCCATGCCGCCGGATTTCGCCTTGCGTCCGCCGCGTCCCGGCGCGCCGCGCCCGCAGTCGGTCGATACGGCCAGGCAGGCCAGCGACGTGTTGTTCAGCGGCGCAAGCGGAGCGGAGACGAACGAAGCTTCCGCCAGCGAAAAGGCGCTTCTTGAAGCGTCGGGCGCTTCCAAGGTCGAGCCCAACATACGCGATCTTGTCGACCGCGACGCCTCGCAGAAGGTTTCGGCTTCGCCGCACCTTATTGCCCGTCTTTTAGGCAAGGAAAGCGACGAAAAACCCGCGACGACCGTCGATCCCGCCGCCGAGGCCGAGCGCCTCCATAAGGCCAAGGAAGAAGGCAAGCCCTTGAATTCAGGCGCGACTCCGGTCATCGAGAAGCAGGAAAGCGGGTGGCTCGGACTGTGAGGTCTTTTTTCCTCTTTGTCATCGCGCTGGGCCTTTGGGCCGCACTGGGGAGCGGCGCGGAGGCCGCCGTTTTCTATCCCACAAGTTTCAAGCTCGCGAACGGGCTTCAGGTCATTGTCGTCACCAACCGCCTGTCGCCGGTTGTGCATCAAATGGTTTGGTACAAAGCAGGGGCCGTCGATGAACCCGCGGGCAAAAGCGGCCTTGCGCATTATCTGGAACATTTGATGTTCCGCGGGACGGAAAATGTTCCGGCGGGCCAGTTCAGCAAGGTTATCGCCGAGCAGGGCGGGCGCGACAACGCTTTTACATCGTACGACTACACGGCTTACTACGAAGAGGTCGAGGCTTCCCGCCTGCCGCTGATTATGCAGATGGAGGCCGACCGCATGCACAACCTGCGTCTCGTCCCCGCGACGGCGGCGGCGGAACTGCGCGTGATCCTTGACGAACGCCATCAGCGCACCGACAACAGCCCCGAAGGGCTTTTCTTCGAGAGATTGAACCGGAAATTGATGCCCGGTTATCCTTATGGAAAACCTTTGATCGGCTGGCGCAAAGATATTGAAAAGCTGACCGTCGCCGATGCGCGCAAGTTTTACGAAAAATATTATGCGCCGAACAATGCCATCGTCGTTATTACCGGCGACGTTAAAGTCGAAGACGTGATGAGCCTCGCGGCGGCCACTTACGGGCGCGTTCCCATGCGCGAGATCGGGCCGCGGCCAAATCCCGGCGCGGCGCCGCACGTTGGCGAGCGCGAGCTGACGATGGCGGATGCCCGCGTTGAGCATCCGAAAATCATCTGGCGCTTTGTCGTTCCTTCCTATGCCACGCAGAAGGAGGGGGAGGCCTATGCTTATGAAGTCCTGTCCGAAATTCTGGACAGCGGCGAGGTGGGCCTTTTGCACAAAAAGCTCGTCGCCGAAAAAGGCATCGCCAGCCTTGTGGGGGCCACCTATGATCCCGATGCGCGAGGAGAGGCGACTTTTTCCATTCTGGCCTCGCCTCATCCGGGGAAATCCGGCCGCCTTGTTCAGAAGGCTCTCAAGCAAGCGTTGCGCGATGCGGCAAGCAAGGGCGTCGATGCGGCGCTTGCCGAAAAAGCAAAACAGCGTTTAAAGCGCGCGGCGATTTTTGCGCGCGAAGGATTGGCGGTGCCGGGCCATGCTTTCGGCATGGCTCTAACCACCGGGCATGCGGTTGCCGACGTGGAAAGCTGGCCCGAGCGCATCGATGCCGTCCAGATCGATCAAATCAACGCGGCTTTGCGCGAGCTGGCGGCTTCTAAAAAACAGGTTATGGGCGCTCTTTTGCCGGTTGCGCGCGCATCGAAATCTAAGGTAGTGCGCGCATCCGATAGCAAAAAGGAAGGGCGATAATGCGCAAGCTTTTGTGGATGCTGACCCTCCTGCTTATAGCTCCACAGGCGCTTGCCGCCCCCGACGTGCAGGAAGTCGATGGGGGGAGCGCCCGCGTTAAAGCGTGGCTTGTCGAAGATCACAAGCTGCCGATCCTGTCCCTTCATTTCGCCTTTCAGGGCGGGAGCGAGCAGGATCCTGTCGATAAGCAGGGTTTGGCGGCGTTGACGGTCGCCGCCCTTACGGAAGGCGCGGGCGATTTGAGCGCCTCGGCGTTCCAGCAGCAACTGGCCGATCATTCCATAACCCTTTCATTTTATGCCGGACGAGATGAAATCAGCGGCACGCTGAAATGCCTCAGCGCCGATAAGGCCAAGGCGTTCGAGCTTCTTCGACTGGCTTTGACAAAGCCCCGATTTGAACGCGCGGAAGTCGAACGCTTGCGCGCCAAACACATGGGCAGGGTGCGGAATCTGTTTGCCGATCCCGAATGGCAGGCGCGCTATGCCGCCTTGTCGTATCTTTACGAGGGGCATCCCTACAGCCAAAGGCAGTTGGGGACGCTTCAGACGCTGGCCTCGCTTACGCCCGAGGATATGCGGGATTTTGCGGACGATCATTTTGCGCGCGAGACCCTGACCGTAGGAGCCGCTGGAGATATCAGGCCGGGCGAGCTGGCGGAAGCGCTCGACGATGTTTTTGGCGATCTGCCTCTGCGCGCCAAGCTGGCCCCCGTCGACGACGCGCCCGAGAAAAACGCGACGTCCGTTCTTGTCCGGCGCGAGGGGACGCAGACGAATGTCCTTCTCTTTATGCCCGGCCCCAAACGCAACGATGCCGATTATTATGCCGCGGAAATCGCCAATTATATTCTGGGCGGCGGAGGGTTTTCATCGCGGCTGATGCAGGATATGCGCGACAAAAAGGGCCTGACCTATGGCGTCTCGACTTTTCTGGCGCCGTCGCAGCACGCGGGGCTGATTATGGGGCATGCTGCCGTCGGCAATCAAAAAGCGGCCGAGGCTTTGGCGCTGATCCGCTCGGTTATGCGGGGCTTTTACGAGGACAAGCCGTCCGCAAAGGAAATCGAAGCGGCTAAGGATTATCTGACCGGCTCGACGCCGCTTGCTTTGACCTCGACCCACAAAATCGCCGATATCCTAGTCACGATGCAGCGCGAGGATTTGGGGCGCGATTATTTAACCCGTTACCCGAAAATTATTCGCGCCGTTACATCCTCGGATGTGCATCGCGTTATTGATCGTTGGTTTAATCCGGATAAGATGACCCTTGCGATGGCGGGAAAGCCCGTCGGCGTTTCCGCTCTTCAAGTGAGGGAAACGGTAAGGAAATGAAAAGCCAATCGTCATCCCCGCGAAAGCGGGGATCCATCTTGAAAGTGGGTTTCTGCGCTTACGGAAATGGCAAATGAAGGAGAATATCCTATGAAGAAATTTTTATCCTTGCTGGCCTGCGTGATTCTTCTTGCGGCGTGCGCCGGCGAAAGGTGGGCAAAGCCCGGCGCCGGGGAAGAAGAATACGAACAAGTCAAAAAGGATTGCACAAAGATGGCGACGGACAAGTTTCCTCCCATGATGCGCATTCAAAGCCGAACGGAAAGCGTCGTAACCCCGGACTCAACCATTTGCACGGGCGCCGCCGGTGGCGCGGTCAAATGCCAGAACGTGGGCGGGCATCTGCCGCCGCCGATTGCGGGCGTTGACGACAATAAGGCCGATCGTACCGCCGAAATAAGAGCCTGTCTGAAGCGAAATGGCTGGCATCCTGTAAAAGAGTAGATTTTTCCGCAAAGCCCGATATTGTGACCGGGAGCGTGATGCGTTCTTAGGAACCGTCACCCCCGCGAAGGCGGGGGTCCCATTTTCTTTTTATTCAAGAAAACCAAATGGGATGCCCGTTGATCGGGGCATGACGAGGAAGTCAGACGGACTCATCTTGCTCGAGCATAAATGACGAGGGGCTTTTCATGAGCGTTTCTTCTTCTCCGGCCTGGCAGGCGTTAAACGGCCACCGCGATGCTTTGCGCGCGGACGGTTTTGGCAAGGCGTTGCGCAACGCCGCCAGAGTGGAAAAATTCGATCTTGCCTTTAAAGGCCTGCGCCTCAATTACGCTTTTCAGAATGTGACCGCCGAGACCATGGCGCTTTTAGCCGCGCTTGCGCAGCAGCAGGGCGTGCCTGAATGGCGGCGGCGCATGTTCGACGGCGAGAAAATCAACGCAACGGAAAAGCGCGCCGTGTTGCATACGGCTTTGCGCCGAAGCGACGACAAGCCCATTCTCGTCGATAAGCTGGATATCATGCCCGACATTCGCGCCACGCAAACGCGCCTTGCCGCCTTTGTGGATGATGTGCGCAGCGGGAAGTGGCGCGGCGCGACCGGCAAGCCGTTCCGGCATATCGTCAATATAGGCATCGGCGGCTCCGATCTGGGGCCGCGCCTTGTCGCGCAGGCTTTGAAGACGAAAGGTTCCGAGTTCGAGGCGCATTACGTCGCCAATCCGGACGCGTTCGAGATGCAAAGCGTGTTGCAAAAAGTCGATCCGGCGCAGACGCTTTTCATCGTCGTTTCCAAAACATTTACGACGCAGGAAACCTTGCTGAACGCCCGCATGGCGCGGCAGTGGCTTGTCGAAAAGCTGGGCGAGGGCGCGGTGAAACGGCATTTTGCCGCCGTTTCGGTCAACGCGGCGGAGGCCGAAAAATTCGGCATCCATCCCGACAATATGTTTCCCATGTGGGATTGGGTCGGCGGTCGCTACAGCCTTTGGTCCGCCGTGGGCCTAAGCGTCGCCCTGGCTATCGGCAAGGATGCGTTCCTGGATTTGCTCGCGGGGGCCGCGGCCATGGACGCGCATTTCCTGTCGGAGCCTTTGGAAACGAATATGCCCGTCGTTCTGGCGATGCTTGGCGTATGGAACCGGAATTTTCTCGGCGCTTCGGCGCAGGCCGTTTTGCCTTACAGCGAAAGGCTGCGCGATTTGCCGCGCTATTTGCAGCAGCTTGAAATGGAAAGCAACGGGAAATCCGTCACGCGGGAGGGCAAGCCGGTTGACTACGCAACCGTGCCGGTGCTTTTCGGCGAATGCGGGACGGTATGCCAACACAGCTTCCTGCAAGGCCTGCATCAGGGTACGGATCCGGTGCCGGCGGATTTTATCGGCGTCAGGCAGGACGATTTGAACGCGCCGGAAAATCACCGCGTTCTGCTTTCCAATTTGGCGGCGCAGATGGGGGCTTTGGCCTTCGGGCAGGGAAAAGCGCCGGCGCCGCAGGATGTTTATCCCGGGGCGAGGCCGTCGACGTTGCTCATGCTCGATAAGCTCGACCCTTTCCATCTGGGCATGCTGCTGGCTTTGTACGAGCACAAGGTCTTCGTGCAAGGGATCGTATGGGAGATTAATTCTTTCGATCAGCCGGGCGTGGAGCTTGGCAAGCGCATGGCCAAGGGGCTGGAGAACGGCGCGCCTATCGGCGCTGAAGAAGATGCGCGGATTATGGAGCGCTTTTTTAAAACGCTGACGCCTGCCGCCTCATGACGATCCGCAAGCTTCCCGACTCTCTTATAAACCGCATTGCCGCAGGCGAGGTTGTCGAAAGGCCCGCCGCTGCCGTTAAGGAGCTGGTTGAAAACGCCATCGACGCGGGCGCGAGTAAAATCGAAATCGCTTTGCGGCAGGGAGGGCAGGCGCTCATTGCCGTGACCGACAACGGGTGCGGCATGAACCGCGACGAGATGATGCTCGCGCTGGAAAGGCATGCGACGTCGAAGCTACCCGACGAGGATTTATGGAACATCCATAGTTTCGGCTTTCGCGGCGAAGCTTTGCCCTCCATCGCGTCCGTGTCGCGCCTGTCGCTTATCAGCCGAGCGCGAGGCGCAAGCGAGGCTTGGCAGATCGATGTCGAAGGCGGCGCGCGCGGCGAACCGCGCCCCGTTGCTTTTGCGCAAGGCACGCGCGTCGAAGTGCGGGACTTGTTTTACGCCACGCCGGCGCGGTTGAAATTCCTTAAAACGCCGCGCACCGAAAGCGATTATGCGCGCGAGGTTATCGAAAGGCTGGCGCTTGCCAATCCTTCCATCGCCTTCGCGTTTCAGGAGGACGACAAAAAACCTTTGCATTACGCGCAAAGCCCGGATGCGGGCGCAAGGATTGCCGATGTTTTGGGCGCGGAATTTTACGCGAACGCGGCGGCCGTTGAGATTGGGCGGGAAGGTTATCGCGTTTTCGGTTTCGCGGCGTTGCCGACGCTCCATGCCTCCACCGCGCGGGGGCAATACCTGTTCGTCAACAAACGGCCCGTAAGGGACAAGGTTCTTTTGTCGGCTTTGCGCGCGGCCTATGGGGATTTGATTCCGTTTGGAAGGCACCCTTTGGCGGTCGTGTTTATCGATGTGCCGTCGGGCGATGTGGACGTGAACGTCCACCCCGCAAAAGCGGAAGTGCGTTTCCGCGATGCGTCGCGGGTCAGAGGGCTGATTATTTCAGGCATTCGCGAAGCCTTGCAGGCTTCGTCGCGCTTTACGACCAGCACGCTGGCCCCGCAGGCCTTGCGCATGCTTCAGCCGGAGGGAGAGGCCGGTTTTTCGGAAAGCTATGCCATGGGGCATAAAGGCGTGTCCGAGCGGATATATGCGGCGGCGCCTTCGATGTTCGTCGCGTCTTTGCCGCAAGCGCGGGTTGCCGATGCGGCTTTGGTTACGGCGGCGGCCCCGTTGGGGCGGCTTGGCGCGGCGGTGGCGCAGATCCACGACACTTTCATTTTGGCGCAGACGGAAAGCAGCCTTGTCATCGTCGACCAGCATGCCGCGCATGAGCGCATCGTCTACGAGGCTATGAAAAAAGCGCTCGACGAGGGCGGCGTCAAAAGCCAGATGCTGCTTATTCCCGAAGTCGTGGAAATGGACGAAGCTTCGGCGCACAGGCTTTTGTCGCGCGTTGGGGACTTTTCCAAGCTTGGCCTTGGGATTGAAAAATTCGGCACGTGCGCGTTGATCGTTCGCGAGGTTCCAGCCATGCTGGGCGATACGGATGTCGGCGGCTTGCTGCGCGATATCGCCGATGAAATAGCGGAATTCGGCGACAGCCGCGCCTTTGACGACAGGCTTAAGGATATCTGCGCGACCATGGCTTGCCACGGCTCGGTGCGCGCGGGGCGGAAACTGACTATCGACGAGATGAACGCGCTTTTGCGCCTTATGGAAGCGACGCCGAACAGCGGGCAATGCAACCATGGCCGCCCAAGTTATGTCGAATTGAAAAAAACGGATTTGGAGAAGCTGTTCGAGAGAAGGTAGAACAAACAGCGTCATCCCCGCGCAGGCGGGGATCCATCTTATTGAAAAGAGAATATGGATTCCCGCATTCGCGGGAATGACGCCAGTTCCTTTGTGCGATGCAATCTTCCCAAAGAAGGAGTGCCTATTCCGTTTCTATAGCAATTCCTGCACCCTTTCAGCGACACCCAAACCTCATTAACCATAATCTGGCGTGGCGTCTGCACCTGTTTTTTCGTATATGGACTGTATAAGCAAACCTACTTTAAAAGGGATGGAAATGAACACATCGCAGGTACAATTAACCCCCGTTCAGTCAGCTGAGTTGTTTGCGCGAGCTTTGTCCGAGAATAAACAGTCTCCTATAAGAACAAGGAGCGTCTACATGGATAATACGCGTTCTTCTGAGCCAAAACTGGTAGCCGAAACAAATGAAGGGCGCGTTACGCGCACCCCTCGGGTTGCGGCATTGCTTGTCACAAGGCTGATTAAAAAACATTTTGGAGAATCTGTTTCCGTGTTCATGGAAAAAGATCCCCAGTTTCCAAGGATTAGCATCCACGGTATGAGCGGGAATGCAGCGCGTAATATTGGTTTTCTTTTTATGGATGGGACGAGCGCGATTTCGAACACGCCGGTTTTTGATAGGATTGTTTCTGATCTTAAAAACGTACCGGCGAGCTAACCTGTTTTCTTAAGCAATTCCTTCGCCGCTTCAGTGACGCTCTCGACCGTTAATGTATCCATAAGCGTGAGCGGCGGGTTGTTCGGATCAACGCCCGCCAAAAGCTGTTCGCGGCTTTCAGGCGTCGTGACATAGGCGCATTTCTCGCCCCACGGGCCGTAAACATGCGGAAAGCCGGGGCCGAATAATCCCAAAGTCGGCGTGCCGAGCGCCGCCGCTAAATGCATCAATCCGGAATCATTGCCAACGTAAAGCCGCGCCTGCTTCAGGCAAGCGGCGGCGGTTTGCAGATCGCGCCCGATAATCTCGATGCGGAGGCTGTCGGGAATGGACTGCAATAAAGATGCAATTTGCTCGCGTTCGTGCAGGTCAGCCAGGATCATGACCGGGGCGTTCGGCATCGGGCCGTTCGCGCCCGTCAAGGCCTTGACCAGTTCGATGAAGTCGTTCACGGGCCATTGTTTCAAAGGCCAGTTCGCGGCGGGTCCAAGGGCGAGTAGCGGCCTTTGCGGGGGCAGTATCCTTTCGGCTTCGCGCGCGGCTTCGTCGGCAAGCCAAATGAAAGGATCGGGCGGAGGGGAAAGCCCCAGGACGGCGCCGTTATCGACGACTTTGTGATTCCCGGTTCCTTTTTTATGCACCGCTCTTTTCTTCGCGCGCAAAAGGCGCGAGACAACGCTGTTGCGCATATCGACGATAAGATACCATCGGGTTCCGGCGCACGCTTTCCAAAGATCAATCCAGTGCCCGTTCCACTTTTTCTTTTTCATGACGATCAGGCGCTCGAGGCGCGGCGTGGCGCGGAACAGGTCGGCCCCGTAGGGGCCGCAGGCAATCGTAAAGGATGCGGCTGGATGTTTCTTTTCCATCCACGCCAACAGGCCCGTCGTCAGAACGGCGTCGCCGACGCGATTGGCGGTGATGAAAAGGATTTTCATGCAATCCCGATTTCTAAAGGCTCGCCTCGAAAAAGGCGCGGAGATTATTCCTGTGCGCCATCAATTTTTCGACTGGAATCACGACGTGCGCAAGCTTTTTGTACTTTTCCGCCCGATGTCGCAGAAGCTCGGGGTAGCAGCGCTTCATCGCCGCTTCGGGTTTTTCTCCCTCAAGCGGCTCATAGCTATCGCCCCAAATAACCGGCTTCGGATTGGAATAAAAGGTGTTGAACAGTTTTCTTTTCTGTTCGTCGGAAGGTTCCAGATAGACGATGCGGGTCTTGGTGCGAAGTTCCTCCAAAAGAGCGGAATCCAGATAAATGACGCTGCCGGTCGTATCGATAACGGCGGAAAGGTTATTGTTCACGTCCAGCGAATTCAAGGTCTCAAGCAGAACGTCGCCTTCGTACGCAAGGTAGATGTCGCTGTTTTGTTTATACTGCGGCGAGGAAGGATAGCCCATCCAGTCCGCGACATCGCCGATGCTGTTGCACATCGGGCCGCCCGATTGTGCTTCAAGCCTGCCCATAATCAAGGCATCGCAATCGATATGCGCATAGCCGGCTTTGGCCAATAACCGGGCGCAGGTGGATTTGCCGATATTCGACATGCCGATAAGAGCGATACGCATAAAACCCAAATCCAACCGGAAAAATTTGATTGTAACGGAAGGCGCCTGTATAAAACAAGGCCAGTAAGACTGGCGAACCAACGAAGCGACCCGAAGGGGTCACGAGCGGTTGCGGGGAGCGTTTATGCAGAAAGACAAGACCATCGACAAGATAATAGCCCACGCAGAGCGCGTGATGTCAAACGGCGTGCAGCTTTCATTGATCCCTATATCTAAGGGATATCCAAAATGAATGCTAAAGAAAAAACAGTCGAAATTTTTACGGATGGAGCCTGTAGCGGGAATCCGGGGCCCGGCGGCTGGGGCGTTTTGCTGCGCTATGACGGGGTTGAGAAAGAGATGTCGGGCGGGGAAAATCCGACCACCAATAACCGCATGGAGCTTATGGCGGCCATCATGGGGTTGGAATCCTTGATGCGCCCGTCGCGCGTGCGCCTTTATACCGACAGCCAGTATGTGCAAAAAGGCATATCGGAATGGCTGCCGGGGTGGATCAGACGCGGCTGGAAAACGGCGGACAAGAAGCCCGTCAAGAACGCCGAGCTTTGGAAGCGGCTGGACGAAGCCCGCAAGGGGCATCAGGTGGAATTTGTCTGGGTGCGCGGCCACAACGGACATTTGGAGAACGAACGCGTTGACAGGCTGGCCGTTGAGGCGTGTCGCAAAGTTAGTTAGCAGAAGTTTATGACAAAAAAAAACCTCGTTCATCCGTTAGACAAGCTTGTTAAAGCGGGCGTTTTGCCGGTCGTTACGCCTGAACTTCGCAAAGTTGCCGAGCGGTATGCCGTTTCGGTGACGCCCGATGTGATTAAGCTTATCGACCCCGATGATCCAAAGGACCCGATAGCCGCGCAATTCATTCCGTCGGAGCGCGAACTCAAGACGGTGCCCTCCGAGCTTTCCGACCCCATCGGCGATGCGGTTCACGAAGCCGCGCCCGGCCTTGTGCATCGCTATCCGGACCGCGTGTTGCTTAATCTTTCCTACACCTGCGCGGCCTATTGCCGTTTCTGTTTCCGCCGCGAAAAGGTGGGCAAAAACGGGGGGCTTATGGCGGCCGGGGCGATAAAAAAAGCCGTCGCCTATATCCTGGGCCGCAAGGAAATTTGGGAGGTTATTCTTTCAGGAGGCGATCCTTTGACGCTTTCGGACCGGCGCTTGAAGGAAATCGCCTCGCAGCTTCACGCGATCCCGCATGTGAAGGTTCTGCGCATTCATACGCGCATGCCCGTCGTCGATCCGGCGCGCCTGACGCCGGGATTGATTAAGGCCCTAAAAGGGCGTTGCCCCGTTTATATTCTTCTTCACTGCAACCATGCGCGGGAATTAACGCCGGCGGCGCGCGACGTTTGCGCGCGTTTGATCGATGCAGGTTTTTCGATGCTTTCGCAAAGCGTTTTGCTGCGCGGCGTGAACGACAACCCGGAGGCGTTGGAACAGCTTATGCGCGCCTTCGTTGAAACGCGCATCGTCCCGCATTATTTGCATCATGCCGACTTGGCGCGCGGCACCAGCCATTTCCGCGTGCCCATTAAGGAAGGCCAGGCGCTTCTTAGAAATTTGCGCGGAAAAGTTTCGGGGTTATGCCAGCCTCATTTTATGCTCGATATTCCGGGGGGGCACGGCAAGGTTCCCATTGGCCCATCTTTCGCCGTGGATTCCTGCGAAGGCATTATTGTGGAGGATTTTAAGGGCAAGAAGCACGTTTATCGAAAATGAGCGCACGCTAGCCGTATCGGCAACTAAAAGTATCTTAACCATAAAAATTTGTTCAGGAAGTTGCCGGGAACGTGTAATTCTTTCGTCTCATTTAATTCTACCCATAAAAATATATTGAAAGGGACAACAATGAGCCACAGTGCTTATCCGGTTTTTTCGAAAGATGCTGCGGCGCAACGTCCGTTTGATGGATGTATTCAGAATACGTCAGTTGTTTTTGATTGCACTGATGGATCGCTGCGCACCATTACGTCGTTAAGCGCGGATGGTAAAAGCTATTATTCCGACGCGCGGGTTTATCCTCTGCGCCGGATCGACGATCTCATTATTCTGGAAGATCGCAAGGGATTACGTTCGTGGGAGAAGATTGTAGCAAGCAAAGCCTATTCAAGCCTGACATCTACACAACGGCAAGACCTCGAAAAGGCCTATTCCAGGCTTCAGTCCAAAAAAGCCTATGCCGCCCCGTATGAACCTCCGCCGCAGATGAGGGGTTCTTCACGCGGCCCAGTCGGTGCAGGATGATGAATACAAAAACCTGCGCATAAAATAATGCGGAGGTTTTGCGCATCCATTACGAAAACTTATTGCTTCTATTAAAGCCGTTCGGTGCAATGCGGCCGGCTTGGGCTCGCTCGCCCTTCCAGTTTCGCAGGTCGGTCTCGGTACGCGTGCGGTCGCCGGATTGCCACGTCAGGCCTTCTTTGTAAACAAAGCTTTTTACGTCCGACAGTTGCCCGCCTGTGTATTTCTGTAGAATGACGCCGCGCCCGCGAGCCATTTCCGGAAGATCGGCCGCCGGAAACAACAAAAGCTTTCGGTTCGTGCCGATGACGGCGATGGTATCGCCCTCAAGAGGGGCAAAGACTTCGGCTTTCACATCCTCGCCGACATTAAGTATTTGCTTGCCGTTTTTCGTTTGTGCCAAAACGTCCTCGGCCTTCACGATAAAGCCGCGACCGTCGCTGGCCGCTACAATAAATTTCTCCCCGTCGGCGTAGAGCGTCACGCCCACAATATCGGCGTCGTTCGGCAAATCGACCATAAGGCGGATAGGCTCGCCGAAGCCGCGCCCCGGCGGCAGCCGATCGCAGGAAAGGGTGTAAAACCGCCCGTTGCTGGCGAATAGAAGCAATTTATCCGTCGTTTCGGCGTTCATGATGAAACGCTCTTCGTCGCCTTCCTTATACTTGACGGCGGCGCGCGCGGCGGCATCGTCGGCGCTATGGCCGCGCAAAGCGCGTATCCATCCCTTTGCCGAGCAAACCACGGTAATGTTTTCGCGCTCGATCACGGCTTCGATCGGAACCATGAGTTCGGCGGGCGGATCCCCGATTTTCGTGCGCCTTGCGCCGAGCGGCGTGTTTTTCCCAAAGCGTTTTTTAAGCTCCGCGATCTCGCCGTCGATAAGCTTCCAGCGCGCGTCCTCGCTTTTCAAAAGCTTCTTCAGGCCCGCCTGTTTTTCAGCCAGCTGTTTCTGCTCGCCCCGGATTTGCATTTCCTCCAACTTGCGCAGAGAACGCAGGCGCATGTTCAAAATAGCCTCGGCCTGAACGTCCGTCAGGGCGAAGGATTTCATCAAAACGGGCTTCGGCTCATCCTGCGTGCGGATGATCTTGATAACCTTGTCGAGATTCAAAAAAGCGATCAAATAGCCGCCAAGAACCTCCAGCCGCGCCTCGATTTGTTGGAGCTGATACGTCGAGCGCCGGACAAGCACATCCTGCCGGTGGTCGAGATACGCCCGCAAAACGTCGCGCAAGTTCATGACCTGCGGCACGCAATCCTTGTCCAGCACGTTCATGTTCAACGGAATGCGCACTTCAAGATCGCTTTGGCGGAAGACGGATTCCATCAAAACGCCGGGGTCGACGTTGCGGCTCTTCGGGGTCAGCACAAGGCGCACGTCGTCGGCGGATTCATCGTTCACATCGTCCAGAAGCGGCAGCCGCCGCGCTTGAAGCATTTCGGCGATTTTTTCGATCAGGCGCGATTTCTGCACTTGGAAGGGAATTTCGTCGACGACGATCTGCCACGTGCCTTGGCGCAATTCTTCCTTATGCCATTTCGCGCGCAGGCGGAACGACCCTTTGCCTGTGCGGTAGGCTTCGATAATCGCGTCGCGGCTTTCGACCAGTTCGCCGCCCGTGGGGAAATCCGGCCCCGGGATGAAGCCGACGATTTTTTCGATGCCGGCATTGGGCGTGCTTATCAAATAGCGCAAGGCGTCGCAAATTTCGGATACGTTATGCGGGGGAATGCTTGTCGCCATGCCGACGGCGATGCCGTTCGTGCCGTTCGCCAGCAAATTCGGGAAAGCGGCGGGCAAAACGACCGGCTCGCTTTCGCTGCCGTCGTACGTGGGGCGGAAATCGACCGAGTCTTCGTCCAACCCTTCCAGAAGAAGCAGGGCGACATCGGTCAGCCGCGCTTCGGTGTAGCGCATGGCTGCGGCGTAATCGCCGTCGATATTGCCGAAATTGCCCTGGCCTTCGACAAGGGGATAGCGTTGGCTGAAATCCTGCGCCAGGCGAACCATGGCGTCGTAAACGGCCGTATCGCCGTGGGGATGATATTTGCCGATCACGTCGCCGACGACGCGCGCCGATTTTTTAGGCGGAAGATGGGGATCCAGCTTTAAGGCGCGCATAGCGAAAAGCAGGCGGCGATGAACGGGCTTCATGCCGTCGCGCACGTCGGGCAGCGCTCGATCCATAATTGTGGAGAGGGCGTAAGACAGGTAGCGCTCCGACAAAGCTTCCCGCAAGGGCTTGTCGATAATATCCTGCGGCGGAGGCGGCGGCGTGTTTTTAGTCGATTTCTTGATCATGGCGGTTTTGTTATCAGCAAAAGTGATTCCGGAAAAGGGCTTAATAGCCAATGCTCGGATAACGCGTAAATTAGCACAAATACACGCAACGGAAGCGGCTTATATATAAGTTATTCTTCGGCCTTTTTTCGGTAATAATCCAGCAGCCTTTGGCGCGCGTGCGGCAAGTCGCCGTCATGGGGGATAAGCAGGCGCGAATGCGGATTGATGAAAACATGGCGCGAAAGAAAATGGCCGGTCATTTCGAGCCCCGCGACGATGTCGGGCGCTTTCCACTCTCCGCCGCCAAGAAGGAAGGAGGGAAGGGGGAAAAGCTTATCATGATACGGCTCGCCTGCCTTCTTTGAGACCGCGCGGCCGGTTTTCGGGCTAATGTAGGTAAGGTTTTCAGTCTCGCCGCTTGCGGCGCATTGGGTAAGATCAAGCCCGTATCCAAGCGCCTGAAGAAGGTCCATTTCCCATTTGATGTAAACAGGCGCCCATAAATCGGCATCGCGAAGAGACAAAAGCGTCGCAAGGCCCGCGTAGACACCGGGCATGGGCTGGCGCTCCGGCAGGCTCGCCTCCGTCACGGCGCAAGCGCTGGTGATAAGCCCGATGATTTCGGTGTTGTCGAGCCACAGGGCCGCTTCGGCCGCTATCAGATCGAACGTATAATTTCCCAAGTGTTCGGAAAGCCGCGCGCGCCATTTGGCTTTCACGCGGTTGCCCGGCTGCAATATGGGCTTTGCCGCGCGCCCTTGGCCGCCCGGAATAAGCCCCGCATGACGCCCATGCTGCGCCGTCAGCAGCGTGACGACCGCCGCATTCTCGCCATGCGGGCGGGCCGAGAGGATAAGGCCTTCGTCAATCCATTCCATTAAAGGTTAGGGGCTAGGGGTTAGGGATCAGGCTGGGGTCTTTGGTCATGTTTATTACTAGCGTCATTCGCGGATCAGCGGGGATCTATCTATCATTATACTCATTTATCGCCCCAGAACTTTATCCCCCACATACGGATTTGTATCCCGTTCGCGGCTAAAAGTCGACGGCTGGCCATGGCCCGGAACGAACGTCACATCGCCCAAAGGCCACAGCTTTTCCGTAATGCTGCGCATAAGCTGGTTCGGATCGCTGCCGGGAAAATCCGCGCGGCCGATAGAGCCCTTGAACAAAACATCGCCCACAAAGGCAAGGTTGTTTTCCTTGTTGTAAAAAACAACGTGCCCCGGCGTATGGCCCGGGGAATGGATAATGTCCCATTCCGTTTCGCCGAGCGTAACTTTATCGCCGTCGCGCAGCCAGCGGTCGGGCGTGAAGCTTTCCATGCCGCCGATGCCGTATTGCGACGCGTGCTGGTCGATGCCTTGAATCCAAAAGGCGTCCTCTTTGGCGGGGCCTTCGATGGTCGCGCCCGTGGCGGCTTTCAGCGCTTTTGCGCCGCCCCCGTGATCGAGGTGGCCATGCGTAATCCAAATCTTTTCAACCTTCGCGCTTTGCTTGCGAAGGGCTCCGAGGATAACGTCGACATCGCCGCCCGGATCGACAACGGCGCACTTCTTCGTCTTGTTGCAAACGACAAGCGTGCAGTTCTGCTGGAACGGCGTGACCGGCACGATGGTGCAAGTAATTGTTTGGCACTGAAGAAGCATAAGTCACCTGCTTGTCGAGGAACATTCATCATTCCGCACGAAGTCTGTCACGCACGGGGGGAGTGACAGACGAAGATGCGGAATCCGATTTGGTTTCTTTATGTCAGAAAAACAAATCGGATTCCGGATAAATTCGCCGTTCGCGTCGAATTTTCCGGAATAACGGTTTTAAATTAATTAGCCCGAATTTCCTTTTACCCTTTATTTTCAGTTCTTTTCAATACCGCATTTGCCTTGACTTCATAGGGGGTTAGTGCGGATATTTCATAAAGCAGGCTCGACCTGTTTTGAAACAAAAATTGGAAATGGGGATGTCCGCCGATGCGGGCATGACGTTCAATGTCCGACTTTGCCGAAACCGCCAAGACTCCGAAAGCCATGCGCCTGCATATCGGCATCATGGGGCGCATGAACGTGGGTAAATCGTCATTCATGAACATGCTGTCGGGGCAGGATGTGGCGATAACGTCGCCGCACGCCGGAACAACCACCGATGTGGTGGAAAAAACGATGGAGCTTTTGCCCATCGGGCCTGTCGTGCTGCTGGACACGGCGGGTATCGACGACATTTCCGATCTTGGGGCCGCGCGTCTGGAAAAAGCCAAGAAGGCATTCCATCGCATGGACATCGCCGTCATCGTCGTCACGCCGGACGGGTGGAGCGATTATGAGGATGCTTTGGTCAACGAAGCGCGCGCCGGGGAAATTCCCGTTCTTGTCGTCATCAATAAAGTCGATCTGGGCGAGCCTTCGGTCGATTTTCTTTCGCTGCTCGATGTCAAAAAGCTTACATGGATACAGGGAAGTTCAATAGACCCCTTAACGCAGGAAACATTTAAAGGGGAATTCAAGCAGCGGGTGCAGGGGCTATTGCCTCGCCATTCTCTGGCGCCGCCGAAATTCGTCGGGGATTTGCTGCCCGCAGGCGGCATGGCCGTGCTGGTGGTTCCGATCGATCTCGGCGCGCCGCAGGGCAGGTTGATCGTGCCTCAGGTTCAGGCCTTGCGCGACATTCTTGACAACGACGGCTCGGCGCTTGTGGTTAAGGACAGGGAATACGCGGCGACCCTCGCCAGGCTCAACAAAATGCCGGAACTCGTCGTCTGCGATTCCCAGGTGGTGGCGCGCACGGTTGCCGATACGCCCGAAAGCGTAAGGCTTACGACTTTCTCCATCCTCTTCGCGCGCCTGAAGGGCGATTTGATCATGCAGGCCCGCGGCGCGGCGGCTATCGACAAGCTTAAGGACGGGGACAAGGTTCTCATTGCCGAAGGATGTTCGCATCATCCCTTGGAAGACGATATCGGAAGGGTCAAGATACCGCGCTGGCTCAAGCAATACACGGGCCGGCAGATCATCATCGATACCAGCGCGGGGCATGATTTCCCGGAAAATCTCCATGAGTATAAGCTGATCATTCATTGCGGCGGCTGCGTGATGACGGCGCAGGAAATGATGTCGCGGCTGCGGCATGCGGGCGAAAAACACGTGCCCATAACGAATTATGGCATTGCCATTTCGGTGTTGCAGGGCGTGTTGCGCCGCGCGCTTTCACCTTTTCCGGAAGCTCTCGCCGCCTATGAGGAGGCCCGGAAATAAATTATGCACGAAGAGACGGAAAAGCTTTTCGATAACGATCTCATCAGCCGTTTGCCGGAAGTGAGGGGAACGCTGCTGGAAAACGCACCGCTTGCGCCGCAGACATGGTTTCGCGTCGGCGGCCCCGCCGAGATTCTTTTTCATCCGGCCGATACGGACGACCTTTCCTATTTCCTTTCGAAAACGCCGCTTGCTATTCCGGTGACGATTTTGGGCGCCGCCTCGAACGTGCTTATTCGCGACGGAGGCTTGCCCGGCGTGGTTATTCGCCTGGGGCCGGCCTTCGGGCAGGCGAAGGTCGAAGGCGATGCGATCAGGGCAGGGGGCGCGGCTGTTAAAATGAATGTGTCGCGCGCGGCGCAAGGCGCGGGCATTGCCGGCATGGAATTTTTCTGCGGCATTCCGGGAACCATCGGCGGGGGCCTGCGCATGAACGCCGGATCCTACGGAGGCGAGTTCAAGGATATTGTCGTCGCCGCCGACATCGTCGAACGCGACGGCGCGTGTCGCACGCTGGCGTCGCATCAAATCGGCTTTTCCTATCGCCATGCGAACATCGCCGGGGATACGATTTTCATTTCAACGCTTTTGCAGGGCGAAACGGACAAACCGGCCGAGATCGCAAAGCGCATGGCCGATATCCAAAAGAAGCGCCGCGCGTCGCAGCCCATGGGACAGCAGACCTGCGGGTCGACTTTTGCTAATCCGGAAAACGATCCGCGCCCAAGCTGGAAATTGATCGAAGAGGCCGGATGCCGCGGCTTGCGGCGCGGGCAGGTTAAGGTTTCGGAAAAGCACTGCAACTTTCTGATCAATACCGGCAAAGCGACCGCGTCGGAGATCGAAGGTCTTGGCGAGGAAGTCCGCGCGCGCGTGCGCGACAAATTCGGCATCGAGCTGAGATGGGAGATTCAAAGGATAGGGGTGGCGAAAAAGTAGGGCGTCGTCCCGCACATAAGCCATCCACCGTGTCATCCCGCGAAGGCGGAGATCCATCTACTTTATATAGCTACATTAGCCACCCCGATCGCGTCATCCCCGCGAA
>CAYVNS010000023.1:0-23807 GCA_964453225.1 uncultured Rhodospirillaceae bacterium
GCCGCCAGCGTTCGTTCTGAGCCATGATCAAACTCTCAAGTTTAATCTAGTTCTTGAGAACAATCTTGCAGATTGTTCAAACTACTTGGTATTGCCAAAAGCAACACCCTATTGACTTGGGTTCTTCATACTCAACGATTCAATTTGCATTGAACCGCTCTACGCGTTGTTTCGCTTACCGCGAAACAACAATGTATTCTTTCGAATACATCGAACATTTGTCGACAAGGATGCGTTTCAGCATACCGAATTCATCACCGGCCCGAAGACCGGAAATGTTTTGGATACCCTCGGCCAGTTGCCATTGTCCGAAGACAAAGACTTCCCACCGCGATACGCCGTCTGCGCATCCCTTCTCATCATTCTTTACAATGTCCAAGAACAAGACCCCGAAGAGTCCGCATAGATGCCGACAAAAACAAAACAACCCCCTCACACTAAAACGGCCCGTCTGGGCCGGTGATAGTGATCGACGTTGTTAGAGTGTCAACATCTCTGCTTTCGGAGACCGCGATTTGGGTCGCCGACAGGTTGCAAATTACTGATTCTCTTTCGTTATGTCTAGGGGAAAATTTACAAATAATTTATTATTTTTACTTGACTTTAACCCGCGCCTGTAGGTCGTTTCAAAAACATCGTAAATAGTAGTAAAAAAGCAATAAATATTAAGGCGTTACGCGATCCATAAGTGTAGAACAAACGGACTTCGAATGCAATTCTTGGCCGCCGATTCCGGGTTTTATGCCGCAGCAAGAGTGGCTTTGCCGGTCAGAGCATCCGCAAAAGCAAACATATTTGCGTCAAGTTTCCCTTTTGCTCCCGAAAATTCCCCTTCGGATTCTTGTTAAGTCCGCTGTTCTTACATTTTTCGCATTCGTAATTGCAGAAAGAATTCAAACAAACCACGTCCAGATTACATACCGCAGGAATTTTCCCAAAGTAGTTGCTCGTTTTCCGATTGATACCGAACCAATGAAGTGGCCCGCATGGGTCACAAGAGGTTGTGGGGAGCGTTTGCGCAGAAAGACAAGCCCATCAAAAGATGCCAAGCGTATCGCAGAGCGAGTGATGTCAAAAGCGTGACGTTATTCATTGATCCTGTAATATTGGGCGAAAGGGAAAAGGGCATGGCCTTGAAAAACCGTCGAATGGAAACCCTTTCAATGAAAAACAAACCCAATCGCGAATCATTTTTATCCGGAACGCAACAAAAACTTTATTTGTAGCCTTTTTGACTTTTGCAATGCTTGTACTCCAAATCCTATAGGAGGATGAGAGAGGGAATGTTTACAAAAATGCAACTGTCGCGCGAACAAATTCACTTTGAATAATATTAACTAGACATAAATTTTCCCATATGTCACATAAGCGAAATGTAGCGTTTAACATTAGGGAAGTGATCATGTCGCATATATCAAAGCATGTACTACATTACGCAGAACATGGTCTTGGCGCGCTTAGAGACGACCCTGTTTTTCAAAGCGCGTGCCAGGTCGTGATGTCGCAAACCGGCAAAGACACGTTAAATCACGTGAAGGAAAAAGCGGGCGGGCCCTTCGGTGCGCAATTATTTACGTTCAACCCTGATACGGGCAAGGTCAAGTTGATCGGGCGCGCCGGCTTTAACGCGGTGACGCAAAAAGGGCCGGGCGCGCATGCCGAGTCTGAGGCTCTAAGCCCGCACAACATTCGACTGATGAACAACGAACTTGCGAGGCAAAACAAAAAGCACGCGGAAACCAAATCCTCCAATGCCCCGATTAACCCGAATGTATTTCCCGGCCTTGCCTCAACAAGCAATTTTTGTTCGGCATGCAGCACGAAAATAGAGATTTGGAGCCGCTATCTGGTTCGCAAGGGCCTGGCAAGCAAAAATAACATTTTTGCCGTGTATGGAACGACATCCAGAGAAACGTACGACCACGGTGGATTTTACGACGAGCCCTACGCGCGTGATTTCCTATATGCGGATAGGGAAAAAAATATAAAACTCGATCAAACGATGGTTGCTCATCAGATGGGCAAGTTGCATCTCAAAACTGAAATTCTGTCTCTCTCGGACTCCTTAAGGGGCAACAAACAAGCGATACCGCCGTCCGTCCATAAAATTTTCAAGGATGCGCGCGAACCCACGGCGGTCGTCGCTCGCGGCGATGACGTGCTGGGGGTCGGCATTGATCTTCGCGATCCCGATATGCGTCTTTCCGGAGCTCCGGTTACCAAAAGCATTCCCTTTGACCTGTACTCCACGCCGGGAAATACCGCGATACAAGCCGCAAGGAATTTTCAGGATCAAGAGGGCCTCGAAAATCCGTGGCTGCTTTTCAGGGGGGGAGACGAAGATCCGAGATCGAAAAAACATTGCGTAACTCTCTATGTCGTCGCGCCGGATGACGAAAACGAACCCTATATAGGCCCCTGCGAAAGAGGGGTTGCGCAGTGGGCAGGCATCGGTGCCATTGTCTCCGCAAAAAACGAATACAAGCCGTTTAATATCGTCCACGGCGTTATTGAAATGACAGACGATCCAATTCTTTATACGCGTGAAACGCCGGATGCGTCGAACCGCGATTTCTTTCATCAAATGGCCTGTGGCTATAATTACAGGAAATCCGTGGCATCCGTTTTCCGCCTTGAAAGCGATCTCATAACGTCTCCCCTGGACGCAACCGCAGAAGGGGCGCGGACTGAACTCTGCGGCATTCCCGAGATATACGAGGCCTTAAATCTCTATCAAGCGATGTCGGAAAAGGGCGAAGTGGCTCTTTATAACGGCATCACGCCCCCTAATAACGACAAGTATGCGCTTCTTAGCGCGCAGTTATTCGAGGGCGACCCCCTGGTCTATAAGCCGGTCACGATCGTGCCGGTCGCCTCCAGAGATACGGCGACCCTATTCGGCCTCACGAAAAACATCTCTGCGCTGTCGGATCCCCACGGCCTAGGCGGGCGGCTTTTCCTGCCGACCCCGCCGGAGGCAGAGACGGCTAAGGTGAGGGAAGCAAGCACACAAAGGTACCATTAATCCCTCCTGGAGCAATGCCCTTTCAGTTGGAACTACTAGAACTACCGTCATGCCCGCGCAGGCGGGCATCCCATTTATGTTACCGCGCCTTGACGCCCTTGGTGGTGGTGGGGGTGATGTTGACGCAGCATTCAGAACAAAGAAAAAGCCCCCCCCCTTGTTGGGGGGGGGGGGGGCTGATGTTGCAGCCTGAAAGTCGGATGAGACAGGTAAAAATTCCGCGCTATGAGGAGGGGCAATCAATGAGGGAAAAAGCCAACTATTTCCGGCTTTCTTCCCTTCGTTTGTGCGCAATGGGCTGCATGAACTGCGGCTCGAAATCCCATGGGAAATAAACCCAGGTATCCTGGCTGATCTCTGTAATATGATTGTCCAGAAGGGCCTTGCCGGTCGGCTTTGCGTAAATGGCGGCGAAATGCGCTCGCGGAAACATCTTGCGCAAAAGCTCAATGGTACGGCCCGTGTCCACCAGATCGTCGATCACAAGCCAGCCCTTGCCTTCGTTTTCCACGTTCGACGGCTTTCTAAGAACCGAAATTTTATCTTTGCGCATCGGATGGCTGTCGTCGCTGTGATAGCCGACAATCGAAACCGTTTCGACGCAATGAATGTCGAGTTCGCGCGCAATGATGCCGCCGGGAACAAGCCCGCCTCTCGCGACGGCAATCAAGCCCTTCCAGGGCCCAAGATCATGAAGCTGCCACGCCAAAGCCTTGGCGTTGCGATGCAATTCTTCCCAGCTAACGGGAAAATTCTTGTGCGAAACCTGTGTCATGAAAGATCTAATTCAACAAGCCCTGAATCTCCGGCAAATCGGCCAGCCATTTTCCAAAGAAACGCGCATACGCCTTCACAAGGCGCTGGGCCCACGGCTCGCTCAGGGGCAAATCATGCTCCGCGATCGACGTCGCGAATTGCTGCTCGGCAGGCAAGCGATTGACATCCTGCCGCGCCTCGCAAAGCAAATTCGCCTTTTGAAGGAAGGTCTCGGGATCGAGCGCATTATTTTCGGCAATCGACGCGGCCAGCACGCCAAGTTCGTCGGGCTTTAGCTTCAGCAAGTGCGACGGATGATCGGGAGGAAGCGCCAGCCGCCGCCGCGCTTCCCGGTTGGCCTTGTCGATCTCCGCCGAGGTGTCGAAGGCGCACGGAACGGAGTAAGTGACGCCCAGATAGCTGACATATTCAAGGCCGTTGGCAAAGCCGCCGATAGCCAGAAGATCCGCCATGATTCGGGAAACGCGCAGCGAACCCGTCGATTGAGCAAGCCACAAGGTCGCTTCGGTGTCGATCCTCGTGCGATGCCTGTAAAGCCCGTAAAGCTCGGCAAGCGGCGAGGGCAAATCGGTCTGCGCCGTCAGAAAATCGCGGCTGATGTGGTTTTCGGTCCCGCGATGGTTGCGGCGAAAATAATCGATCTCGGCGGCGGTCAAAGGCAGCGCCGAACCGGCGCTCTCGAAATCCTCCATCGTATGGCCGCAAAGATGCGCGACGATATGCCAATCGTCTGAATGCGGCTTGATCGGCGGCGCGACAGGTTGTTCGTTGAAGTCATAGCGCTCGGACAGGAACTCGGCTGCGAAATCAGGCCGCGTAAGCTTCGCCAGCCATTCCAGCAGCCGCGGGCTGCGCGTCGAAGCGGCAGCAGCATCGGGGGAAATGTCGTTCGTATTCGCGGCGCTGATTCTGAAATTCATGAAGCGCCCCGTTCCAGAGCATAATCGGATCGAACGATGCATCTGTCATGCCCGCGGAGGCGGGCATCCCATTTAATTTTTTTCGGGAATATTTTTGTCACTTGATGACTGTAATCCTCGAATTTCACTGACAGCTCCAAGGAAAATCTTGATGAAAGTTTAAGGATTCGATTCGGTGAGGATGGTGAACGAAAGGCGCATCAGACTTGAATTTCTGACATCTCTCATAGCCGATGAAATACTTTCAGTTAAGGAGAAATTTACTTTGATGAATCAAAATTAATTTTATTCACCGCGTTGTGATGTTCGAGTCACATATCGTTCCGCGAAGGAAATGTTCGCACGCGCACAAAATTAAAATTATTTTTTTGTCGGCATCGACGCCAAAGCGTCCAGAAATTTTGAAACATTATTCCGAAACAGATCCAGATAAGTGGGCGCGTCCCCGTTTTCCTTCGACAAAGCATCGGAATAAAGAGTCCCGCCGATTTTTGCGCCAGCATCCGCCCCGATTTGCCGGATCAGTTTCGGGTTCGTCATGTTCTCGATAAACACCAATTTAATGCCGTTTTCCCGCATTTGCTTGATCAACCGCGCAACGTCGTAAGCGGAAGGTTCGGCTTCCTCATTGACTCCAAGGGGGGCAAGAAACGTGACGCCATAAGCATCCCCGAAATAGCCGAAGGCGTCATGGCTCGTGATAATCTTCCGGCGCTCGCGCGGAAACGCATCCAGTTTTGCGCGCACGTCCCGGTCCATCTCAATCAACTGCGCGTCGTAATCGGCGGCGCGCTTTTGAATGGCCTTGGCATGATGGGGCAGGGCGCGCGCAAGCGCCGCCGCGATATTCTTTACATAAATGCGCCCGTTCGCCAGATTTTGCCACGCATGGGGATCGGGGGCCTCTTTGCCGTGCTCGTCCATAAGGCGCGGCTTCACCCCTTCCGATGCGATAACGACCGTTCCCTTCGCGCCGGAAGAATCGATCAGCCGCGCGATCCACCCCTCGAAACCAAGCCCGTTGATCACGATCATCTCGGCCTTCGCAAGCGCCTTGACGTCTTTCGGCGACGATTGAAAGCTGTGCGCGTCCTCGTCGGCCTTCACAAGGCTCGTAACGGCAACCGCGTCGCCGCCGACGCTCTTCACCATATCGGCCAGAATGCTGAAGCTCGCCACGACGCGCAAAGGTTCCGCCGCCCCAGCCGGAAGCGAAGCCAAAACCGTAAAAATAAGAACCAAAATGAATTTTTTCATATGTGCATCTTCCCTCTTTGTTTGTCATTCCGGGGCCGCTGCGCAGCAGCGGAGCCCGGAATCCAGATGGCCTCAACAAGCGGTATGTTGGTTCAGAAAAAAAGACTCGCATTCAATAATCATGCTCAGGGAGCGAAGATCCGAATAGTCTTCTCCGCCTATATCTAATGCCGATGGGCTTCAGAGCCTATCATTTTTTCCAACGCCTCTTTCATCCTTAAAGCGACGTCGTCCCAATCGCCCGGCGTCTGCTGCTTGAACAAGCGCACCGAAGAATACCACGAACTGGCCTCGCCGTCCTCAAGCCACCGCCAATCGGGCTGAGCCGCCAGCATTACCCAGCAGGGGCGGCCAAGCGCGCCGGCAAGATGCGCCGTGGCGGTATCGACGCAAATAACAAGGTCCAAAGACTCCAGCGCGGCGGCGGTATCCGAAAAATCGCGCAAATGCGGCGTAAGATCCTCGATGGAATCGGAAAAATGAAGTTTTTGAATCTGCGCCGAGGCCGGGCCGAACTGAAGGCTGTAGAAAGCGGCACCCTTCACGTCGAACAAAGGCAGCAAGGAAGAAAACGACGCGCTTCGGTTCTTGTCGTTGAGAAAAGCCTGATTGCCCGCCCAGGCAAGGCCGACAGCCTTTTTGCCGGGCTTGCGCTGAAGGGGGAAAAGTTTCCCGCTCGTCAGGTAAGGCTCGGCTCCGGCCATGCGTGGTTCGGGCAACCCAAGCCGATGCGGCAAGCTCAGCAAAGGGGCATGCGCATCGATGGCGGGCAGGGGATCCGAAGGCCCAAACGCCATCGCAACGCCGGGCGCCGAGGCCGCAATCGTCTTTAACGTGTCTTGCACAAGAACGCATACCTCATGCCCGCGTTGGGCAACAAAGCGCGCATAGCGCAAAAACTGAAGCGCATCGCCGAGGCCCTGATCGTTCCACAAAAGAACGCGCTTGGCCGAAACGCCGTCAACCCATTCGGGCGCGGATACGGGCGGCTTGAACCAGTCGGGAAGCCTCAGCCGCCACTCGTATTCGCGCCAGGCATTGCGCCATTGGCGCTTTCTCAGCAAAAGATGCGCGAAATTCCAGTGCGCCACGACATGCGAAGGATCAAGCGCCAGCGCTTTGCACAACAAAGGCTCGGCTGCGTCGGTATCGCCGCGGCTTGAATAAACTTTCGCCAGGTTAACCAGGCCGCCGATGAAGCCGGGATGCGCTTCGACAAGGCGCAGGTAAAGCCTTTCGGCCTGATGATCCAGCTCCTGCCGCATCTTCAGATTGGCAAGATTGAAAAGGGCGTCGCGATGAACGGGATCTTGCGCCAGAATTTTCTGGTACATGGCCTCGGCGCTGTCTTCGTCGGCGGAGAGAGTGAGCGCGACCGCCATATGGTACAAAGCGCCGCCATGTTTCGGATTGATCCGAAGCGCTTCGCCCCACTCGCTAATGGCGTGTTTAAGATTGCCTGCTTTTTGAGCGGCAACTCCGCGCTCGAAAGCGGCATCGGCATTCGGGAAAGGAACGGGTGTCATTGAGGAAAAGCAAAGATTTTGAGGAATTTGCTTATACATAAGAGTAATTTTAATGTGCAAGGCCTTCGATAAGGGAATACTTCGGTGTTCCATTCCTTGACTCGGGCGTAGAACTAAAGTAGAACATTCATGTTTTGTTCTACACGGGGGCATATATGCTGACGCGCAAGCAAAAGGAACTCCTATTTCTGATTCGCGACCGCCTCGCCGAAGACGGCGTTTCCCCTTCGTTTGATGAGATGAAGGAAGCGCTCGGCCTTAAATCAAAGTCGGGCATCCATCGCCTCATCACGGGGCTGGAGGAACGCGGCTTTATCAAAAGGCTTCCGCACCGCGCGCGCGCCCTTGAAATATGCCGCATGCCCGAAGGCGGGGATTCCAAAGCCGCCCGTAAATCTCATGCCGATATTCCATCCGACCTGCCGTTGCCGGATATGGCGGCCATAGCGGCGGCGCAAAGCGTTTCGCTTCCGCTTTACGGGCGCATCGCGGCGGGCACGCCGATCGAAGCCCTTCGCGATCCGAACGGCAGCGTCGATATTCCGCTCGGCATGCTTGCGTCCTCCCGCGGGCGCGCGGATGCGCGAAGCCATTACGCTTTGGAAATATCGGGCGACTCGATGATCGACGCGGGAATCCTCAACGGGGATCGCGTTATCATCCAGTCCTGCCAAACGGCGGAAAACGGCGCGATAGTCGTCGCCCTTATCGACGGGCAGGAAGCGACGCTCAAATATTTGAAGCGCGAAGGCGAGACCATAGCCCTGGAGCCCGCGAACAAAAATTACGAAACCCGCCGCTTTCCGTCGTCGCGGGTTGAGGTGCAAGGGAAGCTTGTCGGCCTCCTCCGCCATTACTAACTAACCCGACTTGGACGGGCGACTGCTTCGTCGCAACGGATTCTCGGATCCTCACGTACCTATAGTACGCTGCGGTCCTGCGCGCCGTTGCTTCTCGCATTCCCCTCGTCCAAGCGGGTTACTAAACAAAATCTGCGCTCAAAATTTTGAAAAAAAGACGTTTTTCGCCTCAAGCTTGTTTGAATTCGACACGTGCGCTCCGTTGCTTCTCGCATTCCCTACGGTCTGAAGACAGAAAGAAAAGCCCTCCCCCTTGATGGGGGAGGGATGGGTGGGGGTGATGTTGAAGATAAAAGTTCAAAATCCAAAGTCAGAGCTTTCCAAATAATCCCCGGGCCTCTCTCGTTCAGCACCGGACACCCATTTGCACCCATCACAAAAACTGCCATAATACCTTCTCAATAATCACAGGGCCTATTTATGCGCAAAGAACACGATGCCCTCGGAACCTTGGAAATCGAACGCGACGCCCTGTGGGGCATCCATACCGAGCGCGCGTTGAAAAACTTCCAGCTTTCGGATCGCCGCGTTCCGTATTCTCTCATTGCCGCGCTTGCGACGGTCAAGAAGGCGGCGGCTCTGACCAACGGCGAGCTTGATTTTTTGCCCAAGGAAATCGCCGACGCCATCGCCAACGCCTGCGATGCCATCATCAATAACGAAAAAGAATATGCGCCGTGCTTCCCGCTGGATGCGCTTCAGGGCGGCGCGGGTACGTCCACGAACATGAACGTGAACGAAATCATCGCCAATAAGACGCTTATATCGATGGGCCGCAAACCGGGCGAGTACGAGATCGTCAATCCCCTTACGCACGTCAATCTGCACCAATCAACGAACGACGTTTACCCGACAGCGGTGAAAATCGCCGCGATATCGGGCCTGCGCGCCCTCAGCGACGCGCTCGCAAAGCTTCAGGGCGCCTTTCAGGCCAAGGAAAAGGCCTTTCAAGGCATCATAAAAATGGGCCGCACGGAATTGCAGCCGGCAGTGCCGATGACACTGGGGCAAGAGTTTTCGGCCTTTGCCGAAGCCATCGCGCGCGACCGGTGGCGCGCGTTCAAATGCGAAGAGCGTCTGCGCATCGTCAACATCGGCGGCACGGCCATAGGAACGGGGCTAACGGCGCCGCGCGCCTATATCTTCCGCGTGATCGAGGTTCTGCGCGGCCTTACGGGCATGGGCCTCTCGCGCAGCGAAAACGTGATCGACGGCACCGCGAACGCCGATGCGTACGTCGAAGTATCCGGCATTTTCAAGGCCGCGGCGGCGACTATGTCGAAAATCGCCTCGGATCTGCGCCTTTTGCATTTTCTCGGCGAGATCACGTTGCCGCCCATGCAGGCCGGCTCGTCGATCATGCCAGGCAAAATCAATCCCGTAATCATGGAAGCCGTGATGCAAACGACGCTTGTCGTGCGCGCGAACGATATGATCATAGCGGAATGCGCGGCGCACGGGACGCTGCAAATCAACGAATTCATGCCGCTGATCGGCCACGCGCTTCTGGAATCCATCCGGTTGCTGAAAAACACGGCGCTTGTTTTCGCAAGGCACGTCGACGGCATCATAGCCAATCCCGATCGCGCCCGCGAGTTTGTCGAGGATAACCCGGCGATCATGACGGCGCTTTTGCCGCATATCGGCTATGAAAAAGCCCATGCGCTGATGAAGGAATTCAACATCGCGCGCGCGGAAAATCCTGATACGACGCTCAAAGACTTTTTATCCGCGAAAATCGGCGAGGACCTCACGAACGAAGCCTTGTCCGAATGCAATCTCATCGGCCTCGGCTTTACAGGCGAATAGGCCGGTTTTGTATAATGAAAGTGTCCTTCCGGAAAATTTGCTCATTTAATTTTTTGTCATTCCGGAAAATTTGCGCAGCAAATTTGTCGGGAATCCAGATGGCCTTGCCACAAGAAATGTTAGAGCCTGTTTATGGGCCGTAACGGAAACAGAACCGTCATTCCACTATTCGCGCGAATATGCGGAATCCGATTTTGTTTTTATTTATGTTCTTCGGCGGCTGTCGCGCTGCGGCAGGCTCCAGCGGGAACCCATATGCTTTACCCCGCCTTCTTTGCCTTCCCAAAAATCGCTTCCAGTTCGCCGGGTAGGGCATAGGCCATGGCGCTGATATTTCCGGCGCCGAGTAAAATCACGAAATCGCCAGGTTTTGCCAATTCCGCAATCGTCGGCGCAAGGGCGGAAGGCTCCGGCAAAGCGCGCACATCCCTATGCCCGCGTGCGCGCAAGCCGTCGACCAGCGAGTCGCGGTTCACGCCGTCGATGGGCTTCTCGCCCGCGGCATAAACATCCGTCACGATCACGCAATCCGCGTTGTTAAAAGCGGTGCAGAACTCATTGAAAAGATTGGCAAGGCGCGAATAGCGATGCGGCTGCATAACGGCGATGATCCGCCCCTTATCCCCCTTGGCCTGCTGCGCGGCTTTCAGCGTCGCGGCGATCTCGATGGGGTGATGTCCATAGTCGTCGATCACGGAAATGCCGTTCACGGTTCCGGTGCGCGTAAAACGGCGCTTCACGCCTTCGAAAGAAGCGAACGCCTTGCGCATCAACTCTTCCTTGAAGCCAAGCTGCGCGCCGACGCCGATGGCGGCCAAGGCGTTTTGCACGTTGTGCGCGCCGATAACCGGCAGGAAAAAATCCGCAATCGTTTTGGCCGATCCTTTCCTGCGGTCGGAAATGACAATATCGAAGCGCGAGCCGTCGGGGCCGTATTTTACGTTCACGGCGCGAATATCGGCCTGCGGCGACAAGCCGTAGGTCACGATTTTCCGGTCGTTGACGCGCGAGATCAATTCCTGCACTTCGGGATGATCGATGCACAAAACGGCAAAACCGTAAAACGGCGTGTTCTGCACGAAGGTCTCGTAGGCGCGGCGCACGGCCTCGAAATCGTGATAGTGATCCATATGCTCAGGATCCATATTCGTGATAATGGCGATCGTCGAAGGCAGCTTGGTGAAGCTGCCGTCGGATTCGTCCGACTCGACGACCATCCATTTGCCCGAGCCGAGCCGCGCATTGGTTCCATAAGCGTTGATGATGCCGCCGTTGATAACGGTCGGGTCAAGCTCCGCGGCCTCGAAAAGGCAAGCGACCATGGATGTCGTCGTCGTCTTGCCGTGCGTGCCGCCGACAGCTACGGCCCATTTCAGGCGCATCAATTCGCCCAGCATTTCCGCGCGGCGCACGATGGGTAAATAGGCCTCGCGCGCGGCGATGACTTCGGGATTGTCCGGCTTCACGGCCGAGGAAATAACGACAACGCTCGCGTTTCCCAAATTGTTCCCGTTATGCCCGATACACACCTTAATGCCCTTGTCGCGCAGGCGTTTGACGTTGGCGTTGTCCGACAAATCGCTGCCCTGAACCTTGTAGCCGAGGTTATGCAAAATCTCGGCGATGCCGCTCATGCCAATGCCGCCGATGCCGACGAAATGTACCACGCCGATGGATTGCGGTGAAAAATGCGTCGAGGGGTTTTCTTGCGCCCAATTCATGTCGATCCCTTTCAATGTACGTCTTAAAATTCCTTGTCGTTAATAAGACTGGCAACGCAATCGGCCAGGCCGTCCGCCGCCGTGACCCTTCCCCAAGCGCGCGCCGCCGCCGCGGTTTTAGCCAACGTCGAGGGCAGGGCCATAAGCGACTCGATTCTAACGGCCAAGGCTTCCGGCGTAAAGGCTTGTTCCGAAATGACCCACGCGCCGCCTGCTTCAGCCACGGCTTCGGCATTGGCGCCTTGCTCGTTCGCATGCCCGTGCGGATAGGGAACAAGAATCGAAGGCCGCCCGATGACGGTCAGCTCGGCGATGGTCGAGCCGCCGGCGCGGCAAACAACCAAATGCGCATCGGCCATGCGCTCCGGCACGTCGCCGAAGAAAGGCGAAAGCTCGGCGTCGATTCCGGCGGACGCGAAAAAAGAACGCGCGGCTTCGTAATCGTCCTTGCGGCATTGCTGGGCGATAACGATGCGCCGCCGCATGGGTTCCGGCAGCAAGGCAATCGCCTGCGGCACAACGGAAGCGAAAACTTTCGCGCCAAGGCTCCCGCCCAGAACAAGGATTCGCATCGGCCCGTCGTCCGTCAAGGGAGCGTAAGGCTTCGCGCGCAACGACATGAAGGCGGGCCTCACGGGGTTGCCGGTATAAACAAGCTTCGCGGTTGGAGGGGCCTTCAGGCCAACGACGTTCGGAAACGACGTGGCGATGATCTTCGCCTTGCCCATCAGCGCCAGATTGGCGCGGCCCAGAACGGCGTTCTGCTCATGCAAAACAAAAGGAATGCCAAGCCGCGACGCGGCGTAAAGCGTCGGCACGGAAGGATAGCCGCCAAAGCCGACGACGACGCTGGGGCGACTTTTCCTCAGCCGCCAGCGCGCCTGTAAAACGCCCAGCGCCATTTGCGCGACGCTGCGGATTTTGCCGATAAAGCCGGGCTTCAGGCTGCTGGCGCGCACGTAAGTGACGGGAATCGGCAAATCCCCGCCGAAAGCTGCGCCGCGCTTGTCCGTCATCAATTCAACCCGATACCCGCGCCCCAAAAGCTCGCGCGCCAAAGCCTCGGCGGGAAAAATATGGCCGCCCGTGCCGCCGGCGGCAAGAACGACAAGCGGAGAGCCGTCAGTCATGAACTCCCTCCAAAGGCATCATCCTCGCGGAAACGGGCTGGTTGTTGAAAGCCCAGCCGAACGATGCGCCAATCGACGCGCGCGCCTTTTCGAACGAGGCCAGCGCCGACGAGATCATGGCGCTTTCGGCGCCAAAGCGCCGCACAAGTTTCAGCAACCGCTCGGCTGCCGAAGGCGGCTGCGGATAAACTTCAAGGGAAAGCGGCGCATCCTCGCTTAGCTTCAACGCCTTGCGCACCTCGCCGAGGGCCACGTCATAGCCGCCCAAAAGATCGACAAGCCCGGCCTTGACCGCCTGTTCGCCGGTGAAAACGCGGCCCTTCGCAATGTCGGGCATCTTTTCGGCTGGAATTTTCCTCGCCGCCGACACGTTGGCGACGAACGAACGATAGGTCGTGTCCAAAAGGGCGTTCAGCCGCGCTCTCTGCTCCGGCTTGAAGTCCAGCGCCATGTTCCACATGCCGGCCGAAGGCGCGGTGGAAAAGCCGTCCACCGAAACGCCGACTTTTTGCATCAGCCCGCCCAGCGCGAACTTGCCCGCCAGAACGCCGATAGAGCCCGTCAGCGTTGCGGGATTGGCGATGATTTTATCGCCGTTCATGGCGACCCAGTAACCGCCCGAAGCGGCGGTCGCGCCCATGGAAACGATGACGGGCTTGCCCTTCTTCTGAGCCTGAATCACAGAGCGGCGAATGGTCTCCGACGCCGCCGGAGCGCCTCCGGGGCTGTCGACGCGGAAAAGAATCGCCTTTATGTCGTCGTCTTCGGCCGCCGTATGAAAAGCCTCCGATATCTCATTGGCGCTCATGATGTTTTCGCCGACGATGCCCCCGCCTTCAAGGCTCTTTTCCATGATAATGCCGGTGCCGAAAATCAGCGCGACGACGTTTTGATCGGCGCCGTCGACGCCATCCGAAAGGGCAAGGTAATTCTCGACCTCGATCTGCTTGGCGGCTTTCCCCGCCTTGCGTTCCAGCTCGTCGGCAAGCTCATCCACATAAGCCAGCCGCGTCACCAGTCCTTCCTGCGCGGCTTCCTCGTCCGTGTAAGGCCCGCGGGCCATTAAATTCTTCACATGATCGGGATCCCACTTGCGGCTTTCGGAAATGCCGTTGGCAATCTGATCCGAAAGATGGGTCACCATTTCCTGCATCTGGGCTTTCGCGGGAGGCGAAAAGCCGTCGCGCTGGGCCACTTCCATGAAGGATTTGTACTCCTCGCGCTGCATGAAATCGGCGGTCACGCCGATTTTGTCCAAAGCCGCCTTGGCGAACGGCGAATAAACCCCAACGCCGGTCAGGCTCACGGTACCCACCGGCTGCAGCCAAATATTTTCGAAAGCCGAGGCCAGGTAATACGCGCGATTGCCCGCGCCGTACTGGCCGAAATCCACGCCGTAGGCATACGTAAATTTGCCTTTTTCGCGGAACCGCTCGATGGATTTGCGAATTTCCTGCACGTGCGCCATGGCGGGCTGCTCCGTCCCGAAGCGCGCCACAATGCCTTTGACATGGGGATCGGCCGCCGCCCTGTCGATGGCGTTTAAAAGATCAAGCAAAACCATGGGTTCGTTGTCCAGAGCCAAAGAAAAGGGCGACGGCTGGTTTTGCTCGACGATCGCGCGGCTGAAATTGACGAAAAGAACGACGCTATCCGGTTTCGGTTGAGGCTTGTTTTGCGAGTGGATCGCCAGAAATATCCCGCCGCCTATAAGCGCGACGACAAGAAAGCCTATGACTGCGAAAAAGCGAACGATGAATTTCAGCACGGCCAAACCCATGAAAAGGAGACATCGTCATTCCGCACGAAGCGCGCTGGCGCGCGGAGATGCGGAATCCGATTTGTTTCTCTGCGGAACGACAACAATAAGCAAGTCCTGATCATAACAAGTATCGCAATCCCGCGTCCTTGTCACTTGCAAAGAGAAAGCCCTCCCCCTTGATGGGGGAGGGTTGGGTGGGGGTGATAGCGCAAAAAGCCTATTTCGACTTACAAGGTAGCGTCATCCCCGGATCAGCGGGGATCCATATTTTCTGTATAACAAAAAAGCTACTTCGCCGACATGATCATAATCATCTGGCGGCCTTCGAATCCGGGCTCGGATTCGACCTTGCCGAAAGGCTCAAGCTCGGCGCGCACGCGCGTGAAAACCTTGTGAGCGATTTCCTGATGCGCCATTTCGCGGCCCCTGAAGCGCATCGTAACCTTGACCTTGTCGCCTTCCTGCAAGAAAGCGATAGCGCTCTTCATCTTGATAGTGAAGTCATGGTTTTCGATGGTGGGCCGAAGCTTAATTTCCTTCAGCTCGATCACCTTCTGCTTTTTGCGCGCTTCGGCGGCCTTTTTTTGCATTTCGTATTTGTACTTGCCGTAGTCCAATACCTTGCAAACAGGAGGCTCGGCGTTTGGCGAAATCTCGACCAAATCAAGGCCGGATTCCTCGGCGAGGGCAATGGCTTCCCTTGCGGACATAACGCCGCGCATTTCTCCGGAAGCATCGATGACACGAACTTGGCGCGCCGTAATGGCGCCATTGACACGGGGGCCGTCGTCTTTTTCCCTGCGAGGGGGTTCATTAGCGCGGCCACGGGTAGGCGGAAGGGGAGAGATGGGAAAAGCTCCTTTGAAAGATGAATAAGGGCGCGAGCCCGGACAACCGCGTCAAATTAAAGAAAAACTCTGTTTCGTCAACCACTAATACTAAACGACCACTGAATGTGAAAGGCGGGGGAAGGGTTTAAAAAGGGAATAACGAAAAAATTCACCATATTCGCCCTTGTGTTTCCATATTGTACGGGCATTCTCACCCGACTTATATATATAGTATCAAAGTGAGTCCCATGCCCACCCGCCCCAAAAGCCGCCCTCCAAGGCTCAGACGCCGCAAGAAAAAGCTCTTTGTTGCGCAAAAATCACGGTTTTCGCGATTTTTGTGGCGCGCGGGCGTGCGCGCCGTTTTGTTTGTGGGTATCGCCATAACCCTTTATGTCGGCTATTGCGCCTTGGGCCTTCCCGATGTCCATCAAGTGACCCAGCCGCCGCTGCGCCCGTCCGTGGCCATCGCGGCCGAGGACGGCACCATCTTTGCCCGCTACGGCGACCTCAGCGGCGAGCATGTCGTGCTTTCCGAGCTTCCGACGTATGTGCCCCAAGCCATTCTCGCCATCGAGGACAGGCGGTTTTACAGCCACTTCGGCGTGGACGTGCTCGGCGTCATGCGCGCGATGGTTCGCAACGCCATGGCGGGACGCACGGTGCAGGGGGGGTCGACTCTCACGCAGCAACTGGCGAAAAATCTTTTCCTGACGCCGGAAAGAACCGTCAAGCGCAAGGTGCAGGAAATGCTGCTCGCCTTCTGGCTGGAGCATAGCTACACGAAAGAGCAAATTCTCACCGCTTACCTCAACCGCGTCTATTTGGGCAGCGGCGCGTGGGGCATCGATGCGGCCTCGCGCACGTATTTCGATAAACCGGCTAAAAATCTGAACATCCGCGAAGCCGCGCTCATCGCGGGCCTTCTGCGCGCGCCCTCGCGCTTTTCGCCGATGCACGATCCCGTGCAGGCGATGGAGCGCGCGCGGATCGTGCTGCAAGCGATGCTGGATGAAGAATACATAACCGATGCGCAGTATCAGGCCGCGCTTGCAGGCACGCACAAGCCCGAACGCCGGATCGAAAGCACGAACATCGGGCGCTACTTTGCCGACTGGGTCTACGACCAAATCGGCCCGATGGTCGATACGACCGCGCAGGATATGGTCGTTAAAACGACCCTCAGCCTGCCGTTGCAAAGAATGGCCGAGCGCCACGTCGAAGATATTCTGGCGAAGAACGGCGAAGCGCGAAAAATCTCCGAAGCGGCTTTGATCAGCCTTGCGCCCAGCGGCGCCGTCAAAGCCATGACCGGCGGGCGCGACTATGGCCAAAGCCAGTTCAACCGCGCGACGCAAGCCCTGCGCCAGCCGGGATCGGCCTTCAAGCCGATTGTTTACCTCACGGGGATCGAGCGTGGGCTCACGCCCGACGAATTGATACCCGACGAACCGATTGCCATCGGCAAATATGCGCCGCAAAATTACGACGGCAAATACTTGGGCCTTATTTCCGCCCGCCATGCGTTGGCGGAATCCATCAATACCGTCGCCGTTCGCCTGCTTGATCGGTACGGCGTGGGCAGCGTCATCGAAACGGCGCAGAATCTCGGCATCGGCTCGCCGCTGGAACGCGACGCCGCCCTTGCCTTGGGCGCAAGCGTTCTGACGCCGCTGGAATTGGCGACGGTTTACGCCTCGCTCGCGTCGGGCGGCAAGGCGATCCTGCCTTACGCCATCAAGGAAATCCAAAGCCGTTCGGGGCAAGTCCTCTACCGCCACAACGACGTTTCGCCGCCGCAAGTCGTCAGCGCCGTGGCCGTGGCCACGCTGACCAACATGATGGAAGACGTCATCAAATGGGGCACGGGCAAGGGAGCCTCGCTCGGCTCGCGCCCGGCGGCGGGCAAAACGGGCACGACGTCCGATTATCGCGACGCATGGTTCGCGGGCTTTACCGCCGATTACACAACGGTCGTCTGGATGGGCAACGACGACAACTCGCCGACCAAGAAGGTAACGGGCGGCAGCCTTCCCGCGCAGTTGTGGCGAAATTACATGGCGGACGCCGAGCGCAACCTGCCCGAAGTCGCGCTGAACGACGGCAACGGCGTGATCCAGCAAATCATGGAAGGGGCAGGGAACGTCGCCGACGATGTCTCGCAAGCCTTGACCGACATCCTCAAAGACGTTTCCGGAAAAAGATAACCAGCCTTCAGGATTCAGGATTCAAAAAAAGCCGCGTCATTCCCGCGCATGCGGGAATCCATCTTCCTAAAAAATCGTCGTCATTCCGCAAAATTCGCCTGAAAGGGCGAATTTATCCGGAATCCGATTTGTTTTTCTTCGCTGTAATACCAATCACTGATCAACCTGAATCTGAAGACCGGAACATAAAGCCCTCCCCCTTGATGGGGGAGGGTTGGGTGGGGGTGATGAAGGATTTTATCCGGAATCCGATTTGTTTTTCTTCGCTGTAAGAGCCGATCTTACAACCGCTGATACGCCGCCGCCAGCGAGTGCTGGAACGTCGTCAGATCGTTGATCAGCTTCGCTTCGTCGCCCAGAAACGTGCGCAAATTGCTTCCGGCCCAGCCGTAGCCTTGCCCGTTCATGACAACGAGAGGCTTGACTCCCAGCGTGACGCACGCGCTTGCGGAGGCCTGCTCGAAAACCTTGGGCACAGCCTGAAGCTTTAAAACCGCCTCGTAATCGGCCTTGATGCCTTCGAACGCCCAGCACGTGGCCGCCAGAACGCCCAGATTGCGGTAAAACCGCTCCCTTGCCCGCAGGCTGAAAATGCCGGTTTCGTCCGCCGTCCTCTTAAGCTGCGTGTATTCATCGCCGACAAGCGCCGCAAGATCGGTCGTCAAATTCCCCAGCGTGTCGATTCGCGGATCGATGGCGGTTTTTCCTTCGGAAAGGCTGCGGTTGAAAGCGTCCAGATGCGCCACGGCCTGGCGGTACTGATAATAGGTGCTGTTGGCGGGAATGATCGACCATACGTTCGCGCGGTTGATGTTGTTCAAAGCGGCGCGAATATCGGCGTCGACTTCGCTGGATCTTCCCTCGCGCGTAAAGCGGTTATTCGCCTGCTGAACAAGCTTGATCAAAACCATTTGCACACCGCTTTGAAAACCCCGCAAATCGAAACGCAGGATCGCGGGCTGGAACGGAGAACGGCTGGGAGTCCATCCGCTGCTGTCCAGCTCGCGTTCGATTCCGCGCGCCATCTTTTCGATGATCGCGCTGCCGCCGTTCGGCGGCGTAACGGGCAGGGGCGTGTTATTGACGGTTCCGGAAACCTCGCCAACGGCGACATACAAAAGGACAAGGAAAAGCAACCCAAGGCCGAGGAACTTCGGACGCCTGAATTTACCCTTAAGATTGGCTAAGGAAGAGGAAAGACGGGGAAACTTTTCAGAAAGCGGCATGCGATCCTCCGTGCGGAATGAACTTTACTGGCCACTCTTCCTTTATCACCTGCATCCGCCGCGCGAAAGCGGGAATCCATCTTTCGCCTCCCAAACTCTGCGTCATTCCCGCGAAAGCGGGAATCCATCTTAAACCCTCCCCTTTATGGCTCGAAGCGGGAAGTCAGAGTGCGAGAGCCTTATTAATATGGCGACCACATTAAGGTTACCCGGTTCCGATTAACCAAATGCCATGAAAGTATTTCGAAACGCGATTTTGCGTTATAGGTTATGGGAGCATTTCAAAAAAATTTATAAGCATTTATCATGTATGAACTCGTATATTCAGAGAGAACGGGGGTACCGCAAATCAATCCCCACGCTCTTGCGCCGCTTAGTCCTCTGCATGATCTGTCGAAGACTGCTGAAAAGCACAATCTTCCAGATCTCCCTGAACGGCGTTTATCAAGTTATGCCAAACCGATAAAATCGAATACGCAGGATTGGGGAAATGAAATTTTTCAGAACAATATCCTTTCGGACTGGGTTCTGGCCATGTGCGAACTTATGGGCCGCAATAAAAAAGTAAAGCCCGTGGTTTTAAGTTTCGGCCCGGGTGGTTGTTTCAAGGAAATGGCTATAGCCAGAGCCGGTTGCGACGTTGTAGCCATTGACCGGAATCCGAAATATAAAACAGTTTCTTTGAGAAACGAATATTTGCAAGCCGAAAATAAAAAGAACGGCAAAATTACGCTTTATAAAGGCGATGCTGGCGATCCAACGCTCCATCTTTCACATTTTCTTCAAGGTCGCCAACCAGATATTGTTATCGCTTATAACCTGATCCATTTTTTAAAGGAACCCGAATTAGATAATTTCTTTGGCAAACTATATGCAGTCTGCCCGCAAGAAGCTCTCGTTGCGATAGTCTATTCCTCTGTCCCAAAAGAAAAAGAAAAAGACTTTCCCGATACTTTCATTAATCATAAGCCGGAAAAAGTTATAGAAGCAGCCGGAAAATACAGTTTCCGTAATGAGATTGCGGCAATAGGACGGGGCCATGTCTCTCCTCAGGTTGGGCTTACGTTGAGGCCTTGTCGCTACGCTTGTTGACGTACAAAAAGGCTAACTCCGGTTGCTATATTTAGACCAATTCCGTTCTTCTAGAACTACCGTCATGCCCGCGGAGGCGGGCATCCTTTCCTCGAAGACTCACCGCCTCAAAAAATGCAGCGTCGTTTCCCCATAGCTTCGTGAAAGAGCGCTCTCGCAGCCGGGCAGCGTGTCGAAAGCCTCGTTCCGCGCGACTTCCGCCACAACGACGGCATGCGGCGCGATCCATCCCGCCTTGTCCAAAGCCTCGTAAGCCGGAGGAATAAGCCCCTTCCGATATGGCGGCGCAAGGAACACAAGCTTGCATGCGTCCGTCGCGGGCGGAGGCTGCGTCGCATCGGTCGCCAATAGGACGCATCTATCCGTAACGCCAAGCGACGCGGCATTCCCGCGCGCGATCTTTAAAGCATCGGCATCCCTGTCGAAAAGCGTCGCGAACCCGGCGCCCCAGGAAAGCGCTTCGAAAGCCAAAGCGCCGGTGCCGCAAAAAGCGTCCAGCACGCGCACGTCGCTCTCGAACAGATCGCCAATATCCTTGCCCCATTCGCGATGCGCCAGAATATTGAACAAAGCCTCGCGCACGCGGTCCCGCATGGGCCGCGTAATGGTGCTCAGCGGCCCCTCAATCTTCCTTCCCGATAAATTTCCGCCAACAATGCGCATATCTTCCTCAAACAAACCTTTTCACGGCTAACAGCGTCATGCCCGGATCGGCGAGCATCCCATTTTCTTTTATTTATTCGGAAAACCAAAGGATAGCACTATTTACTGCCCAGAGCCTTTTAACGATAGAGCGATTCAGAACTAGAGCACGCATTATTAATTTCAGCCTCATGAAGGCCTTCGCATTAACCATATAAGCCCACGTATAAAAAAGGGGAGCTGAAATCTGCCTCGTAGGAACTGATTTAACGAGCCGTAGCCCGATTAATCAGGAAACGATCATTCATGTTCGTTTTGCCATAGCCACCATCGTATCGAAAGGCGACGACATGAAGCAGTTTCAACTAACTGTTCATGAAGATGGCCGTATCGATCTTCGTGAACTTCGTTCGCGCGGTCCTGATTATGAAGAAGATTATTCGGGCGGTTTGTCGGCTCGAAAAGGGGCCGCCGCTCGTGTCCGGGCTATCTTGCGGGCGGGCAGCACTAAGTGTGAACAAAGGTAAATCTCGCCTATTCCTTCTTCCCCGTCCCCTTGCACATCTCCAAAAATTGCTTGCCGCCTTTATCCATCTCCTCGCGCGACACTTCGCGCACGTGCGTGGCAAGCGACCAATGGTTGCCGAACGCGTCCTTCACGGTGCCGACGCGGTCGCCCCAAAACATGTCCGAGACGCCGTAAACCTCCTGCATGCCGGCGTCCTTCGCCTTTTGAAGCGCGGCGTCCACATCGTCCAGATACACATAAAAACTCGCGACGGTCGGCGACATGCCCGGCATCGCATCGCTGATAAAAATTTTCGACGATCCTATCTGAAGGCTGGCGTGCATAACCTTGCCGTCCGGGCAATCCATTTTCTCATCGATGGAAGCGTCAAACGCTTTTGTAAAAAGCTCAATCGCCTTCGCGGCGTCGTTTACGGATAAACTGGGCGTCAGCGTGCCGTAACCTTCGGGCACCTTCAATACATCCGGCATGGCAACTCCTGCTCAAAAAGGGAAGACAGGGCCTATACCACTTTTGAATGACGGTAAATTTGCCTTTGGACAAATTCTACTTTTGGCGTTTAAAAAAATTTCCAAGGGAATCGCGCAGCACGCGGCGAGGAACTTCCTCCACGCCCCCGCGCGGCAGCTTGCCCAAAGGAAACGGCCCGAAGGCGACTCGAATCAAGCGTGTCACCTGCAGATCAAGGTGCTCCATAATTTTGCGCACCTCGCGATTTTTTCCTTCGCGGATCGTTACGGAAAGCCAACTATTGGAGCCTTCTTCTTTCCCTTTTTCGATCTCGATTTTAACAGGCTCATAGCGAATGCCGGAAATCGTCACGCCCTTGGCCAGCGCGGCGATCTTTTGCGGATCGACCTTGCCGTAAACGCGCACGCGGTAATGGCGCAGCCATGCGTTCTTGGGCAATTCCAGAAAGCGCGCCAATTCGCCGTCATTGGTCAGAAGCAGCAGCCCTTCGGTATTGAAATCCAGCCTGCCGACGCTCACGACCCGCGGCATCTCGGGCGGCATTTTCTCGAAAACCGTCGGCCTTCCGCGCGGATCGCGCGACGTCGTCAAAACGCCGGTGGGCTTATGATAGCGCCACACGCGCGTCTCCTCGGCGGCGGACAGCGGCTTGCCGTCGACGGAAATAACATTGGCGTCCGTGACGTTGAGGGCAGGGGAAGCGATGATGCGCCCGTCCACCGACACGCGGCCTTCGGATACCATCTTCTCGGCGTCGCGCCGCGAGCATACGCCGGCCCTGGCTAGGCGTTTCGCAATCCGCTCGCCTTCGAATGCCGTTTTTGGCCTGTTGTCTTTTTCCTTCATACGCGGCACCATAGGCCAAGAAGCAAGGAAGGTCGAGAAATAGATGACGAATTACATGGAGATAGCCCTGCAAGAAGCGGAAGCCGCCGCCGCGAGAGGCGAGGTTCCCGTCGGCGCCGTGCTTGTTTCCGCTAGCGGCGAAATCCTTGCCCGCGCGGGCAACCGCACGGAGGCCGACTCCGATCCCACGGGCCATGCCGAGGTGCTCGTGATCCGCGAAGCGGCGGCAAAACGCGGCTCGCCAAGGCTGATTGATTGCGATTTGTATGTTACTCTGGAGCCATGCGCCATGTGTGCGGCGGCTATTGGTTTTGCGCGCCTAAGACGCCTGTTTTACGGCGCCTACGATCCGAAGGGCGGCGCGGTCGAGCACGGCGCGCGCATTTTTTCACAGCCGACGTGTCATCACGCCCCCGAAGTGATCGGCGGCATGGAAGAGACGCGCGCAGCCGAAAGGCTCAAAGCCTTCTTTGCCGAAAGGCGCTAAAACGGCCGCGCGGGAATCAAGGATTCATAATTCGTTAGCAATTAGCGTTCATAAAAGAACGCGTCAGTTCAAGTTATCGTCCGTTGACGAACGGATTTTTTCACGCGCGGATTGCTGACGTCTTCTTGTTTCATCGTGCACAGTCTCAGATGCGCGCAGGAATTTTTTTTGATTTTGTCGTGGACTGAATTGTTGCACACATGCAACGCGAAAAAGGGATGCTACAAGATTCCGACTGAAAGTCCGTTCGACGCAAAAAATTTTGTTGACTCTTTTGGCAACAAGACACAACATCATATCACTCTACTCTATCCATCAACATCAGGAGGTCACTATGGCTGCTAAGAAGAAAGTCGCTAAGAAGCCAGCGAAAAAGACTGCCACCAAGAAGAAGAAGAAGTAATTCCTGTCGCCTCTAAGGCGACTTGATTTTTCTTCAACCCCCGTTCGGTATGCCAAGCGATCGCTGGCAAGCCGAACGGGGGTTCAGTTTTTTAGGGCCTTATATAAGCATTCAAGATTCAGCGCTCGGCATTCAGAAAAAATACAGGCGTCATCCCCGCGGCCGAACCTATTTCAGCGGGAGTCAAAACAACAAGATAAAGTCATTCCCCACGAGGCGCGCGATTGCGGGTCGAGATGCGTCCGATTGTGTTGGTGAGGTCAAGCAGAAAAAGAAGGAGGAGAGAC
>CAYVNS010000024.1:0-17114 GCA_964453225.1 uncultured Rhodospirillaceae bacterium
TAAGCTAACGCTTCAAGGTCTGCAATCAATACATAGGAATCCGATTTGGTTTCTTCAGAGCATTATCTGTTCAAGTATTCTGGCCCCTAACCAAGCCTCCAGCCCCTAACCCCCATTCCTTCTTGCCCAAAACGCCCCGATAGGGTTAAAGTCACCGCCCATGAAAGAATCGATTACCGACATTCCGGCTGATATTGCCGCATTGAGCTTCGAGGATGCTTTGGCCGAGCTTGAAAAGCTCGTCCGGCAGCTTGAGGACGGCAAGGCCAAGCTTGAGGATGCGGTTAATCTTTATCAGCGCGGCGCCTTGCTTAAAAAGCATTGCGAGGCCAAGCTGCGCGAAGCACAAGGGAAGATCGAGCAAATCTCCGTCAACCCTCAAGGCGATATGTCGACGAAACCTTTCAAAACATAATCCGGTCAACCCCAGCCCCTTATTTCCATGCCGTCCATAAGCCCCTCCCTCGCTTCCGCCATGACCGATGCCGCAAAGGCGGTCGCCGATGCGCTGGAACATCTCCTTCCCAAATCGGATTTTCCGGAAAACAAGCTGTTCGAGGCGATGCGCTACGGCACGCTTAACGGCGGCAAAAGGCTTCGTCCTTTTCTGGTCATGAGTTCGGCGCGGATTTTCGGCGTGAAAGACGAATGCGCGCTCAGGGCCGCTGCGGCCATCGAATGCGTGCACTGCTATTCGCTGATCCACGACGATTTGCCCGCCATGGACAATTCCGACCTTCGCCGCGGCAATCCGACCGTGCACAAGAAATTCGACGAAGCGACGGCCATTCTCGCGGGGGACGCGCTTTTGACCATCGCGTTTGAAATTCTTTCCGATCCGCGGACGCACGAAGATCCGCAAGTGCGCTGCCGCCTTGTCTCCGCTTTGGCGAAAGCGTCGGGCGTGCACGGCATGGTGGGCGGGCAAATGCTTGATCTGATCGCCGAGACGACGGAACTGGATATCGGCGCGATCACGCGCTTGCAACGCCTGAAAACCGGCGAGTTGATCGCCGTGTCGACGGAAGCGGGCGCTATTTTGGGCAAGGCCTCGCTACAGCACGCCAACGCCTTGCGCGCGTATGCCCATGATCTGGGGCTTGCGTTCCAGATTATCGACGACCTGCTTGATGCCGAAGGAACGGAAGCCGAAACGGGTAAGTCCGTAGGCCGCGACGCGGTTGCGGGCAAGGCGACATTCGTCACGATTTTGGGCGCCGAGCGCGCGCGTTCGCAGGCGAAGCTTCTTTCCGATCAGGCGGTCAGCCATTTGTCGGTATTCGATGGCCGCGCCAAGCATCTGGAAGATGTCGCCAATTTTGTCGTCGACAGGAAAAATTAGGGGCTGGGGGCTGGGGGGTAGGTAAGCAAGATATCTTCCATCTGGACGGATCGCGGTCCAGGCAATGCTAGGCATTGCCTCTTACGAGGATGACGCATAGATTAATTCCGATCCTAGCCCCTAGTCCCCAATCCCAAACCCCTAAACGAATGTCCCTTGCCCTTGCGCCTCATATCCTCGTTGTCGATGACGATAACCGCTTGCGCGCTTTGCTGGCCCGTTTTCTGGGCGAGCAGGGATTTGTGGTCACGACGGCCCGGAACGCCGAAGACGCGCGCGGAAAACTCAAAAGCCTCGCTTTTGATCTGATGGTTCTCGATGTCATGATGCCGGGCGAAAGCGGCTTTGACATGACCCGTTCCTTAAGGCTTGCGGACTCGGCGCTTCGGAAGCCCAGCCACCCGCTGCCCATTTTGCTTCTTACGGCCAAGGGCGAGACGGAAGACCGCATCGAAGGCTTTGAAGCCGGCGCGGACGATTATCTGATGAAGCCTTTCGAGCCGCGCGAATTGCTTTTGCGCATCAACGCTATTTTGCGCCGCGCGGCCAAGCCGGAAAAGGCCGCTACGCAACTGCGCCTTGGGCGATGGCTCTACGACGCGAAGAGAAACGAACTTAAATCGGACAGCGAGACCGTGTCCCTGACGGGGATGGAAGCCTCTTTGATGCGTGTCCTGGCGGACGCGCAGGGGCAGGTTTTGAGCCGCGAGATTCTTGCCGAGCGTAGCGCGGCGGGACAGGCGGTCAACGACCGCACGATCGACGTGCAGGTCACGCGCTTGCGCCGCAAGATTGAATCGGATGCCAAGAATCCCCGCTACCTAATCACGGTGCGCGGCGAAGGCTACAGCCTAAGGCCGGATGCGGAGTAACATAAAGCCCTCCCCCTTGATGGGGGAGGGTTGGGTGGGGGTGATATTTCAACAAGAGCGTCTGTTTGATCGGGGATCGGTATCAGGATTCAGCATTCAGGATTGGCATTCCGAAATGAAAAAGCAGTCATTTCCCGACCCCTAGCCCCTAGCCCCTAGCCCCTAGCCCCTAACACGGATTATGCATGAATTGTTCGCGGATGATGCGCTCGCCCAAATGCTGTTCCGGATCGAAAAGAAGCGTGACGCTTTGCGTGCGATCCTGCCAGATTTTTCCTTTTGCGGCATTATGAAGGACCGACGTCCCGGCTTCGATTTTTGCGGGGCGCTTTTCGGTTTCAAGAACTTCGACATCCACGATGGCGTCTTCCGGCAAGACGGCGTACGACCAGCCGCGCGGCCGAAAGCCGCTGATAGCCGTCATCACCAGCGTGTTGGCGTTAATGGGCATGATGGGGCCCCCGCAAGAGTGATTGTAGGCGGTGCTTCCGGCGGGGGTCGCGACAAGGATTCCGTCGCCGCTGAATCGCGAAAGGCGCTGAACGCCGTCGATGAGAATGCGCAGACGCACGGCTTGCGTCGTTTCGCGAAGTATCGAAATCTCGTTAAAGCCCAAAGCCGAAAAGGTGGAGCCTTCGACGGTTTCCCCCTCGATGCGCAAGGGATTTAATTTGATGCCGATGGCGTGGCTAAGCCGTTTTTCCAAATCGTCGTTTTCATGATAGGCATTGCACATGAAGCCCACGGATTCGGTTCTGTGAATGGCAAAAACCGGCTTTCCGTATGACAAAGAATCGTTGATTGTGCGTAAAACCTGCCCATCGCCGCCAAGCGCGACAAAGAAGTCAGCCTCTTCGGGTAACGATTGTCCATAACGCCCTGTCAACTCGGCAAAAGCCTTTTGCGCCAAAGGCGTATGGCTTACGGTGAAGAAGATTTTCATAGATTAGTAACCATAATTTTAAGCGTCTCTTAACGACTCGTAAGTAATCCTAGCCTTCTTGAATAAGTTATTCAAATTTCCTGTAAATGGGCGGCGAGGACATGCAGATCGATATGCGAGTGATGGAGCTTTTGGCCTCCAAGCTGTGCCATGATCTGGTCAGTCCCGTCAGCGCCATCAATAACGGAGTCGAACTGATTCAGGATATTGGCGGCTCCGTTGTGCCGGAGGCCATGAAGCTGATCGGCGACAGCGGTTCGAAGGCCGCGCGGCGTTTGCGCATGTACCGCATTGCCTATGGACGCGCAGGCAGCGAAAGCAATCTAAGCGTAAAGGAAGTGAGGCAGGTTGCGGAACAGTATCTTGCCGAAACCAAAATCACTCTCGCGTGGCCGGAAAAAGCGGTTTTCGAAGATTTGATCGAATGGCGCGGCTTTTTAAAGATGGTGCTCAATCTAATTATTCTTGCCGAGGAAGCGTTGGCCTACGGCGGGACGATAACCATTCATGATCTTGCTCCTGCGGGGCGGGGATGCCAGCTTGAAGTCGAAGGACGGAACGCCGCTTTGAGTCCCGCGTTTCAAGCCGCGATGGATGGCGCGCTGGCAATCGAGGAATTATCTCCGCGAAACATACAGTCGTACCTTGTTAGTAGATTTAATGAACAATTTGGTTTTAGACTTGCACACAATCAATCCCTTCCTGATCGATTCGAGCTTTTGTTAACGCAGGAAAAGCTTGAAACCGAGGCAAAATGCGCAACCGTATGACATTCTTAGCTTTAGAGGTGGCAAGTCATGGATGATCTTCTTCGCGATTTCTTGACCGAGACCGCTGAAAATCTTGCAACTTTAGACATAGAGCTTGTGCGGCTCGAACAGAACCCGAACGATCCCGGGTTGATCAGCAGCATCTTCCGGCTTGTGCATACGATTAAAGGCACATGCGGCTTTCTGGGCCTTCCTCGCCTCGAGCATTTGGCCCACGCGGGCGAAAATGTTTTAGGGAAATTCCGCGACCATGAATTGGAGGTTAGCCCCAGCGCCGTTACGGTAATTTTGGCTTCGATCGACAGGATCAAGCTTCTCCTCAATTATCTGGAGCAGCATGAGGTGGAATCCCCGGACGGCAACGACGAAGATTTAATCGCCGGGCTGAATGCGCTCGCCAGCGGGTCGGCTGTGTCCGCCCCAACCCCCGAACCGCCGAAGGTCGAAGCGCCCGCTTCCGCACATCCCAATGAACCCGATGAATTTGGCTTTGTGCCTGTCGTTGCGGGCGATCTTGCGGCTTTGGAGGCCAATATGAAGGCTGGAAAACAAAAAGAAGCGCCCAAAGCTGCGGCGCCGACGGCTTCCTCTCAAACGATGGCGGCAAAGCCCGCGAGCCCCGACGATCAAAAAGCGGCGCCCGGCACGTCGATCGCGGACCAATCCATTCGCGTCAATGTCGATCAGCTGGAAACGCTGATGACGACGGTCAGCGAATTGGTTCTTACGCGCAACCAGTTGCTACAGATTTTACGCGGCCAAAAAGACAGCGCTTTCGCAGCGCCTTTGCAACGCCTGAATCAGGTGACATCGGAATTGCAGGAAGGCGTAATGAAAACGCGCATGCAGCCGATCGGCAACGCATGGGCAAAGTTGCCGCGCATCGTTCGCGATCTGGCGCGCGAGCTGAATAAAAAGATCGAACTTCAAATGATCGGCGCCGATACGGAGCTGGATCGCCAGGTTCTGGAACTGATCAAGGATCCGTTGACGCATATGGTGCGCAATTCGGCGGATCACGGCATCGAGTTGCCGTCGGAGCGCTCGGCGGCCAACAAGCCCGAAACAGGAATAATAACGCTGAACGCCTATCACGAGGGCGGGCATATCATCATCGATATTATCGACGACGGCAAGGGCTTGCCCGTCGACAAGATTCGCAAGAAAGTTGTCGAAAAGGGATTGGCGAGCGAATCCGAGCTTGCGTCGATGACCGAACAGCAAATTCTTCAGTTCATTTTCAAGCCGGGTTTCTCGACCGCTGAAAAAGTGACCTCCGTCTCGGGCCGCGGCGTCGGCATGGACGTTGTCAGGACGAATATCGAGCGCATCGGCGGAACCGTCGATTTCAAAACGACGGAAGGCAAGGGGTCTTCGTTTTCGATAAAAATTCCTCTGACGTTGGCGATCGTCTCGGCGCTTATCGTCGAATGCCTGGGCGAACGTTTTGCCATTCCGCAGATAAGCGTCGTGGAACTGGTCAAGGCTTCCCCGACAAGCGAGCACCGCGTGGAGCTGATTAACGAGACGCCGGTTTTGCGTCTGCGCAACCGCTTGCTTCCGCTCGTCAGCCTGCGCAAAACGCTCAAGCTGGGCGATGAAGACATTCAAGCCAACGGCGATGCTTTTGTCGTCGTTGTGCAGGTGGGCAGTTCGACCCTTGGCGTTATTGTCGATCGCGTTTTCGACACCGAAGAAATCGTTGTCAAGCCGGTGGCGCCCATCTTGCGCAACATCAACGCCTTTTCAGGGAACACTATTTTGGGCGATGGCAGCGTGATCATGATTTTGGATCTCAATGCCATCGTGGATTATGTCGGCGACATAAATACGCAGGCAGCGCGCGCGCAAACCCTTGCCGCCTCGCATGCGGAACATGGCCTCAAGAAACAGTCGCTGCTTCTGTTCCGGGCGGGGCCGGGCACGCAAAAGGCTGTGCCGCTGTCGCTTATCGCCCGCCTCGAGGAAATCGATCGTGCGACGATCGAATACTCGGAAGGATCGCCCATGGTTCAGTATCGCGGCAAATTGATGCCGCTTGTTCCCGTTGGAACAAGCGCGACGTCAAGCGAAGGCACGCAGGCCGTGTTGGTGTTCGCCGAAAAAGACAGGCATATGGGCCTTATGGTCGATGAAATCCTGGATATCGTCGAGGATCATCTCCAGGTCGACCTCTCCGGTCGTTCTCTAGGGACGTTGGGAACATCTATTCTTTCCGGCAAGGCGACGGATGTTCTGGATGCGGCTTATTATTTGTCTCAGGCGTCGCAGAATTGGTTCGGCGAAGACGATGCCTTTGAGGCAAATACGTCCCGGCGCGTTTTGCTGGTGGACGACAGTCCGTTTTTCCGCAATCTCCTGACTCCTTTGCTCTCGGTAGCCGGGTACGAAGTTACGGCGGTTGAAACAGCCGGCGATGCCTTGAAACTTCAGGAAGACGGCATTCTTTTCGATGCCATCGTCAGCGATATCGAAATGCCGGGAATGAATGGCTTCGATTTCGTTTCCGCCTTGCGCAGTAGCGAGGGCAAATGGAGCAAACTGCCCATATTTGCGATGTCATCGCATGCGACTCCGCGCGATCTGGAAAGAGGCCGGCTGGCCGGTTTCACCGATTACGTTGCCAAATTTAATCGCGAAGGTCTGTTAAACGCGTTGCATGAAACCTTGGCGCAAGGAGGCCCAATCCATGAGTAACCTTCCAATTCCGTCAACGGCGGGGACAAAGGGAACGGCAGTAGCCTCTGTGGAAGGGGCGGCGCGCGGCATGTTTGTCACTATGACCGTCGCCAATCAGATTTTCGGCATTCCGGTTCTGAACGTCCAGGACGTTTTGGGCCCGCAACGCATTGCGCATGTGCCGTTGGCGCCGGCCGAGGTTCTCGGCTCTTTGAATCTTCGGGGACGAATCGTCACGGCTGTGGATGCGCGGACGCGTCTTGGTTTACCCACCATCGAAGACAAGCGCGAGAGCATGAGCGTCGTTGTGGAACACGACAATGAACTTTACAGCATCGTTGTCGATAAGGTTGGCGAGGTTATGAGCCTGCCCGATTCCGATTTTGAGAGAAATCCGCCGACCCTCGACCCCAGATGGCAGGAAGTGTCGAACGGCATTTATCGCTTGAACGGATCATTGCTTGTCGTTCTGGATGTGCAGCGCTTTCTGCGCCTCGATCAGGCAAGGGCCGCGTGAGCGAGGGTGGTTGCTATGGTATTGCGTATGGGTTATTATAGTGTTGTTTTGTCTAGTTTCTTTCCGACCTGAAAGGAGAGGCCAGGAGGAGGGGATGGCGAACGGCTCATTATTTAAATCGTGAGCGAGCCTCGATCCATTTTCCTAACTTCACATCCTTTCATTTCCTTCGTTTCCAAGAGAGGCCGAAAGCCTTCTCTTTATCTGAGGGAAAGGCGCTAACTCACAAGGGGGAATGCAAAAATGAAGACCTGCCTGATCGTTGATGACAGCCGCGTCATTCGCAAAGTCGCACGGCAGATATTCGAGACCATCGGCTATGCCTGCGAAGAAGCTGTCAATGGCCAAGCTGCGATCGATTATTGCAAGACGAAGCTGCCCGATTTTATTCTGCTCGACTGGAACATGCCCGTGATGAACGGGCTGGATTTTCTTCGGCTTCTGCGTCAGATGCCGGGGGGGGATGCGCCTCGCGTCGTCTTCTGCACGACGGAAAACGACCTCAATCATATTCAGGAGGCCCTGGGCGCCGGCGCAAACGAATACATTATGAAGCCGTTCGATACCGACATCATTCGCGGCAAGCTGGAGCAACTGAACTTGCTCGATAGCTAATGGGTTCGTAATGCCTCCAGTTTTTCCCCAAGATGAGACGAGAATCAAAGGAAGCGGCGCGCCGCAGGTGCGCGTGCTTATTGTTGATGATTCTCTCGTCATTAGAGGATTTATAGGGCGCGCGCTTAACAGCGATCCGGGTTTCAAGGTCGTCGCGACGGCAAGCAACGGCCAGATAGCGGTCGAACTTTTAAAGAAAACGCCGGTCGATGTTGTTATTCTCGATATCGAAATGCCCGTCATGGACGGCTTGACGGCCATTCCTCTTTTGAAAGCGATTGATCCGGCCGTCCAGATCATGATGGCGTCGACGTTGACGCAGAAAAACGCCGAAATCAGCTTAAAAGCTCTTTCCCTTGGCGCCACCGACTACTTGCCGAAACCGTCGGCGCGGGAAATGGCTGCGCCAACGGCTTTTCAGCGGGAACTGCGTGAAAAAGTCCAGGTGCTTGGCGAGATCGCCTGGAGCAAAAATATCCGGGCGACTCCGAAAAGAATCCCCGCAATTCTTAAAACGGCGCCGCCGGTTTTCGTTGAATCGGGAAAGAAGACGAATCTTCGCCCCATGCCAACCATAAAGCCTGAAGTTATCGCCATCGGCTCCTCGACCGGAGGCCCTCAGGCATTGTTCGAGGTCATTCGAGCCATCGGCAGCGGACTCGTGCAGCCTATCGTTGTTACGCAACATATGCCGCCTTTCTTTACGACCATTCTTGCCGATCATATCAACAAGCAGGCCGGCGTTCCGTGCGCCGAGGCGAAAGAGGGCGAGGTTTTGTGCTCTGGCCGCTGCTATATCGCGCCGGGCGATTTCCATATGCAGCTCGTAAGAAAGCCGGAAGGCATCACCTTCCATCTTGTAAAGGATCCGCCGGAGAACTTTTGCCGTCCTTCGGTCGATCCCATGCTCCGCTCCCTTGTGGACGTCTACGGCAAGCGCGTTTTGGCCGTTATTCTGACGGGCATGGGCATCGATGGCACAAAAGGATGCGAAGCCGTCGTTAACGGCGGCGGCGCCGTCTTTGCGCAGGACGAAGCGACAAGCGTTGTCTGGGGCATGCCCGGTTCCGTGGCAATGGCCGGTCTTTGTTCAGCCATTGCCCCCGTAAACGAAATTGGTTTTTTGGTTCGTAGAGTAGCGCTAGGCGGGGGACGCGTATGAAGCCCGAAGATTTCGAACTTTTTGCCACTCTCGTCAAGCAGCGATCAGGGCTAATGCTGACGCAGGAAAAAGCTTACCTGCTCGAATCCCGTCTCTTCCCGGTCGCGCGCAAGTACAGCATGAAATCGCTGGAGGATATGGCCGTCGCGCTGCGCGCCAAGCGGGAAGAGGCCCTGATTTTTGACATCGTTCAGGCGATGACGACGAACGAGACCTTTTTCTTCCGCGATCTGAAGCCTTTCGCGCTCTTTCAAAAAGTCCTGCTTCCCCATCTGCTGTCGACTCGCGCCGCGAAACGGCACATACGCATCTGGTCTGCGGCGGCGTCAAGCGGGCAGGAGGCCTATTCGCTGGCGATGATCTGCGCCGAGGAAGCCGCCAAGCTTCAGGGATGGAAGCTCGAAATTATCGGCATCGATATGTCGCGCGACATGATAAATCGCGCCAAGACGGGCATCTATTCGCAGTTCGAGGTTCAAAGAGGCCTGCCGGTTCAATACATCGTCAAGTATTTCCAGCAGATTGCCGGCGACAAATGGCAGTTGAAGGACAATATCCGCCAAATGGTTCAGTTCCGCGAAGGAAATTTGCTGAATGAAATCAATGCGGCCGGGCCTTTTGATGTCGTCTTTTGCCGCAATGTGTTGATTTATTTCGACCTGCCGACGAAAACCCGCGTTCTTTCCTCGATTTCGGGAATGATGCAGCCCGACGCCGTTCTGGTTCTGGGCGGCGCCGAAACCGTGCTGGGCGTTTCGGATAAGTTTAAAATTCTTCCCGGCCAGCCCGGCTTTTATATTCTTTCGACCTGCGATACGTCACAGTTCGTCTTGCCGTGAATTGACTCGATTATAGATCCGTCATTCCGCAAAATTTTCTCTTCGCGACTAGTCCTCCATGGCTGCACGGCAGCGCAGGTGGAAGCGAAAGAAAATTTATGCGGAATCCGATTTGTTGTTTTTGCCATAACCAGCCAAATACACCGCAATGGCTTCCTTTATCCGCTCCACGGGGTCTTCCGCCGGATCGGGCAAAGGCAAGGGAGTCCCCGTAATCCTCTCATACGCCGCCAGATAAGTCTTGGCGGTGGCGATCCGGATGTCATCGGGAATGGGCGGGATAACGTCCTTGTAAGGATCGCAGTGCTCCGTCAGCCAATGGCGCAAAACGTCCTTGTCCATGGTTTCGGGCGCTTTACCCTCGGCGAGGCGGGCATCGTAAGTCGATTTCAGCCAATATCGGCTGCTGTCCGGCGTATGGATTTCGTCGCCGAGAACGATCGTTCCATCCGGCAAAGTGCCGAATTCGTACTTGGTGTCCGCCAGAATAAGGCCGCGCTTTTCGGCGATTTCCTGCCCGCGCTTGAAAAGGGCAAAGGCATAAGAACTGGCTTTGTCCCACGTGGCTTGATCCAGAATATTTTCAGATACAATCTTCTGCGGCGACAAAGGCTCGTCATGCGCGCCCATATCGGCTTTCGTCGTCGGCGTGATGATCGGATGCTCCAGCTTCTGGAAGTCGCGCATGCCTTCGGGGAATATAGCGCCGTACATCTCGCGCCGGCCCGCCTTATACATCTTCAGGATCGACGTATCCGTGGAACCCGCCAGGTAGCCGCGCACAACGAACTCGACCGGCAGCATCCGAAGCTTTTGGCAAACCAGCACGTTTGGATGCGGATAGGCGATGACATGATTGGGGCAGATGTCTTTCGTTTCGTCAAACCAGTAGCGCGCCGCTTGGGTCAAAACCTGTCCTTTTAGGGGAATGGTCGTGATGTTCTTGTCAAAGGCGCTCAGGCGATCCGTCGCAATGATAATCTTGCGGTCTTTGGGCGCGTCGTAGCTCTGTCGAACCTTGCCGGTATAAGGGGCGGACAACCCGGGAATATCGATCTTGTCGATGGTTTTGGAAAGGAGGGAGTCGAGAGAAGTCATTTGAATAGTTAGGGGCTAGGGGTCGGGGGCTAGGAAGTTAGGAACAATCATTATGTATAAAAACCTCGCGTCATCCCCGCGCAGGCGGGGATCCATCTTTATTGAAGGAAAGAAATGGATTCCCGCAAAGCCTGCCCCGCGCTTCGACACGGGGCGGGAAGGACGCCTAGTAATTTGTGATTATCATAGCATAAAATTCATCAATAGGAATTCCTATCCTTCCCCGAAAGTAGCTTACGCGCAACCGGCCACGTCGATCATCGAAGCGGCCATGGCTTCGCTGGGACGCTTGCCGCCCCAAATCACAAGCTGGAACGCGGGATAGAAACGCTCGCACTCCGTCAGGGCGATTTCAACCAAATCTTCAAGCGATTGAATCCCCGGCGAACGCCCGCGGGTGAGAACGGTGTAACGGAACAAAGGCATGTTCTGCTGCATGTCCAGATTGAAGTGCCCAAGCCACAGGCGGTCGTTCAGCATGGCCAGAAGATCGTGAACGTCGTTGCTCTTCGCGGGCGGGACTTTCATGTCGAATTGGCAAGAGAACTGAAGCGCGCCGATTTCTTTCTGCCAAACGAAAAACATGCGGTAGTGGCACCAGCGTCCCGAAAGCTCCACGATCAATTCGTCGTCGTTTGCCCGGTCGAACAGCCACTCATTTGCGGTTACAATTTCTTCGAGAATGTCGAGAGGGTTTGAAAGAACCTGTTTGTCGAAAGCGGCCTGGAACGACATGGAATACAACCCCCGTTTTTGCACCCACAATGGGTACCAAAATTGGGAGTCGCGCCGCAAGAGTCTTGCGCGGTATCTTTAACATACGGGAAAACGCCGTGTTTTTTGAGTCACAGGGCACGGAGGCGTAACGAATATTTTGCGCGTGCTAACGGATTCAAATGTTTTGTTTTTCAGCTTATATACAGTGAAACTATTTTCGGCGCGTGCGGCGCACAGGCTTACCTTTAACAATTCGTAAACTTTCACTTTTCTTGTTTACCGTGTTTTGCGGTTTGAGGCGCGCTTCGATTTTCGTCATGCGCGCCGCTAAATCTTCCTGCTGTTGGCGAATCTTGGCCAGCATCGCAAAAGCCGCGTCGAACTCGTTGCGGGAAACGAGATCAAGCTTGCGTGTCAGCGTATGGGCGCGTTTCCTGGCTTCCGATTTCAGGTCATGACGCGCCTCTTTCAGGCTGTCGTAAACGGAACTGCCGAGAGCGATAAGGTCTTCGAGAAGGGGCTTTTCAGGCATAGTTGATTAGTCCTGGCAAAGGAAACAAGATGAACGGGGACACCCGTCTTTTCGCCTACGCCAAGAGGCTTCGGCGGACTATCCTGCCCGGATCACCGAAGCTTTAGCGTAGGTGGTCGCGGATGCGACGGTGATTGTGGAGAATTTGCATAATAAAAGCAACCGTCATGCTCCGCGCATGCGGAGCATCCCATTTCTTTGTATTATATACAAATCGGATTCCCGCTTTTGTGCAACGGCCACTCATGTTAATGAAAGATCGGTAACGTCCCCGAATCCGCTGTCTCTTATGCCCTTTCCCGACATCGATCCTGTTGCCCTTTCAATCGGCCCGCTGGCTATTCGCTGGTACGCGCTGGCTTATCTTGCGGGGATTATCGGCGGATGGCGGCTTTGCATGTTTCTGGCGGGGCGCGATTCCACGTCGCCCGCGCCCAGGTATTATGACGATTTTATAAGCTGGGCGGTTGTGGGCATCGTTGTGGGCGGGCGCCTTGCCTATGTCTTGTTTTACAATTCAAGCCAATATCTCGAACGTCCGCTAGAGGCCCTCATGCTCTGGCACGGCGGCATGTCGTTTCATGGCGGCATGCTTGGCGTGATCGTCGCCGCCATTCTTTTTTCTCGTAAAAAGAGAATCTCTTTTTTCGCCTTTTCCGATTTGCTGGCCTGCGTGACTCCCATCGGCCTCGGCCTCGGAAGGCTGGCCAACTTCGTAAATGGCGAATTGTACGGGCGGGAAACATCGGCGCCATGGGGCGTCGTTTTCCCGCGCGGCGGGCCTTTTCCGCGCCATCCAAGCCAGCTTTACGAAGCGGCGGCGGAGGGGTTTCTTCTCTTGGCGATCATGCTTGTTTTGCAGCGTGTTCCCAAAATCCGCGAACGCAAAGGATTCCTCTCGGGCCTATTTCTCGTTCTATACGGCCTCATGCGTTTTGGCATCGAATTCATGCGCGAGCCGGATGCGCAGGTCGGCTTCCTTTTCGGCAGCGCAACCATGGGGCAGTTATTAAGCGTTCCCATGATCGCCGCAGGGGCCGCTATCATTATCTGGTCGGGCAGAGGAAATAAACATGTCGCCGCTTGAAAGAATCATCCGTGGCATTATCGCTTCGCAGGGGCCGATTTCCCTTGCGGCGTATATGGAGCTGGCCTTGCAGCATCCCGACTACGGTTACTACAGCGTACGCAAGCCGATAGGCCGCACGGGGGATTTTATCACGGCCCCCGAAGTCAGCCAGTTGTTTGGCGAGATGCTTGGCGTCTGGTGCGTCGAGGCGTGGCGGAAACTGGGCCAGCCCGATCCCTTTGCCCTTGTCGAGCTTGGCCCCGGCAGGGGAACGATGATGCGGGATCTTTTACGCGCGACCGCTAACGTGAAGGGGTTCCACGACGCTATCGAGCTTTTCCTTTTCGAAAGCAACACGGCGATGCGCGATGAATTGCAGGGCAATCTGGGCGCTTTTGTTCCCCGTTATTTGAAGGCTTTCGATGAAATCCCCGCGATGCCCATGCTTGTTATCGCCAATGAATTTTTGGACGCTTTGCCCGTCCGGCAATTCGAAAGGACTTTCACCGGATGGTGCGAGCGCATGGTGGGCGAGGAAAACAAGGAGCTGGCGCTCGTCTTGCGCCCCCTCGCCAAGGCCGAACATCATTTGATACCTCCGGCCTTGCAGGACGCCGTGCCGGGGGTGTTTTTTGAATTCTCTCCAAAAGCGCAAGCTTTGGTCAAGGATCTTGCCGCTTGTCTTTCAAAACGCTCAGGCGCTGCGCTGATGGTCGATTACGGGTATGTTGCGCCTTCGGGAAGCCCGACCGTGCAAGCCGTCTCAAAACATGCTTTTGCCGATATTCTTGCAAAGCCTGGCGAGGTTGATTTAACCGCTCATGTGGATTTCACCTCGATGGCCGAAGCGGCAAGGGAAGCGGGCTGTTCCGTTTCCGCCGTCGTGGGGCAGGGGGAATTCCTGAAAAACTGCGGCATCGACATCCGCGCCGACATCTTAAAAAAACGCGCCAACGAGGCTCAAGCCGCGGATATCGATGCAGCGCTCCATCGCCTAACGGACGAAGCCCAAATGGGAACCTTATTCAAGGTTATGGAGATCAGGTGCTAGGCGTCGGGGGCTTGGGGCTTGGGGTAGAAACAGTTACCATTCAATTAGAACGACCGTCATGCCCGCGCAGGCGGGCATCCCATTTGTTTTCTTACTGAATAGTCCTGACAGCGAACGTGGAATCCCTACGCGTTTCTTTGCATGATTTTCGCCATTTGCTGGTCCGCGATGGTGCGCGTTTGGCCGATGCGCTTGTCGCGGATCATGGCCCGGATGGGCGAGCCGGAGTTATCGACATCGGTGAACATAAAGTTCAAATAAATGCCCTTCTGAGTGAAGGTCTGATGAAAGACGCCGATCAAGCCCGCGGCCAAAAGCATGGGGGCGCGATCGCCGATTTCCTGCTCGCCAAGCTGAAGCAAGCCCTCCAGCGCTTCTTCCATGCTGCCCGCGTGCATCGTCGCAAGAACGGTATGCCCTGAAGTCGCGGCGCGGAGCAACTGATTGGCGCAGCCGGGCGTGCGAATTTCGCCGACGGCGATATAATGGGGATGCCAGCGCAACGCGCGTTTCAGCATCTCGCCCCAATCCTTTTCTTCCTTCACTTCCGTCTGATAGCAATAGCCGTTTTTGCCGCGGCGGCCTTCCATGTCGTATTCGACGGGGTCTTCAAGCGTAAAGCCCACGCCGCCGTACACTTCAAGGTAACGCTGAAGCAACGAGGACATGGTCGATGTTTTTCCCTGTCCTGATGCGCCGCAAATAAGAATAAGCCCGCTGCGTCGACCGGCATCCTGAAGGATGGGCACCAGTTGGGGCTGCATGCCCAGCTTTTCAAGCTCGATGGGGCTGTCCGGCAGGCGGCGCAAGCACGCCCACACTTCGCCTCTTCCTGTCTCAAGGCGCGTGCCGCGCATGCGAATGTTGCGGTAACTCACGGCGTCTTCGACGCCTTTAAAATGGGTACGCAGGTGTTCGGCCAGCATTTCGGCGTCCGCGTAGAATTCTTCGGGAATATCAGCATCGGGCAAATCGATCTCGCCGCTTTTGCCGGAGCGGTAATGCGCTACGGAATCGCCGTCGAGACGCACATAAATATCCATAAAGTTCAGTTCATGGATCGTCTTTTGCGGAACATTGGGGATATTCGGGCTGGACATGGCGACCTCGTAATCTTTTCGATTTTGCCGCATTTTACAGGGGGAATATTAACGCCCGGTTACTCCATGCCCCCGGCTGGCTCCGCGAATCGCGGATACGGGCGGAAATGTCACTAAGATTGGTATAAGACCTTGTAAAAAGTGTCAAAAATTCATATCGATGGGGAGCTTGTCTTCAACCGTTGGTTTTGTTCCCAAGTTTTCAGGAGGTTTTATGTCACATATTGCAGCGCTTCATGGCCGCGAAATCATCGATAGCCGCGGAAACCCCACGGTTGAAGTTGACGTTGTTCTGGAAAGCGGCGCTTTCGGCCGGGCGGCTGTGCCTTCGGGCGCTTCGACGGGCACGCATGAGGCGGTCGAACTGCGCGACGGCGATCCCGCCCGGTTTAACGGAAAGGGCGTCTTGAACGCGGTCGAGGCCGTGAACGAAGAAATCTCGGAAGCGGTTGTCGGCATGTCGGCGGAAGATCAAAGCGCACTGGACGAGACTCTGATTGAACTCGACGGAACGCCGAACAAAAGCCGCCTTGGCGCGAATGCGATCCTCGGCGTCAGCTTGGCGGTGGCCAAGGCGGCGGCGCAGGAATCGAACTTGCCGCTTTTCCGCTATATCGGCGGCGTGTCGGCGAATTTGCTGCCTGTCCCCATGATGAATATCCTGAACGGCGGCGCGCATGCGGACAACCCGATCGACATCCAGGAATTCATGATCGCGCCGGTGGGGGCCGAGACTTGTTTCGACGCCGTTCGTATGGGCACCGAGATTTTCCATTCACTGAAAAAAATTCTCAAGGAAGTAAACCACAATACCAATGTCGGGGATGAGGGCGGTTTTGCGCCAAATCTCGCGTCCACGGACGAGGCTTTATCCCTGATTCTGCGCGCGTGCGAAAAAGCGGGTTATAAGCCGGGCGAAGACGTCATGCTTGCGCTCGACGCGGCCGCGTCGGAATTTTATAAGGAAGGGCGCTATCAACTCGCCGGGGAGCGTAAGGTGTTCAGTCCCGAGCAAATGGTTCGTTATTACGAGGATCTCGTTTCCCGCTATCCGATTTTCTCGATTGAAGACGGCATGGCCGAGGACGATTTTGACGGTTGGGAAATGCTGACCGAGGCGTTGGGCGACAAGATTCAAATCGTGGGCGACGATGTATTCGTTACCAATCCCGTGCGCATCGCCGAAGGCATCGACAAGGGACTTGCGAACGCGGTGTTGATCAAAGTCAACCAGATCGGCACGCTCAGCGAAACTCTGGAAGCCGTGGAATTGACGCATAAGGCCGGTTATCGCGCCGTCATATCGCACCGTTCGGGTGAAACCGAAGATTCGACCATTGCCGACTTGGCCGTGGCGACGAATTGCGGGCAGATCAAGACCGGGTCGCTTTGCCGTTCCGACAGGCTGGCGAAGTATAACCAGCTTATCCGCATCGAAGAGCAACTTGGGCGCGCGGCGCGCTTTGCCGGAACGTCCGTCTTGATGGAGTAGGCCTTGCTTCCCAAACGCATATGGCAGCTGATTGCGACAGGCATTGGCGTTTGTATCGTCGGCTACTTTCTGTACCATACCGTCGAGGGCGACCGCGGATGGATTGCGCAGATTCATCTGCAAAACGAAGTCGTGGCAGCCGAAAATACGCTGGCGAAGCTTAAGCAGGAAAGGCAGGCGCTCGAACATCGCGTGCGCCTGATGCGGCCTGAAAGCCTTGACCCCGATCTTCTGGATGAGGAAGCGCGCAAGACCCTGAATTATTCGAAGCCGAACGAGCTCGTGATTTTGACCCCGGAGGAGGGGAAAAAGTAGA
>CAYVNS010000024.1:17124-21766 GCA_964453225.1 uncultured Rhodospirillaceae bacterium
TTTCGGAGGGAATGATCATTTACGCATTTCGGGAATCCAACCTGCTTAATGTACCCCCCGCTGCAAAAAAAGGAGGAACAGGCAAGCCTGTTCCTCCAAAAACGAAACCCCCATCAGCTTGTTATCGCCTTTGGGGGTTTTGCTAGCCTTGCCTAAGCTTGGCTAGCCAAGCCCGATGCTATTGCAGAGCGGGAACGAATCTATTCTAACTTTTCTTCTTTAAAAGTCCATTAAAATCCTAAGGCTGCTCGTACACAATTTCTAACCTTTTCAAGCTCATCCTTGGGCAAAAGAATAGTCATATATTTTCGTCCGTCACGCATACGGTCAAGTCGTTCCCATGCAACTGTGTTAATCATATCTCCTTTTACCCAAGGATTTGGGTTGGAAAAGGATCGAGGCATTGTTTCCCGAAGGTGTAATTGGCAGTGCCAGTTTTCCACCGGTTCGGCTTCGTCGTACTTAAAGGAACGATTGAAAAGATTTTACTTCGGCGAAGACGGGGAGAAAAAATGACACATGGGCGAGGCTTTATCATCTCCGCTCCGAGCGCTTTCAAAGGATAGTTACATAGCACAATTTCGCCAGGCCTTGGAAAATACGTCAGCATAATTTTTCCTGTAAGAACTCCTTTTTACTTTCCCATCTTCGCAATCGTTCCCGTCGTGCTTTGGCCTTCGATAAGCTGCGCCAAAAGGACTTTTCCTCCCCAGCTTTGCACTTCTTTCGCGCCGACGACCTTGTCGATTGAATAATCCGCGCCCTTGACCAGAACGTCGGGGCGGATCGTGTTTATTAATTTCAGGGGGGTATCCTCGCCGAAAATAACGACCTGATCGACATCGGCCAAAGAAGCAAGCACGGTGCTGCGCGCCATCTCATTCTGAATGGGGCGCGTTTCTCCCTTAAGCCTTTTGACCGAGTCGTCGCTATTCAGGCCGACAACCAGTTTATCGCAGGCGGCGCGCGACTGCCGTAAAATGGAAATGTGCCCGGGATGCAGCAAATCGAAGCAGCCGTTGGTAAAGCCGACTTTAAGCCCCTGTTTGCGCCATTTTTCGGCAAGATCGGCAATCGCGCTAAAGCTGACGACCTTGTCTTCCGCCGACCGGGCGCTTCCCTGCAGGCATCCGCGAGCAAGTTCGTCCCGCGTGACGGTCGCTGTTCCAACTTTGCCGACGACGATGGAACCGGCAATGTTGGCCAGTTCCGCGGCTTCGGCGGCGTTGTACCGGCTGGCCAGCGCAAGGGCGAGGGTCGCAATGACGGTATCGCCCGCGCCGGAAACATCGAAAACTTCCCGCGCGGTCGTGTGCAGATGCAAGGCGGGCGCGTCCTTTTGAACGAGGCAAACGCCTTCCGGGCCGAGCTTGACAAGCACCATGCCGATGCCAAAGTCGCGGATCAGGGAACGCGCGGCGGCCTCGGCGTCGGCAACGCTTGCAATCGTTTTGCCGGTCGCGTCGGCCAATTCCTTGCGGTTCGGCGTCAGGCACGAAGCGCCGCTGTACCGCTTGAAATTGCGGCCTTTCGGATCGACGACGATAATTTTCCCCTTGTCGTTGGAAAGCCGGATGGCTTCGGCGATAAGCGGCGGTGTCAAAAGCCCTTTGGCGTAATCGGACAGGAGCACGACATCTGCCTTGTCGACGGCTGGCGCAAGCTGCGCGATCACCTGTCGTTCGATCTCGGCCTCTATGGCCTTGCCGTTTTCATGATCGACGCGCAAAAGCTGCTGGCCCAAGGCGACATAACGGGTTTTCAGTATCGATGGACGCGAGGCGTCTTCAATAAGATGCGCCGTGACGTTCGGCAGAGCTTCCAACTCGGCGGCGATCCGTTTCCCTGTTTCATCCCCCCCGACGACGCCGATCACATCCACAATTCCGCCCAAGGTATGCACATTGCGCACGACGTTCCCCGCGCCGCCCAAAGTCAGCGTTTCGCGCTGCGTATGCAAAACAGGAATGGGCGCTTCGGGAGATATGCGCTCGACCAGTCCGTAGACATAATGGTCCAGCATCAAATCGCCGACGCAAAGAATCCGGCATTCGGTAAATGGATCGAGGCGGGAAGCGAAATCGGGCATTGAGGGTTCCTTAATAGAAAACGCTAGAACTGGATTTTCTGACATTGACCGGCGTTCACGCCTTGATCGCGGTCTATAAGACCCGCTTGACTTGCTTTTGACAAGTGGGTTTATAGCGATAGACTAAAGTATCAGGAGTTGAAAATGACACGTGCGCTCGTTTTTCCGGGGCAGGGTAGCCAGTTTGTCGGCATGGGCAAGGCCTTGGCCGGCGCTTTCGCCGAAGCGCGCGAGGTCTTCGCCGAAGTCGACGATGCCTTAAGCCAAAAGCTCTCCACACTTATTTTCGAAGGCCCCGACGACGATCTTAAATTGACCGAAAATGCGCAACCCGCGCTTATGGCGGTGAGCGCCGCCGTCATAAAGGTATTGGATAAACAGGGCGGTTTCAAATTGCCGGAGGCGGCCTCATTCGTCGCGGGCCATAGCCTTGGAGAATATGCGGCTCTTTATGCGGCCGGCAGCTTTACGCTTTCCGATACCGCGCGCCTTTTGAAACAAAGGGGCGAGGCCATGCAGCAAGCCGTTCCGCTTGGCGTAGGGGGGATGGTGGCGCTGCTGGGCGTGGACTTGCCGGTTGCGAAGGAAATCGCCGCCGAAGCGGCGCAGGGAGACGTGTGCGAGGCCGCGAACGACAACGCGCCGGGGCAAATTGTTCTAAGCGGCCACTTGGCCGCGCTGGATCGCGCCGTCGCTGTGGCGACAAACCGCGGTTTTAAGCGCTGCGTCAAACTGCCGGTCAGTGCGCCCTTCCATTCTTCGCTCATGAAGCCTGCGGCGGACGCCATGCGCGAAGCTCTGGGCAAAGTCGCGCTTAAAGCGCCGGTTGTTCCCGCCATTGCCAACGTTACGGCTGAAGCGGTGCGCGATCCGGAAGTTATCCGGGATTTGCTTGTCCGGCAGATTACGGGTGCCGTTCGATGGCGGGAATCCGTGCTCTATATGAAGCAGCAAGGCGTCACGGAATTGGTCGAATGCGGCGCGGGAAACGTGCTTGCGGGGCTTGCAAAGAGAATTGACAAGGACATGACATCCGTTTCGCTCTCGACTCCCGAAGGGATCGAAGCTTTTCTGAAAGGCATTCAATGAGCGATTTTATTTCCGTTTATATTACCGCCGGTTCGCATGACGAGGCGGGAACGATCGCTTCGGCGCTTGTTGAAGAGAATCTCGCCGCTTGCGTCAATATCTTTCCCGACGTTCACTCTATCTATCGGTGGCAAGGCAAGGTCGAGCACGTGGACGAATGCGTGATCATCGCCAAGACCTCGTCGGACAGATTCGATGCGGTCAAAAAACGCGTGAAGGAGCTTCATGCCTATAAGTGCCCGTGCGTTGTTGCGTGGCCCATTGAGAATGGCGATGAAGGCTTCCTCTCATGGATGAAGGACAGCCTGAAATCGTAATTTCTGTATACCATTTTTGATTTATACCAATCACTGATCAAACTGAACCCGAACATAAAGCCCTCCCCCTTGATGGGGGAGGGTTGGGTGGGGGTGATATTTCAACAAATAGAGTTTGTTGATCGGGGATCGGTATAGGCGGGCATCCCATTTATTTTCCTAATAGTTGAACGGATTCTGCCTCTAGCAAAAAGAATCATCCGCTCAGTATCTTGGCAAAGAACCCGGGGCAAGCGCATACTAGGGCGATTCTTTTACTTATGTCTTCCACTAGGGAGCCTTGGATGAAAAAAAGGATTTTTTGTTTCGTCATGATGGTCGCGCTTTGCTTTGCGGGCGCGTCCGAGGCTGCGGCCCCCAAGAAACTGTCGGTTCAGCAAAACCGCATGAAGGCTTGCGCCGGTCAATATCGCGCAAAGAAAATCCCGAAGCACGACTACCGCAAATTCATGAGCCAGTGCTTGCGCAAGAATCCCGCCGCTCCTGCGGCCAAAGCGAAAGCGGCAACCGCCGCTGTGCCGGCAGCAATTCCGGCCTCTGCGCCCGCCGAGGTTCCTGCGCCTCCCTCTCATGTTTTGGTGACGACATCGCCGCCCGCTTCTTCAATCCCGATGATACAGGTTCCCGTGATCGTATCTCCCGCATCGGCGGTTCAGACCGCGCCGTTAGCGCCCGTTCCGGTTGGAAAATAATTCATCTTTTGACGCGTCTAAATCCGAGCGTGCGAGGAATCCGATTTGGTGATTGTTTATGTCATTCCGGGGCCGCTGCCCCCGCTTTCGCGAGGGCAGGCTCCGCAGCGGAGCCCGGAATCCAGATGGCCTCGCCGCACGATATGCCGGATCAGAATAAGGAGCAGCACGCCAATCTATCCCCGTCATCCTCCGCGACTGCGGAGGATCCCGTTTGTTTTCCTTGCTACAGTCCGTCATTCCGCAAAATTCGCGTTTGCGAATTTATTCCGGCTACGCTAAAGCTTCGCCGGACATAGGATCAAAGACCCGCCGTAGCTTTATGCGAAGGCGGGGCGGAATCCGATTTGTTTTAGTTAATAAAATAAACCCCACATTTTTGAAAAAACATCTTGCATTAATCCCACATTTGCAGTAAGAGTATTCCCGCATCCTGAGTATAGGATGTGATTGTA
>CAYVNS010000025.1:0-7089 GCA_964453225.1 uncultured Rhodospirillaceae bacterium
TTTGTTAAAGCCCTCCCCCTTGATGGCTCGAAGCGGGAAAACGATCCGGTGAATCATTTTTCCGCGAGAGGGGTTGGGTGGGGGGAATGATTCTTCCAGCCGTCATGCCCGCGGAGGCGGGCATCCCATTTGTTAAAGCCCTCCCCCTTGATGGCTCGAAGCGGGAAAACGATCCGGTGAATCGTTTTCCCCGCGAGAGGGGTTTGGTGGGGGTGATGTCGAAATGAAAATCCCACATTCTCAAAAAAACATCTTGCATATTTCCCACATTTGTAGTAAGAGTATTCCCGCATCCTGAGTATAGGATGTGATTGTACGGCTCGTCGCCCGCCAAGCCATGGATTGCGGGAGCAGGGGAACCGGCAATCGGCGGCTCGTTTGCTCGGCAGCTTCGCTTGCGCGAAGTTCACATGTGAAACCTGTCTTATTTTTTTGGATTGTTTTTTTGAAGGAAAAAAAGAGAAAAAATGAAGGAAAAAGAAGGATGAAATAGAAAGAAGAAAAGAAGAAAAGAAGAAAAGAAGAAAGAACAGAAATTATAAAGAGCGCGCTTATCGAAAGTAAGGAGCTTCCATACTTATTCTTTTAAGGTTTCCTCCAACTTTTCAATCGGCAAGCTTATAAGTTTAACTTTAAAGTCCTCATCCAGAATAGCGCGGGAGCAGGACTCGATGAATGCCACACCATATGCCCGCGCAAAGGCTTCCGCGCCGCCGGAAAGCTCTTTTAAAATCTCCAACGTCATCAGCGCGCAGCCTGTATGGAAATGGTCGCCTAAAACGGTCGTTCTCACCGATTGATCGGGATCGACATTGCTGCCCACATGCGGCGACAGTGGCGCCATGATGCGCTTGAACTGCCCCGACTCCCATCGGTGCGCAAAGCGGATAAGAATATCGCGCAAGCGAGCGAGGTCTTTAGGGAAAATATCGCTCTTTCGCATCTCGGAAAGCGTTTCAAGCGGCGTCATGCGCTGCGCTATCAGGCGAGCTTCAATAAACTGCGATTGGCGGTAGGTGAAACCAAGATCGAGTTCGTCCGTTTGTTCGACCTCGCCCTTTTGAAGGCGGCGAAGCTCTGCCGCAGGCGTTTCGCGATTGATCCAGTAAAGCGAGGGCAGGGGGGAAAGGCCCGACAATCCCCGTTCCTCAAGGTAAATAAGGGATTGCGTAATCGCGTGCTTGGGCATGCCGCCGATAGGGTTTATGCCGCCCATATGCAAATCGCCGCCTGCCGTCGTATAGCTGAGGGAGGCTTCGGATTCGTTCGACGTGGTCAGCGGAATTTTGCCTTCGTAACCGGCAATCGCCCAAGGCAGGGGTTGGCGGCTGCGGGCCTGAATGTTTTGCAGATTTAGATCGTCCGCTTTGTTCGCCCATGTGGGCATGGGATTTGTGCAGGCGTTTATGATATAATCGGGCAGAGGCGGTTTTTCATCCGGCGCGGCATTCACGTAAGCCATAATCGTTCGAAGCAATTTCGCGCGGGCTATAGGAAGCCGCTCCTCTTGCGAAAGAACAGCAAAACGGTCGCCCAAAATTTTCTTCGCATGCTCGTCGGCCAATGCGTTTAGATCGAGGCCGACTGAGGAGACGATCATTTCTTCTAAAACAGCCTCGACAGGCGCAATAAGGAATTTCCCGCCGATGCCTTCGACTTTTGTCCCGTTCGGAAGGGCGCCGCCTTCAATAAGAAAACGCGCGGCGTTCAATGTGCGGGCCGAGCTTATGTCCGTCGGCAGGTAGACGCATGTCAGCAGTTTGTTTTTAAGGAATTTTTTCGCGGCCCCCTCGCCTTTTTCGCGAAACAGCGCCCGCGCCTCGTCGCGGCATTTCAGATGCTTGAAACGCGCAAGGAAACCTTCGACTCCGTTTTCAGAGATGTCGAGGTCGATCATTGTTGAGACGGCTATGGCGCCATAGGCGGAATCCTTGCCGCCGGACAGGGAGACCAGATACCCTTGCGCGAAACCGGGCTTGGCGATGTAATCGCGCAGCCAAAGCGAGATTGAACGCAGGTATTCTTCGTAAGAAAGCTCTTCGTCCGAAAGCCGTGCGGCGGCATAGGCGGCATCAAAGGCGGATTCGACCCCGGTTTTCCGAGGCGCATGGTCTCTGAATGCGTGATCGACGATGGCGGAAGGCTTTCCGCGCCGTGCGACGGGCACGTCGACGACAAGGCTGCTATAGCACATGTCCTTGAACGAATAACGCTGGCCATGATGAATGATGTCGCCATTCTGCGCATAAATCTGGCCGCCTTCGGCTGCGTATATGGCCGACGCGGAGCCAAGGTAGTTCGTATAGACATACAAGCCGCAGTGGCGCGAGCCCGTTTTGCATAAGCCTTCGATCCTGATTTTTTCCTTGTTGCTTGCCGGTTCGGGGCGGCTCGCGCTTGAATTCAAAATGACGGAAAGATCGTAGTCCTTCGCAAGAGCGACGATTCCGCGCGCCTCGATCTGCTCGCGCATGTTGACGGTCATGTCGTAATAAACGCCCGGCCACGCTTCGGCGCAAATTTCGTTGGTCAGGCTGATAACATCGTTGCCTTTGCCCAGATGGATGACGGGCTTGCCGAAGGGGATTTGATGGCCGTCCGGCAGGGTTATGACAATCGTCCCCTTCGACATAGGCCAGTGATTGAACTGGCGCGGCTCGTATTCCGCGGGGCCGTCGGCAAGGATGGATTTAGCGGACATGGCGACGACGCGTCCGGCGGTCAGGATCGCATGCACGTTAAAAGGGCGGTTGCTTATGTTGTATTCCGGATCGTTCGCGGGCTTGCTTTTATCCGCATAATGCCACGGCGCGCCAACGGTAACGATCAGATTCGGGTCTTTCTGCTGCGCGTATCGCGCGACGCTTACAAGGCTCGCCCAGACGTTATCGTTGTTCTTGTTCCATTGGTGGTAATCGTCGGCGGGAAAACCAACCAGCGAAAGTTCTTCCGTAGCCAGAATGTCTGCCTGCTCCAAAGCGGCCAGGTCTATGGCGCCTCTGATGCGCCCCGCGTTCGTCGCGTAATCATACACAACCTGGCTGAGGCTTGCGGAAGCGACTCTGATGCGTTTTTTTCGGGCGTCGGGCATCCGTTTATTGGCACTCGCTTCCCATTCTTTCGGTGCAAAGCTCGCGTTCTTTGAGAAGGTACGTCTCCCACGGCATGCTGTCGATATAAAGCATGTCGTAGCTTATGACTTCGCCTTCCAGCAAATGCACTTCCATGGTCATTTTATGCCCCTCAGGGTGCGAAAACACTTTGTCGATTTCCGCTTTTCCATGAGGGATATAATAATCGTGGTATTTATCGTCAGGTAAGTTGGGCCCCACAAAACGGAAGCGCAAATAGTCGCCGTTCATCGGAGACAATTTATCAAACGTCTCGACAGGTATGCGCATGAGGTAGCGCACCGGCCTTGTCATATGTTCGTGCGCGGCGAGGCTGAATGTTCCCAAAATAGGCCAGACGAGGCACAACGCCAGAAGCACGGGCCTTATTTTTGCGGCTATCTTTTCTTGAGGAAGGCTTTTTTCCGTGTCGAAAGATGGGATCGCCTTGCCGAAGTATTTGTTTAGATACTTGCCGAACCATTTATCTGCGTATTTAAGGATCAGTTTCGGGGTAAAGGCAACGCACCAGATGACGGACGACAAAAGCCATTTTCGCGTTTTTTGCTGGTTTCCGGCGAAGGCGATCCAGAAAGGCAGCATCATGAAAAGCCAGAAGAGCAGGATTTTCAAAAGGCCCCAGTGCAAACGAAAGATGTTGTCGACAATGACGATAAACGTAAGGATCAAAAAAGACGTCAACGCCATAAGGAATTTGAAAGGCGCCGTATCCCGCTTTCCGGTTTTCCATATCCGGAACAGCGCGATGACGACGCCCGCGTTGAGGAGCGCATGCAGGCTGATCTTCAGGCTGTAGGGGATGCGGTACCAGTTTGCGACCACGACGAAAAGAACGCTGAGAACGGCAGCGCCAATGCCGAAAGCCAAAATAAGGTCATAAGTATCGAGATTCTTGCATTTTCTGGCCGTTTTTTCGGCGGTCTTTGCATCGATAATGCCGCTTTTGACCAGCCGCTTCGCCAGATGATCGACATTCATGAGATTTTCCCGCAGGTTAACCAACGACAGAATACAGATAGAGGCATTATTCAAAACGATATTCAATCGTTTTTTGCAGGGATTCGTCGCGAAAAGCGTTTTTTGCGTAATTTGAAGCGCAACCTTGTGTTATAGCCTCAGGCGATATTCGTACGCGAAGGGCCTTTTTCGATGTGTTTCCCACCGCTATTTTATATGAGCCTTTTCCGGCGCTTGCTGGCGGCCTTGGTTCTTTGCGCCGTTATCGGCTTTGTGACTGTTTGGGGCATTGCTTCATAAGGACATCATGCCGGAGATCGTAAAATTAGAAAACGTAACCGTGCGGTTTGGCCGCTTGATCGCCTTGCGGGATATTTCGGGCGGCTTTCATGAAGGCTCGCTGACGGCTATTGCGGGGCCGAACGGGGCCGGGAAAAGCACGCTCCTTAAACTGATCGTCGGCGCCGTGAAGCCGCATCAAGGCCGGATTTTCATCAAACCGTCCGTTTCCATCTCGTATCTGCCGCAGGCGACATCCTTGCGGCGTGATTTTCCCTTATCGGTCATGCAAGCCGCATGCACAGGTTTTTGGGAGACGGTCGGCAATGCGGGCGGCATTTCAAAAGCGATGCGGCAAAGGGCTTCCCAGGCTCTTGCGGAAGTCGGCCTAAGCGGTTTTGAAGATCGGCAAATCGCGGAGCTTTCGGGAGGGCAATTCCAAAGGCTTCTCTTCGCCCGGGTCGTTTTACAGGATGCGCGGCTGATTTTGCTCGACGAGCCTTTTGCGGCGATCGATGCCGACTCCACGAACCGCTTGATACAGATTATTCTGAACTGGCACCGGCAGGGCCGGACGATCATTTGCGTGCTGCACGATCTTTTGATGATACAAAAATATTTTCCGGATTCCTTCGTTCTGGCGGGCCGCTGCCTTGGCCACGGCCATACGCATCAGCTGTTGGAGCAAAAACTGCTTTCCTTCGATCTGGACATGGCCGAGCTGTGCGCGGGCAGCGAAGACCATGCGCATGGGAGGCACAACTGATGGCCTTCATGGATTTTTTCATCGATCCTTTTTCCGACTTTGCCTTTATGCGCCGGGCCTTGGCGGCTTGCCTTTTGCTGGCCATCGGCGGCACGCCGCTTGGCGTTTTTATGACGGTAAGGCGCATGACGTTGATGGGCGACGCGATGTCGCACGCTCTTTTGCCGGGCATTGCCATCGCTTTTGCGGTTGCGGGTCTTTCTTTGGCGCCTTTGGCCGTCGGCGGTCTCATCGCCGGCGTTTTGGTGGCTTTGTTTGCGCTCTTCCTCACGCGCTACACGCTTTTAAAAGAGGATGCGAGCTTCACGATGCTCTATCTCCTGTCGCTGGCGATTGGGGTTATCATCATCAGCTTGAAGGGAAGCCAGGTCGATTTGTTCCATCTTCTTTTCGGGAATATTCTGGCTGTGGACAGGCAGGCTCTTGTTTTCATGGCGGCGGTGGGCTGCCTGACGCTCTTAGTGTTGGCTGCTTTCTACCGCGGCCTTGTGATCGAATGCTTCGATCCCGATTTTGTTCAAGTTGCGCAGGGGCGGCGCGTTTGGACGCACGCGATTTTCTTTGTGCTGCTGGTGATTAATCTGATCGCCTCTTTTCAGGCTCTTGGCACGTTGATGGCTTTGGGATTGATGATCTTGCCCGCTCTTGCGGCCCGTTTCTGGACGCGCAATATCGATGCTTCGTTGCCGCTAAGTATTTTATTTGCCCTTCTGGCGTCGGTCGCCGGGCTTTTGATTTCCTATTACACAAAAATTCCGACGGGCCCCGCCATTGTCGTCGTCGCCGGAGGATTCGGATTGGTTTCGGCGTTTGTCGGACGCTTTGGCAGCGTTCGTGCTTATCTGAAGGGCTGACTAGTCTATACAGGCAGCGCCGCGTCGCTGATATGCAGTTGAACGCGTTGGTCGCCTTTCCATTCGTCGATGCGCAAATGGCCCGCAAGATGAATGCGTTCGCTTCGCCGCAACAAAGCTTGACCAAGATTGTTTTCCATCGCGCGGAAAGCGATGCCTCTTGCTCTTTGGCCGCCTTGCGCGAACACGACGCTGACATGCCTTTCGCCGACCACATCGGCGCGCAGAACCTTACAGTCGGCCAGAGCGAAGCGGGGTTCGGAATTGCCGGCGCCGAAGGGCCCAAGCCGTTCGATCTGGCGCGCGAAGTCCGGCGCTAAAGCCTGTCCGGAGATCATGCCGTCAAGAGTAAGGGTTGGGACAAGGGGTTCGGCCAGCATTTGCTTGCCGATGCGGTCGGCCAGAAAATCGCGCAAGGCGTTTATTTTATCCCGCGCTACGGTAAAACCAGCCGCCATTTTATGCCCGCCGCCGTTCACTAAAAGGCCCGCCTGACGCGCGGCGATGATCGTCGCGCCGAGGTCGACGTTGTCGACGGACCGCGCCGAGCCTTTGCCCAGCGCGCCATCAAGCGCGATAACGAAGGCCGGATGACGGAATTTATCCTTTAAACGGGAAGCGACAATGCCGATAACGCCGGGATGCCAATTTTCCGAGGCCACGAAAGCCATCGGCAGGTTTTCCGACAGCGTTTGCTGTTCGGCTTCGAAAAGAACTTTCGCTTCGATTTCGCGGCGCTCGTTATTAAGCTCATGAAGTTTTTGGGCGAGCTTCAGCGCTTCGTCAGCGTCGTCGGTGACGAGCAGTTTTGCGCCGAGATCGCACGAGCCGATGCGTCCTGCGGCATTTATGCGCGGGCCGAGCACGAATCCCGCCGCATAGGCGTCCATGGTGCGAAGGCCTGCCGCTTGCGCAAGGGCGGCCAGGCCGGGATTGCGCCTTTGGGCGGCCAGCCGCAGGCCTTGCGCGACAAAGGCGCGGTTCAGGCCGATCAGCTTGACGACATCGCAAACCGTGCCCAACGCAACGATGTCGAGCCATTGAAGCAGATCCGGTTCCGCGCGGGCATTTCCAAAAAAGCCGACAGCACGCAAAGCGCGAT
>CAYVNS010000025.1:7099-19805 GCA_964453225.1 uncultured Rhodospirillaceae bacterium
GACGGCAATAACAAAAAGGTACGTGACGCCGACCGCCGAGAGATAATCATACGATCCCGTTTCGTCGATGCGGTTGGGGTTGACGATTCCATGGGCCGGAGGGAGGGAAGGTTCGGAGGCATGGTGATCCAGCACAATCACGTCCAAGCCGTTCTCTTGCGCCCTTGCCAAAGCGTCAAAGGCCGTCGTCCCGCAATCGACGCAGACAAGAAGCTTGACGCCTTCCGACGCGAGCTTGTCGATAGCCATGGGATTAGGGCCGTAGCCTTCGGCCACGCGGTCGGGGACATAAAGGCGAAGATCCGTGCCAAGGCTTTTCGCAAAGCGCATGAGAAGCGCGGAGGAGGTCGCGCCGTCAACATCGTAATCGCCCAGCACCGCTATTTTTTCATTGTTGTTAAGGGCATGCGCAAAGCGCGCGGCGGCTTTATCCATATCCTTAAAGCGGCTTGGATCGGGTAAAATGTCGCGCAATTTTGGATCAAGGAAAAAGGAAGCATCGTCGAGGCCTATGCCGCGGGCGTTCAAACTCCGCGCAATCATATCGGGAAGGCCGTGCCGCTGCGCCAGCGCGAGCGTCAAGCGCTCGTCATAATCGCGCGCCGCCCACCTTCGGCCGGTACAAGATTTTTCAACTCCGAGAAAAGCTTGGGGGGACATGCGCTTTTTTAAATCATCTTCTTCGCTAAAAGTTCCTGCTTCAGATAGGCATAGTAAATCGGCGCGGCGACAAGGCCGGAAAGGCCAAAAGCCGATTCCATAACCAGCATGGCGACGAGCAGCTCCCATGCCCGCGCGCGGATGCGTGTGCCGATAATGCGGGCATTGATAAAGTACTCAAGCTTGTGAAGCAAAATGAGAAAGATTAAGGCCCCGACAGCGGCAGTGAGAGAGACGCCCAAGCTGACAAGGACGATCATGGTATTGGAGATCAGGTTCCCGATAATCGGCAGGAGCCCGACGATGAAGGTAATGGTAATCATCGTCTTGGTCAGAGGCAAGGGCGTGCCCATCGCGGGCAAAATAAGCGTCAGAAAAATGGCCGTAAGAAAGGTGTTCAGGGCCGAGATCCGCACCTGCGAGAAGACGATTTGCCGGAACCCCTCGCTCAGCAATGTTGCGCGGTCGGTTGCGGCGTCGACGAATTTTGTTTTCGAGGTGCCTCCATTGTGCCGCGCAAAGGCGACGAGGCCGCCGACGATCATGCCGATGATCACGTCAGCGAAAAAGATGCCGATGCCCTTTCCAAGCGAACCGACGCGGCTTGCGTTTTCACGAAGCCACTCGGACGACGCGTTTTGCCATTCCGCCAAAGTGGAGGGGAGATATTCCTGTATCCAGGAAGGCATATGGTTCCTGGCTGAATCGACAATATCGGCCATGCTTTGCAGCAGAATTGCGACGTTGCCTTGCTTGCCCATGATCTGCGTGGTGACGATAACGATGCCGAAACCGACCGAGCCGACGATGATAAGCGTCACGAATAGAAAAAGCAGGATCTTGCCCGTCAGGGGCGTAACGCCGGTTTTGCGAACAAGGGTTGGTGCTCCCATTTCCACAAGCTCGAAAACCAAAAGCCCGGATAAAAGCGCCGGGAGAAGGCCCAGTTTCAAAACAGCCACGAGCGCGGCGGCGGAACAAAGGTATGTAACGGCTTCGATTTTTTCTGTTTCAGTCATGAAGGGGCTCATTGAAATCAGGATGTGCGGGGCATCATAGGCAGTTTTGCGCAAGCTGGACAGTGTTTTTGTGAGGTGTTGGCCTTGCTGCGCTCAACGCGCTCCCCCGAAGCGGTTTGCCTGTCCGCCGAAGCTTTAGCGCAGGCGGATCGAACCTTTGACGGTTCGAATAACGACCAGTTCACCAATAAAAAAGACCCCTTTGGGGGAGCTTGAATTTAATTTGGCAGGATTGCAAAAACGCGCTCCATGACCGCGATCGGTTCGCATGGAATGCGAAGCGTGAATCGCTGTCTTTAATGCGCGTTTTTGGTCTTCGACCTCGGGCCAAGTGGCCCTCGCCCAAAACAGTCCCCCGCGGACTGTTTTGTCGAACCTTTGACGGTTCGAACATCCCCCAGTTCACCAATAAAAAAGACCCCTTTAGGGGTCTTTTTTATTGGTGGCCCGGCAGGATTCATATTCAAGCGCTAACCTTAGGTGATTTCAATTAAAATGTGCGTTTGAACTTGCTCTTACCCCCAACCGTACCCCTACAGAAGTGAATTCGAAGTGACAGCATATACTTAGCGCATTTACAAATTTTCGGAAAAAGTATTTTCCATTTAATAGCCTATAAAACTATAGGTTTTTATGCACTAAATTAAGCGTTTTTACCTCCGCTTTGTCCCTTGTTTTTTATGCAACCAAACCACCGCTCGGCCTCTGTGCGTTCCGCCGCGTTGTTCATCCCCTTTCCAGCAAGCTTCACGATACGGCTTTTGACAATGGCTCGGCGATGCCTAAACGAGGCGTATTTGTCACGATGGGCAAGCCACGCGCCCATGGCCCCGCCGCGTCCGATACGGCTTCCGGTGAACTTGCTTTTGGCCCCGCGCCGTCCGCCTGCGCGGTTGATAGCGGCAAGCACTTGGTTAGAGAAACGCGGCGTCCCGAGGCCACGGTCTTTTATCTTTCCAAGCTTGGGCTGAAAGTCGAATTCATCCGGCATAGCTACTCCTTTTATTAGAGGGAAAAACAATGACTTGAAAAACAAGCGTCTTGCATCGAGCCAAAACGCTGCCGAAAACCGCCTCCTTCCGGCAAAGCATTTTCAATGACTTGCGGAACATGAGCCTCCCGATAAGCATTAACCCCTCACGCAACACCTAAAAAATTGGATGTGCAGACAGACTCTTATGCGCCCCCATGTGGGGGCGCTTTATCTTGCCTTCCGCCCCTCACTTTTCCGGTTCTCATCCTCCCAACGTCCACCTGTGTCCAACACTATCCAAACGCAGAAAATCGAAGCGCACTTCCGCGACGGAAAAACATCCGCCGAAGGACAGAAAAATGAGCCCGAGGCCAGCCAAAAAACAGTCCGAAACGCGGCCCAAAAACCGTCCGCCGATGGCAGAAAAAGGGGATGACAGGGACGAGAACGAGGCGAAGAAGCGCTCGCGAGCGCGCCCCAAAACGCGCCGTAGCGAGCGGGTGCGCCGGGCAAAATTCTACGCGGCAATGTCCCTACCGATGGTACGGAACGAGCGAAAAACAGGGAGGCTTTCACCAATTCCTCCTTTCATTTTCCGGCTTGGCAAACACAAGGGCGCTCAGAATTCGACCTATGGAAGCAAAAAAACGTCCCCGCCGCGTAGGGTACATCCTTGAGTCAGGCTGCGGCATTTTGGCGTTAAGCCTGTCGATGATGCGCGGGGTACTCTCAAGAATTTTTTCCATGTCGGATTTTATCTGCATCCGGTCATTCCGCGCGGCTTCAAGATCGTTCCGGATAAACCCAAGATCATGTGCGAGCGAGTCAAAACGCGTGGTTATAAGCTTGGCAAGTTCGTCCCCGGTACGGCGTTCGAGAAAGGCTTTGACCGCCTGACTCACAATGTCCGATTTAGAAGAACCTTGCTTTTCCGCACGTGCATTCAGTTGGTCGGCTAAGCCGGAGTCGAGCGAAAACTCAAAGCGCGTCTTGGTGCTGGTCATGGCTCCCCCGCGCCTGAATACTGCCCTGCACTCTTCGACCAGATTTCGAGATCATCGATGTGATAACGGACATAACGGCCATGCTTGCGAAAGCTCGGTCCACGGTTTTCAATACGCATTTTTTCAAGCGTACAGGGGGCGAGCCGGAGGTAATAAGCAGCCTCCTTTGTAGCGAGAAACGGCGAGCCTCTACGCGCACTCGAAGCCCTTAAACAGTCATTCCCATTTTCCGATTCCATAGCCTTTGCCCTCCTACTGGAAACCGTTGTTACAGGTGGAAAGATGCCACCGGGGGCCGCATTCGGGGAGGATCGCAAACAGGGGGTATCGAAAAACGATCCCGCTCTATTGGCATTGATATTCATTCGTTTTTCCCTTGCTCTGGCGTGGTGGATGATGGCTCGTCGCTGGTAAACTGGCTGTTCACTTCATCCGCCAACTTTCCCCATCGTTCTTGAAAAACGGCCTTGGTGTCGCCCTCCGGCATGGGGATATGAGCGCTCAACTCGAGGCTAAGGCGGACAAAACGTTTCAAAATTTCATGGTTCAATCGGCCCCCGCGCAGGATTCTTTTGAGGTCGCTTTCTGCCTTCTCATGGCCCTGCTGAAAGGTTGTAAGCAGACGATTAACACTCTGAACCTCACGCGATAGCCTGTCGAAACGCATGGCGGTTTGCGCGGCGAATTCGCTTTCGATGCCGCGTTCGAGGAAGACCTTGATGGCCTGAACAATGATGTCGGTTTTGGTTGTACCGGGTTCTTGGGCAAGCGCGTTAACCTGCGCAGCAAGATCGGGCTCGATCAGAAATTCAAAGCGTACTTTTTTCTCTGTCATGACGATCTCTCCTTCTGTTTCCAGAGCGATCATCTGATGGAATCCGGATTTCTCTTACAGCCTTTATGCACGCTTTTGCCCTATTTCGCGTACATTGGCCGAAATAAAAATTCGGCATGATCGCTCTTCAAGAGCGATCATTCGATGGATTTGGAAATCCTCTTATATGCTTTATTCATGACCGAACCCCCTTTATTCATGATGTACGTTCGGTCAAACACAGCATCCGCATGATCGCTCATGAAAACGATCATCCCTCAAGTTTCAAAAAGCTCCTATATATCCCGTGACTCCTTTATATATCCCGTTATATCCCGTGACTCCTTGTTAGGTAATGGATGCGGGATTTTGAAGATTATAGCGGACAAATAGCTCGGAATTATGCGTGTAGCGTATTTTCCAAGAACACTTTGATTTTATCTTCAGGACGCTGCGGGACATCAGGACTTATTCTGATAAAAGTTTTTGGCATTGGTCTGTTCAAAGCGTTTGTGTTTGCCGCCGGTTTCACAACACTTGCTGTATCCACAGCCGCTGTGGCGCCTGGGGTTTCAGATAATTTGGTCAGGCCTTGCGCCTGTGTTGCAAACTCTTGCACAGCGGAAATAATTTGTTCAGAGGTCGCGTCTTCGTTTTTTGACAAAGCGATTAATTTGGTCAAATCGGGCTTTTGCGATGGCACAATGCTCGGTTTGCGTTGAGTCAAAGAAGCTGAAGCATGAATATCTCTTTTCTTGTTTGCTCGCTTTTGAATTTCCTTAAGCAAGAAAACGCTACCCAGTGCGATGGATGCCGACAGCGCCCCAGAAAACGGGCATAAAAAAATCTCTCCTCAATATGAGGGAGATTTTAATAGAACATGATTATCAGACCATTAATTCTTGAAAAAATTCCGTCGCAAAGAAGAACTTATGAACCGGGGGCCGGAATAGGAACGCTCACGTTGGTCAGCCTATTAACTATTTCTTGCTGGCTAAGCTTGCGAACAGGCGGGGAGATTATTTGTCCGCTTTTGACCAGCCTTATATACTCTTCACCTGCAGCAACACGAACCATTTCATCACGCACAGCTTCATTGATTCTGGAGATTCCCCTTTCCGTACATTCCTTAAGCGACTCTCCGGTATATTCTTCGGGCACACGTCGCCCTTCGCTTTCTCTTGCCTTCGCGACAAAAGAAGCCTCGAACTCGGCAAACGACACTGTTTTAGCTGCTGGGTTCAGTTCACCAACTCCGCACAATCCATGGCCTACGCTTCCTTACGAAGCTGTGCCAATTTCTCTATCAACGCTGAGCATATTTTAATCTCTCTTTTCCGAAATTTCCAGATATCCTTAAAAAAATACTTTCATGGCATATTATGAGCCTAGGGTATCCGGCTATGATTGATCAACGAACAATTTCATATGATTACAGGGATATCGTATCTTCCATTGATTCTTTATATTAAGGGTCAGACTGCCAACTTGCCCTGCACCAGATAATCCGCCCCGCGAAGGGTGGCGAAGTCCAGCATTTCGGGCATGGTCGCGCCTTTGTCGCGCCATTCGTAAAACAGCGCTTCGCCCAAAAGGACGTATTTCCATTCGCGCCCTTCGCGTTGCTTCGGCGGCAAAGCGTTGATACGCTCGCACCATGAAAGGGCAGCGCGGCGTTTCCGTTTAACGTTCGGATGCGCCAACTGCTCTTGCGCCTTGGTTTCGACAAGGAAGATCGTCGATTTTGTCCGCACGACAAAATCCGGATGATAATATGCGGGAAGGCCATCTTCTTTAATATAGCGTAGCCGGAAAAAATCGTGCTTTTGCTCGTTAATCTTGCAAAGAGCCTCAACCATGCTGTCTCTGTCGGCCATTTCAATGAATGCTTTTTCCAATCCGCCATTGCGAGAAGGGTAGGGAAGGCGCTCGTAAATACACTTTGAGATAACAACAGAGGCCGTGTCTCGCACCGTTATGCGGGCGACCTCGGATAAACTGCGGTAAGTGACCTCTGACTCGCCGTCTTCTTTTCTCTCTTCAACCTCTAAAAGCTTTCGTGCCAGTATTTTTATAACATGCTCCGTGACCGTATCGACGAGCAACACGCACCAATTTTCATCAACCATCGGGTCAAAATTGGCCTCGAAAAGCCGACGGCGAATATAGCCGTCAACCCATGCCGCAAGTTGAGGCTTGTTAACTTGCATGTGCGGGAAGTGGCCTTGATTTGCAAATACCTTGGCGCTCTTGGTTAGGGGTTGGCTTAAAAGCTCGCCGATGCGAGTCACGAGCCGCGCGACGTAATCGTTATAGCCCGTCGCGGTCATAACCCCACCATCCACGCGATAATCGCCAAAACGAGTGCTCGTCTGCACGTCCTCGGAAATGAACTTCTCGCCTTTGCCGATGATCGATTTTAGCTGCGCAAGCTTGAATCCCGTAAACGGCTCCAAAGATGCGACGTTCATATCTTGCGTATGAATCGTCTCTTCGCGCTCGCGGAGAATAAAAGGGAAATGAAAATCATACGCCTCGTATCCTTTTCGCAAGGGGACGGAAATCAGGTCGCCGATGCTGCTCGTGCCGTCGCTTCCCTCGTCAACCTCTCCGGCCAACCCTTCTTTCATCAACTCTTCGTAAAATTGCTGAAATGCCGGATGCTCAACAATCGATAAAATATCGATCATGCTTTCCGGCGCTTTTCCTTCGCGGATCAGGCGGCGGTTATCGCGCTTCAATTCGTCAAATTCATTGCCGCGCCACATTAACCGCAGTCCGCGACCTATCGTTTGTTCCAAAAGTATGCGGGCTTGCGAAGAGCGCAACGGAACGATTACGCATATGTTGTTAACGTCGAAACCTTCGCGGAGCATCAAAACGCTAATAACGACGCGGGGATTCTTGTGCGCGTCCATATCGAACAGCTTTTCACGTAAAACCGCCCAGTCTTCCTTGGGCATCTCCCCTTTGCGGTTGCTATCGACGCGCAATATCTCGTCGTCTTTAAGACCCTCTAGCCGCAAAAAGTCGTTGATAAGAGGCGTTACGCTTGTGTCTTCGCACATGACCAGCATTTTAGGATGACGTGCCGGATCGATAGCTGCGAATTCCGCTTCCAGCTTTGCCAACTTTGCAAGCCCCGCGCGAAGCATGACGCGCTGACCTTCCGAAAGGGTCGGATTTCCGTCTTCATCCCGATATGCCTTGAATTCAAGCTCATCGTCCGACAACGCGCCAATTTCTTTTCGCTTATCAAGGACGAGCGACTTAACGAGCCCCAAACGCATCGCTGTTTTCAAATCAAAATCGACAATGATGTGCGGAAAATAGGTAAGCGTTATATTCCGTCCGGTTCCGACTTGGTTATATGGCGTTGCCGAGAAATCGACCTGAACAAAACGACTTCCCTTCGGTTCCGCAATAAGGCTAAGGCTTTTTTGCCATTCCACCTCGTTGACTTCGCCTTCTTTCTTGAAATCGTGAATATGATGCGCCTCGTCGTTAAACACCATGAGGCTCGGAAGTTCTTTCAAATAGTTGAGAATGCTTCCACGTTCATATTTGCGGTTTAGCTGATTCAGGTCGTTGCCTTTCGTCGTGCCGGGCGTCAGCGGCAAAAGGTCTTCAATAATCTCCGTAGGGTCTTTATCGGCTCCGGGAGCGGTAACTTCCTCGGCTTCCAGTTCTTCGCCTTCGTCGCTAAGAACGTGCCAGTTGGAAATGGCAATAATGCCGCCGCTTGTGACTTTCCGGCCTATCTCTTCTTTCGAACATACGGCTCCTTGCACAAAACGGAAAACATCTTCGCGGTATGTTTCGGGGATAAAAAGGTCCTGATACTTTTTAATGTCCGAATTTTCAAAGTCGCGCTTGCCGCCGCGCTCTTTTCCCATAAAGGCATCAAGCAACCGATCATAAACGATCAGGCCGGGGGCAACGACCAAGAAATTTCGCGTGAAAAGCGGGTTTTCGGGCGTGCGGGTTGCGTTAAGAATTTGCCAAATCATCAACGTCTGGAGAACCCACGTTTTCCCCGTGCCCGTCGCCATCTTCATGCAGTACTTGGGATAGCCGTTCTTCTCGGCGGCGACTGCTTGCGACGCGCGGGCGTCTTCAAGCATAACATCCGGCGCAACTGCGGCATAAAGATCGGACAGCGTTTTAACCTTCAACACTTCATGCGCATAAATTGTGTTAAGGATGGCTTGCTTTTGGCCCTCATGGAAATTGTAGGTCCGCATGTCCACATAATCTTGTTGAAACCACCAGCGGAGCAATTCTGCGGTAACGTCGCTGACTTCATTCAAGATCGGCGCTGAACCCGTTTCAAGCCCAACGCTTGCAGTTTGCACCCGCGCCGTTAGCTTTTTGGCAAGCGTAAGTTTATTTATGCCGTTCATTGCTTACGCCTCCACAATGGCTTCGGCTTCAAACCCGAAAACATCGACGGCGCGAACGCAAACACAACGCTTGCCGGAAACGACGGGCAAGTCCGTTAGCTCCGCTTTGGGAACGACGCGATAGGGATCATCGTCGTTTTCCGTATTGCCGCGATAATCTTGCCAAACGGAACGGAAGATTTCTCCGTCATAGTCGGGATCGACGCCCCAATACTCGATCAAAGCGAGCGGATCGTTATTCACAATTTTTTGAAGCTTGGCGCGGTTGGGCTCGTCGAGGTTTAACGCCTCCGGCGACAAAAGGACGTAATTTTCCAGTTTGACGGAAAGCGTTTCTTTGCCGTTGGCTGTGTTTCGCTTCACGTCGCCGAGAACGAGGTATTGCAGCGACGAAAAACGCACTTCCGAGGCCTTGAGCTTGTTGCCTTTCTTTTTCAGGCGGTCGAGCAAATCGGGCGGGATAACCAGAACTTCGAGCTTATCGCCTTCGTTCAAGCCTTGAATATCGTTGCCAATGCTCGGATCGAAATTCCAACCGAGAACGACCACCTTGTCCCACCCGCCCATGTGGTTGTCGCGTAACTGCAAGGCGCGTTTCAGTGTGACAAGCCCGGTCATTTTGTTCGGACTGTCCACATAAATAAGGGTTTTCTTGTGAGCAATGCGGCCAAGATTCCGGTTTGGATTTTCTTCCGACGCAAGCGGTAACGCGCCGTAAAGTCCAAGAACGATTTCCGACAGATCGCCGACGCGGAATTTTCGGCCCATTGTTGAACGCGCCATTTCGACGTGATAATCGCCGACGTGCTGATAAAGAAACGGTTTGGCGTTCATGTCGATCAACCGCTTGCGCGTTATCATACACGCGGGCTTGCCGAGATCGGTTGCTATCCATCGTCGGCCAAGCCGCTCGGCGACGGCTGCGGTCGTACCGGAGCCAGAAAAGAAGTCGGCAACGATACCTCTCGGAGGACAAGATGCTTGTATGAGTCTTTCTAAAAGCTTTTCTGGTTTTTGCGTCGCGTAATGTGTTCTTTCATTTGACTGTGAATTAATGGGATAAATATCAACCCAAATATCTTCAATTGGTGTCCCTTTTGAAACGTCTAAATATCGTTTTACTCGCGGTTTGCCAGAAGAAGTAAATACTATCGTTCCTTCTTTCATTCCTTCATTGATTTTTTCTTGTGACCATATCCAGTGTTTTCCCGGTGGCGGGGACAGCAAGTCATTGCCAAAATATCTGGCCTCCCCCTGTCCCGATTGGGTGAAATCGGCTAATTGATAACAGCGTCCGGTCTCAGGTTCTCTGAGATTATAGTGGGTTTTTAATCTCTCTGGATCGTGTTCTGTGTATTGTTTTTCAAAATAATAGTTTTTGTTTTTTCCGAACAAAAATATGGAATCGTGAACATTCCCAAATGAATCAGCTTGTCCTTTTGATGAGCGAATTTTCTGCCAAACAATTTCATTTATAAAAAAATCTTTTCCAAAAATATCGTCTAGGATTAATTTGACATAATGGCCAACATGCCAGTCAATGTGGACGTAAATGGAGCCTTGTTCCGAAAGCATTTCGCGCATAATGGCGAGGCGTGGAACAATCATTTGCAAATAACTTGCAGTTCCATTTTGCCACGTATCTGAATATGCAAATTGCTCGATTGCCGTTGGTTTTTGCTCTAGTGCACCATCGAAGAGTTGAACCGTTGTCCGATAATCGGCTTTGCTATCGAAGGGCGGGTCTATATAAATTAAGTCAACAGCGCCTCGCATCGACGGATGGTCTTCGTCGCCCGCCAAGAGCGCCGCCATAGCCAAAAGATTGTCGCCGTAAATCAATCTATTGAAGGCCGACGAATCCGCCCCATGTTCTTTTTTTGCCGCCCTGCGGAAAAGGGTATCGCTTTTCGTGTCCTTAGCCGGAATAACCAGTTCACGCGTTTGAAGGCTAAGGCGATAGCTGCTATCAAGCCGTTCCATAATGCGCTCGGCTTCGCGCTTTCCCTCGGAGACAATAATCGGTAACTGCTCAAGAAGGCTCTTCCCCATGCCGCCAATCCCCCGTGCCAAAAAGATATGCCCGACCAGAGAGAATTCTCTCTGGCGGCGCGGGAGTTCATAACCATGTCATAAGATATGGCGCGGCAGTCTTTAGCCGCGAGGCTTGGACATCCAGTAATGGTGCGCGAACGCACCACGACCACTGCCGCCTCCCGGCCAATAAAGACCGAGTGGCGGCATGTTTCCGGTACATACCAACCGCTTATGACAGGGTTATGAAGCCCCAGCCGTGCTCAATAAGAGCAGGCCATACAGTCTTAGCTGGGGGCGAAGATTGTTTCAATGGAGATGTTCGCAAAGGGCGGATTTGCAGGCTGTTTTAGGTTAACGGGCACTCTATAGAAATTCTAAGCAACGGCTTTTCCAAATTTAGCCTGAATAACCGTCCCCGTAACAGCAACTTTATCAAGATAGTCCGCCCATTCCTGCATCATCACTTTGCGTTCGTCGAGAAACTTGGCGCGGTCGTAAGCGGCATCGACTTTGCTTGCCGGGGCATGGGCGAGTTGGCGATCTACTACTTCATGCCGATAACCGAGTTTTTCTTTAATCGTCGTCATGGCTAAAGCGCGGAATCCGTGACCCGTCATGCGTCCTTTGTAGCCAAGCCTTTTAAGCGCGAACAGAATTGTATTGTTGCTCATATGTTGGTGAGGGCGTGCTTCGCTGGCGAAGACATATTCGCGCTTGCCATTCAGTTCCTTTAGCTCTTTCAAAATATCCATTGCTTGCTCGGCCAATGGAACGATGTGAGGTCTTTTCATCTTCATGCGTTCGGCGGGGATTATCCATTCTGCGTTTGCAAAATCGAATTCCGGCCATTTGGCCTCGATCAATTCAGTCGTCCGCACAAAAGTAAGCATGAGCATTCGGACGGCAAGGCGTGTTTGAGCGTAAAGCCGGACATCGTTCTTATTGAGAACGCGAAGGAACTCCGGCAACTCCTTTGTATCTATCGAAGCATAATGTGAATGCTTTGCAGGTCGGAGAGCGCCGCGCAAATCGCCAGATGGACTCCGGCTCATGCGTCCGGTCACTATCGCATATCTGAATATCTGGCCGCAGAGCTGCAAGGTTCGGTGAGCTACTTCCCGAGCGCCGCGTTTCTCAATACGACGCATGGCGTCCAATAAGTGCGGTGCCGTAACTTCCGAAACTGGGTGCTTGCCAAAATAGGGAAAAACACCTTGCTCAAGCCTATGAAGAATAGTCATGGCATAATGTGGCGACCAATGATCCTTGTTGAGTTCATACCATTCGCGGGCGACAAGCTCGAAAGTTGTTGCCGCGCTTGTTGCCGCAGCGAGCTTCTGGTCTTTTTTGACCTGTGCAGGGTCGTTGCCTGATAAGAGAATTTTTCTGGCTACTTCCCTTTTATCCCGCGCTTCAAGCAGTGAAATGGTGGGGTAGGGACCATGAGTTAGGGTGTTTTCTTTGCCGCTATAGCGGTACTTTTGACGCCAAATCTTCGCGCCGGAGGACATGAGATGAAGATAAAGCCCTCCGCCATCGGCAAGCTTGTTTGAACCCTGTTTAGAGAATCTGGCGTTTCTGCATTGGGTATTGCTTAGAGACATGGGGGTAAGCTCCGTTTCGAAAAACGCAACTTACCCCCAAATATACCCTCATAAGGATAAGATGCCGGGAAACTTTGAGGTTTCACCATAGCACAAGTAATGCCTGAAAACAGTAGGTTTTTTGAGTGTTTCAGAGACCTCGGGGGTCTCCGAGAGACGAGGGGTTGGTGGGCCCGGCAGGATTCGAACCTG
>CAYVNS010000026.1:0-18571 GCA_964453225.1 uncultured Rhodospirillaceae bacterium
GCCCTTTGGAATCCGAACGCCGCGACAGCAAGACCTATAAAGGCATGAGCGAGGCAGCGGTTAAGCTCATCAAGGGAGTCCGGCTGCATTATCCATCGATAAAAATCATGGTGAACCGCGCGTATTCCATTCTGCCGGAAATGGCGCCGCTTATCGACATGGAGATGGGCGAATCCGTGTTCACCGACTACGATTTCAGTCGTAAGACCTACGAGAAGATCGATCCCGCTTTGTACAGGCAGCAGATTAAGTGGCTTCAGGAAGCGAAAAAAATCAATCCGTCGCTGGCCGTCTATACGCTGGATTACGCCGCGCCCCATGACAGCGCTTTCATAAGGGAGATCTACAGCGTACAGCGCGCGAACGGATTCACGCCCTATGTCGCAACCATCGGCCTTGAAGAGGTTGTGGATGAACCGGGCAAATAGGTGCGTTTTTGCTTTTGCGCTTTTCCTTGCCCTTCTGGCGCAGCCTGCGCGCGCAGAAGAGCTTATTCCGCGCACGATCATTGCTTTATACGACGATCGCGCGGATGGCGATATTCGCAACGCCTATATTCATAGGCTCGCCGAGATGCCGCTTAATCATCTTGGCCTTTTGGTCGAATACCATGACATTCACAAACCCCTTCCCGACATTGCCCACCGCAAAGACGTTCGAGGCGTTTTGACATGGTTCTTCCCGGACACGCGGCTTGAAGCGACGACCTATTTAAACTGGGCGCTTAAGGCGATAGAGAATGGCAAGAAATATGTGGTTCTTGGCCCCCTTGGCGTTAAAGAGCGCGCTTCGGCTGTCGGAAAGCGGAACCGGTTTTTAGGGAAAATCGGAATCAAGGACACCGGACGTACCGTGGAAAATCCGCTGGGCGCCCAATTTGATTTCGTGTCGGCGGACTTTATTGCGCAGCCCGACTTCTTGCGGTGGAATCCTTGCGCGTATCGCGTCATGCAGGCTTTCGGCGCTGAAACGGATGTTCATCTCACGGTAAAGGATCCTTTGCGTACGGAAAGAAATAGCATTCTGATGGCGACGAGCCCGCGCGGGGGCTATGTGTCGGAAGGCTATCTCTTTCGAACCAACGATCATTTGGACGATGAAGTGGCGCAATGGCTGATCGATCCTTTCGCTTTTTTCAGGCGGGCTTTTGCGACGGACGACCTCCCGAAACCGGATGCGACAACGATTGCCGGACGGCGCATATTCTATAGCGCTATCGATGGGGACGGGCTGAACAATGTGACGCGGATCGAGGAATATCGCGGCAAAAACATGCTTTCCGCGCGCGTCATTCTGGAAAAGATAGCAAAAACGTATTCGGATTTCCCGATGATGCTGGCCATCATCGCTTCGGAAATTGATCCCGCGTGGACGGCGACGCAAGACAGCGAAAGCGCTGTAAGGGATTTTTTAGCCCTGCCGAACATTGAGCCGGCCAGTCACACCTATAGCCACCCGTTCAGGTGGGATTTTTTCAAATCCGGCAATCCCGATAACGAAATACCCTTCCTTGCCCTCTACCCCGATAAGGCGTGGCAACCCAAGAACGAAGCAAAAACCGCAAAGCCATCCCTACAGAATTTGGGCGGTTATACGATTCCCCGCGCTTACGCGAAGGAGCCATTCGATATTCACAAAGAAATTGAAGGATCCGTGCACAAGATTTCGGAAGTCCTTCCCGCCGGAAAAAAAATCGAGATTTTGGCGTGGTCGGGGAACTGTTCTCCTTGGGAAGAGGTTATTCGCATGACGCGCTTGGCAAAATTGCAGAATATTAACGGCGGCGACACGCGATCCGACCCGGATTATCCGGGCTATGCTTCCGTTTCCTCTCTCGGAAAGCAGGTTGGGAGCGAGCGCCAGATTTATATCTCTTCCAGCAATGAGAATACGTACACAAATTTATGGTCCCAAAACTTTTTCGCGCACCGTTATTTAAAGGCCACTTTGGAAAACACCGAGACCCCTTTGCGGCTAAAGCCTTTGACCATTTATTTTCATATCTATGCAGGAGAAAGGGAGGCCAGCCTTAAAGCCTTGATGTCGAATTTCGATTATGCCCGCAAGCAGAACCTTACGCCTGTTTCGGTGAGTCATTTCACGCATATTGCGCAAGGTTTTTACGACGCGCAGATAACAGCGGTGGAGCCCGACGTATGGCGCATCGTCAATAGAGGCGCTTTGGATACCATTCGGTTCGATCGACAGGTGTTTAAAGCGGTTGATTTTAAACGGTCGCGCGGCGTTGTGGGACAACGTCCGTTTCAGGGCAGCTTGTATGTTTACCTGGATTCGAACATTTCCGAGCCGATCATCGCGCTAAAAGACAACGAGGCGTATTTCAAGCCGGCTGAAGCCGAAGAGCCTTATTTAAGGGAAAGCCGGTGGCTTGTTTTCAGCCTTGTGCGGCGAACCGACAGGCTGGATTTCCTTGCCCAGGGATATGGCGACGGAGAAATGATTTGGCAAGTTCCTGTTGGCGCTTACCGCGTCAGCATCGACGGCAAAAGGCTAAAGGAGATTTACACGGCTGAAAGCGACGGAACCCTTAAACTGACGCTGGCAAAAAACGCATTGAAACCTTTACGCATTACGATTGAGAGGATTTGATATGCGTGCGCGATCCCTGTTTTTTATCTTTCCGCCGTTGCTGGCGGCGCTGGTTCTGGGGATTTTTTTGGCGCCTTCCGGAAAAGAAGTCGCCTTGATGCAGATGTCGAGTTCGGATTCCGGCCAATCGCTGGAAACATATGAGGCTTTGCACTCAAAAGGCGACCATTCCATCAGCGTTCTTGCGCCTTTGATTAATTTGCATCTGCATTACGGAGATGCCGATCAGGCGATCTCTCTTCTGGAAAACTTTACGAAGGAACATCCGCGAAATGTGGAGGGCCGAAAACGATTGGCCGAGCTTTATAAAATCGCCCAGCGCTATCATGATTATTGCGTCATGCTTGAGGAAATCGAAGGACTGTCACCCTCCCCCGCCGGTCTGCGCGAACTGGCAAACACTTACGCCTTTCTGGGCGCTTATCGAAATGAAATGAACACGCTTGTCCGGCTGGCAAGATTCGGCGGCGAGAGGCTGACCGAAGAGGATGCCGTCAAACTTGCCCGCTATTACCGCATCGAGGACAACGCGGGAGCGTCGATCGAAACGCTGGAACGCCTTGTTGAACAAAAGGCCGGCAAAGTTGCCGCCGATACGGTTTATCTCTTCGTGCAGTTGCTTTTGGAAAACGGCGACGATCGAAAAGCCTGGCTTGCGGCGGCGGGCTATGTGGAAGATTACCAGAGCGAAGATACTGTTTTGAAAGTCGCCGAGCTTTTCCAGATGAACCATAAAATCGACCTGGCTCATCGGGTAATGGAGCCGTTTTCATACGCTGCAGGCGCTTCGCCGCCCGTCAAGCAGCAGATTGTCGGCTTGCTCTTCGCGGAAGGAAAAACGGATATCGTTTACGAGCTGCTTGCCGAGGATTTCGCGAACGAAACACTTCCAAGCGAATTGGCGGAAACCCTGATCGACCTCGCCCAAACGCGGAAGGACTACGGCCTTATCGACGCCGTTTTGCGCAAAGCCGATTTTAACGACCTATCGACAACGGCCTTGGTGCGCTTTGCCGATTTATCGCTGCGGGAAAAAAGAAAAAGCACGGCGGAGATTATCGAGGCGCGGCTGGACGAGGGCCGACGCGGGGAAAACGAGCCATTGCTCTCGGCTATGCTAGGCCTTGCCCTCTCCGACACCCCTAGCTCTTTTGCGGCGCTTCTCGCCGTGCCGGAGGATGCCTTGGCGACTTCTGAAGAAAAGCTGATGACGGCCCATGTGCTTTTTGAGCATGGCAAGCACAAGCAGGCGCAGAAACTTATAGAAAACATTGCCGTCCATGACATTCTGGGCGTCTTCGATCCTTTCGAGTTGGCTTCTTTGTATTTGGATAACCCATCGCTGGCCAAGGAAGGCGAGCAAAGGCTGGCCGTTGCCGGGGCCGCCATGCCTCCCGATGCGCGCGCAAAAGCCGACCGGGCAGTTTTTTTTATAAAGATCGGGCTTGGCGACGATAAAAGCGTTGATTTGTGGCTGAAAAAACATCCAAAACTGTCACCAAACTTTTTTGATGATGCGTTCGATTTGGCGAGCCGGTTTCGTCACAATAAAATTGCGCTTCTCATCGCGGAATATAATTATAAAGCTCAGCCAAGCCCACAAAAGAGGTCGCGACTTGTGGACGCGTTGCTTGCGGACATGCACTACGCGGAGGCCCTTACGCATATGCAGGCGGATGTGGATAACGATCCCGGCGCCAATATCGCGGCGTATATCAGCGTTCTTTCCGAATGGACGCATAAAATTAAAAACGCCGACAAGAATTTTTCCCCTATGCAGCCTTTTGTTCAATTCGCCTTGAACCGCCTGCATCAAAATGAAAAAGCGCAGCGCGACATGGTTTATTTGCTTGAAGAGGCCGGCTTTAAAACGGAAGCCGAGAGCCTTTTGGTCAATCTCGCAACCGGGCGTTCGTTCGCCAGCGCGGAAGTGCAGGAACTGCTTGGTTTTTGGGGAAGCACGCCTTCGCCCGCCGCTTTTACATGGATTAAAAACAGAGCCATCGCGGCCACTGATTTGGAACGCGCGCCGTGGCTTGCTCATTTGCAGGAAATTGATCATCCGGAAGCCGTCGTCGAGATCGTCAAAAACCTGCCTGCGGCGTCGCCGGCGATAAAAGACATTTATATCGCGGCTCTTATAGCTATGCGCAGCCTGGACCTAAGCAATGTGTTGGCACAGGAGCTTGAGCGCGAGACCGAAGGTGAAAGACTAAAGCGCCTCGTATCGTTGGCCGAACAGCAAGGTATGCAGGAGCTAAAGGATAAGGGATGGCAGAAACTGTATGCCGTTGATCCCGACGATCAGGATGCTTTGAAGTATGTCGCGCTTCAGGAAGCCGCCGCCAACCACTATGCCGCAGCGCTTCCCCTGCTGAGAAGAGCCATCAGGAACAACCCCGATGATTACCAGCTTAATCTGGCTTATGGGGGAATCATGCAACACAAGAAAAAGAAATTCGAGGCGAAGGTATTTTATGATCGCGCTTTTGACCAACTGTCCGACATCCCCGACAAGTCCCTTTATGATCGCCTGACGATGGCTCATTTGCTTTACCGGAAAAAAGGATTGGCTGAATCGGCGGAGTTGTTTCGCGAATTGATCCGGGAATATCCGGACGACAAGTCGCTTCGCGCGGATTTCGCCGAGATTTTGATGGAAAACAAAAGATACGATGAGGCATCGGCCGTTCTTACTCCTTGAGTTTCCTGCCGGAGGTTCTTTTGACACACCGCCTAGCCGTAGCCCTTTTTGTCGCGCTTGTTCTCTGTGCCGTTTCGGCAAAGGCGGAGGAAGACGTTCCCGCCGAAATGGAGGTCGCCTTTAATCAGGAGGAGGCGGCTGATCAGGAGACGGCTAACGACGAGGAAAAAACTACTGAAACTTCCGCGTCGGCCGAAGAAGAAAGGGCGAACGAGTTGCGCTTCAAGCTTGCGCAGGTTAATTTATATTCCGAAACGGGCAAGTTCGATAAGGCTTTTGGAATTATCGAGCAGCTCAAGATGGACTATCCGAACAATCCGCGCGTGCTCGCCGCCGAAGCCCAGCTGAATTACAATATCGGCAATTATAACAGCGCGTTCATAGGGCTGAACAAGGCGATCCTTCTGGACCCGAACGACGAAGATATTCTTGAACAACAGCGCGCCGCCGCTTTTTCGCAAGGCCCTAACATTCTGGGCGGCTATACATACAGGCGAACCGATCTCGCTTATGAACAACTGGCGCGAGCGAGCGGGCAGTTCCCCTTGACGCCCACGCTGAATATGGTTCTGAGCGTTGAAAACAACCATATGCACACAAGAACGCCGGTTATTCGCCAGAACGGCTCTGCCCGTCACTTCCGTGGCGATCAACAGCGCGGCGCCATCGTTTTAAATAAAATTTTCGAAAACAATCATGAGTTAAATGCAGCTTTGTATGCCAACACTTTTACGGCCGGTTTTGGCGCCGAGCACAGCTGGTGGGGCACGAGCGGCGTCACGAAATTACGGGGCGAATTCAATAGGCCGTATTGGGGCTATGTCGAAATGGTCGTTGAAGGCGGCACGAGGAGCGATCTTCATCTCGAAAGGCGGCAGATTTTTTCCAAAAACTTTATCGGCACTATCGGCGGCGGTTTTAATCATTACTCTTTAGACGACATTTGGAGCGCCGCCGATGCTTTGGCCTGGAATGCGGAGCTCGAATATTCGCTGCCTTTTTCTTTGGATAGCGATCCGCACAATGAGATCAATGTGACCGCCGCTTATACAGGCGATGCCGAATATTTCACGTTTGTCGAAAGACGCGGTCCCGCCGGCGGGCGTTATAAGCCGCTTTCCGCATCGGATTATGAGGTGCATGCCGGGACGCTTTCCGTCGGGAAAAAGCTGTTTGACGATTTGCTGCTTCAGGGGTACGGCGGCTATAGCCTTAACAGGCTTAACGATAACAGCGGGCCCTTGTACGGCGCGGCATTGAACTATTCCCTATCGAAAAAATTGAACATCGAATTTCGCGCCTCCCACACGGATTCCGGCGGTGAAAACAATTCCCAAAGCGAAGACCTTTTGGGTTTGAACCTCAAATGGGTTTTGTAAGAAGTCGCGCAGCCTTTATTCCTTTTTTAGAAAACGGATCATCACTGGCAATGGTTTACTTATCCCGTTTCGACAAGAATAAAAAACACCATCTATCAAGGCGATAGGAACCTTTACCGCACAGATAAGTATGTCCTCCATCACTGAAAAAGATGCTTTTGCCGCCGCGCCAGGCTTTTTTTCCGAACAGCGCAAGGACAATTTCATCGCATTCCTTTTTGGCGGGATAAGACGATCCGCGGTTTTGGAAACATTTGCTTTTTTCTCCGCGACCGTGGTTTTGAATCTTCTGTTTGGCGATGGCGCGCGATTTATCGGCATGAATCCTCATCCCTTCTGGATCATCGTTCTTTTGGTCATTGTTCAATACGGGCAGCGCGAGGCCATTTTTACCGCTCTTCTGGCGACGGCTTTTTTGCTTGTGGGAAACATGCCCGAGCAGAGCCTGACAGAGACGATGTACGATTATTATTTCCGGATTTTCCTTCAGCCTCTTCTTTGGATCATTATGGCCCTGCTTTTAGGAAGCATCCGGTCGCGCCAGTTTCGCGAGCGCGAGGATCTTTTCGAACGGCTTTGGAAGAGCGAGGAGTCAGCGCATATCTTGGCCCGAAGCTATTTGGCCTTGAAGAAAGTGAAAGAGCGGCTGGAAATGCGACTGGCGGAAGAAAAAAGAAGCGTTCTGACCGTTTATCGCATGGCCAAATCGTTGCAGTCCGCGACACCGAAGAATCTTAATGAAAAAATCGAGATGCTGGTGACAACCTCATTGCATCCCAGGAAATTTTCCTTTTTCAGGCGCGAAGGCTCCGCTTTCGTCCTGGCCAAATCTTTCGGGTGGAGCGCGGACGACGCCTATGCCACGCGTTATAACAAAAACACGCCTCTTAATCGCGATCTGTTCAGTCAAAAACGCCTTTTAAGCGTTACCGATGAGGAGCAGGAAAAAGTTCTGGGACATGAAGGCATGCTTGCGGGGCCCGTTTACAATGAAAAAACGGGCGCGGTCTTGGGCTTTTTGAAAATTGAGGAAATGGATTTTATCGATATGGGCGTCCACACCTTTGAGACTTTCAAGATCGTGTGTGAATGGATTGCCTTCACTTATTTGCAAGCTCCAGTCCATCGAGCGAAGACGATGAACGGCCACAAACATCAGAAACGTTTGGCCGGTTTAGGGAAGCCTTTGATTCCAGTCGACATAGCCTTGCCAAAACTTCAGCAAACAACGCCTTCTGAGATAAGCAATTCGGCATGAACAACCCTGCGAGCGATACCGACATAAAGGACGAACCCTTGTTTTTCGTCTTGTGCCTTGGGGCTCTTGCGTGCGTCGCGGAGCTGGAGGTTTGTCTTGCGCTTATGTCACCGCCCGATTTTTTAGCCGCCTTTATGATTCATGCCGCGACGCTTTGTTATTTGGGCATGGCGGTTTTGTACTTAAGGACGGGGGGTAAAAACTTTCGTTTTAGTTTTTTGCTTTTTCTGGCGTGCGGCTTTTTGGGGCCTTACGGCGCGCTTCTGGGGTTCCTGGCGCCTGCGGTTTTTGTTCTTTGCCCAAAATCGAAAAGCGATCCCCTTGCGTGGATGGAAGCTTTTTTTCAGCCCCCCCACATGAGCGACGACGAAAAAATTCAAGAGCAGTTGGTACTTGGAGTCGAAAAGCCTCTGAGAAAATACGCTGTCGAGCCCTTTCAGGATGTTCTTGCCTTTGGATCCATTTTGCAAAAGCAGATGGCGATTGCACAAATGACCCGCTATTTTTGCCCCGCTTTTGCGCCGCTCCTTCTTCAGGCTGCCCGAAATCCCGAACCTGCCGTACGCGTTCAAGCCGCAACAGCGCTTGCGCATATCGAACGGGATTTCATGGCAAAACGCATGCGCCTTGAGAACGACATCCGGCGTTTTCCTTTGCCTGACCGGCAGCTGGCGTTGGCGCGCCTTTACGATACCTATGCCTTTACCGGGCTTGTGGATGCCGATACGCGCCAGTTGCTTCGCGACAACGCCATTCGCATCTACGAGCGCTATCTGACCGGGATCAAGGACTTGCGCACTTCCGTTTTTCTGGCGCGCCTGTATGTGCGGCGAGGCCTGCCAGAAAAAGCCGTTGAGACTTTGAAGGCTTTTGCCCTTGCGGGACAGCTGAGCCCTGACGAGGAATCCTGGTATATGGAGGCCTTGTTTCGCCAGAGGCGCTTAAAGGAACTGCGCGAGTACGTTTATATCACGGGGAAACGAGGCCCCTACCACTTCCGGCCATTCCATAAGCTGGGCGACATTTTTCCAGCCTGGAAGGAAAACATTGATGTTGCCTGAAGTGCCGCAAGCGGATGTTTGCCTCATTCTTGAGGGCGCCTATCCTTATGTTCGCGGCGGCGTTTCATCATGGACGCATGAAACGATCCGCATGCAGGATCATTTGACGTTTTCGATCATTGCCATTGCAAGCGCCGATGCCCCCTGTGACATTCTTTATGAACTTCCCAAAAACGTGATCAGCCTTAAAACAATCCGGCTCCAGTCCCTGCCCCCGGGGTGCGCTTCGCTCAAGCCTTTCGAAGAAAGGCTTTTGTTTTCAAAGCTTAGGGAAGTTCTTTTAAAGCTTCAGCTAAGGGCTGACATTGAGGACTTGCGCGTCCTGATCGATGCTATCGCACCCTGGCGGCATAAAATCGGCAGCAAGCTTTTGCTGAACTCGGCGAGCGCGTGGGACATGATGGTTTACATGTATCAAAGCACAATGCCGGAGACATCGTTCCTTGATTATTTTTGGTCGTGGCGGAGCTTGTTCGGTGGGCTTTTTTGCGTTTTGCTTGCCGATATTCCCCCGGCCAAAGCCTATCATTCCTTTTGCACGGGCTATGCCGGGCTGCTTCTGGCGCGCGCGCATTTGGAAACCGGCCGGCCCTGCGTTTTAACGGAGCATGGCATTTACACGAACGAGCGCCGCATAGAAATCGCCGGCGCGCATTGGCTCGACGATTTAAATGTTTTCGATCTTTCCGTTTCGACGGCCGAGCGCGAGCGAAACCTTAAGGATTTCTGGATGGACACCTTCGGCAACTATGCCCGCTTTTGTTACGCAGCCTCGCGGCAGATCATCACGCTTTACGGAGGCAATCAACAGTTTCAGCGGATGGACGGGGCTGAGGCCGACAAGATGAGAATTATCGCGAATGGCATCGATGTGGATGCTTTTTCGATAATCAAATCCAGGCCGCACGCACCGACTGTCGCCTTGATCGGGCGGGTTGTACCCATCAAGGATATAAAAACCTACATACGCGCGATTCAAATCCTGAGTAAAAAGATGCCAAAAATACGCGCGTTTATTATGGGGCCAGAGGACGAAGATCCCGATTACGCTGACGAGTGCCATGAGCTGTCCGAGCATCTGGGGCTTGGGCAAACCGTTTCCTTTACAGGGGGCGTAAATTTAATCGACTATTTCGGCGTGATCGACGTTGTTGCGTTGACAAGCTTGAGCGAGGCTCAGCCGCTGGTCGTTCTGGAAGCGGGCGCCGCGGGAATACCCGTCGTCGCGACAGATGTGGGCGCTTGCCGGGAGATGATCCTTGGAAGCGAGACGGAACGGCCTTTTCTTGGGCCGGGCGGAGAAATTGTTTCTTTGGCGAGCGCTGAAGAAGTCGCGGAAGCCTTGCATAAGCTTTTAACCCGGCGGGATTATAGGGCGCAGTGCGGAAAAGCCCTGGAGGCGCGGGTGCGCGCCTATTACACGCGCGAGAAGCAGCGTCAGGCGTATCGCGATTTATACAGCGATCTTATAGAAAACAAGGAGGCCGCATAAATGGCCGGCATCGGTTTCGTTTTGCGTAAATTGTACCGACAGGACAACTTGTTCGGCTTTGTCGGCGCGGGCTTAAATTCCGCCTTTGCCTCGACAGGCCCGTGGTTGTTCACGGTTTTGGCGCTTGGCGCGATTGCGGAAATAGGCCAGGCGCTCGTGGGGATCGATGTGCTGTTCGATTTCAGGGTTATCCTTATTTATAATTTTTCTTTTTCTCTTGTCTTTTCCGGCCCGGTCTTCATGGTCGCGACGCGCTATCTATCCGATTGCATCTACAAGCGGGACGTTTCAACGGCCATCGGCATGCTTTTCGGCGCTTTGCTCCTGCTGTGGATCATGGATTTGATTATCGTCGCTCCTTTTTATCTGTACGCCGTGCAGATGGAGCCGAAGTTCGCCGTAAGCGCCATAGTTAATTTTCTTCTTTTAAGCTCAGTATGGCTCGTAAGCATTTTCATTTCCGCTCTCAAAAACTACCGGCTCATTACGCGCGCGTTTCTTTTCGGAATGGCGGCGGGGACGATTGCGAGCCTTTTGCTTGCCAAGTCCTTCGGCGCCTTTGGCTTGCTAAACGGGTTTTCTTTCGGCGTGCTTGTAGTGATCTCCCTATTGATCGGCAATGTCTTTGCCGAATACCCCTACCCCATCAAAAAAGCTTTTGAGTTTCTAAAAGGATTTAAGAACTACTGGGATATCGCCTTGGGCGGACTAATCTACAATATGGCCATATGGGTGGATAAATGGATTATGTGGTCCGCACCGGAGGCGACCACCATGAGCAGCGGGCTGGTGATCTACCCCTACTACGATGCAACGATGTTTCTGGCATACCTAACCACGGTTCCGGCGATGGCGATTTTTTTATTCAATGTCGAAACGCATTTTTTCGAGCGGTACATGCGGTTTTACAGGGATGTTGAACAGAAGGCGAACTACCTGCGCATACAAAACAATCATAAGTCCATCATGCATAGCATTTGGGGAAGCGCCGGCAATTTGTTCTTTTTTCAAGCCAGCATCGCGTTTATCGCGATGTTCCTTGCTCCTGAGATCATCGTCTTTCTAAAAGGAAGCACGATGCAGATCGGCATGCTGCGCTTTGGCTTGCTGGGCGCCATGTTTCAGGTGCTGGCTATGTTCCTTCTTATCCTTCTGTCTTATTTCGATGCGCGCAAGGCAAGCTTGACAATTCAGATCGTTTTTCTGTGCACAAACGCGCTTTTTACGCTGATAAGCCTTAATTTCGGATTCCGCTATTATGGCATGGGCTATTTTTTATCTTCCTTCACGACGTTCATTATCGCCGCGCTTGTTTTAAAGCAGCATGTCGAGCGCCTGCCCTATCACACGTTCATAACGACGAATACGTCCGTTACGGACGCCGACAAGGCCTCGCCCGCTATTCCTCTTTAAAGGCTTTTTCGGTGCTATCGAGAATTGGCGCAAACAGATAGTTCAGGAACGTCCGCGATTCCCTGCGTATAAAGACATTTACGGGGCTTCCGGGATAAAGCTCGACCGGCTTTTTTAGGCGGCTGATAAAATCCTTATCAACCTCGAGCCTTGCTCTGTAATAAGGCGTATTATTGCGCTCTTCCATAAACGTATCCGCCGAGACGTGCGTGACGACCGCCGGGATTTTCGGTGTCCTTCTGGCTTTGTACGCCGCAAACATGATTTGAGCCTCCATGCCCGCGTGGACCGATCCTATGTCCGCCGGGTTGACCCGGACTTCGACCACCAAGGGATCGTTCTGCGGAACCACATCCATGATCGAAGCCCCCGGCGCGATGACGCCGCCGGGTGTGTGGTATTTAAGCCCCATGACGATGCCGGACATGGGGGCGGTAATCACCGTGCGGCCCATAATATCCTGCGACGCGCCCAGCTTTTGAGACAGTTCCGCCATTTTGGACTGCGTTTCGCGCAAGCTCTCGGCGTTCTTTGTTTCAAATTCCTTTTTCAGGTTTGTCATCGCGACTTCAAGCTCGGCGATGCTTTTGAGCGATTTCGAGATTTGCGCGTTGAGCTGGCCCTGATTGCCTATGAGCTCGCTTTGGCTTTTTTGCAACGCATACAGGCGGGGTTTGGTCGCATAACCGCTTTTCAGCAATTCCTGCACCATGTTGATTTCTTTTTCGACCAGGCTTAGCTGGGCGTCGGCGGCTTCCTTTTGCGCGCGCAGGCCCGTAATTTCCGAGTTGTTCTGGCCGATGCGTTCCACGAGCGTCGTGACTTTGGCCGCTTCGGCCTCCTTTTCGGCATTGAAAAGGCTGGTTTGCGTGGCGACGATCTTTTGGACAACCGAATTTGTTTTGGAGGCATCGACGATTTCCCGATCCAGAACCAGGGCGTCGCGCTGATCCAGAAGCGATTTCAGCCGCGTTTCCGCCGCGCGCATGTCGAAAAGCTGTTCCCGTATGGAATTATGGCTTGCGTTCGCGGCCGTGTTTGTCAGCACAACGAGTTTCTGCCCCGCGCTGACCTTATCGCCGTCCTTGACGAATATATGATCGATAATGCCGCCTTCCAAATGCTGGATCGTTTTGCGGTTCGAGGAAAGCACGATGCTGCCTTGCGCAATGGCGGCGCTGTCGATCGGCGCAAGCGCACCCCAGACAACAATTACAAAAGTGAGCGCCAATGTGATCCAAAGGCCGAAGACAATCGGTCCGCGCGCAATCGAAAGCGCGGGGTTTGGCGATTGATATTCTTTTTGCGCCATAAAACCGATGCACCGATCCATGACGGCAACCGCTTTGGTGGAGCCGGATTCAAGCGCGGGGGCGTATTCCTTCTGCCTGATGTATCGGTGGCAACGATCAAAAAAGGCGTTGGCTATCACGAGCCCTTGCGCCGCCGCGCTTTTGATCTTATGCCCTGCCGGAATAAGGGACATATTGCGGTCTCCTTCGAAATCTATGCGCCGGAGGATTCTGGGCCTCGTCGCGCGGTTTTCCTTTTGAGGATAAAGCATCCAGAACTTCCATCGTCGGCCCGAAGATTTTCATTTCCCCGTCGCCCAAAATAAGCATTTTATTCACAAGCCCGAAGAAGCTTTGGCGATGAGAAATGACGATTGATGTCATGTTTTTCAGTTTGGCTTTCACAAGCGTTTGCATAAGGGCCTGTTCGCCGTCGCCGTCGAGGTTCGAATCGGGTTCGTCCAGAACAAGCAGTTTCGGCGAACCGAAGCACGCACGCGCAAGGCCTATTCTTTGCCGCTGCCCTGCTGATAGAGACATGCCGCCGGGGCCAATATCGGTATGATAGCCCTTGGGCAGGCTTAGAATTAATTCATGCGCACCGACCATTTGAGCCGCTTCGATAACGGCATGATCGGGCGCGTCCATCCAAAGACGGGCGATATTGTCGCGCACGGTGCCGCTGAAGAGCTCGATGTCCTGCGGAAGGTAGCCTATATGCTTGCCGAACTCTTCGCGTTTCCACTGGCTGACATCGGCATTATCAAGGCGGACGACGCCGCTATAGGGCTTCCATGCGCCGACGATCAGCTTTGCCAAAGTAGACTTTCCGGCACCGCTCGGCCCCATAATCCCAAGCGCATCCCCTGCTTCAAGAGCGAAGCTTAAGTTCTTGATAACAGCCCTGTTTTGCCCCGGAGGCGCATAGACAACGCGGTCGACAATAACCCGTCCTTCGGGCGTTGGAAGGGAAATTCCCGGCTGTGCGGCGGTCATGCCGTTCAGCTCCTGATTCAAGCGATGCCAGGAGCCCCGAGCTTCGATCGCCGATTTCCAGACCGAAATCGCGGCATCAAACGGCGCCAGCGCCCGCGCGGCAAGGATAGAGGCGGCGATAATGCCGCCAGAGGTAAGCTCGTGATTCAAGGCGAGATAGGCACCCCACCCCGTTATCGCGATTTGGAGATCAAGGCGGAAAAACCGCGTGAGCGCCTGGACAACCGCAGAACGGTTGCTTGCCAGGCTTTGAAGCGATGTAATCCGGTGATTTATTCTTTGCCAAAAATCAGCCACGGCTTTCGTCATACCCATGGCTTCGATCACTTCCGCATTGCGCATGGCAATGTCGACCTGCTGGTAATTTTTTACGTTAAGAACACCGGCCTCTTCCAAAGGCTTTTTCATCGCAAGTTCATTGAACCACGCCAGAAGCATGAGAAGGGCTGATCCCAGAAGAGTGATAACGCCCAACTGCACATGCATGCAGAATATCACGACAAGCGCTATGACCGACCACGGCATGTCGAAAAGCGTCATAAGCCCGCTTCCCGTCGCAAAACTGCGAATGGCGTTTAAATCGCGCAGGTTCTGGCTGCCACGAACGCCTGTTTTTGCGGCATGCGACAGGCTGTTCGACAAAAGCGCGCTGGACATATAGTTATCCATCCATTCGCCCACACGAACCATGGTGAATGAACGCAGCGCCAAAAGCGTGCCCGCCGCCAGAAAGTTGGCAACCATAATGGCGCTAAGCCAAAAAAGAGTTTCGCGGCTGCCGGTCGACATCACGCGATCAAGAACCTGAAGCGAGTAAAGCGGCACGAGCAGCATCATCAGATTAATGAAAAAGCTGAACAAGCCTGCATAGACGAAAGCAGGTTTCGCCGTGCGCAACGCCGAAATAAGAAGATTGTCCGGTTTATTGTTCATTTGTCTCTGCAACTTTAAAAGAAGGAGCGCCCGGAAAACCGGGCGCTCCTGCTCTCCCTCCCTTAGATGATGTGGAAATCCGCAGGGATCAGACTGTTTTGGCCTGCGGCGGTGATTGTGACCGTGCCATGGCCGTCGGGAAGATTGATGATCGCATCGTTTCCTTTGTAGGTAACGTGCTTCATCACTTCAGCCGGCGTAGCGTACAAGTCATGATCGACCCCGATGATGTCATGAGCATCCCGGCCAAAATACTTGATTGTGGCCTTTCCGTAGAAGTTGTCATGGATGTCAAACTCCGCATAGGTCGTATTCGCATAAACCGTATGCTTGCCGTTCGGGATGTCCGTGACGTGATAGCCCGGCTTGCTCCCGTAATCGGCATCATCATTGGTCTGACTTTGACCATCATCCGTTGGCTGTGTCGGCGCCGGCGTAGACGGGGTTGTCGGCGTCGTTGGCTTCGGCTGAGCCACAACCGGCGGCGGCGTTGGCACCGTCGGCGTTGACGTACCGGAATCATCCAGAAGCGAGGCCATGGCATTGGCCGGCAGTTCCGAAGGAATCTGGTAGTTGATCGACGCGATATCGCCGTTCAGGCTTTGCGTTGCCACATAAGGTACAAATCCATCCGCAATCGCCTTGTCGATAAAGGCGTTTTGGGCGGAGCTGCTTGTGGGATAGTCAATCGCAAGAACCGTTTTTCCCGCGTCAACGGCGTGAAGCAAGTATTGCTCGTTCCATTGTCCCCACGATGTAGGTGAATTGTTGGACAAATAGAACGTGCTTTCCGCCAACACGCCATCGATATGGGAAAGATGGGACGCGTTCGTCGAGCTGGAAGGATTGTCCGGATCGGTCACCAGAAGGTCAAGAGCATTGTTTTGAATGATCTTGAAGTCCGGATTAACGGCTTTCGTCGCCGCCGAGATCTTCTGGACGAAGGCCATCATGTCAGCGCGTGCGTGGTCAAAACCGCCGTCCGCGTTTGAGACCTGCGAAACGCCATAGACGTCGACAACATCAAGCATAATGCCGTCATATCCAGCCTTGGCCATTTCGGTCGCCCGGTTAAGGACAATGTTTTGCCACGTGGGGTCCCAGAATTTTACGTAATGGCTTCCCCAATCCGGGTTTTCGCCAAGCATCCAGCTGGGTTTGTTCGTATCCCAACTTGATTCCCAATAGCTGCGGTAATCTTCCGCTTCGCCGATGCTAAGATAGCCGACGACCGATTTACCGGATGCTTCCAAATTGCCGAGCTGGCTGGAAGTGAGCCCTGAACTATCAGGATCGACAATCGCCAACTTGAAGTTCGTTGATGAAAGCGTCTGATAATTGACTCCCTGTAACGCGTCCAGAAATGCGATGCTGTTTGCCATTCGTCGTACTCCGTATTGTTAATGGGATTTTTATCGTGAGACAGGGGATCTTTGAACGACCCCCGAGATGCGAGGCGTGTAAAGGGCTTCAAAACCCGATTCAACACAAAAAAGACGATGGTGATTGAATTTCGGCGTTAGGTTTTATTAACAGGACGAATATAGTTTTAATTATCTAACGGCTTATGATGCATCGATGTACACGAAAAAAATCGTGCACGAAAATGACTATGGTTATTATGTTTTTTTGACGTTCCGATTATGGACACATAATTTTTCCGTTTTTGGACGCTTCCCCCTGAGATTGAGTCGAAACGGCTTGTTTTTAGAAAAAGGGGGGTGCCGCCTAAAATGTTGCCAAAGAAAATACGCGGTCATATGTTATGCGCGGGGTGGCTAAAGGAATGCCCTATCCATGACGAGCACGAATTCAAAGATAAAGATGACGGAAGCGCGGAAACTGATTATGCGCATACTTTCGGAGGCGACCGATCATCCGAATGTTGAGCAACTTCATAAACGCGTTCAAAAACTTAATCCCAAAATCGGCCTGGCGACAATATATAGAACCGTTCGCCTGCTTGAGGAAATGGGCTTGATTGCGAAGCTGGAGTTTCGCGAAGGCCGCGCACGTTATGAGAATGTTCACGATAAACATCATGATCATTTAATTGATATTCGAAGCGGAAAAATTATCGAATTTACGAATACCGAAGTGGAGCGCCTCCAAGAGGCTATTGCAAAAAAATACGGGTACAAAATTGTCGGTCATAAATTAGAACTTTACTGCGTGCCACTCTCCAAAAAGAACTCAGAGTCTTAAAATGTATTTTCATCCCATTGATGCGTCTTATTTTTTTGTTGTTGATAATGATTTTCATTCTCATTACTATAGCCGGAGTCTTCTCATAAACCCGGACGATTTCCCTGATGAAACCCCTTTATCGAAGAGTTGCCGACATCCTTTGCTCACGATGGAAAAGGAAGGCGGATCAGCTGGAAGATATGCACGGACACCCGGAACCGCCAACCGATCGGCTTCTTTCATGTTTCTTTTGTTCGAATTATTTTCCTTCGTGCTAATTTTCGCATCGAATTTGGAACACCGTTTCCCCATCGGCTTCTCGCATGAAATATTACGCTCTATTCCTTATATATATAGTCAAATGAGGGGGGCTTGCTCGTCCTAGGTAGGGGGATTCCTCATGACGGATGCGCTGTACGACGGCTTAAAAAAAGCGGCCCCTCTGTTATCCAAGGGCCGCTCTTATTCCTTTTACGCTATTAGTGGTGATAAATGATTTTTTCCAACTTCTTCCATGGGTTTCCAATACCGAGTTGACCCTGTAATTCGTTATTCACTTCCAGGTCTAAAAGATCCTCCTCATCCTCTTCATCCTCGTCGTTGTCCTCATAGCTTGCGAATGTAAGCTGATAGTATTCCAAGATTTCCGGCTCATAGCTTTCTTCTTTTTGGTTTCCGGTGATTATCAAAAACTCCGGATGCTTATTAATGCCAGCAGGTGTTTGGCTGTTAATAATGACGATATCACTCACAACCCTGTCATTGTTTGTCACAGTCAAAGTGCCGTAAACTTCCGAAACAATATAATTGCTCAAGCGGTTATGTAGATCGCTTGCCTCGGCGGCTATCCTATACGTTCCGACCGCGCCATGATAACCTAGGGGCACATAGCTCCATGTAATCAGCGGCTCATCCTGTGCGATAAGATTGTTCCTTCCTGTAAAGACAGGCATTGCCGCTCCTTCAAGCATACTTTTGCTGTCAGTAATAATCGTCAAAGCCGCCTTGGAGATGGTCAGATCCCCCGCTTCATAAGATATGGTGTAATTATCGGACGCCGCGCCCGAGGCCGTGAGCGTGCCCACATACGTGCCGGCGTTCGCGGTATAAAGAGTACCCGAAGCCAAGGTCGGCGCGGTGCCAAGATCGGAAGCGTCGTCGCCGTTGACAAAGCCGGTGTAAGTCGCGGTCAGGCTCGGCGCGCTGCCGCCGTAGGTCATGGTCTTGTCGTCGGCGGTGATCGTGA
>CAYVNS010000027.1:0-17543 GCA_964453225.1 uncultured Rhodospirillaceae bacterium
CTTGGGTTGAGGACTCTACATCATTTTGGTCTATCTGGCGGGGGGAAGGTCACAGGCCGCGACCAGAAAATTGCAACGCAGCAAGCGCGCCAGCGCGCAGCGAGTACATCCCACCCATCCGCCATTTACTGGGTAATAATCAAATATAATCAATTTGAAAACTATTAGAGACAATTCTAGTCCCACAACCTGTCCCACAAGGCTTTAGTTGGCTAGGGTTTGCTCTTTAGACCTTAACTTGTTGATGCAAAAGGCGTTCAGACAGCATTAAACAAATGCTTTTTATTGTGGAAAACTCCCTTTTTATCGTGTCAGAAAATTCAGCCTATTGCTACGCCTAACCCTTAAAAATGGCTTCGGATTAGTTAACTGACTCCCTATTCTATTTCATTCTATTTTAGAATGCGGGGATGCAATTTCTCGCTACTTTAGCGGCCATAGGGCAGGGAATTTTATTAAATCGTATTAGTTTTTATATCTTCTATCCAAGGCGGATATAAATCCCCACTTTCTATTCTTTATCTTTATCCTCGCGTGATTGCGCGTAGCATAGAAATCTGCAAAGTTTATGAATATTAGCTTCCCTCTTTTTCGCAAGATGGCTTGCGCAGTTTAACGCGCTTCCATCCCTTCCTCCAATAGAATTTCTCTAAACGGGAATTAATAATAAATATATACACTACATTTGTCAGTATCCCGAAAAAAATTCCTACACCAAAATGGATCGAAAAACCCACTAATACTATTAAGAGCCAAATTATCAGGTCGTGCCACAATCCTCTAAATATGAGGTAGAACCCACCCAAAAAAAACACCCCTATTTTCGGTCCGATCTGCTCAATACTTTCCCGATAACCATTGGAGGGATTTTCAAAAACAATCATGTAAGAATCTCCTTCTACTTATTAAACTAATATTTTCTATAATAACTGGCAAATTCTGATTTCAAAAGCACATCCGATTCGAGTGCTAGTGCGTTAAATAGTACTTGACGGCGTTCGGGTTGCGTCTCAGCCTATTCACCTCCACTACTTTTATGAATAGACGACAAAGCGCCTAATTTGCCTTGCTTCAAGCACCAACAGGAGTCGTCATGCCTTTAATAAAACTAGGTTTAAATGATGGGTCTGAAATCAGCATCAGCAAAATAATGCTGTTTCCTGAAGATGTTTTATTCCAAGCTAATTCTTTAAAAGCTCAAGCGATAAAAAAACTTGGAGGAGTGCATTCTGGAGTTGGTGTTTTGGGTTCTCCTGCATGGGCAATAGGGGGTGGGTTAGTTATTGGAGCCCTTGAATCTATGGCATCAAATACTCTTCAGAAGGAAGGAGTAATCCTTCTTCAGAAGGCGGAATCCATTATGTGGGGTATGAAAGATTTGGGAAAGTTAATTGAAATAAATGAAATTCAAAATATACATATTCCGAATCCTCAAAGTTGGTCCAAATTATTTATAAAAAAACTGACAGGTCTGGATAAGAAGACGCGCCAGGAATTACATGCCTTATGCGAAGAAAACAAAATCTCAATTAATGATGTTTATGGTGCAGGATTTTTCAAAGACAAAATCAGGCCTGAAATTGAAATTAGAAAAAACTATGTCTTTGATGGAGATTCTTTTCTTTGTGTGCTTCAGGAATCAGAAAAAAAATACATTAGATGGTCGGATGTGTCTACTTATAGGGTTTGCTAATTCAAACTGCTTTTTGTGCGGAATGAAGTCAAATGACTTATCCAGATGAATACCTTGGAGCTAGCTTAGGTGTTGTCGTCCCGTTCTTTATCTTTATCCTCGCGCGAGCGGGTTCTGTTTTAGATGCGAAACCTCTTGTTTACAAAGGAAATATCTTGCCCTGTGAGTTATCCGCAATCGCATGGATTCATGCTATACCTCTCGTAGTTCAAAAGTGGGGATGAAAAAGAATTTCCCCTCCCCTCGCGTGAGGGGGCAGGGGAGGGGGAGCGCCGCAGGATAGCCGCTCAAAGGCTAAAAATGCTTTGGCTGAACTCCCCCCTCCCTAACCCTCCCCGCGAGGGGGAGGGTTTCTTTCCCAAGTCCTTGAGGTGCGAGCGTATAAGATAATTCCATGAACTGCGGATAAAGGAAGTACAACTAGCATGAAAATTCTTTCCTGGATCATCGTGTTGCTGTTTTCTCCGACGCGGTTTCTTATTACCCACTTAAAAGATTACAGCAAAAATGCGCATGAAAAAGCCCTTTTGCTTTTCAAATGGAATCATGTTTTCTTCCGATACGATGTTCTTGTCGCTCTCGCGATGGGCGTCGTTTCCTCTCCGTTCTCGCCGCCCAATATTCTCCCCGCGGCGTTCGGCTGGGTCGTCTTTGTCGTCGCGTGTTCCCGCATCAATGAAATTGTCTCCGCGCTTTTGCATGATGTCCGCCGCGAACTCGATCTTGTTGAATCATCTACGGCGCTTACTACCGGACAGCGCATAAAAATGGCCATGCGCAGCTATCTGGGGCTGTTCATAAATTTCGGAGTCGTCTTTTATCTTCTTCCCAGGCTTTTCCCCGCCGCTTTCTTCGATCCCCCGCTTGGCCATTTCGTGGACGCCCTCTATTTCAGCGGCGTGACGATTACCACGGTGGGATACGACGACATCAAGCCGGACCATGTTGTCTCAAAAATACTTGTTCTTTACGAAGTTTTTTCCGCCCTTCTTCTGGTCGTTGTCGCCCTTTCCGTTTATCTCTCCGCCCACGGGAGCCAAAGAAAGAAACAGTAGGGGCGTAGAAAGCCCCCCTTCAGGGCCGCCTGAGTTTCTCAGCCGCTGGTTTTTCATCTTTACGCGATTTTACGTACGCCTTATTGTATCGCACATTTCTCCAGAATCGAAAATATTGGCATGGACGCTCCGACCGATATAACAAAGGGATTTTTAAATTCCCCGGATGATTTATCTCAACTGAGGCTGATTGACGCAAACGCCGTTCGCGCGCTGGCTCAGGAAATCAATCGCCTTACGCCGCAAGATATCGGGTCGAAAAAACTTGTCGTCCTTTTGGCGACCGGCGGAACCCTGGCTATGGAATCGGGCGATGGCGTTCGCATGCCCAATTTCAGTTGGGAAGAAATATTACGGCCCGCGATGGGGCTTTTGCATGACCGCTTCAAGATTATGGGGCTCAATGCGCTTTGCGTCGACAGCTCCCAGATGAACTATAGCCATACGCGGGAAGTGGCGATCGTCCTGACCTATCTGTGGAACAACATTAAAGTGCCGTATATCGGTTTTCTAGTTACGCATGGCACGGATACGATGTCGTATGCGGGCGCGGCGACTTCCTTGATGATGGGGCAGGGACTGCCTTTTTCAATCGTGTACACGGGCGCGCAACAGCCGTTCGATAGCGCCGTCAGCGACGCGCCGCTTAATTTGCGGAATGCCCTGTACACCCTTGAGTCTCTTTATGAACACGACATGGCCGAAGTTGTGATCGCGATGGGGGACAGGGCGATGCTTGCCACTTCAGCCGAAAAGGTCAACGATACCGCCGCAAACGCTTTTGACGCGCCGCGCCATCAATATATTGCCCGCTTCAATCGCCTTCTGTATCCCATTTCGTTAGCTAATTGGCTGAACCCAAAGCGTAAAGTTCCATTTCAACCGACGATATGGCATGGGGATTATTCTCATTCGCTTGTCATTAAATCGACCTTGGGACTTAATCCGGAAATACTGAAAAGGCAGGTGGAAGATCCGGAAATTCGCGCCGTTATTCTTTATTCGTATGGCGCAGGCACCGTCGATGAAAATGTGCTGCACACGGTTATCAAGACGGCGAAAAGGCGGGGTATTGCCGTCTCTATCGTGAATCCAGTCAACGCGGATTATCGGGCCGAATATGAATCCGCCGTCCGCGCCATTCAATTAGGCGCCATCCCATTGAACATGACGCTTTCGACCGCCATGGCGAAGGCGGAGGTCGCGCTACGGCTTTTTCCCGGCGATCTTGCCGCTTTTTCCCGCTTTATGGCCGAGAACTATGTCGGCGAAGTGCCGACGGAGAAGTCCGGCCAGAACGACAAGGGATAAGCTTTTCGGAAACGAAGATCCTCCGAAGCGGCCACTGGCCCCGCTTTTCAGCCGGCTTAGCGGCTTTCCCCTTTCGCTTGCCAGTGCGATTTGAAAGACTCCTGCAAGTCGCGCAAAGTGCTGACGGGCGGGTAGTTCATGTACGAGGCCCAGAAAACGAAGGCAAAAATAGCAAGAGCGATTAACGGCTCCGGCTTCATGCTTGGCTTGCGCCCTTTAAGGGCGCTGAACGCGCCCGCCCGGCGGCAGTAGCTTACCAGCGCCCGTCCGTTGTTTGCGACATGGAAAAGCGCGATCGGCAGGACAATGACGCCGAACGCAATATGCAGATTGAACCAAATGCCTTTGTCCATGCCCAGAAAGGTCCACCCCATTTCGCGCGCGAGCCTTCCCTGAGGCGAGGCGAAGAGAACGAAGCCGCTGACGAGCAACGTAAGCATTGACAGCGCCATCAGAAGCGAAACGACGGCGCGTCCGTTGATGTTTTGCATGGCCAATCCTTTCGACGCTAAAAGAAAAAGAATAATACAAACGGCCCTAATAATCCTGACATAAGCACCGTTGGTATCCGAGGCGACTGCCGAGGCCGCCGCTTATGCGGCGGAAGGCCCTATGAATTCTTCAAATACTCGTCATGAGTCAATTCATAGGGTCCTTGGTATAAGACTCCCCGCGCGTAATTCCAAGAAACAAAGCTGCAGCATACATTTCATTCGTGCGCGGCGGAAAATGGCTTATTATGGTAAACGAATCAACATATTGAGCGTTTTGAATGGTTTCAGCTTCGAACGGCATTTTATCTACGCTTATCATCAGCCTTGTTGCCGCATTCGCGGGTGGTCTTTTGGTTCGCGTTATCCGGTTTCCGCCTTTGCTGGGCTACCTTGCCGCGGGTACTTTAATAGGCCCCTTCACGCCGGGCATCGAAGCCAATCAAGCCGTCGCTTCGGAACTGGCCGAGGTCGGCGTGGCTTTGCTTCTGTTCAACATAGGCCTTCACTTTTCCTGGAAAGACCTTGCGGTCGTCCGTCGCATCGCCGTTTTTGGCGCCGTGCTTCAGATGATCATCAGTTGCGGGCTGGGCTTCTGCGTGGCCTGGCTGCTTCTGGGCTTCGATACAACCGCGTCGTTCCTGATGGGCCTGTCCTTTTCCGTCGCGAGCACGGCTATTTCGACGCGCTTGCTTGAGGAAAAACACCAGTTTTCCAGCTACGCGGGGCGTATCGCGCTGGGCTGGCTGGTCGTTCAGGATATTGCGGTCATTCTGGCGATGGTGCTCGTTCCCTTCCTCGTGAACACGCAAGGGCTGGTCCTTGGGGAAGTTGCCAAGTCCATGGGCAAAACGCTGCTGCAAGTTGCGGGTTTCGCCGTCGTCATCATGTTTGGCGTCCGCAAAATCATTCCAAAATTGTTAAGCTATGTGGCGCGGGTGGGATCGCGCGAGCTGTTTACTTTGGCCGTGATCGTGATTGCGCTGGGCATCGCCTATGGCTCCTCGGTTCTCTTCGGCGTGTCGTTGGCTTTGGGAGCCTTTTTCGCAGGCGTCGTAATCGGCGAAACGGATCTCAATCATCACGCGGCGGCGGAATCGCTTTCCATGCAGCAGGTGTTTACGATTTTGTTTTTCGTTTCCGTCGGCATGCTGTTCGATCCGTCCAGCATACAGCGCATGCCGTTTGGCATTTTGGCTTCATGGGGGGTTATCGTCGTCGGTATCGGGGTGATGACTTCCGTCCTTCTGGTTATCGCGCGCGTCCGGCCCGAAGCCGCGGCGGTCGTCGGCGGCGCCTTTTCCCAGATCGGCGAGTTTTCGTTCATCCTGAGCCAAGTCGGCTACAAATGGGGCATTTTGAACCAGGATAACCGCGATCTCATCCTCGCCGTCGCGCTGGTCAGCATTATAGGCAATCCCCTTGTTATGTATCTTTTCGTAAAGGTCGGGCGCTGGGTCAGCGGGACAAAGACGGTCATGCGCTGGCTGAAAGAAGGCGAGACGCACCATTGGCCCGGTTCGCCCTTGGCCGGGCATGTGATCCTGATCGGGCATGGCCGCGTAGGCCGCATGATATCCGATGCGCTTCGCGCGCACGATATTGCTTATGTGACGATCGAATCCGACCGGCGCCTGATGGAAAGGCTTCTTAAACTCGGCCTGCCGGTCATTTTCGGCGATGCCACGAGAGAACAGGTTCTCGCCGCCTCGCATCCTGAAACGGCCAGGCTGGTTATTGTTACGCTTCCCCTTGCGGCGAGCGTGCGCCGGATCGTTTCTCAATTAAAGCAACGCTTGAACCCGGACATCGACATTATTGTCCGCGTTCATGAAGATATCGAAGCCAAGCACATGACAAAACTTGGCATCGGCCTTGCGGTCATGGGGGAGAGGGAAATCGCTCTTGGCCTCTCGGCCTATGCGCTTCAGCATTATGGCATCGACTCCCATGAGGTTCTTGAAACGATCGGCAACCTCAGGCAACAGGCGATGGCGTAACGCGAAGCTTAAACTTTAGCAAAGGAGGGGAGCATGCCCCGCATTTGTGCCATTCTCTCATTCGTTTTCATATGCTGTTGCTTTTTTGCGCAAGAGGCGGGCGCGCAAGCGCCGCTTTCGGGCAGTTATCAGGCCATATCGAGCGTTAGCGTTGAGGAACTGAAATCGGCGATAGCCGACAAGAAACCCATTTTTATTCTGGATGTGCGGAAAAAGGGGGAATACGACGCCGGTCATATCGACGGGGCGACCCTGATTCCGCTGGATACCCTTGCGGTAAATTTAGGAAAATTGCACACGAACAAACCGATAGTCGTTTATTGCCGCGCGCAAAAAGGGGGCACGCGAGGCGCAGCCTTCCTGCAATCCATGGGCTTAAAAGACGTATTCGTGCTTGCCGGCGGTTATGAGGAATGGGCGAAAGACAAGTAAAACAGAAAGCCCAGACATAATTATAAACCCGTCATTCCGGAAAATCGGGGGTCACGAGGATTTTACCCGGAATGACGATGCTTTTTTTTAATCCAGTAAAATCACATCTTGAATTCTTCGCCGAGGTAAACCCGGCGCACGTCGGCGTTTTCGATAATCTCTTTCGCCGTTCCTTGCATCAGCACGCGACCATCGTGGATGATGTAAGCCCGATCCACGATTTCAAGCGTTGCGCGCACATTGTGATCGGTGATCAAAACGCCGATGCCGCGGTCGCGCAAGTGCACCACCAGATCGCGGATGTCGCTCAGCGCGATGGGGTCGATGCCGGCGAAAGGTTCGTCCAGCAGGACAAAATGCGGTTGCGACGCCAGCGCGCGCGCGATTTCAAGGCGCCGCCGTTCGCCGCCCGACAGCGCGATGGAGGGAGCTTCGCGCAAATGCGTGATGCCAAATTCGGCCAGAAGCTCGTTCAACATCGCTTCGCGCGCGCCGTAATCGGATTCGACGACTTCAAGCACGGCGCGGATGTTGTCTTCGACGGTCAGCCCCCGGAAAATCGACGATTCCTGGGGCAGGTAGCCGAGGCCTAGCCGCGCGCGGCGGTACATCGGAAAATCGGTGACGTTCATGCCGTCAAGGCTGATGCGCCCCGAGTCCGGTTTAACGAGTCCCGTCACCAGATAAAAGCAGGTCGTCTTGCCGGCGCCGTTCGGGCCAAGCAAACCCACAACCTCGCCGCGCTGAAGGCTGAAGCTCACGTCATGAACCACGGGTCGGCGCTTGTACCGTTTGCCCAAGTGTTCGACAGACAGGCCCTTGCCATGCAACGGCGTGTGCCGCGCCTGTTTTTTCTCGGGTTTTGCAAGGGGAACGACTTTGCCGGCGCGAGTCACGGTTTCTCTCCATGTGTTGTGGCCATGGATTTCGGCTTGGACGCCTTGGGCGGGAGCAGAACTCTGACGCGTCCCGATCCGGCGTTTAATAGACGGCTTTGATTTGCGGCAAAATCGGTTTCGCCGACATCGCCGGAAAGCTCGGTGCCGTCCGCGCGCGTAATGCGGACATGGCCCGTGACCGTCGCGACATCGCGGTCTTCGTCGTAAACGGCTTTGTCGCCCCGTGTCACGTCGTTTTTGGTAATAACGGCAACATTTCCTTCGGCGCTTAGCCGAGACAGGCGATCTTCGCCGTCCGGCCCGCTACGAAACTCGGCCGTCAAAACGTCCGCGGAAACATGGCGGTCGCCTTTCACCGCCGTGGCGTCGCCGCGCGCGACGGCCATTTTCTTTTGGTCCCAGTATTCGAGGCTGCGCGTCGACGTCACGGTGTGAGCCTCGGTTTGATAGCGCAAGTTCTTGCCCGTGACGGTCACGACATGCCGATCCATATCCTCAACGGCGCGATCCCCGGTAATGCGGGCTTTGCCTTTCAGGATAACCACATTCCCTTCGGCGGTCATTTTATCGATATCCCCCGCTTCCGAAGGATTGGCGGCCTTGTCCTTTTTGTCCTTTTCGCGTTGGTGCGCGGTCATGTTGTCGGCTGTAATCGTCAGATCGCCGCGCACGACTTTCGCGTTGCCTCGCGCGATGTAGGTATTTTTTTCCTGATGCCACTCAAGGGACTTATCGGCGGTTACTTCGATGGACTGGGCCGCCTGTTCCTTTGAATGCAGCGCAGCCGCAGCCATTGCGGGAGCAATGCCGCCGAGGAAATAAAGAAGCGCTATTGTTAGAACGCTAAGCCGCATGCCAAACCTTATGTTATCTTCAAAAGTTATCTGGTAATTCCTTGCTTTATCGTAAAGGTTTTACCGCTGGGGATTTATCAGATGCGCCCCGTCGATGCAAATTCACAAGCGCCGTTGCCGGGCCCTTGATAATAACGGTATGGCCGGAATCAAGGAAATGAAAGCCGGTTCCGCGTATTGTGCCAAAAGGCCCTTGAATTAACACGCTTTTATCCCCCGAGGCTTCGCCGCTTTTCAGGTCGATCTTTGCCTCCTCGGAGGTGATTTGATAACCTTTATTGTGGAAAACCCGTACATTTCCGCCCAGCCACAGCTTTTTTGCGATTTCGTCATAGCGCCCTTTGTCGGCTTTGCCGTCCAGCCAGGCGCCTGATTGCATCGTTATGTCGCCTTCAGGTTTAACAAGATCGTATATCCCCTTGAAACTGGCGGGGCGGGTGGCTTGCGCCGCGCGGACCGTGTAAGGCTCATTTTTGTCGTTCACGCCGCTGTAATGCAAATTATCCACCACAAGGTCGGGGATATTTTTGACGATATTCGATATTTTAAAGCCGGGCAGCACCGACGGCCATAGATAGAGCAGCAAAAGAACGCTGATCGCCAGCACCGGCAGGCCAATACGCAAGTGGCGCATGAATCTCGCCATGCGTCCTACGCGCGCCCGCTTGATACGCGGCGTCATGCGTGGCCGTATAAAGTCCAGCCGCCCTTTCGGTTCGTCGTCTTTGGGGTCGCTCATAAAAGCATTTTATCGTCTTTTAAGGCGAAAAAACACCAAATTATACCGGGCGGCCAAGGAACGTATCGACGCCGTTTATGACCCCCCGCGAGCCCTTTCCTGCGCCGATTGGTATTAATCGATTTTCCGGGTGGGTTTATGGGAAAAGACATCGACATCCGCCCATCCCATGACATCCAGCTCCGCGCGGGTCGGCAAAAAGTCCATAATTTTGCGGGCAAGGTCGGTTCTGTTTTCACGCGCCAAGCGCTCCTCAAGAACGGCTTTTAGCTTATGCAGGTGAAAAACATCCGACGCGGCGTAAGTCAGTTGTTCCTGCGACAGGGTCGGCGCTCCCCAGTCGGATGTTTGCTGTTCCTTGGAAATATCGAGGCTCAGAAGGTCTTTGCACAAGTCTTTCAGGCCGTGCCGTTCGGAAAAAGTGCGCACGAGGATCGAGGCGACTTTTGTGCAGTACACAGGCTTAGGCAGGATGCCCATATAGCGATAAATAACGGCCAAGTCCGAGCGCGCAAAATGGAACAGTTTTATGACGGCGGGGTCTGTCAGAATCTTCTTCAAATTCGGGGCTTCGTACTGTCCGGGGGCGAATTGAACAAGATGGGCATTTCCATCGCCGGACGATAACTGCATAAGGCACAGCCTATCCCTGTTCCAGTTGAGCCCCATGGACTCGGTATCGACGGCAACGCAGCTGCCGAAGGAAATAGGCGCCGGCAGATCGCCCTTGTGCAACGTAATGGCCATGATCCTCTTTCTCCTGTAGTTACAGGAAAGACATAACATGCCTTTTGCGCCAGCGCAAAAGCCGTGTTATCAAAGAATCCCTTTCTGCTTTCTTCGCCTCCGCGACACATTCAAAAGGTGCTTTCTTGTCTTCTCTTGCCGTAAGCTGGGTCTTGGCGACAATTTCGGGATACGGCATGTATGGCCTGCAAATCCTGATGCAGTTTCTTCGCCGCGGCGGCGATCCCAAAGACTTTATTCTGACCAGCAAGGCCTCGGTTATCAGCCTGCCGCCCATGCAGCAGGGATTGATCGACGCGCCGCTTCGACTGGCGACGAATCTTTCCGATTTTTTGCGCAACAATCCGCAAGAGATTCTAAGCTTTAAGCATGCCGTCCTTCACGGATGCAGCACCGATTTTTCCGGTTTCGCGGGGCAGGATCGCATCTGGGGCAAGCCGAATGTCGCCTGCGCCGCGATCGAGCATTTGGTCTGCACGCCTCACGGAAGGGAGATCGCGAAGAACTACGACATGTTCATCGCCATCTCGAAATGGAATGCCGATTATCTAAAAAGCCTCGATGTTGGGCCGGTGCATCTCTGCTATCAGGGCATCGATCCCTTGCTGTTCCATCCCGGGCCGAGTTCGGGGCTTTACCGCAATCGCTTTGTCATTTTCTCCGGCGGCAAGTTCGAATTCCGCAAGGCGCAGGATATCGTTTTGGCCGCTTTCAAGAAATTCCGCGCGGCTCATCCGGACGCTTTGCTGGTGACATGCTGGCAGAATCTTTTGAAACCCGATGCGGACGCTTTTGCGCTTGCCGGGCATATCGACAGCGTGCCGGAGCCCGCCGATGATTACGGCTTGAAAACGACGCCGTGGCTTTTCAAGCAAGGCTTGCCCGCCGGAAGCTTTGTCGATCTTCCGTACACGCATAATCTTCTGATGCCTTCCGTATTGCATGAGTGCGATATGGCGGTTTTTCCAAATCGCTGCGAGGGCGGAACCAATCTTGTGGCAATGGAGGCAATGGCCTGCGGCGTGCCGACCTATGTCGCCTACAATACCGGGCAGAAAGACCTTGTGGATATCATAGGCTGCCGCGCTTTTCGTTCGCAAAAGCCGGTTAAAGCGTCCGTGTCGATGCAAACCGCGCAGGACTGGGGGGAGCCGGATGTCGACGAGGTCGTGGCCGCGATGGAACACGTTTATGCGAACCGCGATCAATCCCGCCGCGACGCTGAAAGCGTTGCCGCGCGCATGAAAGAATGGTCGTGGGGCGCACTTAACGAGAAACTTCTCCAAATCGTTTGCGACGGAAGGACGGACGCATGAGCAAACCCTATATCGTCGTTGGCACCCCCTGTTTCGGCGGCTTGGTCGCGCAGGACTACACGATGTCGCTATTAAATCTTGCCGCCGCCGCCGAACGGGAGGGGTTTAGGGTTTCTTTCGTGATGCTGGGGAACGATGCTTTGATCACGCGCGGGCGCAGCGCCATCGTGGGGCGCTTTCTCGACAACATTGAAACGACGCATCTTCTTTTTGTCGATGCCGACATTTCCTTTTCGGTCGAGCAGGTGGTGCGCATGCTGAAAGCCGACAAGGACTTCGTGGCCGGCCTTTATCCCGCCAAGATCATTGACTGGATGCAACTTGCGCAGCGCTTCGGGCATAGCGCCGAGACTTTGGACGAAGCGGGGCTTGCTTACGTCGGCGCGCTTTGCGGGGGGCAGGAAGCTCGCCGCGAGGGTGATTTTGCGACCGGTACCTATGCGGGGACAGGCTTTCAGCTGATCAAGCGCGGCGTATTTGAGCGCATGATGAAAGCTTATCCCGAACTCAAATACGCGGGTGCGCATGCTTTTCCGAGGCCCGCGCAAAAAAGCGAAAACCTCTACGCGCTCTTCGACTGCATGATCGAGCCGGAAACCGGAGTCTATCTAAGCGAGGATTATTCTTTCTGCCGCCGTTGGCGCGCCCTTGGCGGCGACATCTGGCTTGATTTACAAAGCAAGTTGGACCACTGCGGCTCTTATACCTTTCGAGGCAACGCGGCGGCGCGTTTTGGAAAGGAAGGCGCCTAATGGAGCTTGTTGCTATCGGCATTCCTTCAGGGGATCTTGTGCACGCTGATTTCGCTCTGTCTCTGGCAATGATGTGCATGAATCCCGCGCCTCCGGTGGCGCTGATTAATGCGCGCTCTTCCCTTGTTCCCGTGGGGCGCAATCAATGCGTCGAAGCCGCCAAAGCCGCGAACGCAACGCATATCCTGTTTCTTGACAGCGATCTTATTTTCCCAGCCGACGCCTTGCGACGGCTTCTGGCGCACGGCAAGGATATCGTTGGCGCCTCTTATTCGAAGCGCGAGCCGCCTTTTTATCCCTTAACGGTAACGGAAGAGGGCCAGCATGCTTTTATCAAATCGGGTCTTCAGAAGGTCAAACTCATTCCGGCGGGTTGCTTGCTGATCCGCCTGCAAGTCTTTCAGGCGATGGCTGCCCCTTATTTTAATCTTGTCGTCGAGGGCGGCCAGCTTCGCGGGGAGGACTACTATTTCTGTGAAAAAGCGCGTGCGGCCGGTTTTCCAATTTGGTGCGATGGCGATCTTTCGATGCAGCTTGGGCATGTTGGGCAACAAGTGAACAAAATCACAGCCTAAGCAACTTTGCTTCACAAACCTCGTGAAGTCCGAACCCTGTTACTAGGCAAAAATAACCGGCAAAATTTGCCTGTGCGTGCCAAAAACGGCAATTTTTGCCTCATCCCATCGTATTCACTTTCAATGATTTCATGGCGTTAACAATCAACAGGGGGTGGCACGATTTTCGCATCTAAACACCCGACGTAGAAGGCAATTCACGAAAGTGAAGTGCTTTTTCTCGTTGTAAACCCCCCGCAGAAGGAGTCTGCGACAAACTTCTGAAAGGAGTTCTAGTATGGCTATTGGTGATATCTCCCTTACAAAATCTGCTCGTGCCAACCTCTCGGCGCTGCAGAATACGGCTGAGCTGCTTGCGCAAACTCAAAAGCATCTGTCAACGGGCAAAACCGTTAACTCTGCTGCTGATAACGCGACAGCTTACTTTGCCTCGAAAGGCTTCCTGAATTCAGCTAACAACCTGGATACGGTGAAGAGCAACCTTTCAACGGCTCTGGAATCCGTTAATTCGTTCGACAACTCCATTGGCAGCGTATCGACCGTTGTTAACCAGCTCCAAGGTCTCGTGACCCAGGCTCTCGGTTCGACCGATACGACGACAAGGGCGGGATTAGCTTCCCAGTTTAACGCATTGACGACACAGCTCGACATGTTGGTGAACGACGCTACGTTTAACGGTACAAACCTGTTGAACAGTACGTCGAACAAACTGGTGGTCTATTTCAACGCGACAAACACAACGTCGCTGACGATCACCGGCGTCAACATTACGGCTGCCGGTCTGATGTCGACGGCTACCGCCGTCAGCGCATGGGCCGGAAACACCGACATTCAAACCGCTCAGTCGTTCCTGTTGACCGCCTTGTCAACACTGACGACCACGGCTTCGAACTTCGGTGGTAATGCGACCTTGATTCAAACAAGGCAAAACTTCACGTCCGATCTGATCGACTCGCTGCAAAACGCGTCGAACAGCTTGACGGAAGCCGACGTGAACGAAGAAGGCGCGAACTTGCAGGCTCTGCAAGCTCAAGACCAACTTGGTATCGTGTCACTGGGAGTTTCGGGAACGCTCGCAAGCGCGATTCTGAAGATCCTCTAAGACGTTTGGGAGCGGGCCTTCGGGCCCGCTCTCTTTCTTATCATTTTTCTCGAAGGAGTCGGGAACATGCCATTAAAAATCCGCGTCAAGCCCGAGGCCAAAATATTCGCCGGCGGCGCCGTTTTAAAAAATGTCGGGACACGTCCCGCCGATCTTTTGATCCTTTCCGACAGCCCCGTCCTTCGCGAAGGCTATATGATGAATATGGACCGGCGCGATGATTCCGATGCGTCGAATGTCTATTTTCTTTTGCAGGTGATTTATTTGTTCCGAGGCAAGGACAAGCCGATGGACAAGCTGGTGATCGATACGCTGAAAGGATTCGCAAAACTCTATCCCGACTACGAGTCCGAAGTGGGGCAGATCATTTCTCTTTTGGAAAACAAGGAAACCTTCAAGGCTTTAAAGGTTGCGCACGCTATGTTGGAAGAGTACCAAAAAAATGCGCGCGCCCGGAATTCTGAATCCAGTCTTGTTTCCGATCCCGTGCCTGCCTCGCTTTAGGAGAAGGATATGCCCGCAAATCCATATCAAAACGTCAATGTCTATGGCAAAAATCAAAGAGCTCACGCCGAAGCCACAGTGGATGGAAACAGCCGCAATACCGATGCGCAGGCGTTGCTGGTTTGCGCCGCCAAGCTGAACGACGGCAAAGCAAGGCTGGCCGAGAACAACACGAAAGACAACATGCGGATATACAACGACGCGATCCGCACTAATCAGCGCTTGTGGACGATCTTTCAGGTCGCGCTTTCGGACGCTCAGAATCCCTTGCCGCAGCAGCTTAAGATCACGCTTTTGAATCTCAGCCGCTACGTGGATAAAACCAGCTTTAAGGCTATCGGCAAATACAGGCCCGATCTGATCGACAGCCTGGTCAACATCAATCGCATTCTTGCGGCCGGCCTTTCGAAGCAAACGCAGGCGAACGCCGCGCCTGCGCCAGTCGATCGGCGCGAGATCCCGATCTCGTTGACGACATCGGCATAATGATTCAAAAAATATAAGGAAATCATACTGTTAAAAGATGCGCCTTATTAAGGCGAATGAAATATTTTTGATTTAATATGAGCTCATATAAGGGAGAATATTGAAAGGATTTTTTATGGAAGAAAATGAGACCATTTATTCAGGCGCTGAAATTTTTGCGCTTTATAGCAACCTGCATTTTTTTGATCTTACCGAAAATGGGAATACAAGTCGCAGCCGTGTGAGTAAACTGCGTTTAAAGATGTTAGAAGCTTCTGACGGCGAAACATTGGAAGAAAAAGAAGCTTCTCTTAAAGCAGAATTAGAGAGAATGATACCAAATCTTCCGATCATTAAGGATTACATTAAGCAAGATATAGAGGGGATGCCAGAAAACAAAATCTCCGCTCATATTTTATACAAGGCCGAAGAGTATGTACCGTATATGATTTACGATTCCAGCCAGAGAAAGTTCAGTTTTATAGAAAGTGAAAGACCAGGTGATCCTGTACGTTCATTCACGAACGAGAGACAACCGAAGTAGCTGCGATAAGCACCATATTCTTGCCGCAATCTTCCTGTTTTATAGTTGGCATGGGGCAGGGGATTAGGCCCCTAATTTAATCGCTTCGGCGTGCGCGCCTTGAAGCGGTGCGGGCGGATTTCTTTCTGCCCGTATATCTTTCACTACCCATAAGAGGGGTTTTTTGTTTTGTCCGTTGCAAGCGGCAGCGCTTTTTTGCGCGCCGAAGCGATTGGCATCGTTTAGAGCATTTTCCGATTAGGTTGACGTGTTTGTCGCCGGAAAATGCTCTAAGTCTTTAATTATCGAGCAGATTCACGCTCAAAGCTTGGCGGCTGAGGCCACCAACCTTCTCGCGATCTGCTCTAACGTCTAAGAAGGGAATACATGCTACGCTACCTGTCGCGAGATTTTTTCCATCATGGAATCTTACGCTATTTGTTTCTTCTCTTGCTTGCGGGCCTGTCGTCCTACCATCCGCAACCCGCGCCGGGCGACCAGACGGGCGGTATTCGGCGCGCCGCCGTCAAAGCCCGCCCCTATACCGAGGAGCAGGAAGAAGACTCGATTCACGGCCGTCCGCCGACCTTCATTCCGTGGAAGCGCAAATACCATCTGAAGCCCTGAAAATAAGTAAAAATAGGCGTTTTGCAGCAAGACTGTCTCGAACCTCCTATGGACAGGGCAGGTTTGGCTTGCTATCAAAAATAGGTCACTTCTTTTGTGTTGGAAAAATGAGCGAAGATTTACTGCGTTACGATTTAATGATCGAAGCCGCGTTGCGCGACGTTGTTCGCGAAACCATCGAGACGGTTGCCCAAGACGGCCTGCCCGGCGAGCATCATTTTTACATCACCTTTTTGACGAAATTTCCCGGCGTCAAGGTGCCGGATTACTTACGCAAGCAGTACCCCGAGGAAATGACCATCGTGCTGCAATACCAGTTTCTCGGATTGAAGCTGGAGGACGATAGCATTCATGTGACCTTGAGCTTTAACAATATTAAGGAAGATCTGGTCGTTCCTATTGAAGCGATCACGACCTTTGCCGACCCTTCGGTTAATTTCGCGCTGCAATTCCAGAACGCCAACGACATAGGCGGCGATTCCGAAACCGGCGGCAATGCCAAGGCGGCCGATGCCGGCGAGAAAAAACCGGAAAAGAACGGCGAGGCCGAAAAGGGCGGGGAAGTCATTAGCCTCGACAAGTTCAGGAAGAAATAGAAAACGCGTCGGTTCCTTGTGTGCCTTGTTTTGCGGCACTGCCTTGGCGATGAGCGGGATAAAAGCCGCCTAAAATACATAATTAACTGCCTAATTAACGCTTTCCGGTCATAAGACTGGACAAAACCGGCAAAAAAGAGTTGAACGTATCGCCTCCGTCCCCTTCGTCTAGAGGCCTAGGACACCACCCTCTCACGGTGAGAACACGGGTTCGACTCCCGTAGGGGACGCCAGTTAATAAAAGCGGGGCTAAAGCCCCGTTTTTATTAACTGTCCCTTCGGGGTCGAAACCGGGAAAAGGGTTCGACGACAAGCCATTCAATTAGCGTTCGCGCGCGTGCCCGCGAACGCATTAAAACTAAAGGAATGGCGCAGGCGGTGCGAGCGGCGCGAAGCCGAGCCTTGCGAGGCCGCGCCGAGAAGCCACTCCCGTAGGGGACGCCATAAACAAAAACCCCCATTCGGGGGTTTTTGTTTATGGTATCGCGCTATGCGCGGTCGAAGCCGTAGGGTTCGATCCTCCTTCGCTAAAGCTTCGGCGGGACAAGCAAAACGCTCCGGGGGAGCGTTTTGGTGTCATAGCTTCCCTTCCGACACGGCTATGCTAAGCTCGAGGGTTTTGCCACACAAAGCGAAGGCGGGTCATAGCTTCCCTTCCGACACGGCTATGCTAAGCTTTCTGCCCATGCGTCTAAAGAAGGGTGGTCGTCATAGCTTCCCTTCCGACACGGCTATGCTAAGCTCTTTCTTATTCATCATTCACACCAAAATGTGTCATAGCTTCCCTTCCGACACGGCTATGCTAAGCTAAAACCCAATACTTCGCGCCGCTGGCCGCCGTCATAGCTTCCCTTCCGACACG
>CAYVNS010000028.1:0-17071 GCA_964453225.1 uncultured Rhodospirillaceae bacterium
AACGGAAACTGTTCCGAAAGAAGGTGGCAAAATGAATGGACGAAAAAAAAGAATTGTTCTGGTTATTTGTGCTTTTATCCTTATGCTTGTTGGGTGTTGTAGTACAAATGTGATCAAGGACGACGTTGGTGAGCCACTAACAGCAGCACTTATTACTGGCAGTGAGATTACCGCAACAACTGAAGTGATTACCACTTTGGTAGAGAGCTTGCCTGATTCTCCAATCAAAAATAATCTTGATACGGAAAGTAAAAAACTTTCTGGCCAGGTGAAGTTGCTCAACGAACAACTCTCTGGCGCGGTCAAAGGTTATTGGGAATTGGTTGCTCAGCGATCAGCGGAACAGAGTGATCTTTATGAAACTAAAATACTCGCGGCGAATCGCCTAACATGGGCTATTACCGCGAGTTGCATTTTAGTCTTGGTATTGATCTTTTTTGTTAAAAAAATTATTCCATTTTGATTTGTATGTATGATGTGTCAAATAACCATATACATGCTATAAATATAGCCAAAATACACAAGAATAATCCAGATAACAATATTAGATAATCAACCATAAATTTTATTGGTCTGGCCTTGAAGTTTTGATAGCATGAAAAACCAACACCAAAAATAAAAGTACATATTAACCATTTTGTAATTTCTTCAAGTATTATCATTTTTGGTGTTTCCTATTGCATTTTTGACAGCGTTCGGGATTGTAATACGGTTGGAATTTTGAGATGATAAATTCCTCGCCACATTCGGGGCAGATAAATTTCCGATCTACAGATCCTGTTGATCTGCTCTTCTTTTTTGCTTTCCTGCATTCAGGACATTCGAAAATATTCTGGTTGAATTTGGTGAGAGGAAAAATTCTTCCACATACACATTCCCTTTCCTGCAGATAGATTTTCGGTTCTTTCTTCTGCACGTCGTGGGGTTTCTTTGGTTCTTTTTTGGGTTTGGTGGTATTGGCGGGCGTCTTCGTTTTCATAGGAACCTCGACGAGGCGCAAACGCTCAGATCCAAAAATCTGATAATGCTGTCCCGGGCCTTTGAGAATATCATCTTCGATGATATATCCTTCTACATTTTCTCCATTGCGAATCTTCCTTACAATTGCTTTGAGTTCTTCCATTTTAAAGCCTCCAGAAATATAATGTACTTGGATTAGTTATTAATTAAGTTATTGATAATAAAAGTATATCTTAATGGAGAGCCAGGTCCAGTACATTTATCTTGAAAAGATTTTGCTGGGGGGAGCTTTTTTCAAGCATATGTTGTATAAATTATTTGAATTAGTTGGCTTAAATTATCTTCCTCAAAATAATCTAGATATTATATTAAAAAGTTCTGGTCGGGTGGCCCATTCTGCAGTGGGACTGCAGTTTCTGAAATGGTTTGGAAATATATTGACAAAATGGCCCATTATATGGTATAATTAAAGAGTAGGGGGGCACGAAGAGGCCCAAAGGAGAATGAGAATGGACACTGAGATGATTGTTTTGATTAATTCAAGATACAATAAAGTGCTTGAGGGTCTGTCTAAAAAGGATATTTCAAAAGAACAGAAGATATTTCTAATTAGACTTAAAGATGAATATGAGCAGGAATTTGGAGAAATACTTGACAGAATGGCCCATTATGTGGTATAATTAAAGTATAGAGAGGCCGAAGAGCCGAAGGAGACTGAGATGGACGAAAAAAGAAAAGAATTTGCACAGAGAGTTATTGCTGGGTTTGAAAAGAGCATCAAGGAAGACGAAGAAAGGATTGTTGGAAGGATGTCTGACATAATCAAGATTCATGAGCGCGGAAGCTCGATGGTACTTGATGCTGGAATACTTCAAAATCAGTTCAACGATTTGGAAAAACGGAAAGCGGAACTTGCTGGTATGCAAAAAATATTTTGTTTATTTGTTGATAAATAATGGATGGCCCTATGGGGCCATTCTTAATGCGGCAATTCGGTCCCAAGCCCGAAGGAAGACGCAGAGGGAGAAAACAAACTGAGCCGAAGCGCTCAAAGGAAGGATTTTATGGCACACGCAGTTGAAACTTGACAGGTTTCTACTAATATGTTATAATGGTGATATGAGAAACAGAAAAGAATATCAAGCCAAATGGTATCAAGAAAACAGACAAATTGAATGCGAAAAACGCACAAACAGAATCAGAGAATCAAGACGACAAAATAGAAAATTGGTTCTTGAGGCTTATGGTGGAAAATGTGAAATCTGTGGTGAGTCACATTGGGAATGTTTAACAATTGATCATTCGTTTGGTAATGGTGGACAACACAGAATAAAAGTTAGTGGGACAAATCGCGGTGGTAGTTCTGCAGTTTATAGAGACATTATCAAACGTGGTTTTCCTAAAGATGAAGGTTATAGAGTTCTTTGCTGGAATTGTAACTGTTCAATTGGGTCATATGGGTATAGCCCATTAAGTATAAACAGAACCGAAGAGTTCTAAGGAGAAATTTTTATGAGTCATTTAGTGGAAACAATGTGCTATGTGGGTGAGACTCCTTGGCATGGACTTGGAGTGAAAGTTGATCAGGCTCCGACGAGTGCAGAAGCTATCAAGCTTGCTGGACTTGATTGGGACGTGGTGCAGTCGCCGGTGATGGTGAATGGTCTGGAGGTTCCGGGCTATCTTGCAAACGTTCGAGATTCTGATGGTTCCGTGCTTGGCATTACGTCAGATAAATATAAACCCGTTCAAAATCGTGAAGCTTTCGATTTCACCGACGCCATGATCGGTGCTGGATGCAGATACGAAACTGCAGGTTCTCTGAAGGAAGGGAAGCTCATTTGGCTCCTTGCTCTTACAGACTCTCGCAAAATCCTTGGTGACGAAGTGCAGCAATATCTCACTTTCGCCACTGGTCACGATGGGAAGACGCCTGTGAAAGTCTTCGACACTTCGACTCGCGTGGTCTGCGCAAATACTTTCCAGCTTGCTCTCAGCAACGCGAAGCGTGTATGGACCTTCGAACACCAGAATGGAGTGCACGAGAAGCTGAATGAATTCAGGGTTACGATGGAAAACGCTCGTAACTATATGGATTCTCTCGAAATCCGTGCACAGGAACTTTTCGATCAGAAGATCACGACGCGCAATCTCAACAAAATCATGGATCAGGTTTTCGGAGACGAAGACGAATTTGAAGACCAGCCCATGAAACAGAAACGCATTGTGGCTCTTAAGAATCGTGTTATTACCGTTTACAACGACCGCGAAGACCTCCAGAATTTCCGTGGTAGCGCTTGGGGTCTCTACAATGCTTTCGCTGATGTTGCCGCACACGGTACTCCTACTTTCAACACTGGAAACGTACGAGAGCGCAGATTGCTGTCTTACATTGACGGTAACAAACTTCTTTTCACCGCTCAGAAGGCAATTGAGTTTGTAGCGGCTTGATATTGGTCCGGGGCGAAAGCCCCGGAATTTCTAGGAATACTTGACAGAGTGACCCATTCTGTGGTATAATGAAAAGGTAGACGGGGCGAAGAACCCGAAGGAGACAAGTATGGAAAAGAAATATCGCGATATCAACGATGGAAGAATCAAAACAAAAGAAGAATGGATAGACGAATCTCGTCTTATTGGGGTTGGAATTACAAAGAAAATGACGCGTAAACTTGCGACAAAATATGTTAACGATGATATTCGTATGGGTATTCTTCAGGAGGTCAAAGATGGAAGCAATTGTTAAAGGTAGTAAGGTTCCAAGAGTTAAGGCGGTCTGCGCTTGTGGTGCAGAGTTTGAGCGTTCGGCAGTTCATCCTTATATAGTGGATTGTCCTGATTGTCGTGCAAAAGCACACAAGGTTAAGAAAGAAGAAAAACATCAAAAAATGGAATTTAAAAAACACATGAAATGCCCTGATTGTCAGAAGATGATATCAGAGCTTGGTAAGCACGGTATGCATCGTTGTCCAAAATGTAAAGATCAATGGTGGTCAACTAATGATGGTTGGTGGAGAAGGATGTGCGATGATAATTTTTTCTTTAATGGTGAGTATAAAGGTACTCTAACAGAACAAACATATGAGGAGATTCGAGGTCTTTCTCCATTAACAAAATAAATTGGCACGAAGCGGCCAAAAGGTGAGAAATATGGACACAAATTCTTTGATATATGAAATTGAAAGTGCTCTTGGACACGATAGACTTACTTATTTAAAAAAGAATGAAGATAAATATCAACAGTTTTGGCTTGGTGTACTTGAGGCATTTGGTAGAATGGATAAAGATCGAGATTTTATAGGTTTTTTGATTTCGAATGGGTATGGTGCAATTAGAAATATGAACCGCTCTGAATATTCAAAATCAAAAATGAAACGCTGCCTGACGTGTGGCAAGCTTTATGGTTATCGAACTCGCATCTGCCCAAAATGTTATGAAGAAACTGAAACTCAGGTGCGAACAGTAAGTACTTACAATCGTGAAGGTGAGGTCATAGATTATGAGGATGCTCGTAATGTTCATGACATCAATTTTAGTATTGATATAGAATCTTTTCTTCTTACTTTAGAAGGAAACCAAAAATATATAGCTCGCCGCTGGTTTAAAGATAGAGTCGATATGCTGTTTGTAAACCATGTTAAGCAATTGGCTTTCGAGCTTGAAATATCTGAACCACGTGTTACTCAGATAAAGAATATTATCCGCAAGAAATTTAAATCTTGGTATTTTGGTATTAACTGAAAAGGTCTGTCAGGACATAAAATCTTGGGTGTGTTGTCCGGCTTTACTGCAGGGGTCGGCGGCAGAGATGCAGGTAGCGTCAACGCGAAAATGCTTAGGTTCGAATCCTAGCACATCCATTGGACTAAGTGCCAAGAAGGAGAAAAATATGGAAGTTGAAGTCATAGCTGATCTTCAATTCGGTTCAACCGGTAAAGGGGCAATTGCCGCTTACTTGGTAAGAAGGGAGAAATTTGACTCTTCATTACGTGTCCAGTCTATTCAGGCTGGGCATACTGTGTATTACGAAGGAAAACCCTACAAAATGCGTACTATTCCGTGTGCCTGGGTGGACCCCAATGTAGTGCTAATTCTTGGTGCTGGCTGTTTTATTGATAAACAGCTTCTTCTCGACGAAATCAAAATGATAAATGACGCTACTGGTGAAGATGTCAGGAAGCGTCTGTTTGTTGATTATCGTGCGAATTATGTCCTCGAAGAGGACGTAAAAGAGGAGCAGACGCGTGCTCTTGAGGCCGGAATGGGTTCTACTGCGCATGGTGCTGGTGCTTCATTGATTCGCAAAATGTGGAGAATGGGTAGACCTTCCCGCGTTTGCGATGACGATTGGGCACCAATCAATCACATACAGGTTGGTGATACTATCAATTTCATCCAAAATCAAAAAGTACTGGTTGAAGGTTGTCAGGGTGCTTTGCTTGCTCTGCATACAAGCCCGTATTACCCCTATGTTACTGCCCGAGAATGTAATGTATCAGGTATTATTGCTGAAGCGGGTATTTCGCCGCGCGACGTTACCAAGATTCATGGTGTTTATCGTTCATATCCGATTCGTGTAGGCGGTAATTCTGGTGATACTGGTGGTGAAGAAATTTCGTGGGAAGAAGTGAACCGCCGCGCAGGACGTAAAGTTGAGCCGGAACGCACAACGGTAACCAATCGCGTCCGCAGAATCTTCGAATTCAGTTGCGAAGATTTTGCTCTGGCTTGTATGATAAACAAGCCGACCGATCTTTATATGACGTTCGCTGACTATTTGGGTCCGGACGTATATGGGAAGACGGTCTGGGATGAAATTAGCGTTTCATCAAGATGTGCAATTGCTAGAAGGATTACTGATGCTGAGTCAGTCTCGGGTGTCATAACTAAATGGATAGGGACTGGTGAACAGGCCCATCATTATATTGAACTAGCCAAGTAAGCCAAAAGGAGGCAATTTATGGCATGGAATGGATTTCAGGGGCAGAGTGGACGAGCTAATCAAGGATATGTTGAAGAAGGAAATGTCAAATGTTTCGTCTTCTCCGATACGCCTACGCGTGTGAGATTTCTCACTGAGGATATTTCGCCTGAGGATATTATGTCTCAGTTGAAAATCACTCGCGAAGAAGCCGAGGACCATATCTACACGAAGATGTCAAAAGATCGCTGGATTTTTCCAAAATCCTATTGGGAACATTCAATTCCTTCAATTCCGAATAAACGATTCTATTCGTCTGTTCATTGTGAAGGAAAATCGAGGTGCGAACTTTGCGCCGAGAATGACGTTGCAAAAGAAAATGGGGTGACCGAGAACAAACTCTTGCCTTTCCCTGTCCGCAAGAGATTCATTGTTCCGGCTTACGTCTATGATCTGAAGATGGTCTTGTATGTTCGAGGTTCTGAGGATTTCTTCGACGGTGTGGCGGCTTATGTCAATAAGAACGGATCAAACATCGATTTCGATATCTACAAGAAGGGTAAAGGTTTCAATACAACTTACCATTCAGTTTTTGATGGTCCGTCCGAAGATCTTCCGGTTGATTTGGTTGTGCTTTCTCCGTCTGAGCTTTCGCTTTCAATTTCGCATGAGGAAATCAAGCGCAGGGTTGACGGAACTCCGGCAAATCATACTACGAACCAGAACGTACGCGAATACCACGAGCAGCATGCTGCTCCTCAGGCAGCCGCGCAGCAGCCCAAGGAAGAAGAAGTCAAAGTCGAGAAACAGGCTGAACCGGTCGAAATTCAGAAGCAATTCACCATTCCTTTCGGCCAGCACAAAGGGAAAACCTTTGATGATTTGATGAAAAGCGGAAACAGCGAATACATTAAATTTCTCGCCGAGAATTCCAATGGTGAAGTTCAGCGCGCAGCGAAAGAATTTATGGGGGTACAATAATGGTAAATGCGGACCGCTCTAAAGGCGGTCCGTCACAATCTGTGGCGGACTTTTATAATAAAGTAAAAAAAGAAGTCGGAATCGAAGATCCGAAACCAATTTCTTATATCATTCCAACAGGTTCTTTTGCCCTTAATAAAGCTACTTATATTGGCGGATATCCTGGCGGACGTATTATCGAGATTTATGGACCTGAACACTCTGGTAAAACAACTCTTGCAATGCATGCATGTATTGAAGCTCAAAAAATGGGAATAGTCCCAGCTTACATTGATATGGAAACTACTCTTGATATTCCTTATTTTAAGAGAATGGGAATACAAGGTGAAGCTAATATTGATTGGTTTCATTTTACACCTGAAACTGGTGAAGATGTTTTTACTGTAGTTGGTAAGATGATTGAATTTGGTGCAAGGCTTATTGTAGTGGATTCTGTTGCTGCGATGGTTGCACAGGCTGAGTTAAATGGTGAAATGGGTGAGGCTTTTATGGGACTTCAGGCTCGTATGATGGGCCAGGGTATGCGAAAAACCGTTGGTCCTGCTTCACGTGGTGAAGTTACGATTATTTTCATAAATCAGACACGTATGAAAATAGGTGTTGTATTTGGAAATCCAGAGACTACAACGGGTGGTGGGGCATTAAAATTCTTTGCATCGCTTCGTTTAAACATTGCACAGGTTGGCGATGAAATTAATGGAGTAGATGATGAAGGAGAAGATACACAGATTGGTAAATATAGCCGTGTTAAGATTGTAAAGAATAAAGTTGCTCCTCCAAATCGTGTATGTCAGGTTCCAATTATCTATGGGAAGGGTATAGCTTACGAGCTTGAACTTTTTGATGAACTTGTTATACAAGGTTTCATAACAAAATCCTCAAGTTATTTTGCTTATAAAGATATAAAATTTAATGGTAAAGTTAATATGCTTAAGTATGTTAAAGAAAACATTGATGAATTCAAGGCTCTTATTTCGAACAAGACTGAAGTACACAAAAAGGGATAAATATGGATATTTTGAAAGCAAGAGCTTTGCAATATGTACGAAGGCTAAATTTTGAAAGGTGTAATCGATATCAGTCGGTTGCCGAACATTCATTTTATGTCGCCATTCTTGCTAAAGAGATAGCCGAACTTATGGGTTATCCAAAGACGACTATTAGCAGTGTGTTTGAAAAGGCTTTGTTGCATGACGTTCCGGAAGCTGTCACTGGTGACATACCATATCTGGTACGCAAAGCCCTTGACCCAGTAGCCCTTTCAAATCTTGATTCTATGGCAGAAGAAGAAATTGGTGTTGATCTTGCCGCCCCTATTGGGGTTCTCCAAATCGTTGCATATGCTGATGCTCTGGAATTTGCATTATATCTTAAGGAGGAGCGTGAATCTGGAAACACTACTCTTGTAGATATAGAGCACGAGACTTGGGGAAGGCTTAAGAAGACATATAATGATCGATATGCCCCGGAATGGCTTTTCGCTTCAAAGCTTCTCGGTATAAGTCCGGATGTCGAAACGAAGGAGATACTTAATGGACTCAAACACTGAGATAGTTAGCTGTGAAAATGTAATGACCCTTGATCTTGACACCGTGCGAATGAGTTTATTTGGTATGATCGAGAAACATGATAAATCGTTGGTCCTTGATACCGAACTTTATATTCGTCTTCTTGGTGAATATGCAGGTCTATATCAATATGTGTCTGAAATCTATGTTTATTTGATAGCAAGAACAAGAGCTTTCACGGAAGCTCGTAATACTGTAAAGAAGATTCAGGCACAAGATCGTCGTGATTGCCTTGAACATATTTTGAAGGTGATTAAATTCAATTATGATAGTCTGTCGCGTAAAGTGACTGTTATGAGCGAAGAAGATAAATGACGAAGCAATGTCGAGAAGTTTTAAGGGAATGTGACTTCCCGGATTCTGCAGCACGAGACGTTGAAAAATATGTCTCGTGTTGTACAACTCAACAGATTATAAATTTAGTTTGGAGAAAAGACAAAGAAGGTATACATACTGCAGATTGGTTTGCGCCATTTTTTAACAATGGATATGTAAAATCAAAAATAAATATTATTTGTTCTTTTGATGAAAAGTTTTGGGAGGCATATGATTGGTTTTCTCAGGCATTGCTTGAGGATTTCTCTGTTTTTGACTTTCCATTAATTGATAACATGGCGAGGAACATTAAAAAAATGAAATATGTATATGGTAAGAGCAGGATTCAAAATATACCATATATTTACAAAGTCTATCTTGGAGAGCCTGAAATGAGAGAATCTCAAAACAATATAGATAAGATACTTAATTTTGAAATAGGTCGTAAATCGTGAATCTTATTGAGCTTGTTGAATCTGAAGGTATTATTCTCTCAAAAAGAGGTAATAGATATTGGGCAAAATGTCCTAGATGATTGACGACACACCAGTGCACATGTTATTATTGGTGTGGAGGAAGACATGATTTGTAATAAATGTGGTCTTGATCTTAGTCTTGATAGATTTGAAAAAATGAAGTATGGGATTAGGCATACATGTAAGAAGTGTCGCAACAAATCAAGATATATTACTTTAAAAAATAATAATCCAGAATTTTCCCACGAAAGATGGGAAGAGTTGAAATTGAACGAAGAAAAGCATGATTGTAGGAATCGTAGTAGAAGAATTAGAAATAGAAAATTAAAATTTGAAGTTTTGACTGCCTATGGCGGTAAATGTGAAATGTGCGGTGAAAAAAGAATGGCTTGTTTGACAATAGATCATTCTTTTGGTGATGGTAATGTTCATAGGAAGTCTTTGTCTGGTGATAATTATCGAAGTTGTTCAAATAAGATGTATTCTTGGCTAAAGAATAATAACTTCCCGAAGAATTTGGGTCTACGTGTTTTGTGCTGGAATTGCAACTGTGCAAAAGGTGATTTTGATGACGTTGATTGAATTAGCTGAACTAGAAGGAATGGTATTTACAAAAAGAGGAAGCCGATACTGGTCAAAATGTATCTTCCATTCTGACGATACTCCTTCTTTTTCGATTTCTCAGAAAGATAATGGGTATGTGTGGCATTGTTTTTCTTGTAAGCGTGGTGGCGGTCCAGTCTCGTTTCTTGCCGAAATTCGTGATATTCCTGAATTCGAGGCTAAACGTGAATGGGCCAAGATTAATGGAATTCAGGCTCCAGACGGTGATCGCGAACTTTTAACATCAATAGTTGAAAGTCTTCCTGCTCATGAATATCTTATAAATCGTGGTATTACAGAAGAAACACAAAAGAAATTTCATGTTGGTTATTGTACTGATTATAAAGCATTACTTAAGAAATTTAATGTTGATGAAAATACTGCAGAAGATTTGGGTCTTTTTGATCTTACTGGTCGGATAGTTTATCCATTTTATGACAAAGATGGTGTTTATAAGATAAGCTCTCGTCCAATTGGTATTAAAGACTATAAAAGCTCTGCAGAGAATGCAAGATTTTTTAAACGTGGTCTTTGGGGTTGGCAACTTGTTAGAGGAACTGAGGTCTATATTTTTGAAGGCCAACATGATTGTATGGTTGCGAAACAGGCTGGATATCAAGCTCTCGCTGCTGGTGGTACAGAAATTACTTCTGAAGGTTGGGCAGAACTCAAAGCAAATGGAATAGAAAGGATAATACTTGTACCAGATGGTGATGCTGGAGGTAAAGGCTGGCTTGAGCGTATGGCTAGGAAAGCTCCATCGTGGATATCTTTGGAATTCATTGTTTTACAGTCTGGTGATCCTGACGATGCAATACTCAATGGTTCATTTCAAACGTTACACAGAGTAAATCCGTTTGAATGGTATGTTACGAATAAATGGGGAAGCCCAATATCTCTGGCAGATCGTTGCAGGATGCTTCAAGATTCGAAAGAAATTTATACTCGGATGTCTCCCGTTGATAAGGCTGTTGCGAGAACTTGGTATCGTGATATGTTTGGTGATGATGAATCATTAATGTATCTTTCCACAGACATTTCACAAGATGTTGAATCTGAACGTGTTGTTATAGCAAATTGTTTATATTCGACCACAGCCAGGATTGAATCATTACAGATTCTTGATGAAACTTGTTTTACTGGAGAACTTCATAGAAGAGCTTTTTCACTCATTAGGTCTGTTGAGGCTACTCCTCAGTTAATGCTTGTTGAAATTGGTGTTGATTATTCAGATTTTGTTGATCTTTTGAATTTTAGACGTTATATAGACAAGGTCTCGTCTATTGGTCTTGCGCGTAAGGTTAATGAAACAATTAGAAATTCGGACCCATTTAATCCGGGTGAGACAATAGAAAAGCTTTATAAGATAACAGATAAAACTGTCACCATTGATGGTGTTTCGCTCGTAAAGGATACTTTAAATGTAATATCAAACAGAGTTGACAATCCTGATGTTTTGGGTATTGAAATAAAGAATTTTCCAATTATGAACAAAACTCTACTTGGTTGGTGTGAAGGTCGATTAATTCTTATATCTGGAAATTCGGGTCATGGTAAGACGACTCTAGCAATGAACTTTGTGAATGATTTTATAGACGAATATCCGGCAATCATGTTTAGTCTTGAGATGACTGATCATGAAGTTATGGAGAAGCTTATTTCGATAAGATCTGGTGTTCCTTCAATGAAAATAATGACCGGTTCACTTGAGGATTTTGAATATCAGAAGGTTATAGAATCTGCAGATTCGCTTCTCCATGGAAATCTTGAAATTGTTACAGGGATTACTGACCTTCATAAAATTGTTGCAATAATTCGTGCTCATGTTATGCGTCGTAAGATACGATTTGTTATTATAGATTACGTTCAGCTTATGACACTTAAATCTGAGACACAGAGATGGGAACAGTTAATGGAAATCACTAAGACACTTAAAAATCAAGTGTGCAAACCTCTTGGAGTTACTTGTCTTGCGATTTCGCAGCTGAAGCGTAGCAATCTTAATTCTGATACTCCTGATGTAAACGAACAAGCTGGAGCGTATGGAATGATTGCAGATTCTGATGCTGCTTTGGGTGTAAAAAAGATTGATCCTTCTGAAACAAAGGATGGGTCGAATTTTTTGATTGTTGTTGGAAAAAATCGTTTTGGTTGGGACGAAATTAAAATACCGTCTGTGTTCGATCGTGTTACACAGCGTATCAGTGAAATTTGAGTGGGGGTATTTATGTGTTATTGTTTTATTGGTTTTCCTTTGAGTGGGAAGAGTACTCTTGCGAAGAAACTTTCTGAAGAACTTGGAATTGAACGAGTTTCCACTGGTGATATCGCCCGTAGTCTTGGTATGGGTATTGAAGATTCAATTAAGACAAATGATTTGTCAAATGTTCATGATGGAGAAATTACTCGTCAGGCTCTTGAAGCTGCCAGAAATGGAAAAATACTTGATGGTTTTCCTCGTTCATTGTCTCAAGTTGAAAAACTTCAAGATTTGAATATTGAATACAAGATTATTTTTGTTACAGAGAATCCAATGATCATTTTTGATCGAATAAATGAACGTGCAAAATTAGTTGGCCGACCGGAAGATAAACCTGATATTGTGTCTGGTAGATTAAAAGCTTCACTTAAATTTTTGCGTGATATTATGTATGATATACGTTCTGACAATAGACCTTTATTGATTTTTCCGTCGAGATTTGGATATATTGAACTCAAAAGGATGCTTGGTTTATGAAAGTATGGATAGAAAATAATAGTGTTAGTGCTAATAACAAGAAATTTGAACTTGTTGATGTTGTTGAAATTATAAATGGTCGTTTTAAAGTAAAACACAACAATGGTAATTATACATTTGAGATTATTGGTATGTTAAATAAAGGACCAATTATTCAAACAATAAAGAATTTAAGTTTAATTAGTAAAATAGAAGAATTTCAAGATAGAATAAACTATTATTTGTCTGAAATTCAAAAATGTGAATGCTTATTTGAAAGAACAACACTTGAGGAGATAGAAAATGATCCAAATTTTTAAACCTTTAGTTGGTCGGTTTATTGAATGGGCTTTGAGTTATGAACACAAAGTAATTGTTAAACTTGACGCAAATGCTAAATTTCCGTTTCATAAATATAATGGTGATGCAGGATATGACATTTCGGCCTATATGGACTCAGTTGCTGTTGCTGGCTCTGTCACAAATATCCATTCTGGCGTATATATACATACAGATCACAAATTGTGGTTTGAATTAAGAGGTAGGTCTTCTACTTTTAGTAAGAAGGGTTTGGAAGTTATCTCAGCTGTAATAGATAATGACTACACGGGAGAATTATTATTTGTTGTATTTAATCCGTCAAACGAAGACGTTAGTATTAGTGCTGGCGAACGCATGGCACAGATAGTGCCTCATTTGATAATTCCACTGTCTCTTGTGTCTGGTGATATGCCAAAAACCTCAAGAGGAACAGGTGGTTTTGGTAGTACGGGAGATGCGGGTTAATTGACAAGACCTTGTGTACATGGCATAATTGATGTGGGGAGAATATTATGCCATATAAAGACCCGGAGAAGGCGAAGGAAAACAAACGTAGATATCGTGCTATATTTGGAGAACTCATAAACGAGAGGAGAAGAATACCAAACAGAAAAGCCGAAACTGCAGACAGGATAAGAGCACGGGATAGAGCCAGATACGCCGCAGAACCAGGAAAAAGGCTTGACGGCGTACGCAGTTCCAACGTTAAAGTTAAAATAGAGACTATTGACGAGTATGGTGGAGTCTGTGCTATCTGTGGAGAATTCCACATAGAGTGTTTGACCTTAGACCATTCTTTTAATGACGGGTCTGACTTTAGAAAATCAAATGTTAAACATTATGGCGGCTCCAAATTTTATAAATATTTGAGGAAGCTTGGGTATCCAAAGGATTTAGGTCTTCGTGTATTGTGTTTTAATTGTAACTGTTCAATTGGCGCTTATGGTTATAGTCCATACGAAAATACTTAATCGGGTGTCCCTCCGGGGACACGTTTTTGTATGAGTTTTACAAATCTTCACTTACACACGAAATATAGTTTGCTTGATGGGCTTATCAAACCGAATGAGCTTGTAGAGAAATGTAAAAGTCTTGGACAGACAGCCGTTGCTTGTACAGATCATGGCACGGTCGCCGGTCTTGTTGAATTTCATAAAGAATGCACAAAAGGCGGGGTTAAGCCGCTTTTAGGCGCTGAATTCTATCATGAGCGTGGAACAAACGAGAATTATCATTTGGTAGTTCTCGCTCGTAATCTTCAAGGTTACCGAAATCTCATAAAGATAAATAATCTGGCACAAGAGAACATTTACAAGAAACCACGTATCAATGATGATATGTTGAGATTACACGGACAAGGATTAATCGTTCTTACTGCTTGTATACAAGGTTATCTCCCTCAGTCGTTTCTTGCTGGCAAAACTGATTGGCAGTGGTATAATGCTGTTAAAGGTTGGGTAGATTCTGTTTACCTTGAAGTACAAAATCACGGAATTGCAGGAGAAGACAGGATTTTAAATGAATTTGTTGAATCTGGCCTTCCGTGTGTTGCTACTACTGACGCTCATTTTTTGAATAAAGAGCATGCTTATGCTCACGAAGTTGCTCTTGCTGTCTCTATGAATAAAAAAGCTGGCGAATTTAAATTTGATGGTTCTGGCTATTATGTAATGGAAGAAGATGAAATAAGTCTTCCGCAGCAATGCAAAGACCTTACAGATATTGTTGCTCATGATGTTGAGGTTTATGATTTTGGATACTCGTCTTGGCAGCTTCCTGAGATAGACGCAGATCCTGTTCATGAACTTCAGAAGCTTGAATTCAAACTTCACGATTATCTTATTGACGTATATGGTTTTGAAGAAGTTGAGAATGACTCAACTGGAGAATGTGGAGAATATTTAAACCGTCTTGCTTTCGAATTCGACGTTATAAGTAAGAACGGATTTCTGTCATATTTTTTAATAGTAGCAGATATATGTAGATTTGTTGATGAAGACTTGAAATCAATTCGTGGTTGGGGTCGTGGTTCTGCCGCAGGATCGCTCGTTGCGATGCTCTACGGTATAACAAAAATTGATCCAATTAGATGGAAACTTTATTTTGAGAGATTTTTGAATCCTGATCGTATATCGCCTCCAGATATAGATTTGGATTTTCGACCTGACGATCGGCCGTTGGTGCTTGATTATATGCGCAAGAAATATGGTCGTGTTTATCAAATAGGAACATACAGCACACTAGGATCAAAAGAAGTAGTGCTTTCGTGTGCCAAAGCTACAAATCATTATACAGATCTAACTGAATATATACCAGTTGAAGCGCCTGTTCCAACCATAGCTGAACTTATGAAACGTGAAGCATTTTCAAAGCATGTTATAGAAACTGGTGAAGAAGATTTTGTTGAGATGTGTATCACTCTTGAGGGTTTACCAAAGAATTCGTCAGCTCACGCATCTGGTGTTATAATTGATGTTGCTGACGAAGTACCTGTTAAAATATCAAAATCTGGTGTGAATGCTGGTATACCTGTTACGGCTTATGATATGTATTCACTTGAGGATTTGAAACTTACAAAAATTGATGTTCTTGGCGTTAACGTTTTAGCTACAGTAGATAGAACATGTAAAGCACTTGGAATTGACATAAAAGACTTTCCTCTGGACGACCAGAAAACTTTTGATCTTTTCAATTCAGGTTTTACGCTTGGTGTGTTTCAGTTTGAAACGCACTCTTTTGCTCACCTCATTAAAGACCTTCACCCTGACAATTTTGATGAACTTGTTGATCTGAACACATTGGGTCGCCCCGGATGTTTGGAATCCGGAATGTCTGAGGAATATATCTCGCGTAAATTTGGGCGCACAGAGCGCAAACCGATTCATCCAACTATTCGTGATACAGGTCATCAAGGTTTACCACTTTTCCAAGAACAAATGATGGAAATTGCACGTGAGTTTTCTGGTTTCACGATGTCTGAAGCTGATACGCTGCGCAAGGCTATTGGAAAGAAAAAGAAAGATGTGATGGAATCAATACATTCAAAATTTGTTGATGGTGCTGTAACACTACAACGAATCCCAGCAGAAGAAGCGGAAGAAGTGTGGGCTACTCTTGAAAAGAGTGCTCGATATACGTGGAACTTGTCGCATGCTGTCTGTTATACTTATATTTCATATTGGACTATGTATCTTGCTGCAAACTATCCTGTACAGTTTTTCTGTGAACTTTTGAACAGCGCGGATGGTTCCGGTGATACGTCAACTCGTAGGCGAATACTTCTTTCAGAATGCAGAAGGCGCGGAATAAAAGTTTCGTATCCTGATGTTAATAAGTCGGCGTTGAATTACACTGTTGTTGATGATATGATTTTGCTTGGTCTGTCTGGTATAAAGTTTGTAGGTGAGAAATCTGTGAACGCGATACTTGAAGCGAGAAATTCAGATTTCTTAGATTCTGCAGACCTTAAAGCAAGATCAAAAGTAACATCAAGAATTGTAGAATATCTTAAAAAAGCTGGCTGTTTTTTGAATGAGTATATTCCTTCGCGTGAAGATGAAGTCGAAGCGCTAGGTTATTCGATTTCAGGACGTGCTATTGATCAAGGATGGCTCAAATATATAGACGGTGCTGGTGAAATCCTTGAAATTCGCAATATAACTACAAAGAAAGGTGACCCGATGTGTTTTCTGTCAGTTGACTTTCACGAGGAAACGAGGTCACTTGTTGTTTTCCCTAAAATGTACGAGCAGTATAAGGAGATTCTAGTAAAAGGTGCTGTCTTTGGTTTTATTACAAACGAGGATATACTTGAAAAGATATTTGACTTGAATTCATTCGACAACCTTGTAATCGAAATACCTGACAATCAAGCTGACCAGTTTTTGACTTTTTATCCTTCATGCACTGGACGTCCGAACATTTCTGCTGCAGGATATGAACTTGCTTCTGTGAATTTGACTCAACAGATGTTCGAGTTTATTGAAACTGAGTTCGGAGTCGTTCGAATATATAACAGATATGAAAAATAAATCAAATATTATTTGTAGGACACTTTTATTTTAAGGAGCATATATGGAAGAAATACAAGAAGCTGTCATAGCTGAAGCTACTCCACAGCAGCAACTCAGCAAAACAATTGATACGCTCATCGCTGAAATGAAAGCGGTGACCATTTCGACACAGGAGCAGTATGATTTCGTTTCCGGTT
>CAYVNS010000029.1:0-10432 GCA_964453225.1 uncultured Rhodospirillaceae bacterium
CCCTAAGCTAACGCTTCAAGGTCTGCAATCAATACATAGGAATCCGATTTGGTTTTAGCGGAGAAAGACTTATTATCCTGCCAAAGCAACCTCTGGATAACGCCCATGCCCTCACAAGCGCCCCTAAAGGAATTTGAAGCCATCGACTCTTATTTATCGGCGGTCGGCGACATCCTGCGCGACGGCCACATTCCCGATATGGTCAATCTGAAAGAGAAAATCGCGGCTTTCTGCGCAAACGCCCAGAAAGCGCCGCCGGATGAACGCAAGGACTACCTCGCCAAGCTTGACATTCTGCTTGCAAAGCTCAACACATGCGAAGAACTCATTGTCTCCTATCAAACGTCCCTTATCCAGAGCGACCATAAATGAACGATCCGTCAGATATTTCGTGGCTCCGCCTCCTGCTGGCCTTTTCTGTCGTTTTGGCGCTGATGGCCGCCTTTAATATTGCGCTGAAATACGTCAGCCAGCGGGGCCTCCTTTTCCGCAACCGCGCCGAGCGGCAACGGCGCCTCCGCATCGTCGAAAACCTGCCTCTGGACGGCAAGCGCCGCTTGCTGATCGTTCGTTGCGACGCCCGCGAACATTTGCTTCTCTTGGGCGGGCAAAACGATATAGTTGTCGATGCGAATCTTCCTCCATCCGAAAACAAACCTACCTAATACCAAAAAACCAATGAAAGCCGTCACGCCGCTTGACTTCACTCGCTCTGCGCCTCGCTCGCAACCGCTCGTGACCCATGCGTGTCAGTTCATTCAGGGATCGGTATAAAATGCGTTTGCCCAAATCCGCTTATGCTTTTCTGCTGCTGGGGCTTATCTCCCTGATTTGCGCGCTTGCGCCGGGGCAGGCGTTTGCGCAAGCGATCAATTTCGATCTCGGCAAAGGGCCGACGGCCACGGCGCACATCGTTCAGGTCGTCATTCTTATAACGGTGCTTTCGCTTGCGCCTTCCATCCTCGTGATGGTGACCAGCTTTACGCGCGTGGTCGTCGTTTTGTCCTTTTTGCGTTCGGCCCTTGGCACGCAAACGACGCCGCCGAACATCGTCCTTATCAGCCTCGCGCTTTTTCTAACGCTTTTCATCATGCAGCCGGCGTTCGACTCGGCTTGGGAAAACGGCATGCGCCCAATGATGAACAACCAGATTACCGAGGAAGTGGCCTTCCAGCGCATCCTGGAGCCTTTCGAAGCCTTTATGCTCAAGCATACGCGGGCGAAGGACTTGGACCTTTTCACGGAAATCAGCAAAGCGCACAACGCCACGGACATCGCGCGTGAAAAAAGCGCGCCGCCCGACAAAAATTCAACGGCCTCCCCCAAAACCGACGCCGCACGGAATGCGCCCGCTACGCAGCCTTCAAAGGGCGAGGCCGTCGCCAAGCCCGACATTCAAACCCGCGCGCTTATCCCGGCTTTCATGATTTCCGAACTGCGCCGCGCGTTCGAAATCGGCTTTCTGCTGTTCCTGCCGTTTTTGATTATCGACATGGTCATCGCCTCCATCCTTATGTCGATGGGCATGATGATGCTGCCGCCTTCCGTCGTGTCTTTGCCGTTCAAGATTATCTTCTTCGTGCTTGTGGACGGCTGGTACCTCGTCTGCGGCAGCCTTATCAAAAGCTACGGCGGCGGATAAACGAACTTGTCCTTCGCAGACGCCGTTGCTTGCGCTAAGAGCTGCGCCTACTCCGCCTTTGCCTTCGTGAACCCGACAAGCACGCGGTAATCGGGGCCGGCGATCAGCTTCTCCTCCGGCATCGGAATAAAGACGTGGAGCTGTTCGCTCTGCTCTCTCAGCTTGTCGTCGCCCGGAAACCGATAACCCGCAGAAAGCGTCTGGCGGGTCACGATATTGTCCGACGGATCAAGAACGGCCACAAAGAACGGAAAGCTTACCTTGTTCGATTCCGGGAGTTTCGGCCCACGCATGGCCATCGATTTCAGAGTGAACGAAATATCGATGCCCGACTCGTCGGCGTCGCCGGTGCGATAGCCGCAATCCCCTTCAATGCCGGTCAGGCGCGCCTTGGCGATCAGCTTTGCGGGATCGGCCTCGCCGTTGGCATAGTCGACAGCTTCATCGGCCTCTTTCACAACCGCCACCTGCGGGCAGATCAGATTCTTCGTCTTGATCTCAGCCTTGGGAGGCGCCTCCGGCTCAGCTTCCGGCTTTTCCTCGTCCGAAGCGCATGCCGCCAAAGCCAAAAACAGGCAGAAAATCCCGCCTAGCCGAAAGGTGGTTCCGGCATCCCATTTGTTTTTTTTCATCGTTCCGTCCATTTGACATCTCCGCTAGGTTTTCAGTTTATAACCGCTTTCAAACATCGCAAAAGCGGCGCCCAAAAGGCCGAGATTCATCGCAAACAACACCGCCATTCCCACATACAAAAAACTGTCGGCATGGCCTATAAACCCGTATCGGAATCCGTCGATCATATAGAAAAACGGGTTCAGGTGGCAAACGAAACGCCACTTTTCCGGCAGTTGATTCACCGAATAAAAAGTTCCCGAAAGAAACGTCGCGGGCAAAACGATGAAATTCTGAACCGTCGCCATCTGATCGAATTTGTCGGCCCAGATTCCGCCGATAAGCCCCATCAGGGAAAGCATCATGGAGCCGAATAGGGCGAAATAAAGAATGTAAAAAACGTCGTGAAAAGGAAAAGGCACAAAAAACACAAGGCCTGCGACAGCCATAAGCCCCACGATCAAGCCCCTAACGGTGCCGCCCACGGCATAGGCGATCGTCAATTCAAGCGACGACAAAGGCGGCATCAAAACGTCGACGATATTCCCCTGCACCTTGGAAAGCACAAGCGAGCTGCACGTGTTCATGAAGGCGTTTTGCGCCATCATCATCATGACAAGGCCGGGCGCGATGAAGGAAAGGCTTTGGGCGCGCAGAGCGCCCATGGAGGCCCCGCCGGCAATCGAAAAGGAAAAAACCGAAAAGAAAAGCAGCGTCACGACGACCGGCGCGACAATCGTCTGCGCGAATATTTTCATAAAGCGCTGAACTTCCTTCTCGATCATCGTGCCGAGGCCAAGCCAATTCACCGCGCCGAGAGCGCGGGGATGCGGGTTGGACAAAGGTTGCAGCGGCGGGGCCATGTTCTTGCTTATCGTTTTTCGGCCGTCGGATCAATTCCCATGCACCAACAGAGTATGGCCTTATGCGCATGCAGGCGGTTTTCCGCCTCGTCCCATGCAGCCGATTGCGTGCCGTCCAGAACGCCGTCCGTCACCTCCCAGTTGCGATGCGCAGGCAGGCAATGCATGAATATCGCGTCCGACGCGGCGCGTTTCATAAGGCTTTCGTCGACACGGTAAGGGGTAAGGATCTGTTCGCGTATGCCGGCATCGCTGTTATGCATGGAAATCCAGCAGTCCGTCAAAACGATAGCCGCGCCTTCAATCTCGTCCATGTTGGCGGTCACGCTGATCCTGGCCCCGCCTTTTTGCAGTTTCGCGAGGAAAGCCTGATTGGGCGCGAATTCGGGCGGGCAAATCACTTTCAGCGAGAAATCCAAAATCGGCGCCGCATGCATCCAGCTGTTCAAAACATTATTGTCGCCGTCGCCCAGCCAAACCACTTTTTTTCCCGCAAGAGGCCCCAGCCGCTCTTCCGCCGTCATAAGATCGGCTATGACTTGTCCGGGATGCGAGGCGTTCGTCAAGCCGTTGATAACGGGGATCGACGAGCCTTCCGCCAGCTCGTGCAGCTTATGCGCCTCGAACGTGCGTATCATGACGATATCGACATAGCGGGAAAGCACGCGCCCCGTGTCCGCAATAGTCTCGCCCCGGCCCAGCTGAATTTCCGCGCCCGTAAGCGTCGTAACGGCGCCGCCAAGCTGCCTCATGCCGACTTCGAAAGAAACGCGCGTGCGCGTCGATGGTTTCTCGAAAACCAAAGCCAGGGTCTTGTCCTGCATAGGGCGATACGCCAGCGGTTGCTTTTTCAGCTTGTGCGCAAGGGCAAGGATCGCCCGCACTTCTTCCGGAGGCACCAGATCAAGGTCCAAAAAATCCCGGCAGTTCGTATTTTTAGGCATACAGCTAGACTAGGTTAGAGATCAGCATTAAAGAAAAGGGCGTCATCCTCGGGCGAGGCAATGCAAAGCATTGCCGAGACCCGGGGATCCAGATGGCCTATCCATACGAAATGTCGTTTGGAATTGCTCGCCCCGATCATATAAGCAGCCTACCACAACCCGCCGGATAGCCCAAGGCCGGATGCTGAATCCCGATTAACGCTTGCTGAACTGGAAGCGGCGGCGAGCCTTGACTCGGCCATACTTCTTGCGTTCGACGACGCGCGCATCGCGGCGCAGGAACTTGGCGACCTTCAAGGGCGCGCGAAGCTCCGGCTCGAAATACGTCAAAGCCTTTGAAATACCGTGCTTAACGGCCCCGGCCTGACCCGAAAGCCCGCCCCCGTTAACAAGAACGTCCACGTCGAACTGATTGGCTCTATCGGCGACGGCGAAAGGCTGGTTTACGATCATCTGCAAAACGGGACGGGCAAAGTAAACTTCGACGGCGCGGCCGTTAACGGTAATCTTGCCCTTGCCCGGCTTTATCCAAACGCGGGCGATAGCGTTTTTGCGCTTGCCCGTGGCATAAGCGCGGCCATACTTGTCCACCTTCTTCTCGTACTTCGGCTTTTCTTCCGTGGCGACGGAGACGGCAGGAATGTCGGCCAATTTCGGCTCGGCAGCCTGAGCCTTTACGGCGGCCTTGATTCCGGTGAGGCTGGAAGTTGTCTTGCGTGTGGCCATGATTAGCCCCTCTTGTTCTTGCTGTTACGGGCGGCGACGTCGATCAGCGTCGGATTTTGCGCTTCATGCGGATGCTGCGTGCCCTTGTAGACGCGCAGGCTTCCGAACTGGCGGCGGCCCAAAGGCCCGCGCGGCAACATGCGTTCAACGGCCTTTTCGATCACGCGCTCCGGGTGCTCGCCGGCAAGAAGCTGTGCGCGGGTGCGCGCCTTGATCCCGCCGGGATAGCCCGTGTGATAATAGAAATTCTTGTCCTCGGCCTTGCGCCCGGTCATCTTGACCTTCTCGGCGTTGATGACGATGACGTTGTCGCCGCAATCGACCGAAGGCGTGAACGTGGGGCGATGCTTGCCGCGAAGCATGGTGGCGATCACGGCGGCGAGGCGGCCCAGCACAACGCCGTCGGCGTCGACAACGACCCATTTCTTCTTGATATCTTGGTGCCGCAGCTCAAAGCTGGTGCTTTGCACGCTTTTTGCGACGCGAATTCTTCCGGACATTTCGGTTTCTCCTGAGTTAGGCGGGCTTTCTACATTTTTACCCGTCCCGATGTCAATCTAATTCACACAAACCAAGCCTTTTCCTGACGTGGTAATATGATACCGTATCCCCTCCCCCGCTTTGGGCCTTCTTTTCATCCTTTTAAACTGCTAAACATATCTCATGAATCCGAACCCCTTAAACGACATTCTTGATCCGGAAGCTCAATCTTTCGAGCGCGTTCTTTCATGGATAAACGACCGCATTAAAACCATCCGGGCAACGGACTTCACGCCGGAAATCCAGAACACCTTCACGCCAGTCGAGTTTCAGGAGACGCTTTCAAACCCCATGGGCCCGGAAACGTCGCCCGCCTGGCGGCGCTTTTTCCTCGCGGCGCTCGTCGCCGACTGGGCGTGTTACGACAACGAAGTCGACCGCGCGGATTACTCGCGCATGAAATACGTGATGGCGAGCGCCTACCGCACGACGCGCGTCTGGTTCTGCAAACTGTCCGACGGCGCATACGCTCCCGTCGGCTATACGTGCTGGTACCCGATACCGAAATTTATCTTTGAAGGCTCCGTCAAAAATCCCCGGGACATCGACGACCGGGGGATCTTTATGCCTTCCCGGTTTACGGAACCGGAAAATATCCGCTACGCCTATGTTTTCGACATCAGCATTATTTCGCAGCTTTTGAACACGCCGTGCAGCAAGAAGCTGGCCCTGTCCATGAAGCGCGAAGACAGGCCGGGCCTCGGCGCGATTTCAATAGCCGTGGGCGAGCAAGGCCACAAATTTCTTCAAATGGCGGGCTTCGCCTCCGCCGGAGATATAAAGGTTCAGGGGGAAAAAGAAACGCTTTATGTTCGTTCTCCAAAATAAGAAAATGGGATGCCCGCCGTCGCGGGCATGACGGTTGTTTTTTCGACTTAAAAGTTAAATAATCGCCGTCACCCCCGCGCAGGCGGGGGGCCCATTTGTTTTTCTTCTTTCGGCATTTTTAATGCACATCTTCACGCATTCCGCCTGCCTAAAGCACAATCCCGGCCCGATTGCCGGTTTTGCGCCCGCCCGCCTGCAAACAATCATCGAAGCCTTAAAAGCCGATAAATATGACAACATCAAATGGATTGAAGCGCTCGAGCCCGAAGAATCGCTCGTCACCCCCGCGCAGGCGGGGGTCCCATTTTCTTTTTCAAATAAATCGAATATTCGCGAAGCCCTATCCCTCCTCCACACGCCCGCCTATATCGACGACGTCCTCTCCCCCATAGAAGAAGGCAAGGAACGCTTCTTCGACAAAGACACCCGCGCCATGAGCGGCACAGCCGAAGCGGCGCTTGCCGCCGCGGCAACGGCCCTCGCCGCAGCAACCGAAGTCGCATCGGGAAAAATCGACAAAGCCTTTTGCCTTGTCAGCCCGGGGGGGCACCACGCCGAAGCCGACGCCGCCATAGGTTTTTGCTTTTTCAATCACATCGCCCTCGCCGCCGTCGCCGCGCAAAAGAGAATGAATATCGGCAAAGTCGCCGTTCTTGATTTCGACGCGCATCACGGCAACGGTACGCAAAGCTTTTTCTGGAATTTCGAAGACAGGCTGTACATCTCCTTGCACGAAGAAAGCCCCCTCTCCGGTTTTGCGAATGAAACAGGCGCGTGGAACAACATCCTCAACCTTCCCTTGCCCGAAGGCGGCGACGGCAACGCGTTCCGCAAAGCTTTCGATGAACACGCCGCGCCGAAGCTCGACAATTTCAGGCCCGACATTCTTTTCGTCTCGGCGGGCTTCGACATGCACAAACACGATCCGCTTGCCACGCTTTGCCTGAACGAAAACGATTATTTATGGCTTGGCCGCCGCTTGCGCGATCTCTCGTCCGCCCTATGCCAAGGCCGCCTTGTCGCGGTTCTTGAGGGCGGCTATAACCGCAAGGCGCTTGCAGCATCCGCCGCCGCTTTCGTGGAAGGATTAATGTAAAGTACTTGCGTCATCCCCGCGCAGGCGGGGATCCATCTTATTTCCTGGTGTACCATGCTCCCCGCTCTCATCCGCATCATCGACGTCGCCCCGTCCAAAGAAGGCCTCCGCGTCACGTATTATAACGAGGACAAGGAAACCACCTGCCTTTGGGAAGGCACGCCGCCGCACATCGGCGATGTTTACGCACTCGATCCTGCCAATGCGAAAGAACCGCGTTTTATCTCCGGCCCCCAGCCGGGCGCGTGGCACCCCCATAACGACGCAGTGCGCTGGCGCGAGCCGCTTTTGCCCTCCGGCCTTTCGCGCATGGATATCCTGAAGCGTCGGCATATCGTCAAACGCGCGGTGCGCAAGTATCTCGACTCCCAAAACTTTATCGAAATCGACTCCCCCCTCCTCGTCCGCGGCACGACTCCCGATATCGCGGTCGAAAGCTTCAGCGTGGGCGACCGCTATCTTGCCACGTCGACGGAATACCAGCTCAAGCGCATGGCGGTGGGCGGCTTCACCCGCATCTATTCGCTGACGCAAAATTTCCGCAAAGGCGACAGCAGCGGGCACCGCAATCCCGAATTCACGATGCTGGAATGGGGCCGCGTGGGAGAAAGCATGCGCGCCATCGAAAACGATGTCGAAGAAATGGTGACGGCGGCCGCCGCGGAACTCGGCCTGCCCGATGTCATCGCGTATCAAGGCTGCGACATCAACCTCAAGCGCCCATGGGAGCGCCTTCCCGTCCTAAAGGCTATCGAGCGCGTTACCGGCGTCAAAATGCACGACTTCGACGCGGCATCCTGCCGCAAAGCCGCTGAGGCCGTCGGCATGGATATTCGCGCCGATTGGGCGGAGAACCGCGACTTCCTTTTCAGCCTCCTGATGGATTTTATCCAGCCGAAACTTGGCATGAAGCGCCCCCAGTTCCTGACGGAATGGCCGATATTTCAAACCACGTCGTCAGGAGCCGACCCATCCGATCCGACGCTTGCCAATCGAAGCGAGCTTTTCATCGCGGGCCTTGAAATCGGCGACGGCTTTGCGGGCCTCGCCAATGCCGATGTGCAAGCCGTTCTTTTCGAGCGCGCCCTTTCACTGCGCGCGCAGGAAGGAAGCGACTCCGTCAAGCTGGACGAGAAATATCTTCAGGCCATGCGCCTTGGCGGCACCTATGGCGCGGGCATGGCCATCGGCTTCGACCGCCTTGTCATGTTTCTGACCGACCAAAGCCGCATCGCCCCCACCCTCGCCTTCGAATGGGAAGAACTTTAGCTAGGGGTTTGGGGCTAGGGGCTAGCCCTCCCCCTTGATGGGGGAGGGTTGGGTGGGGGTGATGATTCAGAAGGCAGATAGCAGGAAAAAAAAGAATGCAGAAATAGGGCCCCCTATGGAGAACATCCGGCTGGCGTGATCTTCCCCTACAATCCTGAATTGCTTTTGCTTTTTACCCCATTATAGTTAACGGCAGAATCAACTTCCCGTTTTTCTATCCAAAATCCTGCACGTATAAGTTTACCGGAGAACCCGCGATGCTCGGCAATCTGAAAATCGGCAAGCGCCTGCTCCTCATTGTCGTATCCATGTTCCTCGGCATGAGCGCGGTTTGCGTTTTCAGCCTTGTCGAAATGAAGCAAAGTATTATGGCCGAGCGCGAGAGTCAGGCCAAAGCCATCGTGACTTCCGCAGCCGCCATCATCAAGCAATTCCATGAACGCGAACAAAAAGAAGGGCTTTCCGCTGGCGTCCTGAAAGCCGAAGCCTTGAAAGCCATTGCCGCGATGCGTTACGGCGCGGACGACTATGTTTTTATTCACGATACGAAGGGCTTCTTTCTGGCGCATCCGCGCTGGGCGAATGAAAGCCATGCGGACGATCAGGACGCAACGGGGCGTCCCTTCATTCAGGACTTTTTAAAGATCAGCCAATCCGGCGGCGGCTTTGTCCGCTACTTCTGGAAGCGTGACGCCGCCAATGCGCCCGCCGAAAAGATCAGCTTTCTGACGCCGTTCGATCCATGGGGATGGGTCATAGGAACGGGCATCTACGTTGACGACGTCAATGACGCTTTTATACGGAACGCGCTGACGCTCGGCGGCATCACGGCCCTTCTGTTCGGGCTTGTCGGCGGCCTGGCGCTCGTTATAAGCCGCGGCATCACGCGCCCCTTAAGCGGAATCACAAAAGCCATGGATCACCTCGCCAACGGCGATAAGTCCGTCGACGTCCATTACACAAATTTTGCCGACGAAATCGGCGACCTGGCCCGCGCACTGGAAATGTTCAAGGCCGCCGCGATCAAGATGGAGACGATGGAAAAGGAATCCCTGAACGAGGCGAAGAAGTCCGAGCAGCGCGCGATAATGAAAAAACTCGCGGACGAATTCGAAACGAACGTCAAGGTGATCGTCGACATCGTTTCGTCGGCGGCGGTCGAAATGCAAAGCAGCGCGGAATCCCTCGCCGCCAACGCGGCGGAAACAAACACGCAGGCGTCAGTCGTCGTCCGCGCCGCGGAAGTCAGCTCGGTCAACATTCAAACGGTCGCGTCGGCGGCGGAACAGCTAAACGCGTCAATCGGCGAAATCAACAGGCAAATCAACGACTCGGCAACGGTCGCGGCCACCTGCCTGACCGAGGCGGAATCCACCAATACGGCCATGCAACAGCTTAGCAAGGCGGCTGACGATGTCGGCACGGTCGTCAAGCTTATCGAAGACATAACCCGAAAGGTCAATCTTCTTGCCCTTAACGCGACAATCGAGGCCGCGCGCGCGGGCGAAGCGGGCCGGGGTTTCGCGGTTGTCGCGACCGAGGTTAAAAACCTCGCCGCTCAGGTTGATCGCGCCGCCAAGAACATCACGGGGCAAATCACAAACATTCAGGGGCAAACGACACGCGCCGTGAACAACATCAACAGCATCACGAACACCATCCGCCGCGTCAACGAAATCTCCACGGTTATCGCCGGCGCCGTTACCGAGCAAGGCTCGGCGACGAAGGAAATCTCCCGAAGCATTCAGGAAACCGCGCGCGGCACGGCGGAAGTTTCGCAAAACATCACCAGCGTCACGCGCGTCGCTTCCGAAACCAGCGCCGCCTCGACTCAACTGCTCCAGACAGCGGGCCAGCTGGCGAAAGAATCCCGCACGCTCACCGACGTCGTCGATTCCTTCATCGCCGATGT
>CAYVNS010000029.1:10532-16221 GCA_964453225.1 uncultured Rhodospirillaceae bacterium
GCGAAGATGCGGAATCTGATTTGGCTTTTATAAGTGTCATTCCGGGGCCGCTGCGAAGCAGCGGAGCCCGGAATCCAGATGGCCTATCCATAAACATCATCAGTTCCGAATTCTTCCTTATAGAGACGCGGGAAAAGGTCTTTCCATTTTGGATTCATTTTCTCAATAAGTCGGATTTTCCACTGCCGTCGCCATTCTGGATTCCGGGTTCTCGCTTCGCTCGCCCCGGAATGACAGCGTCGTAAACCCTACCCCGCATATTTCTTTAGAAGGGCGCGCACCGCATCGCCCACTTCCGCATTGGCAAGGGCGAAAGCAATATTGGCCTCGATAAAACCAAACTTATCGCCGCAATCGTAGCGGGTTCCTTTGTACCGGAAACCGTTGAACGCCTGCTTGCCGATCAGCTTCTGCATGGCGTCGGTCAGTTGAATCTCTCCCCCCGCCCCCACCTGCTTCGCCGATAGTTCGTCGAAAATCTGCGGCTGCAAAATATAACGCCCGATAATGGAAAGCGTGGAAGGCGCCTTGGCCGGTTCGGGCTTTTCAACCAGTCCCCGCACCTTGGCCAGCCGTCCGTCGTCGGAGTCGACGTCCAGAATGCCGTAACGGTTCGTCTGCTCACGCGGCACTTCGACGACGGCGACCATGTTTCCGCCGACATCCTCATAAGCCTCGATCATCTGCTTCAGGCAGGGCTTTTCGGCCAGCACAACGTCGTCGGGAAGCAAAACGGCGAAAGGCTCGTTGCCCACAAGGTGCCGCGCGCACCACACGGCATGGCCGAGGCCCAAAGGCTCGCTCTGCCGCGTCGTCAAAAGCTCCCCGGAGTCGAGGGTCGTCGTTTTAAGGACGGAAAGCGCCTGCGTCTTGCCGCGCGCCTCCAAAACCCTCTTCAACTCGTTGTTCAAATCGAAATGATCCTCAAGCGCGCTCTTGCCGCGGCTCGTGACGAAAATAAACTGCTCGATCCCGGCCGCGCGGGCCTCGTCAACGGCATGCTGGATCAAAGGCCTGTCGACGAGCGTCAGCATCTCCTTGGGCATGGCCTTGGTGGCGGGCAAAAAACGCGTGCCCAGGCCGGCAACGGGAAACACGGCTTTGCGGATTTTTTGTGTCATCATGATCTTCAGGCAAGAGGAACGGATACGGGCACGACGAGGGAATTTTTCACGGCGTCGCAAATTTCTTCAAGCGAAAAGGGTTTCGCCAAAATTTTGTGCACCAGCGTATCGAGATTATGGGCGCGCATGCGCTCCTGCGCATAGCCCGAAATCATGACGACGCGCAAATCGGGAAAAAGGCGCGTCGCCTTCATGGCCAGGGCGATGCCGTCGACATTGGGCATGACGATATCGCTCACCAGAACGTCGTATTTTTCGTTGGCGAGCATGTCGAGGGCCTGCTGGCCGTCGATAGCCGCCGAAACCGTAAAGCCGGTCGACGCCAGCGAGCGCACAATAAATTCCCTGACGGCGGGGTTGTCCTCGGCCACCAGGATTCGCGCGGAAGGCAGCGCCTGTGATTCGCTATTTGCCGTCATTGTCATCCCGATGATAGAACTCAAGGTTAACATCTTCTATCGTATGTTCCATCGGCGTTGCAACCTCCGTATGGAACGCGACAGAAGCATCGGGATCTATAGTAGCCGCTGGCGGATCAAGTGACCAGCTTTGTATGACGGAGCCGTCGGCGCCGCGCGCGCGCGCCTTAATGCTCGGAATCTTTTGAACTTCCGATGTGGTATTGCGTATAATGCCGTCCACGAACAATTTCATTGTTCCGCTATCGTATCTAAGTTCGGATTTCACATCGCTAAAAACAAGGCCGTCCCAGCTCGGCCCGGCGCGGAAGCCAAGCGTGTCGTAAGCGGCGCGCAGAATCGGAAAAGACTTGGCAATATCCTGTCTTTTGACGACGGAATACGCGACGAGCGCGGCGAAAAGAATGTAAGAAACGATGCGCGCGATCTTCTTGGCGTTGCGCCATTTGTCGAAAACGGCAGGCAGGTTGGGCGTTTCGCCTTCGGGAAGAGGCGGCGGCGCGATCCCTTCCTGTCCCGTAAAGGGCGACTCGCTAAAGGACTCTTCTTGCGCCTTCGGGGGGTCGGGCGGCATGATAATATCAATCGAGGTCGGCAGATTTACAAGCCATTCGTGCTTGCATTTGGCGCAGCGAACCCGGCGACCGCCTTGGGCAAAAAGGGCGATCTGAACCAGATAGCGGGCATTGCATGACGGGCATTCAAGGATCATGGAAAGATTTATAGAAAGGCTTTAAAGTGGGGGCAACGGAATCATATGATTAACGGATTGATATGTTACTCTCTTTCGAAAATGTAAGCCTCTCTTATGCGCCGAAGCGCAATATCCTGAATCATATAACCTTTATGATGGAGGATGGCGACTTTTGTTTCCTAACGGGCACAAGCGGCGCGGGAAAATCGTCGCTTATGCGCCTAATCTATCAGGAACAGACGCCAACCGCCGGACAAATAACCCTTTTCGGGGATTCTCTTTCCAGCCTCACCCGCGACAAGCGCGCCGCCGTGCGCCGGAAAATCGGCATCGTCTTTCAGGATTTCCGGCTCATTCCGCATTTAACGGCATGGGAAAACGCGGCCCTGCCCCTTCGCCTGACGGGAATGAACGAGGAAAAGATCAAGCGTCATGCGCAGGAACTTCTGGAATGGGTGGGCATGGGCGACCGGACGGAGTCCTACCCGGCCGAGCTTTCCGGCGGCGAGCAGCAGCGCATCGCCATTGCGCGCGCGGTTATTACAAAGCCGCGCCTGTTGCTGGCCGACGAGCCGACAGGAAACGTGGACGAAGATACCGCCTTCAAACTGTTCCATCTTTTTGAAGAATTGAACAAATTGGGAACTGCTGTTATTTTGGCGACGCATCAAAACCACCTGATCGACAAATTTCACAAACGCAACCTGCATTTGCAAGATGGGTGTTTAATATAGAGGCTGGGGAGTAGCCTTCAGAATTCGGTGAAGAAAAAGAAAAGATACAGAAAAGATGTCATTCCGGGGCGAGGCAAAGCGAAGCTTTGGCGAGAGCCCGGAATCCAGATGGCCTTCACGTTGATATGTCGTTCCAGAATCCTTATCTTCTTTTTGTCTCCATCCCTAATCCCAAGCCCCTAGCCCCTATAACCCCTAACCCCCCTAGCCCCTAAAATCATGTCCCTGCCCCGCCACCTTTTCACGCCGGCTTTCAGGCACCAGCATCTGGGGCGGTCTTTTGGCGCGATTGTCGGCATCGTCGTGTTTATCGCAAGCTTCGCCACCGTCGCCGAAGCCGTGTTGCTGACGGCGGGGCATTTATGGGAACGCTCGGCGACCAGCACGCTCACCGTACAGATTCCCGCCCTCGGCGACGAAGCGGCCATGCCGCAAGCCGACCGCATCAAGCAAGCGGCCTCGATCCTGCGCTCCATGCCCGGCGTGAGCCGCGTCGCGCTTTTATCCGACACGGAAGTCCGCCGCCTTTTGGAACCATGGTTCAGCAAACCGGATATGCTGAAAGTCCTTCCGCTGCCTTCGCTGATCGACATCGAGCGCAAGCCCGGCGCGAAACTGTCGGCGGGGGACATCCAAAAGGCCCTTAAAAACAGCATCAGCGACGCGCGCGTCGACGATCACGGCATCTGGGAAAAGGATGTCGGAAGGCTCGTCAGCGGCCTTACCATTCTGGGCGGGCTTATGATCCTCCTTACGGGCCTGTCCCTGATTATTACCGTTAGCCTCATATGCCGCGCCGTCATGGCCTCGGAGCGCGATACGATCACGCTTCTTCACCTGATCGGCACGGACGATAAAGACATCGCCAGCCACTTTGAAATGCAGGCCATGCACATTTCATCCCGCGCGGCGGCGACGGGCTTTCTGGCGGCTCTTGCCGCTCTGGCGGTGCTGCTCTTCGCCACGCGGTCGTTGGCCGATTTTTCGCCCTTAAGATTCGAACATTGGATGGCTTTGAGTTTTGCGGCTTTGCTGGTACCCTTTTGCGCGGTTTTCATTGCAACGGCAACGGCGCGGATTTCGATTATGCGCCTGATCAAGTGATTTAATGAAGATACTGATCTCTCTTATTGCGCTGGCGGGCCTTCTGCTCTTGGGCCTGTGGATCCACGGCTTCGTGGGTTTCGTAGGCAAAATCGACGCTCTGCAAGAGCCGGGGGTTCGCTCGGGCCTTGAAGCCACGGACGCGATTGTCGTCCTTACGGGGGGGAGCGAGCGCGTGACGACGGCGCTCGATCTCCTTGAATCCGGCAACGGGAAAAAACTTTTCATCTCCGGCGTGAACCGGAAACTCTCGCTCGATTCCATTCTCGGAACGCAGTACGTGCCGCAGGAATTGCGCAAATGCTGCATTGTCCTTGGCTACCGGGCCAACAGCACGAAAGGCAACGCCGAGGAAACGCGCGACTGGGTGAAATCCGAAGGCTATGCCTCCATCCGGCTTGTCACGGCGAATTACCATATGCCGCGCAGCCTGCTTTTGTTCCGGAAAACGATGCCCGACATTACGATCATCCCCCATCCCATCACGCCGAACAGCGTCAAGCTTTATAGGTGGTGGCTTTATCCCGGCACGGTCAATCTGATTGCGACGGAATACTGTAAATACCTTCTCGCACTACTCAAAATGAAAATGGAACAATACTGATGTCGTGGCTCTATTCGCTTTGGTTTAACCTTGTCTTTTACGCGACCAATACCTTGATGAGCCTTCTATTGCTTTGGGGTTTGGTTTTGCCGCGTCGGCAAATGATGCAGGTTGTGCGTTTCTGGCTTTGTTGCGTTGCCTGGGCGGAAAAGTATCTTTGCGGGCTGGATTACGTCGTTCTTGGGCGTGAGAATTTGCCGAAGGAAGGCTCGTACATCGTCGCCAGCAAGCATCAGTCGGCATGGGAAACATTCAAGATGGTCGTGATCCTCGACGATCCCGCCGTCGTCATGAAGCGCGAAATTCTGCAAGTCCCGCTTGTCGGCTGGTATGCGAGCCGCTCCGGCTCTATTCCTATCGACCGCGGCTCGCCGTCGAAAGCTCTTTTGACGATGATCACCGCGGCGCGCGCGGCGGTCGCGGAAGGACGCCCCATCGCCATTTTCCCCGAAGGCACGCGCGCGGCCTTGGGCGAAGCCCGCTCTTATAAAAGCGGAATCGCGGCGCTTTATCAGGATTTAAATCTGCCCGTTGTGCCGATGGCCTTGAATTCGGGCCTTTTCTGGGGCCGCAACACTTTTATTAAAAAGAGAGGCACGATCACCGTTCAGTTTCTGCCGCCCATACCCGCCAACCTCACACGGCAGGAAATGATGCAACGCCTTCGCGACGAGCTTGAACCGGCAACGATGAAGTTGATAGAGAATGAGGCCAGGGGTTAGGGGCTTGGTAAGCCCGTCATTCCGCAAAATTCGCCCAGGACTGCGCCTCATCTTACGGTGTCATTCCGGGGCCGCTGCGAAGCAGCGGAGCCCGGAATCCAGATGGCAGCGACATGCGATATGCCGGATCAGAATAGAGAGCAGCACGCCAATCTTCCCGTCATCCTCCGCGAATGCGGAGGATCCCATTTGTTTTCCTTGCCAAAGCCCGTCTCCGATTTGTTTTAGTTAATAAAAAAATCCCACATTTTCGAAAAAACATCTTGCATTTATCCCACATTTGCAGTA
>CAYVNS010000030.1:0-1567 GCA_964453225.1 uncultured Rhodospirillaceae bacterium
CCCCCAACCCCCAACCCTTCTTTTAAGCCTCTTGCGCTTGGCGGCATACTTGCTTATATCCCTGCATACGCCGTCTTATATGGAGTTCTCTATGCCTTACGTCGTTACCGAAGCCTGTATTCGCTGCAAATTCATGGATTGCGTTGAGGTTTGTCCCGTGGATTGCTTCTACGAGGGCGAAAACATGCTTGTGATCAATCCCGAAGAGTGCATTGACTGCGGCGTTTGCGAGCCGGAATGTCCCGCTGTTGCGATTTGTTCCGATACCGACCCGAAGGCGGAAAAATGGCAGGAACTTAACCGCGAATACTCCACAAAGTGGCCGAACATCACAAATAAGAAAGCGCCTCCGGCTGATGCCAACGAATGGAAGGATAAACCGGAGAAATTTGCGAACTTTTTCAGCGAGAAGCCGGGCGAATAATAAACCATTTGTTAACCAAGAACCGACCGCTTGTGGCTAAAAGAGTCGCAATATGGTTAAATCGTGGCCGATTCATTCGTATGCTAAGTCCTTGAAATAATAGGATAAGCACATTTGATTGTATGAAAGCTTTTGTAATAATTACTAATAAATGGTATACAATATCTGTAACCGGCAATTTCGTGGCGCAGACGGGGAGTTTTCAACAAAGTGATGGGAAAGGGATATTTTCCACCTCGCGTTGAGGTTCGCTTTTGTTCTGCCCTGAATTGGGATCGGGCATAGATCGTTGAAGGGAAAGAGGGAGCATGATGGAGAAACTTGAGTTCAAGAAGGGTGATTTTGTCGTTTATCCCGCGCACGGCGTTGGCCGCATCGAAGGTATTGACGCTTTTTCCGTGTCGGGACAGGATGTTATGCTGTATTCGATTTCGTTCGAGCAGGATCGCATGCGTCTTAAGGTTCCGGTGTCCAAGGCGAAGACCTCGGGCCTGCGCCGCTTGTCTTCCCGCGACCGCATCAAAGAGGCTTTGTCGACCCTTCAGGGCCGTTCGAAGATCCGCCGCGTGATGTGGAGCCGCCGCGCTCAGGAGTATGAATCCAAGATCAATTCGGGCGACCCCGTTTCGATCGCGGAAGTCGTGCGCGATTTGCATCGCGGTTCGGACCAGCCGGAGCAGTCATACAGCGAACGCCAGATTTATCAGGCGGCGCTGGAACGCCTTGCGCGCGAATTGGCCGCTGTTGAAAAGATCGATCAGTCGAAAGCTACGCAGAAGCTGGAGACCGTTCTAACCAAGGAACGCGAGAAGAAGGCTGCGTAAGATTGCGATGCGGAAAACGTCCTCGATTTCCGCGAAAGGTATCGCTGTCTGACAGGTTTTGTTAGGGGATAGAGTCACATAGTCAACAAAACTGGCAAGGTCCTTTTCGGGATCTTGCCTTTTTTGTTTATTCAATCAAACGATCTTGAGTATAATCGAATGCAATCCGCCGCTTGCTTATTTCGTATTTTATAAGCTAAAGTCGTTTTATATCCTTCCGGTTTCCTTCCCCTTCAGGAGTTCTTTTTATGCTTACCCCCGAACGCCATCCTCTTGAGACGCTTGACATGCTTGTGCCCATGGTTATCGAGCAGACCTC
>CAYVNS010000030.1:1577-14322 GCA_964453225.1 uncultured Rhodospirillaceae bacterium
CGCGCGGCGAGCGATCCTATGACATATACTCGCGTCTGCTTAAGGAGCGCATTATTTTCCTGACGGGCGAGGTCAACGACGGCGTTTCGAGTCTCATATGCGCGCAAATGCTGTTTCTGGAATCCGAAAATCCGAACAAGGAAATTTCTTTTTATATCAATTCTCCCGGAGGCGTCATCACATCAGGGCTTGCGATGTACGACACCATGCAATACATTAAATCGCCCGTCACGACCGTTTGCATTGGGCAGGCTTGCTCGATGGGGTCGGTTCTGTTGGCGGCCGGAGAACCGGGGAAGCGTTTTGCTTTGCCCAATAGCCGCATCATGATCCACCAGCCTTCGGGCGGGGCTCAAGGCCAGGCGACCGATATCGAAATTCAGGCGCGCGAGATTCTGAAACTGCGCCACCGGCTTAACGAAATATACGTTCATCACTGCAAGCAGCCTATTGAAACGATTTCTAAAGCTGTTGAACGCGATAATTTCATGTCCGCCGAGGAAGCCAAGGCTTTTGGCCTTGTTGACGAAGTCGTTTATAAGCGTCCTGACCTACCGGACGAGGAGAAAGACAAAAAGAACGGCGAGGAAAAGAAGGATTAATTCTAAAGTAACCAATCGACACTAAAGTTCCGAAAGGTTTGACTTTTTGAAAAAGAGAGCCTGATGACGAAGTCCACAACCGATTCGAAAAACACGCTTTATTGCTCGTTTTGCGGCAAGAGCCAGCACGAGGTGCGCAAGCTGATTGCGGGCCCGACGGTGTTCATCTGCGACGAATGCGTCGAGTTGTGCATGGACATCATCCGTGAAGAAAGCAAAACCACGCTCTCGAAGTCCAAGGAAGGCGTGCCTTCGCCCAAGGATATTATGGGCGTTTTGGACGATTATGTGATCGGGCAGGGACACGCAAAGCGCGTTCTTTCCGTCGCGGTGCACAACCATTACAAGCGCCTGGCCCATGGCTCGCGAAATTCCGATGTCGAGCTGGCGAAGTCGAACATCCTGCTTGTCGGGCCGACGGGCTGCGGCAAAACATTGCTTGCGCAAACGCTGGCGCGCATCATCGACGTGCCCTTTACGATGGCGGATGCGACGACGCTGACGGAAGCCGGTTATGTCGGCGAAGATGTGGAAAACATTATTTTGAAGCTGTTGCAGAACGCCGATTACAATGTGGAACGCGCGCAGCGCGGCATTGTTTATATCGACGAGATCGATAAAATCAGCCGCAAGTCCGACAATCCTTCGATTACGCGCGACGTTTCGGGCGAAGGCGTGCAGCAGGCTTTGCTGAAGCTGATGGAAGGGACGATCGCTTCCGTGCCTCCGCAGGGCGGCCGCAAGCATCCGCAGCAGGAATTTTTGCAGGTCGACACCACGAACATCCTTTTCATCTGCGGCGGCGCGTTTTCGGGCCTCGATAAAATTATTTCGGCGCGGGGCAGGGGCAGTTCAATAGGCTTCGGCGCCGACGTGCGCTCGCCCGACGAACGCCGCACGGGCGAAATCCTTCAGGGGACGGAGCCGGAGGATTTGCTGAAATTCGGCCTTATTCCCGAATTCGTGGGACGCTTGCCGGTGGTTGCGACGCTGACCGATCTGGATGAAGACGCGCTGATCGACATTTTAACGTCGCCGAAGAACGCCCTTGTCAAGCAGTTCCAGCGCCTGTTCGAGATGGAAGACATCAAGCTGGATGTGGACGAAGGCGCTTTGCGCGCCATTGCGAAAAAAGCGATTGCGCGAAAGACCGGGGCGCGCGGCTTGCGTTCGATTATGGAAAACGTTTTGCTGGATTCCATGTTCGAATTGCCGGGATCGACGGATATCGAAAAAGTCCTCATCACGCAGGATGTCGTGGAAGGCAAATCGAAGCCTATGTATGTCCATGGCGACAAGCAAAAGGCGCCGATGGCGGCGGCCGCCAAGGCGTGACCATTGGCGGTTTATGGGCCAGAAGATAAAATCTTCAGCGCCTTCACTTAGGCCCGTTATCCATATCGCCGGAGCAGGCGCAAACGTGGCCCTTGTTTCCCTTGCACCCAATAGGGCATCCGCATGGCTTGGTTTGGCTCGCTTCGCTTGCGGCGGGTAAAAAATCGGCTTTTACGGGGGCTTTTTGCTTCGGCACACTGTTCGCCATGACTTTTCCTTTATAGAGCCTTTTCCGATTAGGTTAGCGCGTTTTTCGTTGCCGGAAAATGCCTTCAGTCTTTGTTATCGAGCCGATTTACGCTCAATGCTTGGCGGCCTCAGCCGCCAAGCTTCTCGCGATATGCTCTCGTTATTTCACTTTTACGAATTTTCCCTTATCGCCCATCAAATACATTTCGCACGTCGCGATATCGAAGTAACCAAGGATGACCTTCATCGTCGATTTCAGCTTCTTCAAGTGCGCCTGAGCGAGTGCGGCCATGTGTTGTCCGTGCGCAATTTCGATGGATTTCGGATGGCTGTCGTTGCCGCAATCGCACAATCCCTTTTCGCACAGGTAGGCCTCCGCCTTGCTTTTGCCCACCATCTTTATGGCAAAGCGCTTCTCGTCGCCCATCTCTTTCAAAATCTTTCCTTCCAGACCGCGCCCGTGCGCATGGCCAGAAGCGCAGTTGTAGGCGTTGGCGATGCATCCGCATTTTCCGTGCGCCAGAATAACCAAAGTCTCGATGCCCAAATGATTGGCATAGGTGATGAAAGCCTTCCCGGCCTCGCTAAGCTTCTTCGGATTGTTTGTTTCCTCCAAGGAATTTCCGATATTGCGCAACGTGAAAAGCTCGCCCGGCTTCGCATCGAAAAGAATATCCGTGGGTACGCGCGAGTCCGAGCATCCGACAACCGCGATCTTGGGCGCCTGTCCCTTGTGCAGTTTTGGATTTGCTTTGTAAAATTTCTTCATCTTCGCCGTACCGGCGGAAAGAATCTTCTTCAAATCGGCCATTTTTCGCTCCGTTCAATAGGATATTGGATTCGCGCTCGGATAGTATGTGAATGCGGAGCCAGATCAAGAGGATTCGCGCTTTAACTCAATCCGCCAATTCCGCGATTTCGTTAAGTATTTTCTTAATGCCGGGAAGGCGAATATCCGCGTTTTCCCAAGCCCGCATGAGAACCAGCTTTTGATCGGGGCGCACGAACGCCGTGCCTTTTTGCTGCGTGATCCATGCCAGCAATTTTTCAGGATGCGCAAACGTATCTTTGTGGAAGGAAATCGTCGCGCCGCGCGCGGCGACATCCACCTTTGCGATGCCCGCCTTGCGGCAGATTTGCTTGATCGCCACGGTCTGTAGCAGATTTTCGACTTCTTCCGGCAAAGGCCCGAAACGGTCGATCATCTCGACCGCCATTGCGTCGATCTCCGCATTGTCCTCGATATCCGCAAGCCGCCGGTAAAGACCGAGCCGTACGTTCAGATCCACTACGTAATTTTCCGGTATCAAAACCGAAAGCCCCAGGTTGATCTGCGGAGTCCAGCGATCCTGCGCGCCGCCGGCCTCTTTTTCGCCGATGCGCGCGGACATCACCGCGTCTTCCAGCATTTGCTGGTAAAGCTCCACGCCCACCTCGCGAATATGGCCCGATTGTTCTTCGCCAAGCAAATTCCCCGCGCCGCGAATATCCATATCGTGGCTCGCCAGCTGGAAGCCCGCGCCCAGTTGCTCAAGCGTTTGAATGACTTCCAGCCGTTGCTGCGCCGTTTTCGACAAGGCCGTTGTCGGCGGATAGTTAAGATACGCATACCCGCGCAGCTTGCCGCGTCCCACGCGCCCGCGAAGCTGGTAAAGCCCCGCAAGCCCGAACCTGTCGGCGCGGTGCAGGATAATCGTATTGGCGTTCGGAAAATCAAGCCCCGATTCCACGATATTCGTCGCCAGCAGCACATCGAACCGCCGCGCGTCGAAAGCCGTCATGATGTCGTCAAGCTGCGTCGGCGTCATGCGCCCGTGCGCCGTCACAATCTTCACCTCCGGCACAAGCTCGCGCAAGGCCGCCGCGACGCTGATCAAATCTTCAATATAAGGGCACACGTAAAAACACTGCCCGCCGCGGAAATGCTCGCGCATGATCGCCTCGCGGATCACAAGCGGATCGTAAGGAAGAACGAACGTGCGCACCGCAAGGCGATCCAAAGGCGGCGTCGCGATCAGGCTCAATTCGCGCACGCCCGCAAGCGCCAGTTGCAGCGTTCGCGGAATAGGCGTCGCGGTCAGGGTTAGCACATGCACCTCGGCGCGCAATTCTTTCAGCCGCTCCTTTTGCTTGACGCCGAAATGCTGCTCCTCGTCGATCACCAGAAGCCCCAGATTGCGGAAATGCACGTCCTTCCCCAACAAGGCGTGCGTGCCGATCACGATGTCGATCCGGCCTTCCTTCATATCTTCCTTGACGCTTTTGGCGTCGGCGACGCTGACCATGCGCGAAAGCTGCCCGATGCGCACCGGGAAGCCGCGAAAGCGATCCATAAAGCTATTGAAATGCTGCCGCGCCAAAAGGGTCGTCGGCACCACGACGGCCACTTGCAGCCCCGCTTCCACAACCGCAAAAGCCGCGCGCAACGCCACTTCCGTTTTTCCAAACCCCACATCCCCGCACACAAGGCGATCCATGGGCTTTCCGCTGGCAAGGTCGTTTAAGACCTCCCCGATGGAGCGATCCTGATCCTCGGTCTCGGCATAGGGAAAGCGCGCCGAAAATTCCTGATACGCGCCTTCGGGAACGTCCACGATCTCACCCTTCTTGATCTCGCGTTCGGCGGCGATCTTCATCAATTCGGCCGCCATGTCCTTCAGGCGTTTTTTCACGCGCGACTTGCGCTGCTGCCAGCCAAGCCCGCCCAGCTTATCCAAAGCCGCTCCGGACTCGGCCCCGCCGTAGCGCGTTAAAAGATCCAGATTTTCGACGGGCACGAATAACTTGTCCCCGCCGTCATAGATCAATTTGACGCAGTCATGTGGCACATGAAGGACGGTTACGGTTTCCAGCCCTTCGAAGCGCCCGATGCCGTGGTCGGCATGGACGACGAAATCCCCGGCGTTCAAGGTGCCAAGCTCAAGCTGGAATTGCTTCGCTACGCGCCGTTTTTTCGGCGTGCGCACAAGCCGGTCGCCTAAAAGATCCTGCTCGGTAACGACCGCCAGATCGGGCGAGACAAACCCGTGCTCAAGGCCCAGAATAATCAGCGGAACAAGATGGAAGTCCAGTTTGCGTAAGGCGTCGAAGCCGTTTTCATGCACCTGCGCCGAGGTTCCATGAGTCCTCAGCAATCCGCCCAGACGCTCAGCCGACCCTTTGCTATAGCAGGCAAGCACGGCGCGTCGGTTTTGCTTTTGCTGCTCATCCACATAGCCTTTTAAATCAATGTAAAGCTCGTCTTCTTTCCGGGTCGCTCTCGATGCCGCAAAATCGCGCCCCCTTTGGGCTTGGCAATCGATGATGAGACCCTTTGTTTCCCCGTCCGCGGGTCTGAAGGGCGATAGCGTTCCAACCGCTCTTTTCTTTAGGGCATCCTCAATGTCCTCTTTCGTCAAATACAAAGACTTCGCGGGCGCGGGCTTATAGGGAACGCTGGAGTCTTTCTTCTTGGCCCGCTTCGCGGCCTGATACAAAGAAAGCCGCGCTTGATAAAAATCCTCCACCTGCTGCACGCGCGAGGCGAGCGCGGCATCGGATTGATAATCGAAAACGACAGGCCCCTCGGGCGCATAATCAAAGAGGCTGAAAAGGCGCGGGTAAAAAAGCCCCAGCCAATGCTCGACGCCCGGGAATTTATTGCCCTGCGATACCGCTTCGTACAACGCGTCGCCATCCGTGACCGCACCGAACAGATCGCGGTAAGCCGAGCGGAAATGCGCAATCGACGCCTCGTTCAGAATGACTTCCGTAATCGGCCCCAAGTGGAAACGGTCTGCCTTGTCCGCCGTTACCTGCGTAAGCGGATCGAAAAGCCGGATGCCGTCAATCTCGTCGCCAAAGTAGTCAAGCCGCAAGGGCGCTTCGTAGCCCGGCGGGAACAAGTCCACAATGCCGCCGCGAACGGCGAATTCCCCAGCCTCGCGCACCGTTCCTGCGTTTACATACCCATTTTGCGCGAGGAACGCGGTTAATTTTTCAATGGGCAGCGTATCGCCTAGCGCAGCGCCAAGGCTCGCCTGCTCCAGCACCTCCGGCGGCAGCATTTTTTGCGCCAGCGCATTAATGGTGGTCAGGATAGCGCAAGGCCGCCTGAAGGGCTTGCGCATGCGCTCCAAAGCGGCGATGCGCATGGAAACGATATCCGCATGGGGCGAAACGCGGTCGTAAGGCAGGCAATCCCACCCCGGGAAGCTCACAACCTCGCAATCGGGGGCAAAAAAAGCCAACGCATCGGCCAGCACTGCCGCCCGCGCATCGTCCTGAGCGACGTGAATAACAGGCTTTCCGGCGCAGCGGGCCGCAATTTCCGCGAGCAGGCGCGCATCATGCCCTTCCGGCGCACCCGCAAGGGTTATGTGTTCCGCATCGTCCAAATGCCAGTTCTTCGTAAACATTTATAGGTTTTCTCGGTCACATAACGAACTCGTCATGCCCGCGAAGGCGGGCATCCCAGTTGGTTTTTCTTTATTTAGCATAATAATTGCCCCTGTTATCCTCGTTATCCACAGCCCCTAGTATAGATAAAACCTATACCAAAATGCATCTTCTCTGTTAGAAGCGTCCTTATACCGATTGAGGCTTAAGGTGTCACGATTGGTTACGAGGCGCAGAGCGAGTGACGTCTAACTCTTATAGGATTCGATAGGCCTGCTTAATAATGTCAGAAATTGCAACCCTTCCTGCCTTGCGCTCCGTCTCAACGCCCGATGCTATTGGGAATGTACGCTCGCCGCCGCATAACATCGAAGCCGAGCAAGCCCTTCTGGGGGCGCTGCTTGTTAACAATGTCACATTTGAGAAAGTGGGCGAACTTCTTCGCCCCGAACATTTTTACGATCCCGTGCACGGGCGTATTTACAAGGCGATAGCGACGCTCATCAACCGCGGCCAGATTGCCGATCCAAAAACGCTTCGCGGCGCGTTTGAACGGGATCCGGCGCTGGAGGCCGTGGGCGGCGCGAATTACCTAGTCGATCTGGCCGCCAATATCGTCACGATCTTTAACGTGGCGGATTACGCCGCGCTTATCCATGATTTGTATTTGCGCCGCCAACTGATCGATCTTGGCACCGACCTCGTCAACGAGGCCTTTCAGCAGGACATCGACAAATCCGCCACCGCGCAGATCGAGGCTACCGAAAGCAAGCTTTTCGAGCTTGCGCAGACGGGAGAGACCGACCGCGGCTTCATCGAACTGAAAAAAGCCCTTACGACCTCGATCAAAATGGCCGAGGAAGCCTACAAGCGCGACAGCCATATCACGGGCGTGACGACGGGCTTCCGAGACATGGATCGCAAAATGGGCGGCCTGCAGCGCTCGGATTTGATCATTCTTGCCGGACGTCCGGCGATGGGTAAAACCGCTTTGGCGACGAACATGGCCTTCAACGCCGCGCACGCGTACTACAAAACCGAGGGTCGCGAAGGCGCGGGCGTGGCTTTCTTTTCTCTGGAAATGTCCAGCGAACAGCTTGCCACCCGCTTGCTCGGCGATTTTTCAAGCGTTCCGTCGGACAAAATCCGCCGCGGCGAAATCAAGAACGAGGATTTCACGAAATTCCTCGAAGCCTCGCAAACCCTCTCCCGCGTGCCTCTTTTCATCGACGACACGCCGGGACTCAGCGTGGCGGCGCTGCGCACGCGCGCGCGCCGGCTGAAACGCATGGCGCCGCACGTCGGCCTTATCGTCATCGACTATCTGCAACTTCTTCACGGCTCGGGCACCAAGCGCGAGGAAAACCGCGTTCAGGAAGTTTCCGAAATATCGCGCGGGCTGAAAACGCTCGCAAAGGAATTGAATATCCCCGTCTTGGCGCTTTCGCAGCTCTCGCGCGCCGTGGAATCGCGCGAGGACAACAAGCCCCAGCTTTCGGATTTGCGCGAATCCGGCTCGATCGAACAGGACGCCGACGTCGTGATGTTCATCTTCCGCGAGGAATATTACCTGATGCGCAACGGCGAGCCGAAGCCGGACGACAAGAATTTCGACAAATGGCAACGCGATATGACGAACGCGCACAACATCGCGGAAGTCATCGTCGCCAAGCAACGCCACGGCCCTGTCGGCACGGTGCGCATGCACTTCGACGGCCAGTTCACGCGCTTCTCCGACCTTGAAAAGCGCCTCGAAGAAAACTCATAAAATGCGCCGCGCGCGCGATTTATGGGCCTAACAAAATATTAATGAGCTTTTGCTATTCTGCTTATCAAACGAGACGTTTTTCTATATTCATTTTTCAGTTATAGACATGACCGAACGACTTTATAATCTTCTTAGCAAGCTCGAGCGCGGGAAGTCGTTCAGATTTGGCGCTCTAACCGCGTCAAACCAACGCAATGGTTGGTATGATTTTGAAAGTGCCCATCAAGATAAAAACCTAACCGGATGGAAGTTTCACCTTTCGGTGGATGCCGTCGATATGCCGGCGGCGGTCGACATCGTTGCGCGCATCGCGAAGAAATATAAAATCGGCAATTTCAAAGTCGCCACCCATAAATTTGCCGTGGACCAGTGCAGGGGCAGTTCGCAGGCAGGAAAAAGCATCGTTCTGTACGACAGCGGCAGGGAGGACTGGCCCCGCATTTTGCAAGAAATCGAAGACCGCTTTGAGAAGTCGAAACCGCCCATAGAACCAATTAGGGATGATGGAGGAGGGCGAATTCCGGCTTTTCCCGACCGGCCTGTCAAAGGAAGCAACTACGCCTATTACCGCAATGACGGGTCGTATCCGGGGGGCATTTATATAGCGGCGGACAAAATCCGGGCGATGAATTTGCCGGAAGATAGCCGATATAATCCTGATGGCGTTGCCGACCCGTTTGCCGATTTGAAGATACAAAACGCTCATTTCGATAGGCCGCGCAAGCAACGCGACAATACGGCGTTGCTTCGCGAATGCTTTTCCTTGCGCAAGCACTCGGAAGTTGTTTTCGGCGTGGAGTGCAAATACATTACGGATATCGAAGGCCTTGAAGAAAGTTTGACACACGCAAACATTGAAAATCGGCGTGTTTATGGGCACGTCGACCCGGCGACACGCTTTTTTGAAGTCGATTGCCTGAATCAAGCGTTCGCTGAGGAAATAGAGCCTTTCCTCACCCGCTATCTTCTGAAAGGAAGTCCCCGTGAAAAATGGATGCGCAAGGAAAACGTAAGTTGCCGCGCCGCTCTGGCTCCCCCGAAAAATTCCATCGACGAATTAGCCCTTTTGCGCGCTCTGGCGGACGAAGGTATTAAATACCGGCGCTACCGCAGCAATAACCTCTGGCGCAATGTTATTGAAGTTAGTTCTCCCGGCCATCTTGCAAAGCTGGAAAAGCTTATCGATGCCGACGCGAATAGAACATCAGACATGAACAGAAGTTCACAAAAAAGGGAACGACCGTTGCGGACGCCATACGGTCCCGGATAACAGACGAAACGACTTATTTCTTCTTTTTCGTAAACGCGGCCGCCAGCCTGCGCATGGCCGAGGCTTGGCGTTCGGTCGACTTTGGCGGCGGGAGAAGCGTGTGTCGCCGCTTATCGGTCGGCATGCGCGACGTGGCCGATAAAACAATGTCGTCGATGGCCGTGCGCGAAATCCGCTCCGGCATATCGTCATCGTCGGTCTTCTCGCCTTTCTGGCGCAGGTAATGATCGACATGCGCCGCCGCAATGGCCTTCAAATGCTGCCGCGTCAAAGCCAACAGCAACGCGGGGTCGCGAATGGCCCAGGTGATCAGAAGTTTATGGGCATCGTGACGGTTATTCCCCGTCGCGGCCAGAGCTTCCTTGATTTTCACGCGCATAAAGCTTTCTGGCATAAGCCCGTCTCCTTTTCATATACGAGGCGAAAACGATAACATTGAAATCTGAGCGAATGATTAATGGACAAGAGTAACCCGGCATATTCGCAGAGGCAAGGGCTCTAATCCCTTGAAACCTCAAAGAAAAGGGGCACTTTACGCGCCCCGTTTGTCCAGGCGAAAGTATTTTTCAATGTTTTTTCGTGTATAATCATAGGATTATTTTACGTTGTTCAAGGGAGTTCTTATGGATCCGGTTCGTATCGCTATCAGTCAAGACAAGGACGGCAAAAATCTTTCCGTTGAAATCCTCACCCCTCGCTTAAAGATTCTTTCGGCCAATTCGCAGCGGGATCTTACAAATTATATAGCGCTCATGGGCGACCCGGTTGTTCGCCGCAACTATGCGGACGGAAAACCGGTGCCTGCCGAAACGACTACCGCAAGAATGAAGGATTGGGAGGAACGTTGGGCGAGCGGAGACCCCTTCAGCGGCCTTGCGGTCTATAAGCACGATAACGAATTCGTCGGCCATGTTATTGTCGGCTATAGCGGCAAAGAAGGAGAGGCCGAACTTGCGTTTCTGTTCAACGAGAAATTCTGGCATCAAGGATACGGAACGGAAGCTGTATCCGCTGTTATGCTTCAGTTTGTGCCGCAGATGCTTGAATTCAAAAACAAGGAAGAATGCAACGGCGAAGACTATACAAACAGGAACGTACTGCTTTACGTGACTAATGACAAACAGCTTGCTAAGGGAGCTTTTAAATCCGTCATGGCGACCGTTTCGAAGGATAACCCTGCTTCCCGAAAAATTATGGAAAAGTCAGGAATGACGGTCGAGAAGGATAAGGACGGCCAGCCCATAGTCCACGAAAGCAAATGGGGCCCAAGATATATAGGCAGGGTATCGGTCGAAGATTTATGCGCGTACTCCAAACGCTTTGGCGCTGGCCCGTCGAGAACCCATGGCAATGTTTCGCCTGCGGGGGACTCCCCCTTAAGTGAAGGTCCCCGGTAAAGCTGATCCCTTCGCATCGAAGGGCGATAGCCCCGTGGGGGGAATGCTTTTTACTTATATTTCAACCGGATTCTGCGGCAAAAACGCACTGGCGGCTTGACTTCGGACGCGCAAGTGCCTTATTTGTGCTTCCTCTTGGTATGGCAGCGTAGCTCAGCGGTAGAGCAGGGGAATCATAATCCCTTGGTCGGGGGTTCAAATCCCTCCGCTGCTACCAAATTTCTCCAAAAATATCAAAGCGTTACAAGCTGCGCGCAAGCGCGGCTGAGGCGCTTTTTTGCCTGTCGGAAGCACTGTGGAAGCAAGAGGAAGCGTATTGGGGCGTATTTGGGCGCAGGCAATCTGCGGGACGGCAGACATAATGCGGAGATTAACCCCTCTATTCTCCGCATATTTTTTAGGCACATTTTTAGGCGTCAAAGGAATTGATAACGTACAGCTCCCCATCCTTCCCCGCAGCATCTGTGATTATCCATGATATTTTATAATATTGCTGGCCGGACTTAATTTCTTGGGCAAGCTCCATGCGAGCGATAACTTTTTGTATTTTAGATGTCGGAGACAAATGGGAGTTAATAACCAAAGGACAATCTTCAACAATGGAAGCGTATAAGAAAATAAATTTAGACCAATCACTGTTCGAATATTGTTGAGGGGCGATGCTGTGTGATTCAAGAAACTTCTTAACTTCTACAATAAGGCTCGTAAATTTTGAAACAGCCTGAATCGCTGAAGGAAGATGGCCTTCTTGTCCCACCAGTTCGGAATGCCCTTCATTAAATGAAGATAGAATGCTTTGTGCAGTGCGGCCCGTAAGTTTTGCATGGAGCGCCCAATCGCAATAAAACTTCAGCGTATCCAACTGTTCGTTATTTTCTTCTTGTTCCAGAATCTTTCTGATGCACGTCAGCAAATACACGACCTCACACTCTCGTGTAATGCCGTGATTGAATAATTTCTTTATCTTTTCATAAAGGCTTGGAAGCATCTGCTAAACTCCAAGTAAATTCAGCTTACTGTCGCGTCATTCTCAAGAAACCAAGGTTATAGCCCATTTGGGCGGCTCGTCCTTTGAGTTGTTGTACCGCTTCGTCGGATGGATGGGCATCTCTGGTCATGAGCCACAGATAATGGCCGGAAGGTTCTCCGACGATCGTCCAGTCATAGGCGTCCCCGTGATCGAGAACCCAGTAATTGCCATAGAACGGCCAGAAGAAAGAGACACGCAGTTTTGCGTTCTGGCTTCCGTCAACGACATAAGCCTGCCCTTCGGCGGAATCTATAGGAGCGTCAAGGGTTCCACGGCGACATGAATTGACAACCTTGATCTTGCCATCGGGGCGAAGGCTGTAGTCGGCGGTGACATATTCGCATCCTTTTTGAAAGCCTGCTTCATAGCGGGCGATTTCATACCAACGCCCAAGATAGCGGTTTAGATCGACGGCTTTTGCTGGCTCAGGCACATGCGTGTTTCCGACAGGGCCTTTTTCAAAATTGGCGCAAGAAGCTACCGACAGCAGAATAGTAGACAACAGCAGACATTTTCTTATCGCAAGGCAAGACGCTCGTTGTATCTGCTTCAATCGTAACGTTCGCATGATAAGCCTCCCTTGCAGAAATTTCTTCGTCTTAAACTTTTCAGGCTTTGCGTGCTCTGGCAACGATTATTTATCGGAGGCCGGATTTGACAGAATTTCGCATTTACACCTGTTGATGCCCCGACTTATCCCCAACTTTTTTGCTCTCCGTCAAAGCCCTGCGGGATACTGAAGGTTTCTTCGAAAACCGCGATTATTGTTTGTTTTTC
>CAYVNS010000031.1:0-13409 GCA_964453225.1 uncultured Rhodospirillaceae bacterium
TCATTCCGCAAAATTCGCGCTTGCGAATTTATGCGGAATCCAATTTGGTTTTCTTTTTTCCTTAATGCTGAATCCTCAACGCTGTTAAATTAACCAAACAAAACTCCTCTTGAAACTATTATTCCTTTTCTGAAAGCATTTAGTGCGTAGTAATATTCCTAGTCGGGGAATTCTTTGCCGTTGTTTTTTTGACTACATACAAGATTACGGGAAAACGCCTTAAATGACACTGTTTACGGAACTTTCGTCAATCGCGGAATCTTTTCGCGCTTCATTCAGGAAGCTCCGCCCCGTGTCGGATAAAAAGTTTTGCGCGTGCAAACAAATGCTGCGCTGCACGCCTATGTTGCGCTGCGCAATCTTTTTTTAATCATAAATTGCCCCAAATCATGATATAGGGCGAAAATTAAGGTAAACGATACTTGGGGAACATCATGGATAAGCTTTCCGTCTCCTGCCCTCTTTCGAAGACCGCGTGGATCGACGCCGACACGTACAAAAAGCTGTACGCGCAATCAATTAACGATCCCGAGGCTTTTTGGGGCGAGCAAGGGAAAATAATCGACTGGATGACTCCCTATACCAAGGTCAAGAGCGGCGATTTCAATGGCAACGTCGATGTGAAGTGGTACGAAGACGGCACGTTGAATGTCAGCTCGAACTGCATCGACCGCCACCTGAAGACCCGCGGCGACCAGACCGCCATCATTTTCGAGCCGGACGATCCCAACGATCCCTCCGAGCACATCACCTACAAGGAATTGCACAAGCGCGTTTGCTCGTTCGCCAATATGCTGAAGCGCCACGGCGTTCATAAAGGCGATACCGTTGTTATTTACCTGCCGATGATCCCCGAAGCCGCCGTGGCCATGCTGGCGTGCGCGCGCCTCGGCGCTATTCATTCGGTGGTCTTTGCGGGCTTTTCTCCGCACGCTTTGGGCGCCCGCATCAAGGACAGCGGAACGAAAGTCGTCATTTCCGCGGATGAATCGGTTCGCGACGGACGCATCTTCCCGCTCAAGAGCAATTTGGACGAAGCTTTGGCCTCTTGCGACAACGTCCAGACGACGATTATCGTCAAGCACACCGGAAACACGATCCCCATGCAAAAAGGCCGCGATCGCTGGCTGCATGAAGAGCTGAAGGGCGTTTCGAACGAATGCGCGCCCGAGGAAATGGACGCCGAGGATCCCCTGTTCATTCTTTACACGTCGGGTTCGACGGGCACGCCCAAGGGCGTTATGCACACCGCCGGCGGTTATCTTGTTTATGCGGCGCTGACGCATAAGTGGGTGCTGGATTACCACGAAGGCGAAGTGTACTGGTGCTCGGCCGACATCGGCTGGGTGACGGGGCATAGCTATGTGGTTTACGGCCCCCTGGCGAACGGCGCGACGACCGTCATGTTCGAAGGCACGCCGAAGTATCCCGACGCCTCGCGCTATTGGCAGGTGATCGACAAGCATAAGGTGAACATTTTCTATACCGCCCCAACGGCCATTCGCGCGCTGATGCGCGAGGGCGACGAATGGGTCAAGAAGACGAGCCGCAAATCGCTGCGCCTTTTGGCGTCGGTCGGCGAGCCGATCAATCCCGAAGCGTGGGTTTGGTATTATCAGGTCGTCGGCGAAGGCCGCTGCCAGGTGATCGACACGTGGTGGCAAACGGAAACCGGCGGCCATATGATCGCCCCGCTTGCGGGCGCAACGCCGCTGAAACCCGGCTCGGCATCGAAGCCTTTCTTCGGAGTCAATCCCGTTCTGGTCGATACCGACGGCGCGATACTTGAAGGCCCCGCCGAAGGCATTTTGTGCATCAAGGACAGCTGGCCCGGCATGATGCGCACGCTGTGGCACGATCATGACCGCTATTGCACGTCGTACTTCAATACCTACAAAGGGATGTTCTTCACCGGCGACGGCGCGCGCCGCGACCAGGACGGCTATTACTGGCTGACGGGCCGCATCGACGATATCATCAACGTCGCGGGGCATCGCCTCAGCACGGCGGAGATCGAAGCGGCATGCGGATCGCATCACGCCGTTGCCGAAGCCGCCGTTGTCGGTTGCCATTGCGACGTGAAGGGCCAGGGCGTTTACATGTTCGTGACGCTGAAGGAAGGCTTTCACGGCAACGACGAGATGAAGAAGGCGTTGACGGATCACATCCGCAAGGAAATAAGCCCCATCGCCAAGCCCGATTTCATTCAATGGACTCCGGCCCTGCCCAAGACAAGATCGGGCAAAATCATGCGGCGCATTTTGCGCAAGATTGTAGCGCATGAGGAGCATCAGCTTGGCGACGTTTCGACTCTGGCCGATCCGACGATTGTCAAAACGCTAATTCTGGAACGCCGCGCGGCTTAAGGCGGGATTCGGGATTCAGAATTCTGTGATTCAGAAAATGTCATTCCGGGACTGCTGCTAAGCAGCAGGACCCGGAATCCAGATTGCAATGACAATAGAAATGTCAGCGCCTATTTTTCTCCTATAGCTAACGCTACTCCCGAATTCCCAAGCGACATATCAGCGGAAATGCCATCTGGATTCCGGACTCCGCTGCTCGCAGCGGATCCGGAATGACACTTTCCCCTGTCAGCCACAAAATTCTAATTTCCATCAACTTTCCGTTAGTTATCCGATTTATTTCAACCGGATATAGAACCTGTTAACCAATACATGGTAAAAGAGAGGCTCGATTTTTTTATTCCCTTCATATGAGATCAAAAATCATGACCGAGAAACATTCCGCCTTTGCCAACGACGAGCCGCCCGAAATTCAAGTCCATACGCACGATCGCTATCATGCCGTCATGAAGGCTTGCGAAGCCTTGCCGCCCGTCAAGACGGCGGTCGTTCATCCGGTCGATGAACTGGCCATGCAGTCGGTCGTAAATGCCGTTCAGGAAAACCTGATTTTGCCCATTCTTGTCGGCCCGCAACAAAAGATAAAGGACGTCGCTGAAAAAATGAGCCTCGACCTTTCCAACTGGGAGATCGTCGACGCCCCCTACAGCCATGCGGCCGCCGATAAAGCCGCCGAACTTGCCGCGAACGGGCAGGTTGAAGCGATCATGAAGGGATCCCTTCATACCGATGAACTTCTGTTCCCTGTCGTGTCGCCCAACGGCGGTTTGCGCACGGGCCGCCGTTTGTCGCATTCGTACGTTATGGACACGGCGGGCTATCATAAATGGCTGATCATCACCGACGCGGTCGTGAACATCGCGCCCGATCTTGGCACCAAGATGGATATATGCCGCAACGCCGCCGACGTTTTCCGTTTTCTGACGGGCGAAACGCGCCCGCCGAAGATCGCCGTTCTGGCCGCCGTCGAAGTCGTCAATCCCAAGATGCAGGCCACGCTGGACGCCGCCGCCTTGTGCAAAATGGCCGACCGCCGGCAGATCGAGGGCGTTTTGATCGACGGCCCGCTTGCCTTCGACAACGCCATCAGCAAGGAAGCCGCCGAGGAGAAGGGCATCGTCTCGGAAGTCGCGGGCGATCCCGACATTCTTCTGACTCCCGATATCGAAGCGGGCAATATTCTGGCCAAGCAGATGTCCTTCATCAACAAGGCGGATGCGGCCGGCATCGTGATGGGCGCCAAAGTTCCCATTATTCTGACCAGCCGGGCCGACAGTTTGCGCACGCGGCTTTTATCGTGCGCGCTCTGCGTTCTTGCCGCACAGGCCCGCAAGGAAGGAAAATTTAAGTGATCGACACCATTCTTGTCCTGAACGCGGGTTCGTCGAGCGTAAAGTTCCAAATTTTCGGATGCAGCGAGGGCCTGCCGAGGCTTGCGGACGGCAGCGTGACGGGCATCGGCACTAAGCCGATTATCGTCGCCAACCGCGACGACGGCGCCGATAATCACCTGAAGCTCGGCTTGCCGCTTGCGGAAACGCAGAAAAACGCGGTGCAGCAGATTATCGAATGGACGGAAGGCCTTCGCGCCGGCTGGAATATCGTCGGCGTCGCGCATCGCGTCGTGCACGGCGGCGCGGATTTTTTCGAGCCCACGCTGATTAATTCCCACGTGTTCCATCGCCTGAAAAGATTGATCCCGCTGGCGCTTTTGCATCAGCCCCATCATCTTTCGGCCATGGGGGTGGTAACGAAGATTCTGCCTTTCGTGCCGCAGATCGCTTTCTTCGATACCGCTTTCCATGCAAACCACGAGGAAAAGTTCACGTATTACGCGCTTCCGCAGGAGCTTTCAGACAAGGGCGTGCGGCGTTACGGGTTTCACGGCCTTTCCTATGCGTGGATCGCGCAGGCTTTGCAGCGCGATCACCCCGATCTGGCCAAGGGGCGCGTGATCGTTGCGCATTTAGGAAACGGCGCGAGCCTTTGCGGCATGAAGAACGGCAAAAGCGTCGATACGACCATGGGCATGACGGTTCTGGACGGGCTTCCCATGGGCACGCGCACCGGCTCGATCGACCCGGGTATCGTTTTTTATCTGATGCGCGAGCTTCATATGACGCCGGGCGAGATTGAAAACGTGTTCTATACGCAATCGGGACTGAAGGGCATGTCGGGCATCAGCAACGACGTGAAAAAGCTTTTGGACAGCGACAGTCCGCGGGCAAAATACGCCATGGATTATTTCTGCACCTATATCGCCAAGAATATCGCCTCGGTTGCCGTTTCCATCGGCGGGGTTGACGCGCTGGTCTTTACCGGCGGCGTCGGCGAAAATGCGGAAGGGGTTCGCAAATCGATTCTGGATTATTTGAGCTTCATGAACATTCCCCAAGTGCTTGTCCTTCCGGCGAACGAAGAACGCTATATGGCCGAACAGGCGGCCCGGATTTTGTCGAAGATGCCGGATAAAGGGCATTTGGCGAAAGCTTTGGGGTAAGACTCGAATTCAAGGAACCGCATGCAGCAGCCCTTTGTGCATTTGTGCGATGCTCGGAAAATGGCGCGACACGGCTGGCAATACCGGCGACGCCATTGAAATTATTTGATCGGTGTCATAGATACGGACGCGGGATCGTTGCTCTGCCGAAAGGTGCTTTGTTAGGTTGTAATCGTTGACTTTTGGATCGAGAGGATGCCCTTCCAATGGATAGCCATTGGTATCAGCCAAGCAATCGAGAGCTACATAGATTGACAGGTCTTCAAGACCTAATGCGCCGTAAATAGATCTGAGAACGCAAGCTGTTGCATTAATGCCGGAAAAAATGACATTTTGTATACCCTTTTCGATTAATATTTTTTCCAGCTGTCCATCCGCGAATGCGTTGTCCGTATCTTTGACAAATAATTTTCCAGTCTTCGGATAATAGGGTTTTTTGTACGTCAGCCGATTCAAGATGTGAACCGCAAAATCATTTTTTTCCATATAGAGGGATTTTTTATCGGTCGGATAAATCGGTGCGCCTGCGGCAGGCTCGGCGCTTTCGCGGGAGGCTAAATCGTAAAAGCCTGCGGATACGTCACTCAGGTTGTAGGCTACATGAATAGTCTCTATACCGCGCTCCTCCAGCTCACGGGAAAACGCATCCACTATTTCCGGAAAAGCTAACAGATCTTCGCCATAGCGCGCGCTGTCCTTTAGATAAAAACAGCTTTGTCCGTCGATTAAAAGATGTACCGTGTTTTTACCGCTTAAATTCATGATCGTTCAAAGAATTATTCAAAAAATGGGCAAGAATGAATAAAGAAGATTATACCAGAAAATACGCGAAAAAATACTTTCGCGTTCGTGCGGCGAAAACCCCCGGTTTTGCTTGGCTAATTTAGAGCCTTTCCCGAACTCGTGGAATCGGTTCTGAAGGGCGGAAAAGGCTCTACCTATATATAAGACCAGCGATTCACCGTCCAGATGGAAGCAAGAGCTGCTTCCATCTGGACGGATCGCGGTCTAGCTTCCCGCCACGACGCGGCGGAGGGAGAGTTCCACAATATCGGGCGTGACGAGGCGTTCTTTTCCCGTTTCCTTCATGCGCTGCCGGTAAATGGCCATGGTTTGGCAGATGGCCACCGTATCCTCGATCTCGCCGGGGTTCGTAACGCTGACAAGAATGCGCGCCAAAAACCCGTCCCGCGAAATATCCTTAAGCTGATAGCCCGCTTTCAACATGCGGTCGAGATAGAATTCGGCCACCGAGGAAAGCATGCGGTGCACGTCCGGCTGCAAGGGCGGGGCGGCTTGCGCGACGATAGGCGCGCCGGGCAAGGTCAGGGTCATGCCGAACAGGTAATCGACCTCGCCCCCGACAAGCATTTTATTCGTGGTGCCGATCACCAGCGCGCGGTTGAGGTCGGCCGCGGTTTCGATCAGCGCGTCAAGCTCGGCCAGCAAAGCGTCGTCCTCGCATTCGTTGATAAGGTCGAGGCGGGGGAGCAAAAGCATCACCTTCCGTTTCCGCCAGCGCAGCATCAGGTGGCGCGCGCGCGCCAAGGCATCGGCGTTGTTCGGATTGTAAACAACGATGATGCGGTCGAAATCGGCTTCCTTCGCGATCTTCTTGGCGAGCGCTTTCTTGCCCGACAAGGCCGGGCCTGCGATAAGAATTTCATTGCCGAAACGAAGGTCTTTGTAGGCTTCGGGGTGGCGCGCGCGGTCGATCAGGTCGCGGATGTCGGCCATCAGGTCGTCCATCCCCGCCAGCTCGACTTTCATTTTCGTGACGTCGATGATCTCTAAGCTGAGGTCGACGGCGTGCGCCCGTTTGCGGCGTTCGATAAGAAACTCAAACAAGATGGGGGCAAGAACAACCGCTTCCGTTATGGTTGCCAGCATGACGATTTGTTCGGCGAAAAGCATTTGAAAAGCCTTTTTAAGGTGTTTCTTTATTGTCGCACGGCGCGGGGGCAACGTCAAACGGGCGGGGGCATAACAACGGCTTGAAATACACACGCCTTATATTATGGGCAGCTGCTGCGCACAGTCCCGGAATGACAGCGCCGCGATTATCCGATGATGCCGAGTTTGTGCAGCCAGGCGAGCGTGCGCCACAGGCGGGGTTTATCCAAAGCGGGAAAGCGCGCGAAGATATCGGCTATCGACGCCGCTTGCCGCTCGCCAAGCCAACCCAGCAGAGCGGATATGTCCATCGGCGCGACCATCATGTCGTTGGCATAGATATTCATGTTGTGCCGCCAAAGGCTTTTGATGTCGTCGATAGAGGCTATAAGCGCCATTCGGCTTCCCTCGGACAGCGCCGCCGAAGGAAACGCCTTGTACATCGTATAGGGGTCGGGGAGTTGCGGCAGGGCCGAGGCGTATTTTTCGCGCCGTGTTCTGATGAAGGTTCGTTTTTGCTCCATCTCGGCCCACAAGTCCTCATAAGCCGGAACGATGTGCCGCCAGTCGTAAATCTTTTGCGCTTTGTCGCGCGCCTTTTGCGCCATGCTTTGGCGCAGGTTCGGATTGACGATGAGTTCGGCTATGCGGTCGCCCGCTTGCATGGCGTCAACGGAAACCGTTAGCGCCGCCTTGGCGAGAAAGCCGCCGTAGATTTCGTGGCCGCTGAGAATTTGCGCCGTGAGATCGAAGCCGTTTCCGGGCGGCGGCTGCAAGGTGCGTATCGCAAAGCCGTCGTCGCCGTCCGTGACGCAATCGCGGTAGCCGTCCCAATCGCTGATGACGCGCGGCAGGCCCGCCGCCATCGCTTCGATCGGCGTGAGGCCGAAGCTTTCCTGCATGTTGTCGATCAGGGACAGGAAAATGTCGCCCGCGGCCCAAAGGCCGCTTGGAAAACGGGGGTCGTTCGCCGCGATGAAGGTAACCTTCGCCTTCGGGCACACATCGGCGGCCAGTTTTTTGAACTCGCTTTCCGCTTCGGCGGGCACGAAATAGCCGACCATGACAAGGCGCACGGACGCGCCGGAAAGCTCGGCTGCGCGCTGGGCCGCGCGGAACATCGCTAGAGGATGCGCCTTGATGGCGGCGCTAAGCCGCCCGACCCAAAGAAGGACGATTTCTTCGTCCGCAATGCCCAGCTTCCGGCGTTGATCGGCGCGATTTTGAGGCGTCGCTTTTGCCGCGAATTTTTCCGTGTCGATGCCCAAGGGAATGACCGGCAAGCAAACCGGGCATGTGTAATCGGCGTTGAAGCGTTCTTTCAGATACGCGGCATAGGAATCCCAGAAAGAGCGGATCGCCGCTTTAACGGCGTGCGAGGGGCAGATAATGGCGTCGGCCTCGTGCGAGGGGGAAAGGCAGTAATCCTGCAAAACCTCGCCCGCCTCGGCGCCGCTGATGGCGTGCGACAGGCCGCAGAAATTAAAAGCGCCTCCCTGCCCGCCCCCCTGCCCGCCCCCCTGCCCGCTTTGCGCCAAGGCTTGCCGCTGCCAAAGGAGGCGGCGCGTATCCGGCTCGGCGCGGAAAACCGTTGTGATGTCGGCGTAGTTCTGCTGCGGAAAGCGGCGGTCGAGCGCGACAAGGCGGCTTTCGTCCACCCCCGCTTGCGACGCGAGCTGGCGGATTTCCCGCCATTCGTCCTCGGCGCCGATGAGAAAAGTGAATGTCTTTGTCCGCGCATAACGGAAATAGGCTTTCAGCAAATCGGCAATGGCGACCTGAAGGCCGAAGACTTCGCGTTCGCGGCCTGTCGGCGGTTTCGTGGACGTATAATGGATGGCAAGGGGCATGGAGTGGATGCAATATGTTTAAATCACCTTAGCATAAATCATGAAAAACCAAATCGGATTCCGCATCCTCGCTCCCGGCTACTGAGCGCGGAGCCTGCCCCTGCGGAAGCAGGGGGGGAGCGGAAAGACAGATGCGGTTTCGCGGTTGCTCAACGCGAAGGGGGGTGAGTGAACGGGCCTGTGACCGTGTTTCGCGCGCTATGCCTTTTGGGACGGCGAACGGCATGCCGCAGCCTTCCCGGCGCGACGCGGCGCGGAAACGGTGGCATGGCCAGCTCGGCCTTCAGATTTAAGTTTCTTGAAGGGCAAATATCGTAATTATAGGGTTTCGAAAGAAGCTTTATCCGCATTGCCGAAGCCGCCTTAATAAGCTTTTTGCAATTCGGGTTGTTTGCGTATTCGGGATTGGTTTTTGCCAGATAGCGTTCGCGCCGCAAGACCCAGTCAACCGACACATGGAAACCAGAGGCAACCGCCGCGGCGACTTCCTTGCTCTCTTTCTTTTCGAGCGCATGAAGAATATCCATGTAGCGCTCCATGAGCCCGATGAGGCGCGGTTCTTTGTCAAGAATGCCTTGAGCATCCGAAAATAATTTTTCCTCGTTTTTTGGACTGAACCTTTCAATCAACCCGTATTTCGGCTTGCCGTCGTCCCAGCCATCGATAAGCAAGGCCTGGAGAACTCTAAAATAGTCGTTTTTGATAGTGGCGCTCGCCATGCCGGTAAAAGCGATGCAATCCAGAAAATCGCCGTTTTTGAACTGATTGCCCCAGCACGACATTATATCGGACGTAAAAAGGTGACCAAGCTTCCAATCCTTCTCCATAAGATCGACCGGCGCGTAATGGCCCTTGTGCCTTTCGGCAAGACGCGTGCCCTCGGCCGGCAACAGGATGAATTCCTTTGGCTGGACGACAAAGCCGCGTCCCTCCAGGCACATGAGGCCGAGCTTTTGCTTATAGATGTCCGCCGTCATGGCCGGATGGGATATTTGGTTCAAGGCCATCGACAAGCGATTTGACCAGGGCTTGTCCGACAGTTCCTTGATGAATTCCCGGTGGTTTTTGAGAATGGCGTCGTATTCATCCTGCGTGACGAGTCGTTTTCCGCTCCGCCTGCCTATGAAATCGCCGTCGTTTTCAGCCTGATGGGAGTCGATGGCAAGATCGATGTGAAAGCCGAGTTTTTCATGCTGCTGAAGCTGTTCTTGAATAAAATCGAGCTGCCGCCGCATGCCTTCTTCCGTGCGGAAGGCAAGCGCGTCGAAATAGAGCGTTACCTTCATCGGCTTTGATATATCGAGCTCCGCGAAAAAGTTATTAAGGCGCTTTAGGCCGCGCCGCCCCTGCAAAGGGTTGGGGTTTGCGATAAACAGGTTGATGGTTTTTTCATGCGCATCGCCGCGTGATTCTTTCCCGATGTTTTTCACAAGCGCTTTGACTTGCTGCGCAAGCGAAGGGGCTTCACGCTTGCTGTTTTTTAGCTCCGCTAGTATCGCATTGACTTGCGCGGCGCTATCTTCTTGTTCCGGCGCATGGGGATCGACGACGTAGCGGACGGACGAGCAGAAATCGCATCCGCTTGTGCATGAGCTGTTTTCAAAATAGACCCGAATTTCGTTGTATGACGCGTCATAGCTAACGGGGGCCGGAAGGTCGCCCCCTATTTCGGCGCCAAGGCCTTTGGAGCGGAGCGAGAAAAAGGGCGCGTTCTTTGGAATCGGCGCGATCAGGCTTGCGCGGGCGTCGCGGAGGAAAAGATCGTCCGGCTAGAGGCCCGCCAGCCAGTCGGCAAATTCCTTTCCGCCGCCGAAATTGACGATATCCGCTCCGGCGGCAAAATATTTAGCCGCTGTCCGGGGCGAATAGGCGGATAAATCAGGCCCTCCGACAATGCAAACGACCCGGTCGCCCGACATTTTGCGCGTAAAGGCGACAAGATCCATGACATCAAGCGACTGCTGCCCCATCCATGCCGAAAAAGAAAGGATAAGGCCGCGCCCCTCTTCTTCCGCCTGCATGATTTGTTCGAGAATGAGTTGCTTGGCGCCGACGAGAATATCTTTAGGCATGCCGCCAAGGGTCTTACTGGGAAAAGGGACGAGCTTGACGAAGGGATCGGCTTCCGATGCCATAGCGCGGCGAACGCCTTCTTCCAGGGCCCGCGACCCCAAATATTCGGTGCTGGCCTTGAAGGGCTCTTTCTCAGACATCCCCTCGAATAAAGTCTGCAGGGAAAGAGCCGAAAAATTCCAGCCGTTTTGTGGCGTTATGTTTCTTGCGCGCATTGTTTTTCAATCTTTGAAAATATTTCCTGAAAATATTCATTTAGTAAACAGTGCATCATAACGGGCTTAAATTGTTGCAACAATTAATTTCGGAATATTAAGGTTACTTCGAGCGAAGTCCGTTCAACTAGGATTATCCTTGAAGATCAAACATGAAAATTCATAAAGAAAACAAATGGGATGCCCGCCTGCGCGGGCATGACGGTAGTTCTAACTGAAAGGGAATTGCTCTAGGCGTCACTGTTGTTAAGCATTGCCCCATGCTGTTGCTGAGGGTTTTTGCTTAACGAAGGGTCTGGCGGCAGAAGCGACAAGATTGCCCGCAGCGTCGCCTGCTTGTCGCACCGCGTTTTGCAGCCGGTAAGGCATTTTGCTTAAGAGGTACTGGGTATTGCCGCCCATAAAATTTTCCTTGCATCGGGCTGTGACGATGGCCATGGACGTCACAAAGAAGGCGATCTTCAGGCACGAGGATAGCGCCGATTGACCGTTCATCTGCTGAATGGCGCCGAAAGCATGATCGGACAAGGCTGACAGGGATTCGGCGGCTCCTGCAAACAGCGAGTGCGAGTCGCCTATGGGCAGCAGCGCATGATGACCGCCCTGCCCTAACAAAGGCGTTGCATTCACGTCTGTGGCGTGGGTTAGCGTAGAGTTTATCTCTGGCCCCGCAGCGCTTGAATTGAGCGCGGCAAGATCGGCCTTGGAAAAAAACGATGCATCTCCTGCGTGTTCCAATATGTATTGATCGATTTCATCCCTGTTGTACGAACGCTCCCAGTTCACCATGACGACGCGATCGTTGAAAGCCGGCGTTATATCAATAATGTCCAGATTTTTTTCGTGTTGCACGGAAAGGCGCTGCTCCGCCTGCACAAGCAAAACGCCGTCTTCTTGACAGCTGATGATCATGGCTTTTCCACGCTCGGACGTTATGGAAAAATCATCGTTGTGTAGTCTCATATGGTTGCCTTCGATGTCCAGCCAGACATCGCCAAAGGCGGTTTCATAGTTCATATGACAGGCGACGATTTCATTGGGATCAATTTCGGTTTCGAACGTGCTTCTCCAATAATCTTCGTCATCGACGACTTTGACGTTCGCCTGCGCCGCCGCTTCCTTTAACAGTTGATAGTCTTTGCTGCCCGGATGGACATAGCGTTCAAGGCCGGTGAAATCTCCCGAACGAAGCGCTTGCCGGTATTCCATTCTGTTTATGTTATCCACATAGTTCCCGACGACCGCAGAGGAATGCGGAAACGCATCGAGTTGTTTTCCGGCCCTTATTTCCGAAAAAGCGGTGGCAATGGTTTCGGACAGGCCTCTTTCTCGCGTTTCCTGGATATAATAGCCATGTCCCGAAGCGGTAGCCTTTTCCGGCCCGCCAAGAAGAGCGACATCCAGATCATAGGCGCACTGAAGCAAGGGATCGGCGTCGGCTTCCTCAAAAACCTTATGTGCCAGCTCATGATTTGTGGCCAAGACGGCACGTTCAGCCGATGCCGTTTCCCAAATCATATCGGTGTTCGGATCCCAGTAGTTTGGCGTTCCATTGGAAAACTCGGGCATTTGGCGGATGGCCGTTTCCGCATTCAGGGAATACCAAAATTGCTCCAATGAAAGTGAATTATCCGGAGGGGACGTTGGAAGTTGAAGACTGTTATTTATATAGTGATTCACCATTACAATGGAATCAGTCTTAGGTATTTGCACGCCACCCCATTGGTCGGGCAAAATGCGCGAATCGTAGCGCGTCGGGGATAAATAGGTACCTTTCAATCCCGGAAGGACTTCGGTGATCGAGCCGCTTAGGTAAATGTTTTCGGGAAAAAATTCCCGCATTCCCTTTGGATCAAGATCGAGAGTGTTTATGACTGTTTTTTCAAATTCCGGCGTTGTATTGCCAAAGAACTTTATTCCGTAAGGATTAGAAACCGTGTGGGAAGGCGTTCCCACCGCATACCTACTGTAGGTGAAATAGGCCATTCCTCCCATCGAACCAATATAGCTGCCCGACAGCACGCACGCCCCAATAGCAAGCGATTGTTCGAAGCGGGAGCGCTCGTATGTTGGGGCGGATGTTTCCTTCTCTTCGGAAGGCGGAGCGTTAGGATCGGAATCCGCTTGCTCTTCTTTAAACGGCGACGTCATTATTTTCGGCTTTAAAATATAATTGCTTTAATTGGCCAAGTGTATTTTTTGGCTATGGTTAACGCAAATTGTTTCATGGAAAAAAGGAGTTATAGGCGAAGGCCGAAGTCATAAATGGTGCCCCAGGAGGGACTTGAACCCCCACATCGTTGCCGATAGTAGATTTTGAGTCTACCGCGTCTACCAATTCCACCACTGGGGCTAGCTCCAGCATGAGGCGGCGATAATAACCGGAAATGCGGTTACGTCAAGCCGCGCCGGGGTTTTCAGCATAAAGTTCAATATGGTCATTTTTTGCAAGGAAAACAAATCGGATTCCTATGTATTGATTGCAGACCTTGAAGCGTTAGCTTAGGGGGAA
>CAYVNS010000032.1:0-6275 GCA_964453225.1 uncultured Rhodospirillaceae bacterium
CGTTATTTAACCAAGGGCTCTACCCATGACCGGTCTATAAATGGGGGGAAGGTCAAAAGGATTCCAAATGACGCCGACTGATAACGTAAGGAACATAGCGAAGCAGCTTGAAGAAGCGGCTGATCGTACGCTAAATAAAGCCGAAAAAGCGGGCAAGCTTGCGCAAAGTTTTTGGAATTTTGCCAGCGGAAAAGAAATAATTCCGGTTGACCTTTTTGACATCGTGTCTTTTGGCGATCCCGCTTTCAAGGATGTCGGTTCTGAAACCTATCCGGAAGTCGTGCGCTATGCGCAAGCCGTTGCTATGACGGCTCAGCTTTATCTGAACAACGAGCTTACGGGGATAGATGAAGAAGCCAGAAGCATGGTTTTTTCCATGTCTCCTCCTGCAACCAGCACGATCGGACAAGAGCCGGTTGGAGGATTCCATCTCGCCGCCGTTGAGATTTATCAGTTTGCTTCGGATATGCTTAAAGAAGCGGGCTTTAACGACGAGGCGGAAAGGCTTGCGGCCAAAGCCGCTGACGTGGTTCTTGTGGATGGGGCTTATACGATGCCAAGAGCGACTGTATCTGCGCTTCAATGGCAGTTTGGAAAAGGAATTCAGGATTTGGTCTGCGCCACGAACGATCCGGACAGATATCTAAAAAAATATCCTTATGATGAAGTATTGGAAAAGCTTGACAGGCTTACTATGCCTCCTGCCTCCATAGCTTCTTACCGTCCTGGCGTAAAGTTGGCGGGCGACCGATACACGCCGAAGCCGGGTGAGGCTTAAGCTCGGTATGCTGGTTCCTTAATGTCGCAGGCTGCTCACAGCTTCCGGACTTCCATCTTGATGGGCCCTTCGGAGCGGCCATGGATGAATTGGTCGACGTAAGGATTGCCCGAGCGGTCGACCTCGTTCTTCGAACCCTGCCAGATGATGCGCCCGTCATAGAGCATGGCGATGCGGTCCGCGATTTTGCGCGCGCTGGCCATATCGTGCGTAATCGACAGCGCCGTCGCGCCGACGTCGCGCACGCATTTCACGATCAGCTCGTTGATGACGTCGGCCATGATGGGGTCGAGGCCCGTTGTCGGCTCGTCGAAAAAAATGATTTCCGGTTTCGAGGCGATGGCGCGCGCAAGAGCCACGCGCTTTTGCATGCCGCCTGAAAGTTCCGCAGGGTATATATCCGCCACATCGGGGCCAAGGCCGACCGAGGCCAGGGTGGCGATGGCTTGTTCTTTGGCTTCTTTACTTGTGATGCCTGTCTTTTGCATCACCTTGAAAGCGACATTCCGCCAGACGGGCAGTGAATCGAAAAGCGCCGAGCCTTGAAATAGCATGCCGAATTTCGATTGGTATTCGTCGCGCGCCTTGCCTTTCAGGTGCGTCGCGTCCTGCCCGTCGACTTTAATCGTGCCTTCCTCCGGCTCGATCAGGCCGAGGATGCATTTGAGCGCGACCGACTTGCCCGTGCCCGAACCGCCGATGATAACAAGGGATTCCCCTTTGCCCACGCAAAGATCGATGCCTTTGAGAACATGCTTGCTGTCGAAAGACTTCTTGACTCCGCACAGTTCGATTTTGGGCGTTGTTGTCATCTTATTTTCCGGAGAAGAAAAGGCCAGTCAGCACGTAGTTGAATATCAGGATCAGGATGGACGCGGACACGACCGCGTTCGTCGTGGCTTTGCCGACGCCTTGCGCCCCGCCCTTTGAATTAAATCCATGATAGCAACCCATTACCGTGACGATGAAGCCGAAGACCGCGGCTTTCCAAAGGCCCGAGGCCACATCCTTATATTCAAGATATTGCCATGTTTGGGAAATGTAATTGGCGGCGTTGAATTGAAGGTCGTAGACCGAAACCAGAAAACCGCCGAAGACGCCGATGACGTCGCCGATGACGACCAGCAACGGAAGCATTAACGTTCCGGCAATAACGCGCGGCGCTATTAAGTATTTGTAAGGATTTGTGGACAGGGTGGTCAGCGCGTCGATTTGTTCGGTAACGCGCATGGTGCCAAGCTCGGCCGCGATGGACGCGCCGATGCGGCCCGCAACCATAAGCCCCGCCATAACAGGCCCAAGTTCGCGCGTGATAGAAAGGACAACGACTGTGGGAATAGCACTTTCGGCTTCGAAACGAGCGAATCCGGTGTGGCTTTGCAGCGCAAGAACCATGCCCGTAAAGAGTGTGGTCAAGCCTACGACGGGCAGGGAATAGTACCCTATGTCAAGGAACTGCCGCAGCGTTTGGCGCAGGTAAAAAGGCGGTGAAAAGCAGTGTTTTACCGTGCGAATCGCAAATAATGCGAATCGCCCGACAACCGCCAAAAACTCAAGAAGAGTGCGTCCGATAAGGGCTAGGGGGTTCATGGAGACCGAGCCGGAGTGTGCTAAAAATGACGACAAACCCTATAGAATCGTAAGAAACAAGTCAAAGAATTTGATTTTGCATTGATGTAATTACTGCATATGGCTATAATCTTTTCCGTTGACATTAACTTCCTCCCTCCCTTTAACAACGAAAAAAAGAGAAAACGATGACCCCCATCTCTACGAAAACCGCCGCATTGACGGTAATGATCGCTCTGGGTTCTCTCATGTCCCATTCGGCTCTTGCAGGCATTATCCGCACTGCGGACGGAGTCCCTCTTACGACGCAAGAAGGCGTACCCGTTGTAACGGATGATGGCATCGAATGCGCGACGCCGACGCTTGACTACGTCATGCCGACCACCGACAGCGAACGCGTTGTCTTTTTCGATTTTAACAAGAGCACGCTGACGAAAACCGCCAAGGCTCAGATGAACGCTCTGGCCGCAAAGGTCAAGGTAAACAAGAACCAGACCATTACAATCGTAGGCTATGCCGACCGTATGGGCAGCGCGTCCTATAACGAAAAGCTGGCTCTCCGCCGCGCCAAGGCCGTTCGTGACTATTTGGTCACCCGCGGCGTAAAGGCCAAGAAAGTTGAAGTACGCTCGCTTGGCAAGTCTGCGGCGGTGACGAAATGCGACGCCAAGTTGTCGCGCGCCGAAAGCATTGCCTGCTTGAAAGCCGATCGCCGCGTGGAGATCGAAGTCAAGTAAGGGCAAACACTATCGCTAATCCCATTATTACCCCTCCTTTTGGAAACGAAAGGAGGGGTAATTTATTATGGGGTATTTGCTTGATTATTGCTGGGGGTCAAATACAATCATTATTTGTAAAACGGGCGCGACAGTAAATTATTTAGTCATGCCCGCGACTTGTCCTTCGAAGCCTTGGCGTAGGAGGAAGGGGGCATCCCATTTGTTCCCTTCGAAAAAAAAATGAAATGGGATCCCCGATGCGCGGGGGTGGCGCTTTTTTGAATTTTACCGAGATCACACTCATGGAGTTTTCGATGCTGAATCCTTTCGATTTCATAATCTCGTCCGCCTTTGCGCAGGAGTCCGTTCCCGCGCCTCAATCGGGGACGGACGTGCTTATGAATTATCTGCCCTTTATCCTGATATTCCTGGTTTTTTATGTTCTGGTGATCCGGCCTCAGCAAAAAAGGCTCTCCGAGCAGGATAAAATGGTTCGGGCTCTGAAGCGCGGGGATCGCATCGTTACCTCCAGCGGCATTCATGGAAAAGTCGCCAAGATCGACGAAAAAGACGACTTCCTGATGCTTGAAATCGCGGAGGGCGTTCAAGTCAAGATCGATCGCAGCAATGTTTCCTCCCTGGAAGCGAAGACCGAGCCTGTTCCGGCGGAAAGCAAGAAGGAAAAGGACAAATAGGCCTTTTGCACGACAATCGTTGACGCGCCGCAATAGGGAGGCTTATTTTATCGCGATTCCCAAGAGCTTTTTTATGTAACGGGCTCTTATACCCTCACACCGAGAAGACTATGGTTTACCTAGAGCGCTGGAAAGTCATTCTTATCGTTGCCGTTTGCGCGATTGGCCTTTTGTATGCCGCGCCCAATCTTTTGGGGCGTGAAAAAGCGGCCTGGCTTGAAGCGCATACGCCTTCCTTTTTTCCCAACAAGGCTGTCAATCTGGGCCTTGATTTGCGCGGAGGATCGCATCTGCTGCTTGAGGTCGCTGTCGATAATGTCATCGAGGAGCGGTTGCAGTCTTCGGTCGATCAAACGCGCGACGCTCTTCGCCGGGAAAAAATCGGTTATACCGATCTCGGAATCACGAACGGCGCCGTGCACTTTAAACTGACAAGCCCCGATCAGGAAGAGAAGGCGCGTGAGGCCTTGAGGGAAATGGACCCCGATTTGGACGTTTCCGCAAGCGCCGGCAATTTCACTTTGCGCATGACCGACGCCATTGTTCTGGCGCGCAAGAAATCCGCGATGGATCAGTCCATCGAAATCGTTCGCCGCCGCATTGACGAGACGGGCACGCGCGAGCCTTCGATTCAAAGGCAGGGCGAAAACCGCATCCTTGTTCAACTGCCGGGCGTGGACGACCCCGAGCGCATCAAAAATCTTTTGGGGCAGACGGCGAAGTTGACCTTCCGCCTTGTGGACGAGACGGCGAACCCCGCCGACAGGCCGCCGCCCGGGGAAGAGGTCTTGCCCTCGGTCGAAGACAAGGGCCAGGCCGGATACGAGCGCAAATACGTCGTTCAAAAACGCATTATGGTTTCCGGCGATACGCTTGTTGATGCGCAGCCTTCCTTCCAGAACGGCATGCCTGTCGTCAGCTTCAGGTTCGATTCCGTCGGCGGGCGGCGCTTTGGCGAGGCGACGCGGCAGAACGTGGGGCATCTGTTCGCCATCGTTCTGGATAACAAGGTCATCAGCGCGCCAGTCATCCGAGAGGCCATAACGGGCGGCAGCGGAGTCATTTCCGGCAATTTCACAACGCAATCCGCGCAAGATTTGGCCTTGCTGTTGAGGGCAGGGGCCTTGCCCGCGCCGATCAAGGTTTTGGAGGAACGCACGGTCGGCCCCGGCCTGGGTGCCGATTCCATTCACGCCGGCGCGACCGCAAGCCTTGTGGGGCTTGCGCTTGTGGTCGTCTTTTTCGTTTTCGCTTATGGGCTTTTCGGGATTTTCGCCGACATTGCGCTTTTGTTCAATATCGCGCTGATTTTTGCCGTGCTTTCGATTTTGCAGGCGACGCTGACGCTGCCCGGCATTGCGGGCATTGTGCTGACAATCGGCACATCGCTCGACGCCAACGTCCTTGTGTTCGAGCGCATTCGCGAGGAGATGCGCAACCGAAGGTCCGTGCCTTCCGCTATCGACGCGGGCTTTAATAATGCCCTGTCGGCGATTATCGATGCGAACATGACGACGCTTATCGCGGCATTCGTTTTGTTCATGTTCGGCTCCGGCCCGGTGAAGGGCTTTGCCGTGACGCTGACCATCGGCATTATCACCTCCATTTTCTCGGCGCTGATGATTACGCGGCTGATTATCGTTTGGTGGTTGAAGCTGACGAATCCGAAGGCGATTCCTCTGTAAGGAAAACGCCAAATTCTGGAATTGAAATGTTAATATGCGAAAGAATCTCCTTCCCCCTTGATGGGGGAAGGCCGGGATGGGGGTGATTTTCGAGATGAACGTGCGTTCGTTCATGAGGTAATAATCACCCCTAGGGTGAGGGATTTTGAACTTGGATAATCATGATCGATGTCGTTACAACAATCGCCGAATTGAGGGCTGCCGTCGCTAAATGGCGGAAGGCGGGGCTGACTGTGGGTTTTGTGCCGACGATGGGGGCGCTGCACGAAGGGCATATGAGCTTGATTAAAAGCTCGCGCGCGAAGGCCGATAAAACCGTGGCTTCGGTTTTCGTCAATCCGACGCAATTCGCCCCGCACGAGGATTTCAACAAATACCCGCGCCAGCTGGAAAAAGACCGTGAGCTTTTATCGGCAAACGGCTGCGATCTTCTTTATGCTCCCTCGGCTGATGAGATGTATCCCGAAGGATTTGCCGCAAAAATCGAACCCGGCCCTCTGGCCAAGGTTTTGGAAGGCGCCGTTCGTCCCGATCATTTTGCCGGGGTCGCGACCGTCGTGACAAAGTTCTTCATGCAAGCGATGCCGGATTTTGCTTTCTTCGGCGAAAAGGATTATCAGCAGTTGCTTATCATCAAGCGGTTCGTGCGCGACTTGAATATTCCGGTCGAGATTGTGCCTGTGGCCATCGCGCGTGCGCAAGACGGCGTCGCGCTTTCGAGCCGCAATGCGTACCTCAGCACCGATGAGCGAGAGAAGGCGCGCGTTTTGTCGCAGGCTTTGCAGGCCATAGCCGATGAGATAGCGAACGGGGGAGGGGGCGAGGCCGT
>CAYVNS010000032.1:6285-13015 GCA_964453225.1 uncultured Rhodospirillaceae bacterium
CGGGCGCAAGCGGATCTCGCAGGCCGGGTTTGCGCTGGATTATCTTGCGCTATGCGATGCCGAGACTTTGGCGCCCGTTGCGACTGTCGTAAAACCCGCGCGCGCGCTTGTGGCGGCAAAAATCGGAACGACGCGCCTTATCGACAATATCGCCGTACTTCCGCCGAAGGGAAAAGTTTAAAAATGCCTTTATCCGTTGCGTTTCCGCCGGTTATCTATTTCTATGGCTTATCCGGCGCGGGAAAGAATTATGTCGGCGATATCGCGGGCGAATTGACCGGCGGCTATGTTTACCATGCCGACGTTGACCTGACGCCTGAAATCCTTTCGGCAATCGAGGAAAAGCGCCCCTTTACCGATGCGATGCGCGACCCTTATTACGCCATCGTGGCGAGCCGCATTCTTGAACTGAAAAAGCAGCATGAATTGGTGGTTGTGAGCCAGGCCACCTATAAGAAAAAGCACAGGGATTATATGCTTTCCAGAGTGTCGGGCATGGAGATGGTTTGCATCGATGCCGATCCGGCGGCGATTATTGAACGCCTAAGCAAGCGCGGCAACGCCATTACGCCCGAATATGCGGCAAGCATGAGGGCAGATTTCGATCCGCCGCCGCAGGGCGTGAAAATCATCGAAAACAACGCCGGAAAAGCGGAAATCGTCGCGCAGCTGGAAAGGCTTTATCCGATGTGCCGCCCTTCGGGGCCTCATCTCAAGGCTTTAAACAACGATATTAACCAATAAATCGACGTCGATTAGGATGGAAAAATCCGGAATGGAAAAGTATTGTCCGTCCGGTTTTTAACCGATTTTCAAGGGAAGTCATATGACGCAAAATAATATCATCGTCGGCGCAAAGTCCGTTGCTCCCAATACGTCATTCCGCATGAGGTGCGCGATAGTCCCAAGAGGCAGAATCTGATTTGGGTTTCTTATGATTTAGAAAAACAAATCGGATTCCGGATCAATTCGCCGTCTTGCCGCCGATTTTTTCGGAATGAATAAATTTCCGGTTATTTTCGGAATGACGCCACTCCTTATTTCCCCTTCATCTCCAGCTAAAATGTTCTATATATGTACCCATGACAAACGCAGCTGCCCAAGCACCCGAACCCCTTTACCTGCAAGGCCTTAACCCCGCCCAGCGCGCGGCGGTCGAGGCGTTGGACGGCCCCGTCCTCGTGCTTGCAGGCGCGGGCACGGGCAAAACGCGCGTCCTCACGGCGCGCCTTATCCACCTTCTTGCCACGGGGAAAGCGCTCCCTGCGCAAATCCTTGGCGTCACGTTCACCAACAAGGCGGCGGGCGAAATCCGCGCCCGCGTATCCGACATGCTGGGCCGTTCGGTGGAAGGCTGGTATTTGGGCACGTTTCATTCGCTGGCGGCGCGCATGTTGCGGCCTCATGCGGAGCTTGTCGGCCTTAAGCCGAATTTCACGATTTTGGGCGATGACGATCAGGAACGCCTCATCAAGCAGCTTCTTGAGGCGGAAAACATCGACGACAAGAAATCCCCCCCGCGCCTCGTGCTCTCGGTCATCAGCCGATGGAAAGACCGCGCGCTTTTGCCGAAGGATGTCGCGCATGAAAAAGGCGGCCTTGGGGAAGGAAAACTGCCAAAAATCTACGCCGCCTATCAACAAAGGCTTCTCGAACTCAACGCTTGCGATTTTGGCGATCTTCTTCTGCACCACCTTACCATTCTCAAAACGCATGCCGATATTCTGGCCGAGGCGCATAATCGCTTTCGCTATATCCTGGTTGACGAATATCAGGACACCAACACGGCGCAGTATTTGTGGCTTCGCCTTTTAGCGCAGGGGCACAAAAATCTGTGCGTCGTCGGCGACGAAGATCAATCCATCTACGGCTGGCGCGGCGCCGATGTGGGCAACATCCTGCGCTTCGAGGAAGATTTTCCGGGCGCGACCGTCATACGGCTGGAGCAGAATTACCGCTCCTCCGGGCATATCCTCGCCGCCGCCGCGCATGTGATCGCCAATAATCAGATGCGCCTCGGCAAAACGCTGTGGACATCGTCCGACATGGGCGAGCGCGTGCGCCTGCAAAGCCTTTGGGACGGCGAGGAAGAAGCCCGCTGGGTGGCGGACGAAATCGAATCCTTTCAGCGCAACGGCCATTCCCTGAACGAAATGGCCGTGATGGTTCGCGCGGGCTTCCAAACCCGCGCTTTTGAAGAGCGTTTCATTCAGCTTGGCATTCCTTATCGCGTGCTTGTCGGCGCGCGTTTTTATGAACGCGCCGAAATCCGCGACGCGATGGCCTATATGCGCCTGCTTGTCAGCCCCGAAGACGATCTTGCGTTCGAGCGCATCGTGAACGTCCCGAAAAGAGGGGTCGGCCCCGCGGCGCTTCAGCAACTCCACGCCTTCGCGCGCCCCGAGCGCATTTCCCTTTTGGAAGCGGCAGCGCGGCTTGTCGAAACCGACGAGCTGAAGCCCAAGCTTCGCCAGACCTTGCGCACGCTTGTCGAAAATTTCGCCGCATGGCGCGGCCTTTTGCAAAACCTGCCGCATGCGGAAGTGGCGCAAATCGTCCTCGATGATTCCGGCTATACCGGCATGTGGCAGGCGGATAAATCGCCCGAAGCGCCCGGCAGGCTCGACAACCTCAAGGAACTTGTCGGCGCGATGGCGGAGTTCGATACGCTGGCCGCCTTTCTTGAACACGTCAGCCTGATTATGGAGGCCACGTCGAACAAGGAGGGCGAGCAAGTCAGCCTTATGACGTTGCACGGCGCGAAGGGTTTGGAATACGACATCGTTTTCCTTCCGGGGTGGGAGGAAGAAATATTCCCCAGCCGCCGCGCGATCGACGAAACCGGCACGGCGGGATTGGAGGAGGAACGCCGTCTGGCTTACGTCGGCATCACGCGCGCGAAAAAAAGGGCGATGATCTCGCATGTCGCCAATCGCCTGCTTTACGGAAGCTGGGTCAACGCCTTGCCTTCGCGTTTTCTGGAAGAACTGCCGGATGCGCACGTCTCGCGCCACTCAACGATAGGAACGGGCGCGGTCTCCGGGATACGCATGAACCAATCCCGCGACGAAGACGGCTTCAGCCGCAAAAGCCGCATTCCCCCGCTTTGGCAGCAGATAAAGGCCGGGCAGGGGCGTCAGGCTTTTGGCGACAGGGGCTTTGTGCGCAAAGCTCCCAAGCAGATTGAAGGCCGCGCAACCGTTATCGAGGCGCCGCATAATCCCGATGGATTTAACGTCGGGGAGCGCGTGCGCCACGAAAAATTCGGCATCGGCACGGTGCGCCGCGTCGATCACGACAAGCTGGAAATCGCCTTTGAAGGTAAAGGCGTTCTCAAAGTCATGGCAAGCTTCGTAAAAAAAGCCTAAGAGTCTCTGTTGATGCCATTAACCATATATTTCCAAATTACTTTCACAACCCCATGTTATGACTAACCTATAATTTCAGTAACACTGACATTTGAATGATAAATTCTGAGGAAAAACTTATGGCCCCTGAAAAGAGCAGCCTGTCATGCGACTTTAAATCACTGGCAAGAGTAGTAACCGGAGCAATCGTTGGCGGTATAGCCGGTGCAGTCGCAGGATCGGCCTTTTTGAGTCTCTTTTACCCGACCTCGAAAACGGCATTGGGGGTAGGAGCCGTTTTAGGGTTTATGGGAGGTGCTCTTGGCGGAGCTTGTCAATCCTGTTACGCGCCTAACTCAAGCGATGATATTGTTTCAAGCGGAATTTTTGGAACAGCGGCATCAGTTCTTCTTAACTTTCAGCATCTTCTGGACAGCGCGCCGGTCAATCCCGAAGCAAAATCATCCCTTGTTGCTGCCTCCGCTTTGGGAAGCTTTACAGGGGCGAAGGCTGTCCAAATTTTTCTCTATCGACCCAAATCGCCTCCCCCGAAACCGGCTCCGGCAGGCTAAGCGGCTGTTCCTGAGGTAACCCTATACCGCAAACACGATTTTTCTACAATCTTCTCAAAAATTACCTTAGAAATCAGCTTTAACGTATTGAATTTCCTGTATTCATCCCCACATACAGAAAGTGTTTCGGGAGGGGTTGACAACCCAATACCCCATTGAAAAACAAAAAATATTCTCCTTGCAATACATTTTTTCTGCCTTCATATTCCCGCGACAATTTGCTTGAAAAGCAGCACTGCTTAACGAACGGGAAATACCTTCCCTGTCGTCACGCGGTTTTGTTCGCTTTTCAGGCCGGTTTTTAATCTTTCGTCCGGATTTCCGGGGCCGGGGAAAAATCAACCCCGACTGTAACATGAGGGTTAGCAATGGCGACCATTGGCGCAGCAAGCATCAACAACAGCAACACTTTCACGGGCCGCAAGCGCGTCCGCAAGAGCTTTGGGCGCATCGAAGAGATCGCCGAAATGCCGAACCTGATCGAGGTTCAAAGGCGCTCGTATGACGACTTCCTGCAAATGCACATCCCCGCGCAGAAGCGCGAACGCAAGGGTCTGCAAGACGTGTTGATGTCGGCCTTCCCGATCTCAGATTTTTCGGGCAGGGCGGTTCTCGATTTCCTTTCGTACGAGCTTGAACAGCCCAAGTACGATGTCGAGGAATGCCAGCAGCGCGGCGTAACCTATGCGGCGCCTTTGAAAGTCACGCTGCGCCTCACGGTTTTCGATGTCGAGGAAAACACGGGCGTCAAGTCCATCCGCGACATCAAGGAACAAGACGTTTATATGGGCGATATGCCGCTCATGACCTCGAACGGCACGTTTATCGTCAACGGAACCGAGCGCGTCATCGTCAGCCAGATGCACCGCAGCCCGGGCGTCTTTTTCGATCACGACCGCGGCAAAACGCACTCGTCCGGCAAATACCTGTTCGCCGCGCGCGTCATTCCGTATCGCGGTTCGTGGCTCGACTTTGAATTCGATATCAAGGATCTTGTGTTCGCTCGCATCGACCGCCGCCGCAAATTGCCGGTGACGTCGCTTCTTTACGCCCTCGACAGCGCCGAGACGCAAAAGCTTCGCGCCAAGCGCGCCAAGGAAGGCAAAGCGCTCGAAGCGTACGAAGTCCAGGGCATGTCGAAGGAAGAAATTTTGTCCTCCTTCTACGCCACGATCACGTTCAAGCGCGCCAAGAACGGCTGGTCCACGGCCTTCAACCCCGAAATGCTTAAGGGGCACAAGCTGCTGGCGGATCTCGTCGACGCCAAGAACGGCAAAACGCTTGTCGAAGCGGGAACGAAATTCACGCCGCGCATGGCGACGAAGCTTGCCGATCAGGGCGTGAAGGAAATTCTTGTCCAGAGCGACTCCCTCATTGGCCGCAATCTTTCCGCCGACATGATCGACGAAAAATCAGGCGTCGTCATGTTCGAGGCGGGCGAAGAAATCACCGCCGACGTGCTTGAAAAGCTTACCGAGTCGGGCGTCAAGGAATTGCCCACGCTTGGCATCGACCACGTGAACATCGGCCCCTATATCCGCAACACGCTGATGGCGGACAAGAACGCCACGCGCGAAGAAGCGCTGATCGATATCTATCGCGTCATGCGCCCGGGCGAACCGCCCACGCTTGAATCGGCGGAAGCCTTGTTCAACGGCCTCTTCTTCTCGCTCGAACGCTACGATTTGTCGCCCGTCGGCCGCGTCAAGATGAACTCGCGCCTTGGATTCAAGACGGACGATCAGGTTCGCGTCCTGCGCAAGGAAGACATCATCGAAATCATCAAGATCATGTGCGACCTCAAGGATGGCCGCGGCGAGATCGACGATATCGACCACTTGGGCAACCGCCGCGTCCGCTCTGTCGGCGAATTGATGGAAAACCAATACCGTATCGGCCTCGTGCGCATGGAACGCGCGATCCGCGAGCGCATGAGCTCGATCGAAATCGACACGGTAATGCCGCACGATCTGATCAACGCGAAACCGGCCGCCGCCGCCGTGCGCGAGTTTTTCGGTTCGTCGCAGCTCAGCCAGTTCATGGATCAAACCAACCCGCTTTCGGAAATCACGCACAAGCGTCGCGTCTCGGCCCTTGGGCCGGGCGGTCTTACGCGCGAACGCGCGGGCTTCGAAGTCCGCGACGTGCATCCGACGCACTATGGACGTATCTGCCCGATCGAAACGCCGGAAGGCCCGAATATCGGCCTTATCAGCTCGCTGGCGACGTATGCCCGCGTGAACCAGTACGGCTTTATTGAAAGCCCGTACCGGCGCGTCAAGAGCGGCAAAGTCACGTCCGAAGTGGTCTATCTTTCGGCGATGGAAGAAGGCAAATACGCCATCGCGCAGGCTAACGCCACGCTTGATAAAACAGGCCGCTTTACTTCCGAGCATGTGAACGTCCGCAAGGCCGGCGAAAACATCATCGTTCCTGGCGATGCCGTCGATTTCATCGACGTGTCCCCGAAACAGATCGTGTCCGTCGCCGCCGCGCTTATTCCGTTCCTTGAAAACGACGACGCCAACCGCGCCCTCATGGGTTCGAACATGCAACGCCAGGCGGTTCCGCTGCTGCGCAACGACGCGCCGCTGGTCGGCACCGGCATGGAAGGCACGGTCGCCCGCGATTCCGGCGTCACCATCGTCGCCAAGCGCGCGGGCATCGTCGATCAGGTCGACGCCACCCGTATCGTTATCCGCGCCGACGAGGATCCGGATGTTCATGCGCCCTCCGTCGATATCTACAATCTTTTGAAGTTCCAGCGCTCGAACCAAAGCACCTGCATCACGCAGCGTCCGTTGGTGAAGG
>CAYVNS010000033.1:0-12702 GCA_964453225.1 uncultured Rhodospirillaceae bacterium
TATTTAACCAAGGGCTCTACCCATGACCGGTCTATAAATGGGGGGAAGGTCATCTCCTCCTTCTTTTTCTGCTTGACCTCACCAACACAATCGGACGGATAAATTCGCCTTATGGGCGAATTTTGCGGAATGACGGCGGGGAGCGAGGGAGTTTATTCTGTACCTGCGGATATTGCTGCAAAGCCATCTGGATCCCCGGGTTCTCGCAATGCTGTCGCATTGCCTCGCCCCGAGGATGACGCATTCTATAATTAGCGCCGTTTCCTTTATGGTTAAGTGCGCCTCTGTAACAGTTAAGTGCCGCCTTTGTAATACGTTAGCGCCGTCTCTTACCCCTGCCCTTCCAACGGGCAGGTTTAGGCGGCTGCTGGACGTTCAGTTCCAGTTCCGTCGCTTCGAGGCGCTTGATTTCGTCGCGGAGATGGGCGGCTTCCTCGAATTCCAAATTTCCTGCGGCTGCTTTCATGCGTTTATCAAGATCACGGATATGGGCGCGCAAGTCCTTGCCGGAAAGGTTTTTGCCTTCCGCAAAGTTCGGCTGAACGGTCACGTGATCCTGTTCGTAAACGGAATTCAAAATATCGCCGATGGATTTCTTGACGCTTTCCGGCGTGATGCCGTGCTCGGCGTTGTAGATTTGCTGTTTCTCGCGGCGGCGGTCGGTTTCCTCGATCGCCTGTTTCATGCTGCCCGTCATGCGGTCGGCATAGAGAATGGCTTTGCCCTCGACATTACGGGCCGCCCGGCCTATCGTCTGGATCAGCGAGGTGCGCGAGCGCAAATAGCCTTCCTTGTCGGCGTCCAGAATGGCGACCAGCCCGCATTCGGGAATATCGAGCCCCTCGCGCAGCAGGTTGATGCCGATAAGCACATCGTAAACGCCAAGCCTTAAATCACGTATAATTTCGATGCGCTCCAGCGTTTCGACGTCCGAATGGATGTAACGAACCTTGATGCCGCCCTCGCTCATGTATTCCGTCAGCGCCTCGGCCATTTTCTTCGTCAGGGTCGTCACCAGCACGCGCAGGCCTTTGGCGACCGTCTGGCGCACTTCCTCCAACAAATCGTCCACCTGCTTGTCCGTCGGCTTGATAATAACCGGCGGATCCATCAATCCCGTGGGACGCACGACCTGTTCCGCAAAAACGCCTTGCGTGCGCTCCATCTCCCACGGCCCCGGCGTTGCCGACACAAAAACCGAAGGGGGCCGCATGACGTCCCATTCCTCGAACTTCAGCGGGCGGTTATCGACGCACGACGGCAGGCGGAATCCGAATTCCGCCAAGGTCGATTTGCGCGAGCGGTCGCCCTTGTACATGGCGTTAAGCTGCGGCACCATGACATGGCTTTCATCCACGAAAAGCATGGCGTTTTTGGGCAAATATTCGAAAAGCGTGGGCGGCGGATCGCCCGGCGCGCGGCCCGTCAGATAGCGCGAATAGTTCTCAATCCCCGCGCAGGCCCCTGTCGCCGCCATCATTTCGAGATCGAACGTCGTGCGTTCCCGCAAACGCTGTTCTTCAAGCAATTTCCCTTGCGAAAGAAGCTCTTGGAGGCGTTTCTTCAAGTCGATTTTGATTTGCTCCATCGCCTGCGTCAGGGTCGGCTTGGGCGTCACATAGTGACTGTTGGCGTAAAGCTTGACGCCCTCGAACGCGGCGCCTTTTTCGCCGGTCAGCGGATCCATTTCGAGAATGTGCTCGATCTCGTCGCCGAACATCACGAGCCGCCACGCGGTGCTTTCCAAATGCGCCGGGAATATTTCAATCGTATCGCCCTTCACGCGGAAGTCGCCGCGCCCGAAACCGATGTCGTTGCGCCGGTATTGAAGCTCCACCAGCGACGCCAGCAGATCTTTGCGCTTGATCTCCTGCCCCTTTTCGAGGCCGAGCACCATGCTTTGATACGTTTCGACGGAACCAATGCCGTAGATGCAGGAAACGCTGGCGACAATGATGACGTCGTCGCGTTCGAGCAGCGCGCGCGTGGCCGAATGGCGCATGCGGTCGATCTGCTCGTTGATCATCGACTCTTTTTCGATAAAGGTGTCCGTGCGCGGCACATAGGCTTCCGGCTGGTAGTAATCGTAATAGCTGACAAAATATTCGACCGCGTTTTTCGGAAAAAACGATTTCATCTCGCCGTAAAGCTGGGCCGCCAAGGTTTTATTGGGCGCGAGGATAAGCGTCGGCCTTTGAAGCCTTTGGATCACTTCGGCCACTGTGAAGGTTTTGCCGGAGCCGGTCACGCCCAGCAAAACCTGATCGCGCTCGCTCGAAGACAGGCCTTTGGCAAGCATCTCGATCGCCTGCGGCTGGTCGCCCGCGGGGCTATAATCGGAGGTCAGCTCGAACTTCTTGCCCGCTTCGGGGCGGAAGTCGGGCCTTAAGACATCGGCGAAAATGGGAAAGGTCATGGGGTATATATAGGGTAGGAAGGCGGACTATTAAACCCGCAATGGATTGATAATATTGTCCTTAGAGGGCAAACCGTTAATCGGTTAACATATCCTTAACTATTTGATTTCCTTATTACTTTCAGATTTTTCCTATATCATGCTCTTCATTAGGCGTTTTAAAGGAAATATTATGGGAAGGCCCAATTCTTTTGCGCACAGGGAAATTGCCGACGATTTGCATCGGGAGGGCGCAGACTCAAGCACTCAAGCCGAGATATTGAGAACGCTTCAACACATAGAAGAACAAAACCAAGAAAAACTTAGAATAGATCAAGAAGCCCTAGATATAAATGAGAGAAACTGGAGATTGGCTCAGGATGCAGGACGCGCCTTTTTATCTATCGCTGCTCCCTACTATATTAGTCAGGTTGTCTTGCACTTTTTTAGTGAAGAACATTTAACAGAACATCCTATCGTAAAATACTTCGTGTTGACCGGATCAATCGCATTCGGAATAACGGCTGCAAACGCTGACTTGATAGATAAATTTGGGAAAAGCGCACGCAATACATTGTCCCGCGCAAAGAAAAAAGGAAATGCGACCTTTGCATCCCTAATTCAAGAGGGGCAGAAAACTAAAACAAATATATACGGGAAATACAAGTGTGCCGGAAATAATATTACTATTTTTATAAGAACGGTTCCGGGTAGAAGCTATCGCAAAATTAAAGAAAAGCTTGATGAGAAACTTAGGCGCTAATCACGAAGGCGATGTATCCCTTAGACGTCTGTAAAATTTCGCAGCATAGTAACCGAGCACCCCAAAACCAATAACTCCGCCGACAATTACGGGCGCAGGATTATTAGTGATTAATGAAAGCGCACCGCCCCCCACCACAGTGGTTGCTATAGCTGCTATCTTCCATATTGACCGAACGCCATTTCCAATTTGCATTAGACTAAATCCTTATTTAGTTATCTTCGTGATAATGCTTTTTTGCCAAAAGCTCAATCTGATTAATGAGCAATTAATACTTTCGTTGGGGTCGGCCCGCGAGCGCGTGCCTCGTGCGGAATGACGTTATCTTTTGTTTACGCTCGCCTTTAATTGAGTATGGAATGTAATCTTATTTACTTGCATTGGGGCGTGCTATTATTGGGGATAACAAATTCGGAGCGTTATTTTATGGCTGTTAGTCGCAATGCTGTTTCGCCATTAAGCGATTTCAAGGGTTACGCCCGGCAACTCCTTGGGCGCGTTAAAAGCAAAGTCGTCGACTTTGTCTATGGCGGAACATTTGTTTTGGGTACGGCTGCGCTTGCGCAGGGCGTGGCGAAGTTGGATGACTATCTTGGCCCAGCTTCTCCTCTGGCGCTATTGGACGCTTCCACAAGCGCCAGATGTTGCACGGGTATTGCCGTTGTCGCCTCCGTGCTGACGCTGGGATACCTTTCGAATAAGCGCGAGGCAAGGCGGGCAAACCGTTTGGAATCCCCTTCCCCTTAACCTTAAGTTTTTTGGCTTATAAAGATTGGCAGCGCCATAAAAGATGCTAAAACAGCATCTTCAATGGTTTTTTGAAAACTGATCATGCCTGTCGTCACACGCTTTGCCCCCTCGCCCACCGGATTGCTGCACATCGGCAATATCCGCGCCGCGCTGTTCAATTATCTTTTCGCCCACAAAACCGGCGGCACCTTCATGCTGCGGCTGGACGATACCGACCGCGAACGCTCCACCGAAGCCTTTGCCGAGGCCATTAAGCGCGACATGGAATGGCTGGGCCTCACGTGGGATGCGTTCGGTCGCCAGTCGGATCGGACGCATCGCTATGCGCAAGAATTGGAAAAGTTGAAGGCCGCGGGGCGCGTTTATCCCTGCTACGAGACGCAAGCAGAGCTGGATCTGAAGCGCAAGGCGCAGCTTGGGCGCGGCCTGCCGCCGATTTACGACCGCGCGTCGCTGAAGCTTTCGGATGAAAAAAAGGCCGAGATGGAGGCGCAGCGCCGCAAGCCGCACTGGCGCTTTAAACTGAACCATGCCGAGGTCAAATGGAAGGATTTGGTGCAGGGCGAAAAATCCCTTCATACCTCCACCCTTTCCGATCCGGTTCTGGTGCGCGAAGACGGCGTGCCGCTTTATACCTTCTGCTCGGTCGTCGACGATATCGACGACAAGACGACGCACATTATTCGCGGCGAAGACCATGTGACGAACACCGCCGCGCAAATTGAAATATGGCAGGCTTTGACCAGCGCGCCGCCGCCGACCTTCGCGCATTTTCCCCTGATCGTCAGCGCCAGCGGCATCGAAATGAGCAAGCGCCTGGGAACGCTTTCCATCACATCCATCCGCGACGACATGCATATCGAGCCGATGGCCATCAATGCCCTGCTCGCCAAGCTCGGCACGTCGGATCCTATTACGCCGCGGCTGTCGCTTGTCGACTTGGCGAAGGAATTCGATCTGTCGAAGATTTCGCATTCGACGCCCAAATTCGATATGGAGGAATTGAAGGCTCTGAACGCCAAGATTCTGCATCTCACGCCCTATGCGGCTGTGCGCGGGCGGCTTGAGGCTATGGGGCTTAACGCGGACGAAAATTTCTGGAACGCCGCGCGGGCGAATATTGTGACGCTGGGCGACATCCGCCAATGGATCGATGTCGTTTCAGGTTGCATCAATCCCGTCATCCGCGACGACGCGTTTCTGAAAGAAGCCGCTGCGCTTTTGCCGCCCCTGCCGTGGGATGAACATACGTGGAGCGCATGGACGAATGCCGTAAAGGCCAAGACGGGCCGCAAGGGTAAGGAGCTTTTCATGCCCCTGCGCCTTGCGCTGACCGGGGTCGATCACGGGCCGGAAATGAAAGCCTTGCTGCCCCTGATCGGCGAGGAAAAAGCCAGGAAGAGGTTGGCGGGGGAGACGGCTTAGTTATCCAGGCACTAACATTCCTAAGGACGAGGCCATCTGGATTCCGGGTTCGCGCTTTGCGCGCCCCGGAATGACAGGTTTGCTTGGATGCTACTGAATTCTGACTCCGGCAAGGGAAAAAGATGGATGCCCGCCTGCGCGGGCATGACACACTTTATTTTAAAAAACCGCTTTTATTCTTTTCAGCGTTTCTTCTTTTCCAAGCAGCCCGGCGACGCCGAAAATAGGCGGCGAGACGGTCGAGCCCGTAAGCGCCGCGCGCAATGGCTGCGCGACAGCGCCAAGCTTGATTCCTTTTTCCTCGGCATAGGAACGGAACAGGGTTTCCAGTTTTTCCGCGTCAAAACCCGGCAACGCTTCGATCCCATCCGCCAAGGCGCGTAGATGCCCCTGCGCCTCGCACGTCAAAACCTTCTTCGTTTTATCGTCATGCGCGAACGGCCCCTTATGGAAATAGAAAACCGCCATCTGCGCGATATCGACCAGCGTTTGCGCGCGCGGCTTCAGATCCGGCATGGCGCGCGCCAGAAGATCGAGCTGCGCCAAGCTTAAAGGCTCGCCCAAAATTTTCGCGATAAAAGGCTCCGCCAGTTCGGCAAGGCATTTGTCGTCCGTCTCTTTGATGTAATGCGCGTTCACGCTGCCCAATTTGGCGAAATCGAAACGCGCCGGGGATTTGCCGATGCCGTTAAGATCAAACCACTGAATCGCCCGCTCGGTGGAGATAATTTCGTCGTCGCCGTGCGACCAGCACAGGCGCAACAAATAATTGCGCACCGCTTCGGGCAGGTAACCGCGCTCGCGGTAGTCGGAAACGGCGGGCGCGCCATGGCGCTTCGAAAGCTTGGCGCCGTCCGGCCCCAAAATCATCGGCAAATGCGCGAACTGGGGAATAGCCCAACCCATGGATTTATAAATCTGAATCTGGCGGAAGGTGTTCGTCATATGATCGTCGCCGCGAATGACGTGCGTGATGCCCATGTCGTGATCGTCCACGACGACGGCAAGCATATAAGTCGGCGTGCCGTCGGCGCGCAGCAACACCATGTCGTCGAGCTGGCTGTTCTGAACCGTTATGGTTCCCAGAACGGCATCGTACACCGTTGTTTCCCCTTCGCGGGGCGCTTTCAGGCGAACGACGGGGGGGACGCCTTGCGGCGCTTCGCTTGCGGGCCTGTCGCGCCAGCGCCCGTCGTAGCGCATGGGCAAGCCCTTCGCTTTTTGCTCGGCGCGCATCGCCTCCAGCTCTTGCGGCGTGGCGTAGCAAGGGTACGCAGCGCCTTTTTCGATCATCTGCCGCGCGACTTCCGCATGCCTTTCGCGCTGTTCGTACTGCGAGTAATAGCAGCGGCCCTGGTAATCCTTGTTATCCCAATCGAGGCCAAGCCATGTCATGCCGTCCAAAATCGTCTCGATCGATTCCGGGGTCGACCGTTCGCGGTCGGTATCTTCGACGCGAAGCAGGAACTTGCCGCCGTGATGCTTGGCGAACAACCAACAGAACAACGCCGTCCGGGCGCCTCCGATATGAAGGTAGCCGGTAGGGCTTGGCGCAAAACGAGTGACAACGGACATGGAATTACCTAGATTCATTCGAATTTGTTGCAGAAAAATGGCCCCGCCTATGCGGGGATGACGCATTTCTGTTTCCGCACTCTAATGCTTTCTTTCTCATCCGTGAACCCCTTTGTGAAGATCGTTAAAGTCTTTGAACGCGAGCGCACGCGGTTCGTGTACGGACAGCCTTTGGCTTTAGCCGCAGGCATTGTTATTTATTTCTCATTGGCGAAAGAGCCTTCTCTCTACTTTCTGGCCCTGCCCCCGCTTTTGGCCATCATGGCTTTCGCGGCCATGCGCTTTTCATGGCCGGCAACCGTTTTTCTTTATGCTTTGTTCCTTGGCTCTCTTGGCTTTTCGGCTGCGCAAATCGAAGCGAGGCTCGATGAAAGACCGATGCTGGACGGCGAAGGGCGGATGCAACTGATTTCGGGGCGCGTTTTGGCCACCGATATTATGCCCGATGCCATCCGGCTGACGCTGCTGCATCCGAAGTTCGGAGAAACAAAACCAAATGGGACACCCGCCGTCGCGGGTGTGACGGGAGAAAGCGTCCCTAAGACTGATCTCCCGGAAAAAATACGCGTCAAATTCAATGAGCTGACTTTTGACGATGCGCCGCCGACCGGCGCGGAAGTGAGTTTCTTTGGACAGGTGAACGCCCTTAGCGAGGCCGTTGCCCCTTCGGCGCACGACTTCCGAAGGCAGGCTTATTACAAGCATTTGGGCGGCGTCGGGTTTAGCCGCAGCCCTATTACCGTCCTTAATCCTGCGCCTGAAGATTATACGTTAAGCGAGCGTTTTTCCTTGGCTTTGGAGCGCACGCGCAAAACGCTGGCCCGCCACGTGTACGACCGGCTTGATGACGATGTCGCCGCCATAACGGCCGCGCGGCTGAACGGCGAACAAACGGGGATTTCTTCCCCCATCATGGACGCCATGCGTACGGCGGGCATCATCCATTTGCTCGCCACATCCGGCGCGAACGTCACCGTCATGGCGCTGCTGATCTATTTTCCGTTGCGCATGCTGCTGGCCCTATGGCCGCCTTTGGCCTTGCGCTATCCCATCAAGAAGTGGGCTGCGCTGGCCGCCGTTTTTTCGGCCATTAGCTATACCTTCCTTGTCGGATCGCCCGCCGCGACCATGCGTTCGATGATCATGGTTGGGCTTGCCATGCTTGCCATTATCGTGGACCGCTTGAGCCACCCCTTGCGCCTTGTGATGCTGTCGGCTTTTCTGTCGATGCTCTTTGCGCCCTCCGCAACCATGGGCGCAAGCTTTCAAATGTCCTTTGCCGCCGTGTTCTGCCTCGTCGCGACGGCGCGCGTTTACGAGGATTCCAAAATCGGCGGGCTGTCTTCCTATATGCCCGATGGCTTGCGGCCTCTGTTCCTGCATACGGGGAATATTGCGCGAGCCTCGATCATCGCAACGGCGGCGATTACGCCTTTCACGATTTATCATTTTCAAACCTTCAACCTCTATGGCCTGTTTTCCAATATCCTCGCCATTCCCTTGACCAGCTTTTGGGTTATGCCCTTCACGATTTTGGCGTACCTGACCGCGCCCATGGGGTGGGATGGTTTTTTCATCGATATGGCCGGGCTTGGAAACGCGCTGACGATCCGCATCGCGACCATCGTTGCTTCCTGGCCGCATTCGGTTTTTTATCTTCCCGCCATGCCTTCGGCGGCTTTTGTTCTTATTATTCTGGGCGGTTTCTGGCTTTGCCTTTGGAGAGGCAAGGTTCGCCATATCGGCTGGCTGCCCGTCGTCATCGGCATGCTTTACCCCATTTACACAACCTATCCCGGCTTTTTTATCGCGCCGGACGGAAAACAATGGGCCGCCGTTCTTGACGACGGGCGGCTCGCCGTCCCAAGCGCCAAACGCAACAGGTTTACGCTCGACCAATGGCGGCAGCGCATGGGCTATGTCGATATCGTCGATGCGAAAGCCCTGCCCGATGACAACGGCCAAATTCTTTGCGACGACGAAGGCTGCGTTTTCCGCAAAGCTTCGCATGTTCTCGCGATGCCCAAAGCCGAAGCCGCCGCACTGGAAGACTGCGCGAAAGCCGCGATTGTGATCGCTCCTTTTACGATCAGGGAATGCGGAAACGCGCGCGTGATAGACGCGCAGGCTTTGTATAAGCACGGCGCGCACGCGCTTTATTTCAACGGCGATAAAGTGCGGATTGATTATGCCCGCGACGATGCGGGCGGCAGGCCTTGGAGCGTGGGGTGGAAAACGGATGCGGGTAAGATTACAGGGGAGGAGGAAGATTTATAAAAGATGGATCCCCGCATGCGCGGGGATGACGCTCTTATTTATCTTCTGCCATAATCCATCCGCCGCCGAGGACTCTGTCGCCTTTGTAAATAACGCCCGCCTGCCCGGGAGCGACTCCAAAAACAGGTTCATCCAAAACGATCAGCCCCCTTCCCCGCTCTTTCATGGAAAAAGTCGCCGGAACCGGCTTTTGCGCCGAACGCAGTTTCACGTCGATATGAATGCCTTCCGAAGGCACGGCGTCGCCCAGCCAGTTCATGCCGCGCAAATGAACCTCGCGTTGCGCTAGCGCTTCGCGCGGCCCTACGACGACTTGCCGCTTTTCGGCGTCGAGGCGCAGGACGTAAAGCGGCTCGTTATGCTCGCCCACGCGCGCGGATAAATTAATGCCGCGCCTCTGGCCAACCGTAAAGTGGATGATGCCTTCGTGCTGCCCAAGCACTTGTCCCCTTTCATCGACAATCTCGCCCGCACGTATGGCCCCGGGGCGCACGCGCGCCACGACGCTTGCGTAGTCGCCGTTCGGGACAAAGCAAATATCCTGGCTGTCGGGCTTCGATGCCACCGGCAGGCCGAGACTTTCCGCAAGCTTGCGGGTTTCGGCCTTGCTTTCCATATCGCCCAAGGGGAAGCGGAGGAAATCCAGCTGCGCCTGCGAGGCGGCGAAGAGGAAATAGCTTTGATCGCGCGTCTCGTCGGCGGCGCGGCGCAAGTCCATCCCCTTGGGGCCCTGAACAAGGCGCGCATAATGCCCCGTCGCCATCGCGTCCGCGCCCAGTTCGCGCGCCTTGGCCATCAGCTCGCCGAATTTGATCCGCTGATTGCAGGTCACGCAAGGTATCGGCGTTTCGCCGCGCAAGTAAATGTCCGCAAATTCTTCAATGACGCATTGCGAGAACTTCTTCCCGAAATCGAAAACATGATGGGAAATACCGAGCCTGTCGGCCACCTGCCGCGCGTCGCGCGTGTCTTGCCCAAGGTTCATCGTAACGCCGACGACATCGTAGCCCTGCTGCACCAGCAAGGCGGCCGTCACGCTGCTGTCGACTCCGCCCGACATGGCGACCACGATGCGGGTTGGGGGCTGGGACTTAATCTTTGACATGAAATTTCTATTTTAACCTTTTTTGTGGCCTGCTAAAGGGAGCTTAAAAAAAAGAAAATGGGATGCCCGCCTTCGCGGGCATGACGAACTATTTTTAATCATCCAAATCCCTAGCCCCCGACCCCAAATTCCTAGCCCCCAAGATTACCTTATCGACAAACAACCTGACAACGGTTAATACACCGCCCCATGGCTACTCAGTCCCTTGAAGAATTAACATCGGTGCGGCGGACGTTCGCGATCATCGCGCATCCCGACGCCGGAAAGACCACGCTGACGGAAAAGCTGCTTCTTTTCGGGGGCGCGATCCAGCTGGCGGGCGCCGTGAAGGCGCGCGGCGACGCGCGGCGCGCACGGTCGGACTGGATGAAGGTCGAGCGCGAGCGCGGCATTTCCGTTTCCGCCTCCGTCATGAGCTTCGACTACGCCGAGCGCAGTTTCAATCTTGTCGACACCCCCGGCCATGAAGACTTTTCGGAAGACACCTATCGCACGCTGACCGCCGTGGACAGCGCCGTGATGGTGATCGACGCGGCCAAGGGCATCGAAACCCAAACGCGCAAACTGTTCGAGGTCTGCCGCCTGCGCGACGTGCCGATCATGACTTTCATCAACAAGATGGATCGCGAAGCGCGCGATCCTTTCGACCTGATGAGCGAGATCGAGCAAACTCTGGCGCTCGATGTCACGCCCGCAAGCTGGCCCATCGGCATGGGGCGCGATTTCAAAGGCTGCTACGACCTGATCCGCGACCGGCTGATTTTGATGGACCGCACGCGCGGCAACAAGCTGACCGAAGGCATCGCCTGCAACGGGCTTGCCGATACCAAGCTTGACGAACTTTTGGGCGGCGAGGTTGCGCAAAAACTGCGCGAGGACGTTGCGATGGCGCGCGGCCTCTGCCCGCCTTTCGATGCCGAAGCCTATCGCGGCGGACATCTGACGCCGGTTTATTTTGGCAGCGCCGTTAATAATTTCGGCGTGCGCGAGTTGCTGCTTGGGCTTGCGGAATACGCGCCCTCCCCGCGCCCGCAGAAAGCCGACACGCGCGAGGTCATGCCCGCCGAGGAAAAGGTTACGGGCTTCGTGTTCAAGGTGCAGGCCAACATGGACCCGAACCACCGCGACCGCATTGCGTTTATGCGCTTGTGCTCCGGCCATTTCCGGCGCGGCATGAAGCTTTTTCATGTGCGTAGTTCCAAGCATATCGCCGTGAACAACGCCGTTCTGTTCCTCGCGCGCGACCGCGAGCTGGCCGAGGATGCCTATGCGGGCGACATCATGGGCATACCGAACCACGGCACCTTGCGCATCGGCGATACGCTGACGGAAGGCGAGAATATCCGTTTCCTCGGCGTGCCGAGCTTTGCGCCGGAGCTTTTGCAGCGCGTGCATTTAAGCGACCCATTGAAGGTCAAGCATATGCGCCGCGCTTTGGAACACTTTGCCGAAGAAGGCGCATCGCAGGTGTTTAAGCCGCTGACGGGCTCGGAATGGGTGGTGGGCGTCGTGGGGCCGTTGCAGTTCGAAGTCCTTGCCGCGCGCATCGACGCCGAATACGGCCTTGAGGCCGCGTTCGAGGATGCGGGCATTACGGCGGCGCGGTGGATCGAAGCGCCGGATAATAATGCCGCGCTGAAGCGCTTTACCGACGCGCAGCGCGCGAACCTTGCCGAAGACCACGACGGCGCTTTGGTCTTTCTTGCGCGCAACGCGTGGCACCTTAACCGCACGCAGGAAGAAAACCCGGACATAAAGTTTTTGAAGACACGGGAGCAGAATAAATTGCCGGCTTAATGATTAATGAAGGGGAAACCAAATGGGATGCCCGCCTTCCGCCTTCGCTAAAGCTACGGCGGACTTGGATCCCAGACCACCAAAGCCTTGGCGTAGGTGGTCGCGGGCATGACGGTAGTTCTAGCTGAAGGAATTGCTCTAATTATTTTTTCATGAAAGTAAAAATGGGAGACAGGATTTCCCTTATTTCGGGTAAAATGCACCCGGCCAAAGAACAACTTTTGAACCATAGGGCCAGCTAAAGGTTAATGGCCCTTTTCATGACGCTGAGAGGTTAAGCGTCATCAAAATGCCGCAAAATAGATTATAATTCCAACGTCTGCTATTCGAGGAGTTAACGATGAAGCCGAACCGTAAATCGCGTATTCCCCTTCCCCTGATTGTCGCCGGAGGCGTTGCCCTTTGTTTCGCAGCAACGGCTTTTTCAATAACAGAGGCAGTCTGTCATAAACTTGATAATTTAAGGCGGCACCTTAGAAAGCCCCCTCAAAATACCTCGGGCATCGAAGGCCCTGCTTAAAAGCCCTGGCAATCTTCCTGCGTATGAAGCGCGCATACTCCCGAGATGCGTCCGATTGTGTTGGTGAGGTCAAGCAGAAAAAGAAGGAGGAGAGA
>CAYVNS010000034.1:0-12572 GCA_964453225.1 uncultured Rhodospirillaceae bacterium
CCGTAGAGGCGGGCGTAGGTGCCGCCTTTTGACAGGAGTTCGCTGTGCGTGCCTTGCTCGACCACGCGGCCCGCTTCGAGGACGACGATCATATCGGCGTCGACGATGGTCGAAAGGCGATGCGCGACGACGATGGTCGTGCGGCCTTTTTGAAGCTGCTTGAGCGCTTCCTGAACCGCGCGTTCGGATTCGTTGTCGAGCGCGGAGGTCGCTTCGTCCAGAAGCAAAACCGGCGCGTTGCGCAGCATGGCGCGCGCGATGGCGATGCGCTGGCGCTGGCCGCCCGAAAGCTTGACGCCGAATTCGCCCACGTTCGTATCGTAGCCGTTCGGCAGTTGCTTGATGAAACCGTCGGCCGAGGCGCTTTGCGCGGCGCGTTCGATCTCGGCGTCCGAGGCGGTGGGCTTGCCGTAGGCGATGTTCGCCCGGACGGTATCGTCGAACAAAGCGGTTTCCTGGCTTACGAGCGCGATTTTGGAGCGCAGGCTGCTGAGCGTGGCGTTGCGGATGTCCGTGCCGCCGATGGCGATGCGGCCCGACGCGATGTCGTAAAAACGCGGGATAAGATTGATGACTGTCGATTTTCCAGCGCCCGACGAGCCGACAATGGCGACCGTTTTGCCGTGGGGAACCTGAATCGTGAGACGGTCGAGCGCTTTTGTGCCGTCGTCGTAGGTAAAGACAACGTCGTCAAGCGAGACGGTATAGGTCGGGACATTCAGTTCGACGGCATCGGGCGCGCTGACGATTTTGGGGTGGACGTCCAGAACATCGAAGACGCGATCCGCCGCCGCGAGGCCCGCTTGCAGTTGCGCGCTGATGCGGCCCATGCGTTTCATCGGATCGTACGCGAGAAGGAACGAGGCGATGAACGCGACAAGATCGCCGGGGGAATTCTGCCCCGTATCCACCTGTATATAGCCGTAAACGAGCAGGGCCGTAATCGCCACGCTGCTGAGGATTTCCATCACCGGGCCGGTCAGCGCGGCGACGCGCACGCCTTTTAGCGAAAATTTATAGATAGCTTCGGTAAGGTCGCGGATGCGTTCGACTTCCACCATCTCGTTGCCGTAGGCTTTGACGTGGCGGATGCCCTGAAAGGATTGATTAAGCAGCGCCGAAAGATTGCCGGTGGCGTTTTGCGTGTTCGAGGAGATGGTGCGGATTTTCTTGCCGATGCGCGCGACGAAATAGGCGGAGAGCGGGAAGACGATGAGGACGATAAGGGAAAGAGTCCAATCCTGATAGAACATGACTCCGATGAGGAAGATAAGCTCCAGCCCGCCGCGGAACGAGTTAAGCAGGCAGTCGTTGACGGCGGCGCGCATGATCGTCACGTCGTTGATGACGCGCGACACAAGCGTGCCCGACGGGTTTGCGTGGAAAAAGGAGAGGTCGCCTTCCAAAAGATGCGCGCACATTTCCTGCTGAACCGTGGCGACGATGCGCTGCCCGATGCGATTCATGAGAATGGTGTGGAGGTAGACCATCAAGCTGCGCAGCCAAAAGCTGGCGATAATGAGCGCGCACACGCCTCCCATGTAGGTAAGGCCGCGTTTCTGGATCATGCCGTCGACGACAAGCTGCAAGGTATGCGTGAAGAAGCCGCGCATCGACGCCGCGACGGCCATGAAGATCATAGCGGCGATAAAATGCTTTTTATGCGGGCGCAGATAAGACGTGACGAGGCGCTTCAGCAAATCCCACGAGCTACGCGTTTTGCAGTACGCTTGCGACGAAAGGTTGGCGGGTGAGAGGGGCGGTTGGGTCATTTTGTTCCAAAGGGAAGATGGATCCCCGCTTTCGCGGGGATGACGCGGGTTTTAATGGCGCTTTTTATAAAACAAAGCAATTAAACCGCCTTTGCCAAGCCGTGGCGTTTTTTGCCCGCGCTGAGGCGGGCGGCGCCCGTCTGATCCAGATCCTTGCTTTCAACGGTCGCTGTCAGCGAGGTCACGGGGGCGTCGTTTAGGCGGATGCCGCCTTGCTCGATCAGGCGCTTGGCTTCGCCGCGCGAGGCCGCCAGCTTCAGGCCGATAATAACGTCGATCACAAGCGGCGCAGTTCCTTTGGGGAATTCATAAGTCGGCAAGTCCTGGCCTTTCCCGCCGCCGCCTTCGAAAACCTCGCGCGCCGTGTCCGCCGCAGCTTTGGCCGCCGCGTCGCCGTGCGCGAGCTTCGTCGCTTCGAAGGCGAGGATTTTCTTTGCGTCGTTGATTTCGGCGTCGCGCAGCTTGCCGAGGCGTTCGATTTCATCGAGCGGGAGGTCGGTAAACAATTTCAAAAAGCGCACAACGTCGGCGTCTTCGGTGTTGCGCCAGAATTGCCAGTAGTCGTAGGGCGAGAGGCGTTCTTTTTTGAGCCAGACGGCCCCCGACACGGATTTGCCCATCTTGGTCCCGGACGACGTGGCGATAAGGGGAGTCGTAAGGCCGTAAAGCTCCATGTTTTTCATGCGGCGGCCAAGCTCGACGCCGTTCACGATGTTGCCCCATTGATCCGCCCCGCCCATTTGCAGCGCGCACCCAAAGCGCTGCCGAAGCTCGACGAAGTCGTAGGCTTGCATGATCATGTAATTGAATTCGAGAAAGGTCAGCGGCTGCTCGCGGTCGAGGCGCAGCTTGACGGAATCGAACGTCAGCATGCGGTTGATCGTAAAATGCCGGCCCACGTCGCGCAAAAAGGGAATATAGCCGAGGGCGTCCAGCCAGTCGGCGTTGTTCACGATGGTGGCGTCGGTTTTGCCGCTGCCGAAGCTTAGGTAATTCGAAAAAATGGTTTTGATGCTGGCGATGTTGGCGGCGATTTTTTCGTCGCTCATCATCTGGCGCACTTCGTCTTTGCCCGAAGGGTCGCCGACTTTCGTCGTGCCGCCGCCCATAAGGACGATGGGCCTGTGCCCCGTTTGCTGCAAGCGGTGCAGCATCATGATGGTGGCGAGGTTGCCCACGTGCAGGCTGTCCGCCGTCGCGTCGTAGCCGGTATAGGCCGTGACGGTTCCTTTCGAGGCCGCTTTGTCGAGGGCTTCGAAATCGGTGCATTGATGGATGTGGCCGCGCTCGGAAAGGACGCGCAGGAGATCGGACTTGAAAGTTGTCATTCGTTAAGGCCTTTTATATGATACTCCTAATTCGTCTGGCGGCATCACCCCCACCCAAACCCTCCCCCATCAAGGGGGAGGGGTGTAACTTATAATACCTAACCCGATACGTCCATGAAGTCCAAAATTTACAGAGCCTTGGGATTGATGAGCGGAACCTCATTGGACGGAATCGATGCCGCCTTGATCGAGACGGATGGGCATGGGTATATTCGCCCAATAGGCTTTAAAAGCGCGCCATATCAGGCGGATTTCAGGGAAAAACTGCGCCGTTGCCTGGGCGTGAAAGATAGGGCTAACGCGCAAGTTGCGGACGCAGAGCGCGACTTAACGGAACTTCATGTTGAGGCGGTTAAGGATCTTCTGAAGGATTTGGGGCAGGGGGCCGACGTTATCGGCTTTCATGGGCAGACCCTTTATCATTGTCCAGCCGAGAAAAGCACGATCCAAATCGGCGACGGGGCGCTGTTGGCGAAGATGACGGGCATCGATGTCGTGAACGATTTTCGCATCGCGGATGTCGAGGCCGGTGGGCAGGGGGCGCCTTTGGCGCCGCTTTATCATCGGGCATTGCTGGCGGACCGGCAAAAGCCCGTTTTGGTTTTGAACATCGGCGGCGTTTCGAACATCACGTGGATCGGCGGGGATGGGGACGACGAAATCCTTGCTTGCGATGCGGGGCCGGGTAACGCCCTGATCGACGATTGGGTCTTGCGGCATACGGGAAAGCCTTATGACCTGGATGGCGCTTTGGCGGCATCAGGGAAAGTAGATGAGGAGGCTGTGGCGAGGGCTTTCGATTTGCCGTTCTTCAGGAAAGCGCCGCCGAAGTCTTTGGATCGGGATGACTTCGCGGAAATCGCGCCTTTGCATCTGAACGCCGCCGACGGGGCCGCGACTCTTACGATGATCACGGCGAAGGCCGTTGCCGCCATTATCCCGTTCCTGCCGGGGATGCCGATGGCGATCTACGTCACGGGGGGCGGAAGGCACAACAGAACCCTCATGCAATGGATTGCGGAGCTTTCGAGGCTGGAGACCTTGCCAGTGGAGCGTTTGGGATGGAACGGGGACATGCTGGAGGCCGAGGCCTTCGGGTGGCTTGCGGTGCGCTCGCTCCTCGGCCTGCCGCTAAGTGTGCTGAAGACGACCGGCGTTCCCATGCCCATAAGCGGCGGGCGTTTTCATAAGGCTTAGAGCGAAGTCCGTTCAACTAGAATCATCCTTGAAGTCAAACATGAAAATTCATGAAGAAAACAAATGGGATGCCCGCCTGCGCGGGCATGACGGTAGTTCTAACTGAAAGGGAATTGCCCTATTGTTTGAAAGTATTCTTTGAGGGAATTACTTTCGGAAGTTCTTTTCTTAGAGTAAATTGTGAGTATTTGGAATTATCTTGCGGAAAAATATATTTTAGGGGTTTCATTACGGGATGGAAATGGTATGTCGTTTATCCATGGTTCAAGCCGCTGTACGAAATTACGACATCGAAGAGGGCTCGCTTTTCAGGCGCGGCATCGGCGGATGTTTGTCGGAAATCGCGGAAGTGATCGATATCGGCTACGACCGCATGGGCATTCCTCATGTGCGGTTCAATATTCATCTCGTGCGCGGAAGTTACGCGCAAAATTCCGAACAGCGCACGCTGTCGCTCGATTGCTTCTGCGCCCGTTATAAGGAACGGGTGCGGGAGAAAAAGGCGGAGTAAGAGCCCTTCTCTCAAAAAAACCAAATGGGATCCCGGCCGATCCGGGCAAAATGGCTGCGTTTCCGATGCTGCCCATAAACAGGCTCTGATATTTCTTGTGGCGAGGCCATCTGGATTCCGGACTCCGCCGCTGCGCGGCGGCTCCGGAATGACACAGTGCTGCTGTCTAGCGACCGCAGCAGCAATGGGATTCTTTTTTGGCGCAAGCCATGATGCGCTCGATATTCAGCGTGACGTCCTTGATGTCGGCCATGCCGTCGATCGTTTTGAGAAGGCCCTTTTGCGCATAGTAGGGGAGGATCGGCGCCGTCTGTTCGTTATAGGCCTTGAGGCGCGTTTTCATCGTTTCCGCGTTGTCGTCGGGGCGGCGGACGAAATCGCCCGCGCCGCACACGTCGCAAACGCCTTCTTTCTTCACGGGCTTGAAGGTGTCGTGATACCCCATCCCGCACTTGGCGCAGGTAAAGCGGCCCGAAACGCGCTTGATCAGCGCGGGTTCGTCGACCTTTAATTCAATGACGAAATCCAGTTTTTTGCCGAGCTGCGCCAGCATGTTGTCCAAGGCTTCGGCTTGGGGAATGGTGCGCGGGAAACCGTCGAGAATGAAGCCCTTGGCGCAATCGGGCTTGGCGATGCGTTCCTTGATGAGATTGACGATCAGATCGTCGGGAACCAGCTTGCCTTCGTCCATGATGCTTTTGGCCTGAAGGCCCAAAGGCGTGCCGTTCTTCACCGCCGCGCGGAGCATGTCGCCGGTCGATAGCTGAACCATGCCGTATTTTTCTTCGAGGTAGCGCGCTTGCGTGCCTTTGCCCGATCCCGGAGGGCCGACGAGAATGATGTTCATGCTATTTGCCTCTGAGCTTGGATTTCTTGATGAGCCCTTCGTATTGGTGCGCGATAAGGTGGGACTGGACACGCGAGATCGTATCGATCGTGACGCTGACCACGATAAGGATCGAGGTGCCGCCCAGATAGAACGGAATGGCGCCGCGGCCCATAAGGAATTCCGGCAAAAGGCAGATGCCGACCAGATACGCGGACCCCAGAACCGTAAGGCGCGTAAGCACATAGTCGAAATAATCCGCCGTGTTCTTTCCCGGGCGGATGCCGGGAACGAAGCCGCCGTATTTCTTGAGGTTGTCCGCCGTTTCCGCCGGGTTGAAGACGACCGCCGTATAGAAGAAGGAGAAGAAGACAATCAGCGCGGCATAGAGAAACATGAAGAGCGGCTTGCCGTGGCCAAGCTGCGCCACGATTTCCGCCAGGATTCCGCCGTTTTGCTGCACGTTCGAAAAGCTGGCGAGCGTGAGCGGGAAGAGCAGGAGGGAGCTGGCGAAGATCGGCGGAATGACGCCGGAAGTGTTGATTTTCAGCGGCAGATGCGACGCCTCGCCGCCGAACATCTTATTGCCGACCTGGCGCTTCGGATACTGGATCAGGATGCGGCGTTGCGCGCGCTCGCACCCGGCGCAGACGGCCAGAACGCCGATGACCAGAGCGATGATGACAAGAATAAACCATGTGGACAACGCTCCCGTGCGGCCCAGTTCGAGCGTTTGGCCGACAGCCTGAGGCAGGCCCGCGACGATACCCGCGTAGATGATGAGCGAGACGCCGTTGCCGATGCCGCGCGCCGTGATCTGTTCGCCCAGCCACATGAGGAAGACGGTGCCGCCCGTAAGCGTGATCATTGTGCCGACGCGGAAGAAGGTGCCGGAAATAATGACGGCCGAGCCTTGCGAGCCCATCATGTTTTCAAGCCCTACGGCCAAGGCATACGCCTGAACCAGGGCGAAGCCGACGGTTAGATAGCGGGAATATTGATTCAGCTTGATGTGCCCGGCCTGTCCTTCTTTTTTCAAAGCTTCGAAATAGGGAAGGATGGCGGACAGAAGCTGGACGATAATGGAGGCCGTAATGTACGGCATCACGCCGAGGGCGAAGATCGTCATACGCTGCAAGGCGCCGCCCGAAAACATGTTGAACATGTCCATGATGCCGCCGCTGTGCTTCTTGAAGATTTCGCTAAGCATGCCGGGATCGATGCCCGGAACCGGTATATACGTGCCGATGCGGTAGATGATGAGGGCGAGGATCGTGAACCAGAGGCGGCTCTTTAATTCCGTGGCTTTTGAAAACGCGGAAAAATTCATGTTCGCGGCAAGGGATTCAGCAGCAGAGGCCATAATGAATAAGGGGTTAGGGGTTGGGGCGGAGTCTTGTGTAGAGCCATATCCGTTTATGCAGAAACGTCATCGACGCGAATGCGCCCCCATTATTTTTTCCAAGGAAAACAAAATGGGATGCCCGCCTGCGCGGGCATGACGGAGTCCTATATAACGGCATCCCGCCCTAACTCAAAGACCAATACTCAACCCTATATAAGGGGTTAGTGGGGATTAAACAAGGTGACTTAAGCGCCGATTCAGGGAGAGCCCCCGTTTAAAGGGAGGCGCTAGGCCAAATTGCAGTCGACGACGTAAACGCGCCTGTTTTCGATGACGTCGCCGGAAAGAAGGCGGTAGTCCTTAAAAGAGATATCGACTTCGTCCCACCGAAACGACCTGACTTTCCGATACGACGGGTCGTTAAAAAATTCATTAGCGCGCGCCATATCGTCCGTCGCAAGGAAGCCCGTTTGTTCACCCCTGAGAGGCACAAAAATCAAATCCGTTTTGCATGCGGAGAGCATTGCCGCAAAGCGCGCTTTAGGGCTGCCGGTTAAAATAACCGCATATTCCCTGAGAGCTTCCGGCATAGATTCTCCGATAAAAAAGTTCCTAAATATAACTTTCTATCCAAAGCCGGAAAGAAGGTTAGCTTTTCTTCTTCTTCTTGGCGTCGGCGGCGGTCGTCGTCAGCTTGATCTTCTCCGCCGGGGTCGCGGCCACGGCCGTGGCTTCTTTCTTGCCGGACAGGCCTGCGAAACGCTTGTTGAACTTGTCGAGCTGGCCGCCGCGGTCGACCATGCGGTGCATGCCCGTCCATGCCGGATGAACCTTGGGATCGATGTCGAGGTGCAGCTTTGCCCCGGGCTTGCCGTAGGTGCTGCGGGTCGTGAATTCGGTGCCATCGGTCATGACGACGGTGATTTCGTGGTAGTCCGGGTGCAAATTATCTTTCATTTCTCAAGACCTTGTCTGTATTCATAAACCTTTGCGGAAGCGTTCTTCTAGGAAAACGGAAGCCAAAATGCAAGACCTAGTATAGGAATGGGAATTTATATAAGAAAAACGGGGCTTTTTCCGGTCTATCAGCCCAAAAGCAGGCTTATCGCTTAATTATTGGAAAAAAAACAAATGGGACCCCCGCCTGCGCGGGGGTGACGGTTGGACGCCTAATGTCGGAACTCGTGAGACCGCGGGACCCCCGCCTGCGCGGGGGTGACGGATATGTTTAAGTTGATAATGATCTAGTTCCCGGACGTGCCGAAGCTTTAGCGAAGGCGGGTCACGGGCATGACGATATTTCAAATAATCTAATCGTTATCTTTGGTTAATTTTGTGATTTAGCTAAAGAGGGCGTGAAAATATTTTTTGAACCAGTAAAAGTGATATATGCTGCTGCCGTTCTATTAAAGGGAGTTAATTATGGAGAAATTGGGAGATTACAATAATTTCTTTCTGATCGGGGCCGATCCGGCGCCGCATATCGTCGCCGTTGGGCTGATCGAAAAGATTGTTCGCAATAACGGGTTGTCTTCGGACGACCCCCTTGTTGTTGGCATCACAAGTCCGGGGAAAGGTTGGCTGGTCGAACGGAATGTGGCTGTGGATTTTACCCGGAACACCCTTGCCAAAGCTTTGCCTGAAGAAATAAAGCATGCCGTTGTTTGCGGGGAAGCGTCTTTTCCGGAAGTCGTTCAGGCCGGAGGGAAGATACTTTTTCAGGGCCTGCGCAAACCGCCGGACGGATTTCCCCAAACAAATGAAAAGGGCTTTGTTTTGGCTGATCCGCATAACACGACCCAGTTTTTGGGCCTTATCATAGATCTTTACGAAAAAAATCCCGATCTTGAAGAGCCGCAGGTCAGGTATGAGTTTCCAAAGGCATTGGCCCTTAATCCGTATTTCAATGGGACTTCTTCCGTCGAAAATGTAAAGGCCCGTGAAACCCTGTTTTCGGAAAAGCCAAATTATGAAATGTTGCGCGCGATGTTTCCTGCATACGCGGCGGATTGCCTGATTGACGCAAGGCAAGAAGTCGATCTTTCGGGTAAGGATGTTTTGCGGTGGAAAAACGATAGAATGCCAGCATCCGGAAGACCTGAGGCTGTGAGCAACTTTAGTCGTGCTTTAAAAAAGGCCATGAAACTTCCTGCCTAAGGGGGCGATGTCCGATTTTGCGCGATATTACTGCGGGATAGCTCCTGGAATTCCCCATCATAAAGGCTATCACGAAACGGAATATGGCTTTCCGGTTGAGAACGAACGGGTGCTTTTCGAGCGCCTGAGCCTTGAGATCATGCAGGCGGGGTTGTCGTGGGATACCATACTTAAAAAGCGCAAGGCCTTTAATAAGGCTTTTGACGGTTTCCGGGTTTCCAAGGTCGCGGCCTATGGGGCGAGGGATGTCCGGCGCTTGCTTTTGGATGAATCGATTGTCCGCAACCGGCTGAAGATCGAGGCCATTATTCACAACGCCAAAACGATCAAGGCGATGCGCAAGACACACGGGGGTTTTGCCGCATGGCTTGCCGCGCAGGACGTGGACAACAAGGCCGAATGGGTGAAACTTTTCAAAAAAACATTCAAGTTCACCGGCGGCATTATCACGGACGAGTTCCTTATGAGCATCGGTTTTTTGCCGGGCGCGCATCGGCCCTCGTGCCCCGTTTATAAAAAGATTCTGGGGAAAAAGCCCGTGTGGGCGAGGCGCAGAGCGAGTGAAGTCGAATGACATCGCCGCGTTCAATGATCGGTCGGTATGTATGTGCCTTTGGGTAAAGGGAAAGAAACTTGTTCTCAAGCCTTTTGGAATCTTCTAGACTTGCGCGTCCGCTAACGGACAATATTTTTCTCACGGGTGATAATGAGCGATCGGCAAAATATGGGCGATGCAAGCCTTTCCCGCAAAACTGTGGATTTGCGCCGGATCACTCTCTTGCTGGTCGATGAAAACGAACAGTCGCGTTCCTTTACGCGGTCGATCTGCCGCTCCATGCATTTTGACGACATTCTTATTGCGGGAAGCTCGTCGGACGCTTTGGACGTGCTGCGCACGAAAAAAGTTGGGCTTGTGCTTTGCGATTCCGAGCTATCGCCCATGAGCGCCATCGATTTCGTGAAGAAGATTCGTTCCAACGAGGCGGGGTGGCTTACGCCGAGCATCGTGCCGATTATCCTGCTTACCTCGGAAGGAAGCCCGGCCGCCTTTATCGACGCGCGCGACGCGGGGGTGAGCGATTTCCTGGTCCGCCCGCTTGTGATGCAGCGTTTGATGAATTCCGTAAATTCGATTTTCCTTTCCCAAAGGCCTTACGTTAAATCCAAAAATTACATAGGCCCATGCCGGCGGCGCAAGCAGGCGCCTTTCCACGGGCCCGAACGCCGCGCCGGCTTCCCTGAAAAACCGGCATCCCTGGAGCCTGCCAAACCGGCGGAGAAAAAGCCGGTTGTGGAGGAGCCTGTCCTGCACGCTGCAGATACAATGCGGCTGGACGATATTCAGGAACTTTTCGAGCTAGTTCGGCAGATGAAAGAGCCCGATTCGCCCATGAAGGAGATTATCGACAGGATTTTTCAGAAGGCCCATGACGTAAAGCTTTTAGGCGATACTTACGGTTTTCCTTTGCTGAACAAGGTGGGCGAGTTGCTTTGCGGTTTTATTAGAGGCGCCGATCCCGAAAGTTTCAGGACGTTGTCGCGGCTTCAGGCCGTCGAGACGCATGCAATCGTCATGAAGATGATTGTCGATTCCAACATGCATGACGAGGGCGATGAGCTGGCTATGGAAGTCATGGATGAGCTGCAAACCATGGTCAATAAGTTTAAAGTATAATTTTTGTTTTGTGCCGAGTTTGCGTGAGAGAGGCGCCGCTTGCGGGCCTTAAGAAAACAAATGGGATGCCCGCCGGAGCCTGCCCCTTACCTGATACGGGGCGGGCATGACGGAATATTTGCTGGATTTGCCTTGTTTAATAAAAGCATGCTTTGACATTTTCGTTCGAGGGGCATGGAAAAAAATATTGTCCGCCAGTTTAAAGAGACGGCCGTTCATTTGCTGAAAGATCCGGGCGTTTTGTTTGCCGGAGCGAATGTTTTTGCTTTCTCGCAATCGGGGAACGCGCTGGCCCTGGCTATCGCCGTGGGCACTTTCTTTCTGGCGGCGGGGGAAAGCTGCCTTCGCGAGGGGCATCCTTTGCGCGTTATGTCGAGCCGCCTCGTTTCAAAGATGCCGAAAGAGTTGGCAGGCGATCCCGGCAGCGGCGCTTTGCGCATCAACGCTTACGGCGTTTTGGCGGCGGGGCTTTTGTCTTTGGCTTCGGGTGCTGTGCTGCCCGGCATTGCGGGCGTTGCGTTCGCGACGGGAAGCTTTTTCGCGTCAAGCGGAAAGCATGTGGAGATCCAGCGCGATCATTTCATCAAGGGGGTTAAGAAAGCCTGCACGAATCCCGCCGTTTTTTACGGGATCGGCTATGCGATGATCGGCCTTATGGCGGGGGGAGGCTTGGATTTGCTGACTTTCCCTGTTCCGCCGGAACACCTTCCCGCGCTGATCACGACAAGCCTTGGCGTGGCGGTGACAACTCTTTCGACCGTGGGACTGACGCTGGGAAAATTTAAAAATCCCGCCGCGCCTTTCATGGCCGTGTCTTTGGGAAGCTGTATCAATGTGCTGGCGGGCGTTGCGAGCGGGAACGCGCTGGGTGTTATCAATACCGGGCTTGCGGCGCTGGGCGAGGCGCGGCTGGGATATATGAATTTCATTGCCGACAGGGCGCGTTATGCAACGATAAGCGCGGGGCATACCGTTTCGGACCGTTTTTTCGGTTTCGTTTCCGATGCTCTGGTTCTGCCCCTCCGGCGCTTCGACAGCTATCTTGAGGCAAGGCGGAACCGATTGGCTTTCGGGCTTGAGGCTAAGTGAGCGGCTCTCAAGGGGGAGGGGAATTTTTTAGAGGCGGAAGGTTGGGGGGATGTCGAAGCCGGGGGCGGGGGATATTTCCATGTCGAAGGGCGAGGCGAACGAGAGGGCATCGCCTCTTTTTGTGTAAAGGCGCGCGTGGCCGGCGTAGGCCGTATGCGACGCGTTGTACGCGCGAACCACAGCGACCAGGCGGCCGCCTTCGGCAAGCTGTTCGAACAAATAGTCGGGTACGAAGTCCACGCTGCCGTTGATAAAGATGACATCGAAGGGCGCGCCGTCGATGCAGCCTTCGACCGGCGCTCCGGCAAGGACTTTCGCTTTGCCTTTGGCGTAGGTTTCGATGTTTTTCTCGGCTTCCTTGTGCAGGAGGGCATCGGGCTCGACGCTGATAATGCCGGAGGCGAGCGCGGCGATGACGAGCGTTGAGTAGCCCGTCGCGGGCGCGAGGTCGAGCACGCGGTCGGTTTCTTTTATGTCGGCAAGCTGAAGCAGGCGCGCGAGAGCCGCAGGGCGCATCAGGAAACGGCCCGATATAAGCGAGATGTCGTCGTCGATATAGGCGATGCCCACAAGGGTGGAGGGCACAAAAAGCTCGCGCGGGATGGCGCCCATGGCTTGCAGGATGCGCTCATCCGTGACGCCCGATGCGCGAAGCTGGCTGGCCAACATGGA
>CAYVNS010000035.1:0-12057 GCA_964453225.1 uncultured Rhodospirillaceae bacterium
CATTTTGGTCTATCTGGCGGGGGGAAGGTCACTCAAGCAAAAAGAAGGCTTTTCTTAACCATACTCGATATGGAAGTGCGGAAGCCTGTAAGTTTAGGGGCTGGGGATTAGGGGTCAGGGGCTGGGACTGTATTCAGGATTTCGGATTCAGAGAAAATATGTGCGATGTCATTCCGGAAAATTTTCTTTTCGGCTTGCAAAGAAAGACGAAAAAAATTTATCCGGAATCCCAGATGGCTTCCCCTAAAAGATAAATCGGTTGTAATTTTGGAATTTCTAATCCGGAAGATTACATCCCCGGAGCATTCCTAAATCTCAACATACAACGCATCTGGCGGCGAGCGCCTAATGAATCGGGAGGATCTGTATGCCCTTTAAGCCTTTCCAATATACCCACATACTTATCGTTGCTGCGCTCTGCAATTATGGTTGTATCTACCGGAATTCCGTTTGCAATACGGTTATGAAGCTCCCACAGCGTATCTTTAGGCGAAAACGTGTCGCCTTCAGGAATTTCTATTGCGGCCGCTTTAGCCGCCACCCTATCTGCTTCCTCATGATATCCCGCTTCTCTTAGCATTTCGGATGTGACTTCATAGAGCTCTTTTGCCGCGCTCTGGAATCCGCCGATATATTCTTGTTCACTATGCCTGCTTTCCTGAACATCGACTGGATAGATTTCATCTCTTTCTTTGGATTTCTTTGCAATCTCACTATTAAGAAAAAGTTGAGCCGTCCATGTTACGGCTTGCGCATAATTCACGATTTTTTTTCTGGATCCAATGCCCTTGAAAGAAGGATCGTTAAAAGGCGATTCATCCGCAAGTTGCCATGGCAATAGTTTCCCATCAACAAGCTGAGCAGCCTTTGTGGCCTTTTCAATCGTGCGGTCAGCTGCCTCTTCCAGTTGCTGCGCAATTTCCAAAGTATTTTTTTGTTTTTCCTTTGAGGTCATTTTAAATCTCTTTAAAAATTGCAAAATACGTTTCACGAATAGCAAATAATATAGGCCTTAAATATTAAAATTATGCCTATTAGTATATGCTTATTAGTAATATGCATAAGCATAGGAACCATTAACCATACATCTAACTAAGTTCCCTCTTTTATTTCACCAAATAATCCGCCTTCCTTAAAGCCGGGAATAATTTGGCCCATAGGAGCGTGACGGCCACCGAACCGACCCCGCCGAAAACCGCAGCCCCCACAAGCCCCATAAAGCGCGCCGCAATGCCGCTTTCGAATTCGCCGAACTCGTTCGTGGCGCTGATGAAAAGGCTTGAAACTGCGGTGACGCGGCCGCGCATATGGTCGGGCGTTAAAAGCTGAACCAAATTCTGGCGCATAAAAACGGAAATGGAATCCCCTGCCCCCGCGATGGCCAAGGCCAACATCGACAAAGACGCCTCTGTCGATACGGCAAAACCGACCGTTGCCATCCCGTATATGGTCACGCCGCCCAGCATCCACATGCCCGCATGGCGCCGGATGGGCCGCACGGCAAGAAGCAACGTCGTGCACACCGCGCCGATCGCAAACGCGGTGCGCAGATGCCCAAAGCCTTCCGGCCCGGTATGAAGAACATCGCGCGCGTAAGCCGGAAGCAAGGCCGTTACGCCGCCCAGCAGTACGGCGACGAGATCCAGCGATATAGCCCCAAGAACGACCTTGCTTCCCCACAAGTGCGCCAAGCCTTCGCGTATCATCTTGATTTGCGAGCTAGAGGAGACGACGCGCGGGCGCGTGTCGATGGGCATTTTCAACAGAAAGCCCGCCGCCACTCCCGCGATTGCATAAAGAGCGAGCGACGACGCGTTCGCCAGCGTTGGGGTTACGGCGCAAAGAACGCCGCCGATCCACGGGCCTAAAATCGTTCCCGCCTGAAAGCTGAGGGTATTATAGGCAATGGCGCGGGGAAGCTCTTTAGTGGGCACGAGAAGAGGCAGAAGCGACGCGGTCGACGGCATCATGAAAGAACGGCCCGCCCCGAACAATCCGGCCACGGCAAAAATGAGCGGCAACGAAATTTTTGGCTGCATGGAAAGAGCCGTAAACGACGCGGCGCAGAAAATCTGCAACAAGATGCACAAAAAAAGTATTTTTCGCCGGTCATATCTATCGACAGCCGCGCCTGCATACAAAACTAAAAAGAACATGGGCACGAACTGCGCAAGCCCGATCATGCCGACAAGGAACATGCTGATCTTCTCGTCATGCGTCTCGCGCGCGACGGTGTAGACAAGCCACCCAAGGGCCACGCTTTGCATAACCGTCGACGTGGTGACGAGAAGGCGCGTAACCCACAAGAGCGCAAAAGCGCGATGACGGAACACGGATGGTATAAACATTTCCTGTTAATGGATTCGGATTCAGGTTCGGAAAAAAGCGTAATTCCCGCGTAAGCGGAAATCCATTTTATTCGAAGAGCCTTGTTTCAAAAAAAATATTCCAGCGATTACATCGATGCTTAATATATTGGAGCGCGATCAATGCGCGTCATCCCGCACAAGGTGCGCAAGTGCGCACCGGGATACGGAAGTTGATTTGGCTTCTTTCGACAAGGAAACCAAATCGGATTCCGGATAAATTTGTCGCTTCCGCGCCGAATTTTCCGGAATGACACCTCTTTCTTTCCTGCTAATAAAGGCTAAGCGACCCTTAATTAAACAAGCTTGTGGCGAAAATCGCGATTTTCGAGAACCGGAGCGCAGCGTACTTAAAGGTACGTGAGCACCGGAAGCGCAGAAAAGCGCGATTTGCAGCCCAAGATCGTTTAATTAAGGAGGCGCGTTTAAAACAACCCCTTTATCTTCCCTTCAGGGGTCACGGAAATTCCATGCGCCGCCGGAACACGGGGCAATCCGGGCATCGTCAAAATGTCGCCGCAGAGGGCCACGACGAATTCCGCGCCCGCCGACAAGCGGACATTGCGAACGGGAATGACAAAACCCTTGGGCGCTCCCTTAACGGCGGGATCGGTCGAAAAGCTGTACTGCGTCTTGGCGATGCAAACCGGGAAATTGCCGAAGCCTTCCTTTTCGAATTCCTTCAGCTTCTTTTCCGCCTCGGCATCGAGCGAGATGTCCGACGCGCCGTAAATTTCCCTCGCCACGGTACGGATTTTTTCGGCCAGAGGCATGTTGTCGGGATACAAAGGCTTGAACCGCGACTTCTTCGTTTTGATCGTCTTCAGCACTTCCTTCGCAAGATCGATCGCGCCCTCGCCGCCCGATCCCCAATGGTCGGAAAGCACGCAAGGCACGCCCCGCTTGGCGACCAGCTTGCGCAACAGCTCCATCTCGGCCTCGGTATCCGAACTGAACCGGTTCACGCAAACGACGACGGGCAATCGATATTTCTTCACGCCTTCGATATGCCGTTCCAGATTGGCAAACCCTTTTTCAAGGGCTTTCACATTCTCGGCCTTCAAATCCTCCTTGGCCACGCCGCCGTGCATCTTCAACGCGCGGATCGTCGCGACAATAACCGTGCAATCCGGCTTCAGGCCCGCCTTGCGGCATTTGATGTCGAAAAACTTCTCGGCCCCCAGATCGGCGCCAAAGCCCGCTTCCGTCACCACGTAATCGGCCATCTTCAAAGCCGCCTTCGTCGCGACGACGGAATTGCATCCGTGCGCGATGTTGGCGAACGGGCCGCCATGAACGAACGCCGGATTGTTTTCCAGCGTCTGCACCAAATTCGGCTGAATGGCGTCCTTCAGCAAAGCCGCCATCGATCCCACCGCCTGCAAGTCCTTTGCGCGCACATATTTGCGGTCTTTGGTCTGGCCGACGATAATATTCCCAAGCCGCCTTTGAAGATCGGTCAAATCGCTCGCCAGGCAGAAGATCGCCATGACCTCCGAAGCGACGGTAATGTCGAACCCGTCCTCGCGCGGATAGCCGTTACCCGCCGCTCCCAAAGACTGAACGATATGCCTTAAGGCGCGGTCGTTCATATCCACCGCGCGATGCAACGAAATGCGCCGCACGTCGATGCCCAGAGGATTGCCCCAGTAGATGTGATTATCGACCATCGCCGCGAGCAAATTGTTCGCGGTGCCGATGGCATGAAAATCGCCCGTGAAATGCAGATTGATGTCTTCCATCGGTGCGACTTGGGCATAACCGCCGCCCGTCGCCCCGCCTTTTTGCCCGAAACAGGGGCCGAGGCTCGGCTCGCGCAGGCAGATCAAAGAATTTTTCCCAAGATGGCACAAAGCGTCATGCAGCCCGATGCTCGTCGTCGTCTTTCCTTCGCCGGCGGGCGTCGGCGTTATGGCCGTCACTAAAATCAGCTTGCCGTTCTTTTTGCGCTTCCTTAGCGAGGCGATGAAATCCAGCGAGATTTTCGCCTTGTGATGCCCATGCGGAATAATATCCTGCATCGGAATGCCAAGCCCTTTATGCGCGATATCGACGACATTCCTGAGCTTGGCGGCTTGCGAAATCTCTATGTCCGTTTTTGGCTTCGTGTGTTGATTATTCTTGCCTCTGGATTTTTGGGGGGCTGAAGAAGGCATGCGTCACCTTTCACGTTAAAAAGAGCCCTAAAGAGGTAATGTCCTCGTGCAATTAGGTCAAGGGTTTACGGGATGCTTTGGCGTCGCGAATCGACTAATATTAACTCTAATCGATTCGAAATCCTTCGCCTGCTTCTCATTGGGTACGTTTATGGCTTTAGACCTTTACATCGGCGGCGCTATCGCGCTCGCGCTCGCCGTTTACCTGGCGTACGCGCTTGTCCACCCGGAAAAATTCTAATGACTGTCCTTTCGCTTACGCAGTTTCTTTTTTTCGCGGTCCTGACCCTGGCGCTGTCCCTGCCCTTCTCGTACTACATCGGGCGTCTTTTCAAGGCGTCAGAGCCGGGCAAAGCCTGCACGGCGGTCGAGCGCCTTGTTCTGAAAATGGCCGGCCCATGCGCCGCCGCGCAACAAAATTGGCGCGGTTATCTTTTCTCGGTTCTTTTCTTCAATTTGATTGGCGGCTTGCTTTTGTATCTGATCGTCAGGTTCCAAAGCCTGTTCCCGCTCAATCCGCAGAACTTCGGCAATCTCTCCCCTGATCTTGCCTTCAATATCGCCGTCTCGTTCATGACGAACACCAACTGGGAACCCTTCGGCGGCGAAACGACCTTGAGCTTTTTCAGCCAAATGGCCGGCCTCGCGGTGCAGAATTTTCTTTCCGCCGCGACGGGCCTTGCGGTGGCGTTTGCCGTTGTGCGCGGCTTTATCAACAGGGAAAATCCGAACCTCGGCAACTTTTATGCGGATTTGATCCGCATCACCCTTTACGTCCTCTTGCCCCTCGCGCTCGTGTTTTCGGTTTTCCTGATCTGGCAAGGCGTCCCGCAAACGATGCAGCCCTTCGTGCAAGCCGCGACGCTGGAAGGCGAAACGCAAGTTATCGCGCAAGGGCCGGTCGCAAGCCAAATGGCCATCAAGATGCTCGGCTCCAACGGCGGCGGCTTTTTCAACGCCAATAGCGCGCACCCTTATGAAAACCCAACGCCGCTCAGCAATCTTGCCGAAATGATCGCGATCCTTTTGATCGACCTCGGCCTCGTCCTCGCCTTCGGGCGCATGGTGGGCGACAGGAAACAAAGTCGGCCCCTGCTGATCTGCATGTCTTCCCTTTTTGTCATTTCGCTTGCGCTTTGCCTGTTTTTCGAAAGCCAGGCGCATCCCGCCCTTGCGACCATGAACGTCGATCAAGTGCAAAGCGCCGTCAACCCGGGCGGCAACATGGAGGGCAAGGAAGTCCGGTTCGGCATTTTCGGTTCCGTCCTGTGGAGCATCGCGACTTCCGCAACGTCGAATGGCGCCGTTAACTCGATGCTCGACAGCTATATGCCGCTTGGCGGCCTCGTCCCCCTCTTCAACCTGTTGATTGGCGAGGTCATCTACGGCGGCGTCGGCTGCGGCCTTTACGGGATGCTGATCTACGTGCTTATGACCGCCTTCATCGCCGGACTTATGGTTGGCCGAACGCCCGAATACCTAGGCAAGAAAATCGAGGCTAGCGAGATCAAATACGCCGTCTTCGCCATGTTTCTCTACCCGGTTTGCGTCCTTGGCATGGGCGCGATCAGCCTTCTGGCGCCGCAGGGCGCGCATTCCATCACGGCCTACGGCCCCCATGGATTGACGCAAACGGTCTATGCCTACGCGTCCGCGACGGCCAATAACGGCTCGTCGTTCGCGGGCTTCAACGCCAATACCGTATTTCAGAATAGCCTTCTCGGCATCGTGATGCTTTTGGGCCGCTTCGGGGTTATCGCGCCGGTTCTGGCCATCGCAGGCTCCTTGGCGAAAAAGAAAATCGTCCCGGCTTCCGGCGGCACATTTCCGACGCACGGCGGCGTTTTCCTCGTCCTTTTAACGGGAGTCGTCCTTCTTTTCGGCGGCCTTACGTATTTCCCCGTCCTTGCCCTCGGCCCTATTGCCGAGCATCTCTCCCTTGCGGCGGGAGGCTAAAATGGCAAAAAAATTCCAACGCTCCTCTCTCTTCAACCCCGAGCTTCTGAAAGGCGCCGTTAAGGGGGCCTTGTGCAAGTTCCGCCCAAGCGTCATGGCGCGCAATCCTATTCTTTTTACGGTCGCCGTCGCCAGCGCCGCCGCCACCTTCTTCACCTTGCGCGACCTATTCACGGGCGGCCCGTTTATCGTCGAGTTTCAGATTACCCTTTGGCTGTGGGTCACGGTCTTGTTCGGCAATTTCGCGGAAGCCGTCGCCGAAGGGCGCGGCAAGGCGCAAGCCGACAGCCTTCGCAAGACGAAAAACGAAACGATGGCCAAGAAGGTTTCGGATGTCGACGAGACGGACTACGAGCTGATACCCGCAACGGAATTGCAGGTCGGCGATCTGGTCGTGGCCGAAGCGGGCGACATCATTCCGGGCGACGGCGACATCGTCAAGGGCATTGCCACGGTCAACGAGTCCTCGATTACCGGTGAATCCGCGCCCGTCATTCGGGAATCCGGCGGCGACCGTTCGGCCGTTACCGGAGGCACCGTCGTCCTCTCCGACCGCATCGTCGTCAAAATCGGGGCCAATCCGGGCGACTCTTTCCTCGACCGCATGATCGGCCTCGTCGAAGGCGCCAAGCGCCAGAAAACGCCGAACGAAATCGCGCTGACCATTCTGCTTGTCGGCTTGTCCCTTATCTTTCTAATTGTCTGCGTCACCCTGCAAGGCTTCGCGGCCTACAGCGGCGCGCTTATTCCGACCGTTTTCCTTATCGCCCTTTTTATCACGCTTATTCCGACGACTATCGGCGGCCTTCTGTCGGCGATCGGCATCGCGGGCATGGATCGGCTTGTCACGTTCAACGTCATCGCCAAGTCGGGCCGGGCGGTCGAAGCCGCGGGCGACATCGACACGCTTCTCCTCGACAAGACGGGCACCATTACGCTCGGCAACCGCATGGCCAGCGCTTTCCTTCCCGTCGCGGGAGTCAACGAAAAGGAACTGGCCGAAGTCGCCCTGCTCTCCTCGCTGGCGGACGACACGCCGGAAGGCAAGTCCATCGTACGGCTGGCGGAGGAAAAATTCGGCTTCAGCGCGGTGGCCGAGAAGCAGCCGGGCATGAGCTTCGCCCCTTTCAGCGCCCAAACCCGCATGAGCGGCATCGACATCGGCCCCGTCGCTATCCGCAAAGGCGCGCCGGATTCGATCCTCAAGCACTGCGCTTCCGCCGCCACCGATGAAATAGCGCGGCTTGTCGAACGCATAGCGAAAACGGGCGGCACCCCGCTCCTTGTCGCGCGCAACCGCTCCGTTCTCGGCGCCGTTCACCTGAAAGACGTTATCAAGCCGGGCATTCATCGCCGCTTTGCCATGCTTAGGCACATGGGCATACGCACCATCATGATCACGGGCGACAACCCCATCACGGCGGCGGCGATAGCCGCCGAAGCGGGCGTTGACGATTTTCTTGCCGAAGCCTCGCCCGAAAAGAAACTGGAACTGATCCGCAAGGAACAGGCGGAGGGCAAGCTTGTCGCCATGTGCGGTGACGGCTCCAACGACGCGCCCGCGCTGGCGCAAGCGGATGTGGGCGTCGCGATGAATACGGGCACGATGGCCGCGCGCGAAGCCGGCAACATGATCGACCTCGACAGCAACCCCACCAAGTTGATCGAAATTGTCATGATCGGCAAACAGCTTTTGATGAGCCGGGGCGCGCTGACGACCTTCTCCATCTCGAACGATGTGGCCAAATACTTTGCCATTTTCCCCGCTCTCTTTGCGGGCATCTACCCGCGCATGGACATGCTGAATGTCATGAGGCTGGGCAGCCCCCAAAGCGCCATTTTATCGGCGATTATCTTTAACGCGCTTATTTTGTTCATGCTCATCCCTCTTGCCCTGCGCGGAGTCGCCTATGTGCCCGCGCCGGCGGCTGTGATTTTGAGGCGTTACCTGTTGATTTACGGCGCGGGAGGCATCGCCGTGCCTTTCGTCGGCATCAAGCTGATCGACCTTATCGTCAGCGCCTTTATGGGAACCTGATGAATAGAATGCATAATCTTCATAAGAAACTAAATGGGACCCCCGCCTGCGCTGGGGTGACGCTTATATATTTTTACATAAACGGTTACCGTCATGCCCCGATCAGCGGGCATCCCGTTTGTTGTTTTTTTATTTCACACACCATAAGCAAGGAAACCGCCCATGCTTAAGGAACTCCGCGCCGGCCTCTCCCTTCTGCTTCTTTCCACGCTTGCGCTGGGGATCGGTTATCCTCTTTTCGTGATGGGCGTCGGCAAGACGTTCTTTCCCCATCAGGCAAACGGCAGCCTTGTCGAAAGCGAGGGCAAAATCGTCGGCTCCAAACTGATCGGCCAATCTTTCGCCAGCGATAAATACTTCCATCCCCGCCCGTCGGCAGCCGGCGGCGGCTACGACGCGACGAACTCCATGGGCAGCAATCTCGCCCCTTCCGCCGAGGATCTTATTGAAACGCTAACCGAGCGAGCCGCCGAACGTCGCGCGCCGGAAGATACGCGCCCTATCCCCATCGATCTTATCACCTCTTCCGGCAGCGGCCTCGATCCGCACATATCCGTCGCTTCCGCCCTTTTCCAGGCGCCGCGCGTGGCCGCCGCCCGCAACCTCAATCCCGCAATCGTTCAGGCGATGATTGAAAAACATACCGAAGCCCGCAGCTTCGGCCTTTCCGGCGAACGGAGGATCAACGTCCTTGCCATCAATATGGAACTTGACTCGTCCGCCACCGAAGCCGCCTCGAATGTAAAGCCATGACCGACGAAGAAAACCGCCCATCGCCCGAAGAACTGCTTAAGGAAGCCAGGAACGAAAAGCGCGGCAAACTGAAAATATTCCTTGGCGCCGCGCCGGGAGTCGGAAAAACCTACGCGATGCTGGGCACGGCGAAGTTGCGCATGGCCGAAGGCATGGATGTCGTTATAGGGCTTGTCGAAACGCACCATCGCAGCGAGACGGAGCTGCTCGCAACGGGTATCGCATCCCTCCCGCGGCAGAAATTGCTTTATCGCGGCCTGACGTTTGAGGAACTGGACCTCGACGCCGTGCTGAAACGCAAGCCCGCCCTTGTCCTGATCGACGAGCTGGCCCACACCAACATTCCCGGCGCGCGGCACCCCAAGCGCTATCAGGACGTGCAGGAAATCCTCGACGCGGGCATCGACGTTTATACGACCCTGAACGTCCAGCACATCGAAAGCCTGAACGACATTGTGGCGCGCATCACGGGCGTGAAGGTGCGCGAAACCGTGCCCGACGATATCGTGCAGGGCGCGGACGCCATTGAACTGATCGATCTGCCGCCCGACGAGCTTCTTCAGCGCCTGAAGGAAGGCAAGGTCTATATCCCCGAGCAGGCGCGGCTCGCCGTTCACCGTTTTTTCACGCCCGGCAATCTCACGGCCTTGCGCGAGCTGGCCCTCCGGCAAGCGGCGGAGCGCGTCGACGAGCAAATGACCCACTACATGCGCCGCCACGCCATTGCCGGCCCGTGGCCCGCAAGCAGCCGCATTATGGTATGCATTTCCGGCGATAATCAGGCGGCATCCCTTGTGCGCACGGCCCGCCGCATGGCCGAAAGACGCCAAACGCCGTGGCTTATCCTTTACGTCGAAACCAGCCATCACGCGCATCTGCCGGAAAAAACGCGCAGCGATATTAATCAGGCGATGGAGCTGGGCGAAAGCATGGGCGCCGAAACGATGACCGTGGCCAGCGAAGACATCGCCGCCGAGATTATCGGCGTCGCGCGCGAGCATAACGTCGGCACGATCATTTTGGGAAAAACGGTTCGCTCATCCCTGTCGCTGTTGCTCCGCCCATCGATTGCCGCCAGCGTCCAGAAGGCCGCCGAGGGCTTCGACATCCTGATCGTTGGCCGGCGCGATGCCCCCCATGCGGATAGCGCGAAAGGCGCGACATTCCACCCCGTCCCCGACATGCAGTCATGGGAAATCAACGCCGGTATACTGGGAAAAACGGCCTTTATCGTCGGCTTCTCCATCCTCCTCGCCTTTGCCCTGCGCTTTTTCGCGGGCCCGGATTCGCTGCCGTTCCTTTTCCTTATCGCGGTTTTGCTTATCGCGCTGGAAATCAATCTCTTCGCCTCGCTTGCCGCGACCCTTGCGTGCGGCGTCGCGCAATACATCCTAACCGCAAGCGACGAAGCCCTTTTTATGGAAGAGATGGGCCCGTCCCTTTTCTTCTTTGCCGCGGCCGCCGTCATCAGCATGATCGGCGACCGCGTGAACCGGCAGGCGCGCGCGGCCCGCCGCAATGCCGAGCGCATCCAGTCCCTTTATGACTTCACCAAAAGCATCGCCGCGGCAGGCACCATCGACGATGTGGCGCATGCAACGGTGCGCCGGATCGCCCTGGCGCTGTCGGCAAAGGCCGCTTTGCTTGTCCCGAAGCATGAGAGACTTGAGGTTATCGCGGCGATTCCGGCTGACTTGCAGCTTGATACCGTGTCGAATGCGGCTATGGACTGGGCATGGCGGCATCAAAAACCGGCAGGCTTCAAATCCGATACGCTTCCGGGCGCCGCCTTTTACGGCCTGCCGCTGCTCGTCGGTTCCGAATGTCTTGGCGTGCTGGCCGTGCAAACGGAAGACGGCGAGGCCCTTACCTCCGCGCAGGATCATTTCCTCGCAAGCCTCGCTTATCAGGCGGCTTCGGCCATCGAACGCGCCAAGCTCGTCACCGACGTGGCGCACGCCCGACTCCAAACGGAGACCGAGCGCCTCCATACAAGCCTCCTCTCCTCGATCAGCCGCGATTTACGCGAACCGTTGGACAACATCATCGCCACATCGCGCGCGCTAAGCAACGAATGGAAAGCTGTCCCACCTGAAAAATGCTTCGAACTCGTCGCGCATATCGAGGAGGAATCCGACCGCCTCGACCGCTTCGTCGAAAACCTTCTGGACATGACGGAGCTCGTCACCGAAAGCGTTCCTTACAACCGCAGGCCGATGGCGCTGGGCGACGTCCTTCAAAAAGCCATGACGCGCCTATCAAGGCAGCTTACGGGGCGGCACGTTGTATTCGACTGCCCGAAAGACATTCCTTTAATCCATGCCGACCCGGACATCCTTTGCCGCGTCTTCATCAATGTCATTGAAAACGCCTGCGCCTTCTCGCTTCCCGATCAACCGATCAAGATCGCGGTGCGCCGGGAAGGAAGCACCATAAAAATGACGATCACCGACAAAGGCATCGGCATCCCCGAAAGCGAGCGCCACCGCATTTTCGATATGTTCTACAGCGTTAAAAAAGACGCATCGGAAACGGACATCGTAAAAACGGGCATCGGGCTTGGCCTTTCCATATGCCGCGGCTTTATCGCCGGGCATCAGGGCCACATCAGCGCCCATGCGGGCGAGGGCGGCATCGGCACCACCATCGCCATCCGGTTGCCGATTGGAAACGGGGGCTAGGGTGCAGGCTTAATTAAAAGTCCATCATTCCGGAACCTGCCACTCACTCATCAAGAAACCAAATCGGATTCCTATGTATTGATTGCAGACCTTGAAGCGTTAGCTTA
>CAYVNS010000036.1:0-12027 GCA_964453225.1 uncultured Rhodospirillaceae bacterium
TCCTTGGGTTGAGGACTCTACATCATTTTGGTCTATCTGGCGGGGGGAAGGTCAATCGGCAAGCAGGAAAAAGTGCTGCATTAGCAGCTGAATTAGTCGGACAGGGGCGAGGCCGTAAAAGACGCCGCCTCGGCTGGAAAAGCACAAAGCAAAGCCCGGCTAAAAGGAAACGCATATGTCCCCGCCTATTGAAGAGAAACCAAAGATTGTATAGCTTTAGCTGTTTCCGAACAGGCTATCATAGATTAATTGTGAATCTTCTCCCAATGTATATTTAGATCATGGAAGTCCCTGAACACCCCAAATCGCGTCTTTACGGGCGCCGCAAGGGCCGCCCCCTACACGTGCGTAAAGCCGCGCTGATGCAGGAACTTCTGCCCCGATACAGGCTGACGCTCCCCTCAAGCCGCGCTCTGGAAACGCACGATCTGGCCGCAGAGCAAACCACCGCGCCGCGCCCCCTCTGGCTGGAGGTCGGCTTCGGCGGGGGCGAACACCTCGCCGCGCAAGCGAAAAACCACCCCGAGACCCTCTTCATCGGCTGCGAGCCGTTCCTCAACGGCGTCGCCGGCCTTCTGGCGCATATCGACCGCGAGGGGTTGACGAATATCCGCATCTTCAACGACGACGCGCGGCTCGTGCTCGACGCGCTTCCCGATGCGTCGCTTGATAAATGCTTTGTCCTGTTCGCGGACCCGTGGCCTAAAAAACGGCACGCGCGCCGCCGCTTCATCGGCCCCGAAAATCTTGACCGCCTCGCGCGGGTCTTAAAGCGCGGCGCCCGTCTGCGCCTCGCGTCCGATCATCCGGCGCTGATCGCATGGATGCACGAATGCCTCTCGCTGCACCCCGATTTTGTGTGCGTCCATGCGTCCGAAAAGCCGCCGGCGGACTGGATCGGAACGCGCTATGAGGAAAAGGCGGTCAAAGCCGGACGGCAACCGTTCTATATGGAGTATAAACGGAAATAGTCCCGTATGTTCAGGGCAATAAAAGGCCTGAAAAACCGGGCTTGGCATGCGGGCCGATGTTCTTTGGAGGCTTTTAAACGAAAACAAAATTTTGCCACCGTGTATCGGTTATCATTCAAAGGGGTTAAAAGGACATCATGGTTATAAAGATTACCACGCTTGCAAACGGGCTTCGCATCGCGACGGACCAACTCGCCGAAGCGGAAAGCGTCGTCGTCGGCGCATGGGTGGGCGTGGGAACGCGGCACGAGCCCTGGAATGCGAACGGCGTCGCGCACCTCGTCGAACATATGATGTTTAAAGGCACCAAGACGCGCTCGGCCTATGCGTTGTCGGCGGCCATCGAGAACAAGGGCGGCGGCATGAACGCGCACACCTCGCGCGAAGAAACGGCTTATTATGCGCGGGTCTTGCCGGAAGAGGCCGAAACAGCAACGGATATCATCGCCGATATGCTGCGGCATTCCGTCTTTGCGCCCGACGAACTCGATCGCGAGCGCAAGGTCGTCATACAAGAGATTGGCCGCGACCTTGATTCGCCGGAAGACTACACCTTCGAGCTGATGCACAAGCTGGCTCTGCCGCGCCAAAAAATCGGGCGGTCGGTTCTTGGCTCGGCCCGTGTGATTTCAACCCTGCCGCGGGTCCGGATCGTCGACTATGTGCGGCGCTACTACGTGGCTGAAAATGTGGTGCTTGTCGCCTCCGGCAAGATCGCGCATGAGGATTTTGTGCGCCTTGTCAAAAAACGCTTCGCCGGCCTGCCGCAAGGCAAAAAGCCAAGCATAAATAAGGCGCGCGTTTCTTATGGCGAAAAACGCGTATCCAAAGACATTGAACAGGTGCATCTCATCATGGGCTTTCCCGGCCCCAGCATGCACGCGGGCCGGTCGTACTACGCGACCCTGCTTCTCTCGCTTATACTGGGGGGCGGGGCCTCGTCGCGGCTCTTTCAAAAGGTGCGCGAAAAGCGCGGCCTTGTCTACACCATCAACACGGCGCATACGGGCTTCAGCGACGCGGGCCTCTTCCAAATCTACGCCGGCACCGACCCGGCGCGCCTGCGCGAACTTATCCCCATCGTTTGCGGCGAGCTTAAGGACGTGCGCGGGCACATCACGCGCGGCGAGCTGGAGCGCGCCAAGGCGCAAATCCGCGCCGAGCTTTTGATCGGCAAGGAAAGCGTCATGCGCCGCGCCGAAATGATGGGGCACCAAATCCTGTCCTACGGCCACCCCGTGCCGACGGAAAAAATCCTTCAGCGCCTGATGTCCATTACGCAAGAGGATGTGCAAAATGCTGCGCAAAAAATATTTGCGCGCCGGCTGATCCTGACGGCGCTCGGCCCGCTTGAAGAGCTTGAGGAATACGACTCCATGACCGCACGGCTGGCTTCATGAGCCGCCTCCTAAACCGCATGATGATCTGGCGGCGCCCGGCGGTGCCTTACGATACGGCGCTCGTAGGCCCTGAAGTGTCCTTGCGCATGCCCGACTGCGCGGATTGGAGAAACTGGCATTTTTTGCGCGACCTCAGCCAGGATTTTTTGCGCCCGTGGGAGCCCCGCTGGCCGAAAAACGCCTTGTCCTACGGCACTTATTGCGGGTTGCTGCGCCGCCAGAGGATCGACTGGCGAAGCGGGAACGGCTATGCGTTCTTCCTTTTTTTGCGCAGCGCGCCGCAAGTCCTTATCGGCGGCATCACGCTGGGCGACATCCGCCATGCTGCGTCGCAAAAAGGCACGCTCGGGTATTGGATCGGCCAGCCCTATGCGGGGTGCGGGCACATGACCGAAGCCGTCGGCCTTGTGTGCGATTTTGCCTTTTCGAAGCTCCGCTTGCAAAGGGTCGAGGCCAGTTGCCTGCCGCACAACGAACCCAGCAAGGCGGTTCTTCGCAACTGTGGTTTCGAACAGGAGGGCTATGCGCGGGCCTACCTTCAAATCAACGGCAAGCGCGAAGACCACTTGCTTTGGGCAAAATCCAACCCCGCGCTTGCCCGAAAGCGCGGTGCGTAAGACTAACGGCATTAAATTCTGACCGCAAAATTTCTTTAAAAACGCTTGCGAGTCTAAATTTATGGCCCTTGGTATAAGTCATGGCCTTTTTTCGGGCGCGTCCGCGCAAAAACGGGCAATGTCCTTGAAAAATAATATTTTCCGTAACGACGCCCGGAAGGTTTCTTTTTAAAATTTCTCTTGAAATGTCGGAAACAACCTGTCAGAAATTAACCATAAATTAACAAAAAACAGAGGCCCGGGCTATGAGCGCGTCGAAAGAATCCGTCATCATTAAGAAATACGCCAACCGCCGCTTGTACAACACGTCGACAAGCACCTACGTCACGCTCGAAAATCTGTCCGAAATGGTCAAGGCGGGCACCGAGTTCAATGTGTATGACGCGAAAAGCAACGAAGATATAACGCGCGGCGTCCTCACCCAGATCATCGTCGAGGAAGAGGGCAAAACAGGGCAAAATTTGTTGCCCGTCAGCTTCATGCGCAATCTTATCGGCTTTTACGGCAACAACATGCAGTGGCTTGTGCCGAAGTATCTGGAGCACAGCCTTCAATCCCTGACCAAGAACCAGGAACAAATCCGCGAGTATTACCAGAAGACGTTTGGCAGCCTGTTTCCCTTCGGCAACACGCTGGAGGAGATGAGCAAACAGAACATGGCGATGTTCGAGCGCACCATGCGCATGTTCTCGCCGTTCGGCACCATGGGCGGCAAGGGCGATCTTAATGCTGCGCTTTCTGTTGCGCACAAAGCCGAGCCGCGTCCGGTGGCCAAGAAGGAAGAAGCCCCGTCCGCGTGCGCCGTCACCCCGCGCCCCGCAAAAAAGCTCGTCGCCGTGCCGACGCCCGAAACCTCGAAGGCGGCGCACAAAAGCGTGTCCGGCGAAGACGTGCAAAATAAAATTGCTGCGCTGCAACGCCAGCTGTCGGAGCTTGCGAAACACAAGGCCTAAGGGAGTCGTCATGTCCGCCCCGTATCGGAGTACGGGGCAGGCTCCGGCGGGCATCCCATTTGGTTTTTTCAGGAACAATGAAAGTCTGCGAGGGCCGCCCGAAAAAGGCGGCCTTTTTGCTTGGACGGGGAAATTCATCGAAAAAGAACGGGCGAAACAGGAAAACCGCGCTTTGCCGGGCCAAAACGGTTCATAATTTCTTCATAAAATTCCTTTTATGATCGGGCTCTCTTTGGGTCTTTCAACGCGCGTTTTCCTATGTCCACCTTTTTCGATGAAGCCGTCGCCTCGCTCATGGCCTCGCTGCGCCAGCCGATCGAGTCGTTTATCGAACTCGAATCGGGAGATGACGAGGTTACGCTGGTGGCCAAAGACGGTTCCTTGGTGACGATGGTCAAGCAATACGGCGCGCGCCACATCATCGGCGACACCGAATACCAGTGGATCGTCGATCAGGCCACGATCAAGCTTGGCGCCCGCTTCGACCGCCCGGGCTACGCCATGCAGTTTTACTTCATGCGCGACCCGTCCCTGATTGGCCGCGATATCGAAAAGATCATGAAAAGCAACCGCGCCGCCATGCGCGCGATGGAGCTGAACCTCGGCGATCTTTTGACCGAGCGGCAAACGAACCTCGAACGCTATATGGCGCACGAGGACATCTTCATCGTCCTGTGGACCCGCCCCTCGGTCTTAAGCAAGAACGAGCTGGACGACGCCATGAAACAACGGGCCAACAAGAAATGGGTCGTGGCGCCGCACGCGCAATATCCCATGCAGGCGCTCGAAGTCTTGCGCACGCGCCACAAAGCCTATGTGTCGGCCATCATCAGCTCGCTGGAAGAGCTGGGCATGAAGGTCGATGTCATGACGTCGCACGAAGCGTTGGCGGCGGTTCGCAGCAGCCTCTACCCGCAGCTCGGCCACGACGAATGGAAAGCCAATCTCCCCGGCGATCCCATGTTGCCGCGCGCGCCCCAGCACGGCAAAAACGACTCTTCCGACGTTCTCTGGCCGCCGCTTTCGCAGCAGCTTGTGGCAGGGGACGCCGCCATTCTGTCCAACAACATCGTGCGCATCGGGCCGCTGCTGTGGGGCGGCGTCGATATGACGCTCGCGCCGTCGGTGCCGACGCCCTTTACCCAAATCCTTACGCGCCTCATCGATAACGACGTGCCGTTCCGCCTGTCGTTCCTGATCGAAGGCGGCGGCACGCACGGCACGATGTTCCGGGCCTTCGCGGCGGGCGTCATCGGCTTCACCAATCAGGTGAACCGGCAAATCCGCGAATCCCTGAAGGCCTTGCGCAAGCTGGCGCAAAGCGAGCCCATCGTCAAAATGCGCGTGTCCCTGGCCACGTTTGCGCCGCAAAACAACCGCAAGCTCATGGAAATCCGCATCGCCGCGATGACGCAGGCCATCGAAGCGTGGGGCTATTGCCAGGCCTCTTCCGCCGGGGGCGACCCGTTGGCGGTCGTCATGTCGTCGGCCCTTGGCATCGCCTGCGCGTCGACCGCGCCGTCGGTGGTCATGCCTTTCCACGAAACCGTCAAAATGCTTCCGTGGCAGCGGGCGTCGTCGCCGTTTTTGGAAGGCTCGGTTATCTTCCGCACGCCGGACGGCCGCATGTGGCCCTATCAGACGGGCTCGGCTTTGACGTCCCTGTGGTTCGACCTGATTTTCGCGCAACCGGGCGCGGGCAAATCGGTTTTGATGAACGCCCTTAACCTCAGCACGATTTTGTCGGCGGGCACGGCGCGTCTGCCTTATGTCGCCATCCTCGATATCGGCCCCTCGTCGGCGGGCTTGATTTCCCTTGTTCGCGACGCCCTGCCGCTTGAGCGCCGGCACGAAGCGCTGCATTTCAAGCTGCGCATGACGCCGGAATACGCGGTCAATCCGTTCGACACGCAGCTCGGCTGCCGGTACCCCCTGCCGGAAGAGCGCTCGTACCTAACCGAGCTCGTGACTCTTCTCTGCACATCCCCGGGACAGGGCCAGCCCTACGACGGCATGGCCCAGCTGGTCGGGCTTTGCATCGATGAAATGTTCCGCTGGCGCGACGACAGCGGCGCGAATACCGAGCCGCGTCCCTATCTCGTGCGCGTCGAACACGCGGTCGACGAGGCGATCGCCCGCTTCAACGTCCACCTGCCGTCCGATCCCTACTGGTGGGATGTCGTGGACGCGCTTTACGAAAAAGGCGCCTATCACGAGGCCATGCTGGCCCAGCGCCACGCGTCGCCGACGCTTGTCGATGCGGTGACGGCGGCGCGCCGCCCGCAGATCCGGGCTCTTTTGGAAGAAACGCAAATCGGCGCGTCGGCGGAATCGGTCATCCACGCGTTCGAACGCATGATCGCCTCGGCCATCCGCGAGTTTCCCATTCTGGCGTCCGTCACGCGCTTCGATGTGGGCGGCGCGCGCGTTGTGGCCATGGATTTGCAGGAAGTCTCGCCGCAGGGCGACGCGTCGGCCGACCGGCAAACGGCCATCATGTATATGCTCGCGCGGCAAACGACGGTGCGCTCGTGGTGGCTCGGCCTCGATATGTTGCGCTCGGTTCCCGAAAAATACCGCCCCTATCACGAACTGCGCATCCGCGATATCCGCGAAACGCCGAAACGCCTTTGCTACGACGAATTCCACCGAACGAGCTGCACGAACGCCGTGCGCGCGCAGGTGATCCGCGACGTTCGCGAAGGCCGCAAATGGGGCGTGCAGATCATCCTCGCCTCGCAGCTGCTCGACGATTTCACGAAAGACATGGTCGATCTGGCCACGGGCGTCTGGGTGTGCGGCACCGCCATTTCCGAACGCGCCATTACCGACACGGCCCAGCGTTTCGGCCTGTCCGATACGGCGCGCCTTGTCATGCGCTACCGGCTCACGGGCCCGCGCTCAAGCGGCGCGCCCTTCCTGCTTTTGCTTTCCACGAACGAGGGCCGCTACGAGCAGCATCTCGTCAACACCCTCGGCCCGGTCGAGCTATGGGCGATGTCCACGTCGGTCGAAGACGTGACGCTCAGAAATATTCTTTATGACAACCTCGGCGGCCCCATCGCGCGCTACACGCTGGCGCGCTATTTCCCCGGCGGTTCGGCGCGGCAGGAAATCCGCCGCCGCGTCGTCTCGCGCACCGACCGCGGCGACATCGAATCGGCGGCCACGGCGGTCGTGATCGACGAAATGGCGAAAGAACTCACGACGTTTGCGCGCCAGGATCCCTCCACGCTTATGCGCCGCTAAAAACAAGGGCGGTATATTGGCCTGCAAATCGCGCTTTCTCCGAATTTTGATGCTCACGTACGTTTAAGTACGCTGCGCTCAAAATTCGGAGAAAGCACAATTTTCGGCTCAATCTCCCGCCCTTGATGAATTAGATTCTCTTTGCTGCGCCGACTTCAACTGCCCGCAGGCCGCCATGATGTCGCGGCCGCGCGGCGTGCGCACGGGGCTGGCGTAACCGGCGGCGTTCACAAAATCCCCGAACGTCTGGATGGCCGCATCGTCCGAACTTTCAAACGGCGCGCCGGGCCACACGTTAAACGGAATAAGATTGATCTTGGCCGGAATGCCGCGCAAAAGGCGCACCAGCTCCTTGGCGTCGGTCAGGCTGTCGTTCACGCCCTTCAGCATCACGTACTCGAACGTGATGCGGCGCGAGTTTTTGCTGCACGGATAGGCGCGGCAGGCTTTCAGCAATTCCTTGATCGGGTACTTGCGGTTGATGGGCACCAGAACGTCGCGCAGTTCGTCGGTCACGGCGTGCAGGCTGATCGCGAGGTTCACGCCCAGCTCCTCGCCGCAGCGCGGGATCAGCGGCACGACTCCCGCGGTCGACAGCGTAATGCGGCGCTTGCCGATGCCGATCCCGTCCCCGTCCATCGCGATGCGCAAGGCCTTGGCCACGTTCTCGTAATTGAACAACGGCTCGCCCATGCCCATCATGACGATGTTCGTCATCATGCGCTCGTCCGCCGGCGAAGGCCTGCTCCCGGCTTTCGGCCATTCCTTCAACGAATCCCGCGCCAGAAGAACCTGCCCCAAAATTTCCGCCGGTTCCAGATTGCGCGTAAATTTCTGCGTGCCCGTATGGCAGAATTTGCAGGCCAGCATGCAGCCGATCTGGCTCGACACGCATAAAGCGCCACGGTCTTCTTCGGGAATATGCACGCATTCGACCTCGTGGCCGTCGGCCATGCGCACCAGCCATTTCTGAGTCCCGTCCACGGATTTTTGATGCGCGGCGATCGAGGGCCGCGTCAGCGCGAAATGCGCGGCGAGCAAATCCCGCGCGGGCTTGGCAAAACTCGTCATGGCGCTGAAATCGCGCGCGCCCCGGAAATAGATCCAGTTCCAGACCTGCCGCGCGCGGTACTTTTCAAAGCCCAACGTTGCCAGCTCGCCGGTCAGCTCTTGTAAATCAAGGCCGATGAGATTGCGCTTTTCGTTCGTCATGCGGCAGCCTTATACAAAAAGGGATCAAAGAACGCATCGACGCGGGTAAACGTCACTCGCTCTGCGCCTCGCCGGCGGCATTTTCAAAAGTTAGTCGGCTCGGCGAGCGAGAGGCTCCGCGCAACCGCTCGTGACCCGCGCGCGCCATTTCATAAGCGCTTGGTATTAGGCCAAACAGGCTAAGAAAGCAATCGCGATTGAGCATCCTTAACCCCTCCCCTTGCAGGGTTTGGGCGGGGGTGATGTTCCAGAATAGATTATTAGGAGGCTAAGTCCGCTTTCCCGTGATGGGATCGACGCCGCGCTGCGTTTCGAGGCGCGCGATTTGTTTGTCGATATAGCTGTTGATCATGCCGATCTTGCCCTCGCGGATCAGCGAGCGCACGGGATCGCCGTTATTGTTTTCCTCGGTGAACACATAGCGCAAATAGGGGCCGGTGGCGGTCAGCGTCTGATGCCATGCGGCGGCAAGTCCTTGCGAGAGCATATGCGCCGCCGCGCCGCCCAGATGCTGGTCGGCCAAATGCAAAAGCCCCATAAAGCTTTCCTCGATCGATCCCGCATGGATCGTCGTGATCACCAAATGGCCCGTCGTCGCGGCGCGTAGAATCTGCTCGGCCGCGCGCGGCGAGCGCACTTCGCCGACAAGCAGAAAGCGCGGCGTCCAGCGCAAGGCGCGCTTCAGGGGCGTCGCCCAGTCTTCCTTGTTGTCGACTTCCACCTGATAGCAATAGCCATAGTCGCCCACGGGGCCGTCCAGAATGTATTCCACGGGGTCTTCCACGGTAATGCCCACGCCGCCATAGCGCGTCAGGAAATCCGCCAGAAGGGAAAAGCTCATCGTCGTTTTGCCGTGCCCCGTCGGCCCGGAAATCAGAATAAGCCCCGTGCGCAAGCCCAGCTTCCTCAGGCGCGTCGAGACCCTTTCATCCACCGAAAGCTCCTCAAGCGACGCGACGCGCGAATTGATGCGGCGCAGGATCGCCCACTGCTGCCCGTTCGCCAGCTCTTGGTACGACTGGCGGAAACGCATGCCGTCGTACTTGTAGGACGAATCCGGATTTGCGATGTTTTTCAAAAGTTCTTCCGCGATAATCAGTATTTCCGGCCGGTACATATCCGGCAAAACGCGGCTCCAGTTGTTACTGAAATCGCGCTCCGGCGAACGGTAGCGCGCGACGCCCCGCCCGTCGGGATCGATGCGCACGTACAGATCCATGAACGGCAGATCGCGCAGTTTCGTGCCCGAGGCTTCGCGCCCCTGCAGATTCAAAATGGTCATGATTTTTTTACTCCGGCGAGAGGTGTGGCCGTGGCGGCCGTCTTAAGGCGCGCTTCCGCGCGGTCGATGTACGTTGAAATCATGCCGATCTTGTTTTCGCGGATGAGCGAGCGCACAGGGTCCGCGATGTTGTTCTCTTCGGAAAAAAGGTATTTCAGCCGCGGCTGGGCCTCTTTCAAGGACTGGTTGATCAGCGCCGTGAAGCCCGTGGCCAGCATGTTGTAGACGCCCGCGCCCATCGTTTGCTCGGCCAGGAAGATGATGTTCATCAGCGCTTCTTCCATCGTGCTGGCGTGCATCGTCGTGATGACCAAATGCCCCGTGGCCGCGGCGCTTAGAACCTGTTCCGCCGCTTTGGGCGTGCGGATTTCGCCGATATAGATGTAACGCGGCGACCACCGCAACGACCGCTTCAGGTAATCCGCCCATTCCGCGTCGTCCTCGATCTCGATCTGGTAGCATTGGCCGCCGTCGCCGTGGCGTCCGGCAATGACGTATTCGCACGGGTCCTCGATGGTGATCGCCGTGCCGCCGTAGGCCTTCAGCCAATGGCCCAAAAGGCTCACGGCGGTCGTCGTCTTGCCTTGCCCCGTCGCGCCCGAAACGATAATCAGCCCGTCCCGCTTGCCCAGCCCCAGCATATGGTTCACGAACAACGGCGGCAGGTTCAGCTTGTCGATATCGGGAACCGTCGTGTTGATGCGGCGCGCGCAAAACCAGGAGCTTCCGTCCTGAAACATGAGTCGCGACAATCTGAAGCGTATGTCTTCGAAAGTGGTGGAGGCTTCGATATGGCCCTCCAGTTTTGGCCTCACCGCGTCGGCGAATTGTGCGATGCAGGGGGCGAACTCGGCGGGCACGGGAAGGCTGATGGTGGTTTTATCCCGTTCCTTCGAGCGGAAATAGGCTTGGCCCGTCCGATCGAGGCGGACATAAAGATCGATGAAAGGCAGCTCGGCGAGTGTGGGCATCGAAAGCTCTCCCAAATGCCCGCGGGAAGAAAGGCGAAATTGTCCGCGCGGCTATCCCATCCGCCACGATAAACCCTGCGGCGGAACGAAGGGAGTTATTGTATGCCCGTCTTCGGTTAAAATCGGCTTAATGTCGTCGTTGTCGGCTTTTTGAAGGGTGATTTTGGCCGTGTTGACGGGCAAGCCATAGAAAGCGGCGCCGCTGAGGCTTGCGAAAGCTTCCAGCTGGTCAAGCCGGCCTGCCTCGTCGAAACATTGCGCGTAGAGCGCCAGCGCATGCGGCGCCGTAAAAATGCCCGCGCAGCCGCACGTCGAAAGCTTGGCGGTGTCCGGGTGCGGCGCGGAATCCGTGCCCAGAAAAAACATCGGCCTGCCCGAGGTTGCGGCCTCCACCAGCGCCTTGCGGTGTTTTTCGCGCTTGGCGATGGGCAGGCAAAAATAATGCGGCCTGATCCCGCCCTGAAAAAGCGCGTTGCGGTTCAGATGCAAATGATGCGCCGTGATCGTCGCGGCCAAAAGGCCCTTGGATCCGTTTTCAGACACGTACGCGGCGGCCTCGTCGGTCGTGATATGCTCTAGGACGATTTTCAGCGCCGGAAATTCGCAGCGGAGCGGCGTCAAAACGCGCTCGATAAAAAAAGCTTCGCGATCGAAAATATCGACATCAACATCGGTCGCCTCGCCATGAATAAGAAGGGGCATCCCCAGGCGCTGCATGCGCGCCAGCGCGGGGTAGGCGTGCTTGATGTCCGATATGCCGTGCTGCGCGTTGGTCGTCGCGTGCGCCGGGTAAAGCTTGGCGGCGCTTAGAATGCCTTCCTTGTAGCCGCGTTCCAGATCGTCGACATCCGCCTGATCCGTCAGGTAAAGCGTCATCAAAGGGGAAAAGGCCGTGCCTTTCGGCAAGGCCGCAAGAATGCTGTCGCGATAGGCCTTGGCGCGCGCCGTCGTCGTAACCGGCTCGCGCAAATTCGGCATGACAACCGCACGCGCAAAAACATTTGCCGTAAAGGGCAGCACGGCTTTCAGCGTCGCGCCTTCGCGAAGATGCACGTGCCAATCGTCCGGCTGAAGTAGCGTCAGGCTCTCGGTCATAAGAACAACTTAGCCGTCCGCCCCCTTCTTTGCAATCCGGTGCAGGTAAAAAGCACTCGGGGTTTGGCATTCAGGGCAGGAAATTATTCCCCTCCCCTTGCGGGCTTGATGCCGAAAAAGAAAAACGTCCAGTGGACGTTTTTCCGGCATTAAGGCCGAAGGCTGGGGAAGGGGAGGGGTAGCGTTTAAGCTCTCCAAGCGCATCAGAACAAAAAACATCCCCCTTAACCAAACCTTTTGAAAAAAATCCCACATTTTCGAAAAAACATCTTGCATT
>CAYVNS010000037.1:0-11492 GCA_964453225.1 uncultured Rhodospirillaceae bacterium
TACTTTATATTGCTACATTAGACATTCACTGCGTCATCCCCGCGAAGGCGGGGATCCATCTACTTTATATAGCTACATTAGCCACCCACCGCGTGATCCCCGCGAAGGCGGGGATCCATCTACTTTATATTGCTACATTAGACATTCACTGCGTCATCCCCGCGAAGGCGGGGATTCATCTACTTTATATAGCTACATTAGCCACCCCATCGCGTCATCCCCGCGAAGGCGGGGATCCATCTTAAACGGCGATGTTCTGGTATAAATCCTCCCATTCGGGATTTGTTTCGTAAATCAATTTTGTTTTCCATCCGCGATTCCATCGTTTTATACATTTTTCGCGATGAATTGCGTCAGTGATGTCATTGAATTCTTCAAAAAAGACCAGTTTATCCACGTCGTATCTTGATGTGAAACCTTTTGCCGCCTTGTTCTTATGTTCCCACACGCGTTTTACAAGATCGGCAGTAACGCCGACATAAATTGTGCCGTTCTTCTTGTTAGCGAGAATGTAAACATAACTGGGCATAGAAATTGGCCAGCCTAAAGATGGATCCCCGCCTTCGCGGGGATGACGATAATTATAAATAAGGCGGTCTTGTGTATCCCTTTGGGGAAAGGGTGAAAATCTCCGCGCCTGTTTCCGTGACGCCGATGGTGTGTTCGAACTGCGCGGAAAGAGATTTATCCTTGGTAACGGCCGTCCAGCCGTCTGATAAAACCTTAACGTCGTATTTTCCGGCGTTAAGCATCGGCTCGATGGTGAAGAACATGCCTTTTTCAAGCACCCTGCCTTCGCCGGGCCGCCCGTAGTGGAGAACGGAAGGATGGCAATGGAAAATCCTTCCGATGCCGTGGCCGCAAAAATCGCGGACAATCGAAAAGCCGTGCTTCTCGGCGTGTTTTTGAATGATGTGGCCGATAGTGCCAAGCGTGACGCCCGGGCGAACCGCGTCGATGCCGAGCATCAGGCATTCGTAAGTCACTTCGACAAGCCGGCGCGCCCTTAAGCTGACGCGATCCCCGACATAGTACATGCGGCTCGTGTCGCCGTACCATCCGTTCAAAATGGGGGTGACGTCGATATTGACGATATCGCCTTCCTCAAGCCTTTTGTCGCCGGGTATGCCGTGGCAAACGACGTGATTGACCGAAATGCAGGTTGAACGCGGGTAGTCGCGATAGCCCAAAGGCGCGGATATGGCGTCATGCTCGCGCGTGTACTTTTCCATAAGATCGTCCAAATCCCCGGTTCGCGCGCCCGGCGTGACGAAGGGCGTGATGTAATCGAGGATTTCGGCGGCCAGGCGGCCGGCTTTGCGCATGGAAACGAACTCTTGTTCGCCATAAAGCGTGATAAGGTTTTCTTCGGCGGCGGATTGCTTCATTCTTGTTATATCGATCCGCCCGGCTTGAAGTTAACCTGTACGCCCAGTTTTTCCATTTGGTTCATCGTTGTCGCGAGATTTGACTGAACGGCGGAGGCCAGCATCGCCTGGCCGTATTCGGTCGGCGCGCGGCTGGAGGAGGTTTTCTCGGCCAATAACAGGTTGGCCAGAATGCCGGGAAGGCCGCCGTCCTCGACCTTGCCGCTGCGAATGCCTTCGTCCTGCCGCGCCTTCGGCCCCCAGAATAATTCGATGATGCGTTGGTCGCCGGAGCTCTTCTTTTTCTTTTTGCGGATGGGAAGGCCGGTGTCTTCGTCGAACTCTTCCTTCTCATCGGGGTCTTCGTACTTGCAATCCTGCCAGCTGACGTCGAGGAATTCCTGTATGGCGCTCGACATAAACGGCAAGTTAACAAGAAGCTCGCGGAACATATCGGCGGCTGCGAAAATGGCGACTTCCTCCAGCTTTTTCACTTCGGCCTTCTGTTCGTCGGTCTTAAGGCCCTTGCGCGCCTCCATAACCGGGATCATGCAATTTTCTTTCAGGCGCTTGGCCCAGTCCTTTGCGACTTCGCCGCGCTCGGCCTCGTTGTTTTCGTGATACAGGTCGCCGAGTGTGCGCAATCTTTTTACCAAGCATTCCGACCAGTACCACCAGTCGTTAAATGGGGCTTTCTGAGAATAACTTTGTGCCATCGCCACTGTCCAAAGGGTTTGGAAAATATAGGGTATCGGTTAGCATAAAATCAAGGCAGGATGAACCTTAATCTCAGCCCTTTGCCGGAAGCCCTTGTGCCATAGGCCTTTTCTTAATCCTGTTTGCCGCAAAAAGCGAGATTTTTCCCTTTTGTTTTGCCGGTTTTCCTTGGGCAATGGGTTTTTATCGTTCTCTTATCATCTGGCCGGATCGGCAAATTGCGCTCTTATCGCAACTTTGCTGTTAATGGCGTTCCATTTTCTTTCGCGAGGGCCAATGAAAAAGTCGAAAAAAGGACTTGTTTTTCTGGCGGCAGGATTGCTGGCGGCTTTCAGCCCATCGCCCGCCTATCCCCAGGAGTCGGAGGATATTACCGCCGATCAAGCCTCGCAAAAAAAAAGCGATATCGACATTATGAGGGATATCCGAAAAGCCATCGTCGCGGATGAGACTCTTTCCATGACGGGAAAGAATATAAAGGTAATCGCAATCGACGGGCGCGTCACGTTAAGAGGCGCCATCAATGCTGAGGAAGAGCGGTCAATAATTGTCGGCAAGGCGGCGGATGTCGTCGGACAAGACAACGTCATCGACAGGCTCTCCCTTAAAAGCAAAAACGGAAAGATGATGAAATCCGGCGGGGCCGGCAACGCAAACCAGTGAGGATCGCATGGCAGACCACAAAAAGGCCGTTTTCGGAATTTGCGCCACGCGCGCGCAGGCCGAAGCCTGCATAAGCAAGCTGCAAAACGCAGGCTTTCGTATCGACGATATTTCGGTGTTGATGTCGGATCAGGATACAACGCGCGATCTTGCCGTTGAAAAAACGACCAAAGCGCCCGAAGGCGTAACGACGGGGGTCAGCGCGGGCGGCGTTATCGGCGGCGCTTTAGGGTTGTTGGCGGGCATCGGCGTTTTGGCCATTCCCGGCCTTGGGCCGTTTATCGCCGCTGGCCCTATCATGGGCGCTTTGGCGGGCCTTGGGGTGGGAACGGCGGCGGGAGGATTGATTGGCGTTCTCGCGGGAATGGGCGTTCCGGAATTCGAGGCAAAGCGCTACGAAGGCCATGTGAAAGAGGGCGGCATTCTGGTGTCCGTCCATTGCGAAAGCTCGGAACACGTCGATCGTGCCAAGGGTGTCTTGAAGGCCGCGGGCGCCGAGAGCATCAGCGCCACAAGCGAAGCCTCCGTCGATGACGAGATGAAGGCAATGGGTTGAAGGGGATACAATAGCAAAAGGATAACGTCATTCCGCACGAGGTACGCGCTAGCGTACCGAGATGCGGAATCCCATTTGGTCGCCTTCAACAAGATATACAAATCGGTTTCCGGATAAATTCGTCGCATACGCGCCGAATTTTCCGGAATGACGAGCTTTTATTCGGAAATCCCTTCCTCACCCAACTGTTCTTTTCATGGGCTCTATGGCAGGGTTATCCCGATGCCGCCCGCCGAGCGCGGCCATCGCCCCGGCGCTAAAAGCGCCGATCAGCATAGACAGAAACGTTAAGATAAGCGTTGAAGCGGTCGCCTTGCGCGCCTCGTTCGCCGCATTTTTAATTTGCGCAATCGTATCGTCGACCAAAGGGCCTGCGGCGGAGGGATCCATGCCCGTGCGCGTCGAGAGCAGTTGCGCCAGATAGGAGCGGTCTTCATCGCGCATGGGGCCTTTTATAATCCCTTTCACCAGAATTTGGGCGACTTCATTGCGTGTGTCCATGTCTATGGGCGTGCCGCTGCGATTGCCGCGAAAAAGATTGTCGACGTAATACGACATCGGGTTGATGCTGCTGCTGTTAAGGCCGTCCGTTTTATCGCCCAGCATCATGGCGGCCGCCCCGGAAGCCGTCGCGCCGGCGAACGAGGCGCATAAAACAAGGCCTATCCCAAGAAGCGCGGCGACGGCCCAGGCGATTATTCCCTGCGCCGTATCGCGAAAGAAGGTCTCGTCGGCATCGTGGCCGGTCCATCGGCATCGCAAGCGGCCCGTTAAATAACCGCCGAAGGCGGATGGAATCCATTGAATCAGGACAAGCCATACGCCGGTTGCAATCGTGAACTTTGTCACCGTTAAAGGCTCGTTGGACCAAGGCGACACAAAAGCAAATCCAAGACCCGTGGCCAGCAGGATCAAAAGCGCGGAAAAAGCGGTTATAACCGCCGCGCCGCCAAGAATAGCCAGCGCCGAAATCGCGGAATAGCTATCGTCAACGGTGAAAGCTCCATCCGAATGTGTCGTCCGTGGCGTAAGATTTTGCATGCTTTCCTCCGTGTGGGGTTGTTTTAACGCCAGAACAGCGCCAAAAGAATAATGATGGGTATGGGCACGCCAAGAAGCCAAAGAAGTATGCCGCGTCTCATGATCGCCTCCTTTGCGAATAGTTTATTATTACAGTTTTGACTTCAGTTGGTTCGCTTCATTCAGGTGCTCTTTCAGTGTGGGGAGCGTATCCGATGCAAAAGATTTAAGAGCGGCGTCCATGCCCCGTTGCGCATAGTCCGAAAAAAGCTTGATCGCTTTTTCGTGCGCCGCGATCTGCATGCTTAGGTAGCGATGGTCAAAGTTGCTGTCGGGCATGGACTGCAATTCCTCGACCATTTTTTGATGCTCGGCGTCGAGGGTCGAAGGGGTTTTCATATTCGTGGTTCTTAATATGCCCTGAAGATGCTCCGACGTCCTTGTGTGCTCGTCCACCATAAGTTGGGCAAAATTCTTGATGTCGTCGTTTTTTGCGCGCTCGATGGCAATCCGGCTGCTCTGGATTTCAAACATGTCCGACAGTATGGCCTTGTTCACGAAATTTTCGGCGGAGGCGACACTGCCATTCCGGGCGATGGCCGAGCTTGCGACAAAGACGCTTATGCCGACAAAAAACAAGGCCAGAATGAAAAGACTGTATTTCATTATGTCCTCCATTTATGTGGAAAACCAGGAACCTTTTGGTTCCTGGTTTCCGGTTTCAATTATCTTCCGCTGCCGGAACCGGAAGAGGAGCTCCGCCTCGAATACGCACCTCCCTCGGAGCTTTCATCGGCGTCGGTTGAACTGCCGCTTTTCGAGCCGCTGCCGCTGCCGAAACGCGAGGTGCGCCCGGGCTCGTAGTCGCAGCTGCTTGATCCGCCGCCGCAGGTTTCGTCTTTTGGCGACGTGCCGCAGCAACCGAAAGAGCTTTTCGAAGACCTGCCTTGGTTTTTGCCGTAGCCGTTTTGGCCGCTGGAGCTCTGGCTCCCGGAGCTTCCGCCTTGACTGCCGTAACCGTATCTCCCGCTGCTGGAGCCTCTGCCGCTTCCATAGTCGGGGGAACTTTCTCCTTGTCCATAGCGGGACGCGCCGCCTTGTTCTTCCGGGCTTCCGTAACCGGATCGTCCGCCACGATAGCGGCGGCTGCCACCTCCGTAATCGGACGAACTTTCTTCTTGTTCGTAACGTGATGAGCCGCCTTGCTCGCCATAGGCGCGGCTGCCATAGCTGCCCCGTCCGTAGCCTCTGCCGCGTTCCGATCTCGATGACTCTTCTTCTTCTTCTTCGTAGCCCCGGCCCCTGCGGCTCATGCGTTCGCCTGATTCCGAATACATATCTTCGTCGTATTCGTTGCGCTCGGCGTACCCGCCGCCTCGGCGGCTGCGCGAACGATCTTGCTCGTAGTCATCCTCTTCGCGGCCATATCGGCTGCCGCCGGATCTCCCTCCGTAACCGCCCCCGGATGAGCCGCCGCCATACGCGCCGCCGCTTTCATAGCCGCCGGGGCTTTCGCTGCCTTCATAGCCGCCGCTTCGACCGCCGCCTGCGCCTCTGCGCGATCCTTCTTCGGCGTAACCATAGTCGTCTTCTTCATATTGGCCGCCGCGACTGCCGGAGCGAGAACGACCGGCTTCTTCGCCGCGCCCGTACTGATCGCGTTCGCCCCACGAACGGCTGGAACCACCGCCTCGGCTTGCGCCGTACGCGCTGCGGCTTCTTGAACTTTCGTCGGCGGCCCCGGTGTAAGCGCTTCTGCCGGTGCCTCCTTCGTCGGAAAAGCGGGCTTGCTCATAGCCTTGGGTTTCTTCCGAACCGCCATACTCGCGTCCACCGGGGCGGCCCTCATATTCCGAGCGGCTCGCGCCTGATTGGGTTTCGCCGTATTGTTGCTGTGTGGTCATGTAAACACCTCTTTGGCTAGAGTTGATGGGTTCTTGAGCTTGCGTGAGGCCTGATTCAAGGCCTTGTTCCGCCTGTGCGGGCGCAAACGATGAAATCGCCGTTTGGACGATATTTTGCCAACCCTGCAGAACCTCCGTTTCTCCTTTCATCATGTCTCTAAGACCTGACTCGACGAGATCGAACGGATCCTTCTTTGCTTGAGCGGCCTCTTTTTCTTCAAGCTCTTTCGCGCGCTTCATAAATCCTGCCTCGTCACCGGGCATGAGGCAGGTAATGGTAATGCCTTTATCCTTCAGCTCATGCCGGAGGGCGAAGACGAACGAGTCGAGAAAAGCTTTTATGCCGTTGTAGAGCGAATGATACGATCCCGGTTGTTGCTCGCCCAGCGACCCGGTAATAAGAATAAGCCCCGCCTTGGCCGCGGCCATGTCGCGCGCGATCTTCTGAACCAGATAAAGCGCGCTTGTGAGCGAGCGGTCGAGGGTCTTCCGCCATGTCGAGAAATCCTCCTCCAGAAAGCCGGTGTGCAGATCGTAGGTCGTATTCGCCAACAGCGCGGCGACGTGCCGTCCCTTGACGACGCTATAGAGTGTGTCGACGCCTTCGGGCGTGCTTAGGTCAACTTCAACAGGTTCGATCTTAATGGCGGGATTGCTTAGCTCAATGGCCGTATTGCGGATTCCGGGGCCGCTGTCGGCTATGATCAGGTCATAATTGTTCCGCGCGCAGCATTTCGCCCATTCAAAACCGATTCCTGTTGAGGCGCCCGTAATGACGGCAAGCGGGCGGATAGCTTCGGCCATAATCTTTCCTTTCGTCGATGAAGACTTCCGATGCCGCGATTTTTTGAGTCAGAGGCCGACGGCAAGAAAAAGGCTCATGTCGCGCAGGCATTCGAAAGCGAACAGACCTTAGCTTGCCTGTCCGTAAATTTTCCATGTGACTTAAGGAAGGGCGCGTTCAAACGATCTTAGCGCTTGCTAAACGCTCCTTTAAAAATCGGATCTTCTCAATTCCTGTCACATTTAAAATAAATACAGAGTATCCGGCATTCGGAAAAATTCGGAGCGAAGCGACGAATTTCCGATTGTTATTATGCCAATTCCTTATCAAACCTAACGGAGGAAGTGACGGGGCATGACGATAGTACTAAAAAAAAATTCTCAAAATCTGCCGTCACACCCGCGAAGGCGGGTGTCCCATTTGGTTCGCTTCAACTGGATTAGGGATTATTTGAACTGGGAATAAAAGGTCGCTGCTATTCGACGCGACCGGCGCTGCGAATGAACGCGCTGTTCTGCTGAACCCAGCGATCGTGGCGTTCCATATCATGGCGTGCCGGTACAGCCTCGCGCGCGGGCCGGGACTCGCCCGCCTGTTCGCGCTCCAAAAGTTCGGCAAGAGCGGCCGGCAGGCGTCCGTGTTCGGGATGGCCGCTGCCGATGCCCTCAAATTCATTGCCGTTTCCGCAAAACAGAATTTCGGCGATTTTGCTTGGGAAGTGACTCATCCATGGGGATTTCAGCAATTTCTGCATGTCGGCGGAAAGCCACGGAAGCGCTTTGATGGTTTCTTCGAAAAGGGGGGCGAGTCCCGCGACAACTTGTTCGTCCTGCTCCGGCGCGTCGGCTTTACCTTCCAAAGCCTCGCCTTGATCAAGCAACGGATAAAGCCCTTGAAGAACCTTGATGGCCGTGTCGCTTTTATTCTGGCGTTCCGTTGCCGCCATGAAAACGTCCTGCGCATGCTTGTAAACGTGCACGCAGCCCATCAGGCGGTCGACGATGACCCGCGCCCAATGTAGCCATTCCTCGACAGGCGGCTTCTGTGACTGCACTGCGTTCATGATGAACAAACTCCCTTTGCGGGCACTATATTAATCCAAATCCCATTGTAAAGATATGAGAATAAGTGCCTTTAAAAGAAAGGGAATTTTCAGATTCGCGATTGCGCCCGATTCCGGGACATGCGGCGCAGTGTTTTGCTGAAAGAATGTCCCGTTAAGGGGCGCAACAAATTTGCGTGGAATTGGAACTGTAACCCCGGGCCTTGCGGTCGCTGTACGCTCGAATGGCCCAAGCTTAATACTTACGCCCGGCTGGCTTTCCTGCGCAAAAAATGATCCGCAAGGACGCACGCAAGCATGGCTTCGCCGACGGGAACGGCCCTTATGCCCACGCATGGATCGTGGCGGCCTTTGGTCGTGATCTCGCAATTTTTTCCGTCGATGGAAATCGTTTTGCGCGGCCTTGGTATGGAGGGCGTCGGCTTCACCGCAAAGCGCGCTATGATATCTTGTCCCGTTGAAATGCCGCCCAGAATGCCGCCTGCGTTATTGCTCAGGAACTGGGGCGCGTTTTCCCCCGCTTGCATTTCGTCCGTATTCTCTTCGCCGCGTTGGGCGGCGCTTTCGAAACCCGCGCCGATCTCCACGCCTTTAACGGCGTTGATGCTCATCAGCGCGCGCGCAATATCGCTATTAAGCTTGCCGTAAACAGGCTCGCCCCATCCCGCAGGAACGCCGGAAGCCACGACCTCGATAATCGCGCCGATGGAGGAGCCGCTTTCGCGCACCTCGTCCAGATAATTGGTCCAAACGGCAACGGATTTCGGATCGGGGCAGAAAAAGGGATTGTTTTGAACTTCGTTCCAGTCCCATTCGGTGCGATTGATTTTATGGGGGCCGAGCTGAACCAAAGCGCCGCGAATGGAAATCTTGTCGCCCAGAATTTTACGCGCAACGGCTCCGGCTGCCACGCGGCAAGCCGTTTCGCGGGCCGAAGCGCGCCCGCCGCCGCGATAATCGCGAATGCCGTACTTCGCCCATGTCGCGTAATCGGCATGGCCCGGACGGAATTTGTCTTTAATGTCTTCGTAATCGCTAGAGCGCGTATCCATGTTCTGGATAACGAGGTTAATAGGGGAGCCGAGGGTCATCTCCTGAAAAACGCCCGACAAAATCATCACTTGGTCGCTTTCCTTCCGTTGGGAAACGAAACGCGACTGCGCGGGTTTGCGCTTGTCCAGCCACGGCTGAATATCGGCTTCCGACAGGGGGAGCAGGGAAGGGCAGCCGTCGATCACGACGCCGATGGCCGCGCCATGGCTTTCCCCCCAAGTGGTGAAGCGGAATATTTCGCCGAAGCTGTTCGAAGCCATCTGGAAACCCAATAAGTCTGTTGCAATCCGAAGCGTGCTCTAAATCCCTCCCCCTTGATGGGGGAGGGTTTGGGTGGGGGTGATATTGCCAAATAAATGAGATTGTTTATCCAGTGATATCACTTCCATCCCGTCCTTCCCACATCGAGAGAGAAGAAGTATTCTTTAACTCCATTACAGGCTGTTTTTTACATAAAAATTGCTGAATGCCATATTAACCATCATTTGGATTTATGAAAGTATTTAATTTTGGATATAGTATCGGAGCCAGAGATATTTGAAAAGAATTCATACACGACATAGAGGGGACGAATGAAGCCACTGCACGGGAATATGGGCAATTACAGTTTACGAAAAGATGTAATTAAAGATGTAATGGAAGAATTAGGCATTGATATTGTCAGTGATAGATCTCCAACAACACATTATGGCGCGCAAGCCGTTCTTAATGGACAGGAAAAAGTTTTTCGTGAAGCAAACAGATTCCTTGTGTTTGCCGGCCAATTCCAGCCAGCCATAACGACTGATTTTAAAAACAGAAGGCCGAAGCAGCCGTTTCCGACACCGGAAGATAAGGTCGATGCGTCTTTCTTGAATGTCGGCGGAGCGGAGGATATTGACGCTTATAAAAGACCTACCGGTAGAGAAAGACATCCTCCCAGAGGAAGAGGCGGTCCGCTTTAGGTTTGGACGGCATTAAGAATAAACCCTTGTCGTTGTCCGTCATTCCGCAAAATTCGTCGCGAAAGCGGCGAATTTATGCGGAATCCGATTTTTCTACGTCGCTAAAACCAGAACTTCATAATCGGATATTTCTGATATTTCTAGAGCATTTCTCGTTCAGACAGAACTACCGTCATGCCCGCGCAGGCGGGCATCCCATTTGTCTTCTTAGTTAATTTCTATCTTCAGTAGTCTGAGGCCGATTCCAACGGAACAGGAAATGCTCTAACTCTTCCCATTCCCATTCATATTATTGACCAGCTCGGCCAGTTTTTGCACCTCGTCAACGGCGATCATGCCAATCGCATGATAGCCCGCATCGAGGTGCAACAGCTCGCCGGTGATCCCCGTGCCTAGGTCGCTCAGCAGGTAAAGCGCCGTATTTCCCACTTCCACGGTCGTCACGTTGCGCTTCAGAGGCGCGTTAATTTCGTTCCATTTCAAAATATAGCGGAAATCGCCGATACCGCTGGCGGCCAGCGTTTTGATAGGCCCTGCGGATATCGCATTGACGCGAATGCCTTTCGGCCCAAGATCGACGGCCAGATAGCGCACGCTCGCTTCCAAAGCCGCCTTGGCCACGCCCATGACGTTGTAATGCGGCATGACGCGCTCGGCACCAAGATAGCTAAGGGTTAGCATGCTGCCGCCCTTGGCCATCAGCGGCGCAGCGCGGCGCGCGATGGACGTGAAGGAGTAGCAAGAAATGTCCATCGTCTTCAGGAAATTCTCGCGCGTCGTATCCACATAAAGGCCGTCCAGCTCCGTTTTGTCGGAAAAGGCGATGGCGTGAACGATAAAGTCAAGCTCGCCCCATTCTTTCTTGATGGTGTCGAACACCGAATCCAGGCTGGCTTCATCGGAAACGTCGCACGGCAAAAGCATCTTGACGCCGATCGACTGGGCAAGCGGCCCCACGCGCTTCAGCAAAGGCTCGCCCTGATAGGTAAACGCGAGCTCCGCGCCTTGGGCCGCGCAAACGGCGGCGATGCCCCAAGCCAGCGAGCGGTCGTTTGCGACGCCCATGATAAGGCCGCGTTTTCCGGCCATGATTTCGCCTTTAAGGGGGACGTTTGGCACTAAAGTTCCCGTCATTCGAGTCCTCGATAATACGTGAAAATTCGGCCTGACTTTACACATTTATGCGTGTGCGTCAAATGGCGGTTTAGAGGCCGGATTCAATTTAAAAGCCCGTCATTCCGGAAAATTCCGAGCGATGCGAGGAATTTATTCCGGCTACGCTAAAAAGCTTCGCCGGACTTAAGTCAAAGATCCGCCGTAGCTTTATGCGTAGGCGGGCCGGAATCCGATTGGTTTTCTAAATCATAAATCGGATTCCTATGTATTGATTGCAGACCTTGAAGCGTTAGCTTAGGGGGAAG
>CAYVNS010000038.1:0-10511 GCA_964453225.1 uncultured Rhodospirillaceae bacterium
GATCCTTAAGCCACTGCAAACTTTTTTCATATATGCCGATATAAGACGTGGCCTCATCTCTGGAACCGACGACTTCATGCGGCAGCTTCCTAACCTTCAGGTAATCGCGCTCCATTTTATAGAGCTCGTTGGCCATAGTCTGCGTTAATCTTTCAAGTTCGCCGATGCGTTTTGCCTTATCGGCGGCGCTCATTTTGTCGGAAGACGATTTTGCCGTTCGTTCGGACGGAACAGCGGAAACGTCGTCGGGGGGCAGCTCAATGGCTTGCGGAACCGATGGCGTTGGAACGGGAATCATGGGTTGAGGTATCGATGGCGCGGGAATATCATGAAATTCGTGATGATAATCCTGAGCGTACGATGGGCCGCAAAGGGAAAATACAGCAGCACAAGCAAAAAGGACGATTTTTTCTTTGACCATCAGCCCATTCCTTTAAGATTCACGCAGGCTTTTATCTATACATGTCCTTTCGCTTAAAGCAAACACATATTCTCCTTTTTGCCTTTTGGCTGTCCGCCTGCGTTTCCGACCCGCTTTTAATGAAGGGAACAGAGACGTTTCATAAGGAGGAGATTGCAACCGGCATTTTTCGCTTGATGTCTTTAAGCCGCATGACGCTTCCCCATGCGCCTGTTGTCATATACATCGAGGGCGATGGACATGCCTGGATCAATCGTTCGACGCCATCGTCAAACCCGACCCCCCGCAAAGCTATCGGATTGCAACTCGCCTTGCTCGATCCGTCGCCTAACGTCGTTTATCTGGCAAGGCCATGTCAGTTCATCGCGGACGATCCGCATTGCGAGTCCGATTATTGGACGCATAAACGCTTTTCGCCGACGGTTGTCCGGACGATGAACGAAGCGGTTGATCGTTTTTCAATGCGGGGACAAGGCGTCCATCTTGTCGGTTATTCAGGAGGCGGAGCCGTGGCCGCTCTGATTGCGGCGGAAAGGGACGATGTTCTTTCTTTGCGAACTTTGGCGGGAAATCTCGACACCGAAGCCCTTAACGCTTTTCACGAGGTGTCACCGATGCCTGAATCGCTTAATCCGGTCGACTTTGCTCATCGCACGCGCGCCATTCCGCAAATCCACTGGCACGGCCTTAAAGACGATATTGTTCCCGCCTTTGTTGCCCAAAACTATCTAAAAGCCATTGGCGAACCGAATTGCGCCCTTGTTCTTGAAGCTGAAAACGCTTCTCACGAAGAGGGATGGACAAGTTTCTGGCAAAAAGCCTTACACATGAAACGTCCGTCCTGTTCCTAACAAATTCGTCTTGGCTTTGTTGCCTTGTTAAAAAGGCGCGCGCCCGATCGTCGAGGGCGCTATGAATTATCCTCGAAACCCAATCAAGGTTTTTGGCCTGTAGCAGCCAATTCCCACTTAGGGAACGGATCGTCAAGTTCCTTCCATGCGTCCATCCCCTGATTAATCTCCTCAAGAGAAAGAAGGCACTTGGCGAGTTTTTCTCTGATGTCCTTCTCCCTCATCCCGACGCCGATGAAAACGAGTTCCTGTCTGCGGTCGCCATAGGGGGCCGCCCAGCACTCTACTGCCTGTAAGACTGCTTTTTCTTCCTTCGGCCATTGATCGCGCGGGATTGCCGCAAGCCACGGCCCCGAATCCTCAAAACGTCCGACAGAGCCTGCGAGAGACCAATTCCCGATGATATCGGGCCGGCTGGCAATCCAGAAGCAACCTTTAGCCCTGACCACGCCTTCAAGTTCGCTGGTAAGGAAATTATGCAAGCGCCTCGGATGAAACGGCAAACGTGCCTGATATACAAAAGACCTGATGCAAAATTCATCGACTTCCGAAAGGGGATTGTGAAAGTTCTGCAGCCATGTTGGCGACTTCTTGGCTTGCTCCAGATCGAATTTTCCGGTGTTTAAAATCTTATTTAAGGGCACTTTGCCGAACTGGCTTTCCACGATCTCGGCCTGCGGGTTGAGCCCTTTGATCATTGCCTCGATAGATTTTTTTTGTTCTTTTGAGACAAGATCCGTTTTGTTGAGAACAACAACATTGGCGAACATAACCTGTTCTCTTAACAAATCGAGAAGTGTCCGCCCCTTTTGCTCGCCCCTTTCGCCGATGCTCTTTTCTAACGCTTTGGAACGGCTGATGTCTTTGAGGAAATTAAACGCATCGATCACCGTGACCATTGTATCGAGCGCTGAGACAGCATCAAGACGATTGCCCCATGGATCCTGATAATCAAAAGTTTCGGCTATCAGTTGCGGTTCGGCTATGCCTGTGCCTTCGATCAGCAAATAATCGAATTTATCCGCGCAAGCCAAATAAACGATTTCTTTAAATAACTCCATGCGCAAGCTGCAACACACGCACCCGTTAGACATCTCGACAAGTTTTTCGTCATCGTTGCTAAGGTTCGCGCCGCAGTTTCGCACAAGACCGGCGTCTATATTCACTTCGCTCATATCATTGACGATAACGGCAACACGCATCCCTTCGCGATTGTTAAGGACGTGATTAAGAAGGGTTGTTTTTCCGGCGCCCAGAAAGCCGGAAAGCACAGTCACGGGAAGCTTTTTAAAGCCAATAAGTTCGGGGTCTGTTTCCATATGGTTGTCGATTACAATTTAATTTTTTTCTTATGCTTTATCGCTGCCATAGCCGCAAAGAAAGCCAGAACAAGCGATGCGGCTATATTCAAATTGGCCATCGACAATCCAAATATTGCCCACGGAATCTCATCACACGGAGGGGATTCCGTCTCAAGCAGCGCAAGTCGCATTTCTTCTATGGAGGCGCCTTGCAGCGACTCCGCTGTACAGGTGGTCGGGCTTTCCCACCAGTGACGTTCAACTCCCGTATGAAGGATTGCCAATCCCGTGCTTACGAGAAAAACAAGGGAGCATAAGCCGAGCAACAGTGTTGTCTTTCGACGATAGGGTCTCCATACCAAAGCTAGCGACGCCAAAAAAGCAACCACGCCATAGGGCGCGCGCTGCCAATAACATAAGTCGCAGGGAGGAACATTAAAGCCCCACTGCATTATAAGAGCAAAGGCCAGCGAGCCACCGCCTGCGACAAACAAAAGCACTGCGGCCATTGGGAAAGACAATATTTTTTCGACAAAAGCATTTATCGACGTTCGTGACAGAAAGCGAGAGTCCATTTTTTTACCCCAGTTTAGAACCCGTCTTTATGTTGAGTACACCCAAGAAAACCCAATAGAGAAAGCCTACTTGCTCCGGCATCCGGTTGATTTAGAGCAGACCTGTATTTCATTCTTTCTTGCATCCTTAAGCGCGTCCCATTCCTGGAACCCTCCGGAAAGGCTGACGACATTCTTGTAGCCCGACGCTTGCAGGAAAACCGCAGCCTGGGCGCTTCGCCGACCTGATTTGCAATAAACGACAATCTCTTTTTCTTTAGGCAGCTCGGCGAGCCTGTCGGGAAGCGTATTGAGAGGAATCAACCTAGCGCCGTCGATGTGTCCCTCATCGTATTCTTTTTGTTGGCGGACATCCAAAAGGATAAGGGGCTTTTTGTCCTTTAGTAAACGCAGCACCTCCTCGGCCTTGATCAAAGAAACTTCATTTTGCGAAACCGCTAAGGCGCTTTCCGCATAGACCGGTTGCGCCGGCGTAGCGATCAATAACGCGGCGCAAAAAGCGGGAAGAACAAACCTATATAGACAAGACATCGGGAAAACCTCCAACAACGCGAGTGACATCAACAACAGGCTAATTCGCCTAAGCCCGCAGATCAGGGGGCAAGCCTTCTTTTACCAAATTCTTAACCGCATCGTGAAGAGCCAAAATTTCTTGCGCTTCTCCGCCAAGGCGGCGAACGGCTACAGTTTCTTGATCTACTTCTTTGTTCCCGACCACCAGAATAACAGGAATCTTCTGCAAACTATGGTCGCGGACCTTTGCGTTGATCTTGTCATTACGGACATCGAGAACCGCGCGAATACCTGCCTTATCAAGGGATTTTTTGACCTTTTCGGCATAAGCTTCGGCCGATGTCGTTATCGAACATACGGCCACCTGAACCGGCGCCAGCCAAAGCGGAAACTTTCCGGCATAATGTTCGATCATGACGCCCATAAACCGTTCCATCGAACCCATGATGGCGCGATGAATCATGTGCGGAATGAGCTTCTCGCCATTGTCCCCAATATAACTGAGGCCAAGACGACGCGGCATGTTCATATCGACTTGGATCGTACCGCACTGCCAATTCCGTCCAATGGCATCCTTAATAACGAAATCAAGTTTCGGAGCATAGAAAGCTCCATCGCCTTCATTCAAAACCCATTTCATGTTAATTCGGTCGCAAACATTGCGAAGTGCTTTTTCGGCACGATCCCAATCTTCTTCGGTTCCGATGTGTTGAGGCGGGCGAGTCGAGAAATGAACCACAATGCTATCGGCTAGCCCCATATCCGTATAAACATCGCGGATAAGATCGCACATGGCGATAACTTCATCTTCCAACTGTTCTTGCGTGCAGAAAATATGCGCGTCGTCTTGCGTAAACGCCTGAACCCGCATAAGGCCGTGTCTGGCGCCGGAAGATTCACGCCGAAAGACATGGCCGAATTCCGCCATGCGTATCGGAAGATCGCGATAGCTTCTGGTGCCGCTGAGATAAACCTGAGCGCCGCCAGGGCAGCTCATGGGCTTGATGGCATAGGGATGCTCTTGTTCGTCCGCGCCGATGATAAACATATTTTCGCGGTATTTGTCCCAATGGCCGGACGCTTTCCAGAACCCCGCATCAAGCATCTGGGGCGTATTGATTTCCCTGTACCCGCACGCGGCGATCTTGCGCCGCATGTAGGTCATAAGCGTTAGATACAAATCCCAGCCTTTCGGGTGCCAGAAAACCTGTCCCGGCGCTTCCTCTTGGAAATGAAAAAGATCGAGTTCGCGTCCGATTTTTCTGTGGTCGCGCTTTTCTAATTCTTCCATCAAGGTCAGATACGACTGAAGCTCTTTTTCATCGCGCCATGCCGTGGCGTAAATGCGTTGAAGCATCGCGTTCTTGTGATCGCCGCGCCAATAGGCTCCGGCCACATTGAGCAATTTGAATCCTCCGCCAACTTTTCCCGTCGATGGTAAATGCGGGCCGCGACACAGGTCTTCCCAACCGCCTTGGTCGTAGGTCGTAATCTCGGCGTCTTCCGGAAGATCGTTTATCAGTTCGACCTTGTACTTTTCGCCTTTGCTTTCAAAGAGCTTCAAGGCTTCGGCGCGGGATCTTGTGCGCCGTTCGATTTTGCTGTCGCGCGCGACGATCTCGCGCATTTTCTTTTCGATTGCTGGGAAATCGTCCTTCGAGAACGGCTTCTCACGGCCAAAGTCGTAGTAAAAACCGTCCTCGACATTCGGGCCAATGGCAACAAGGGTATCGGGAAAAAGCGTTTGCACGGCCTCGGCTAAAACATGGGCCGTTGTGTGCCGAATAATTTCAAGGGCTTCCGGAGATTTGCGGGTAATAATCTCTATCTTTGCATCGGCATTGATCTCGGAAGAAAGGTCGCAGAGCTTTCCGTCGATCTTGATCGCAAGAGCGGCCTTTGCCAAACTGGGGCCAATTTTCGCGGCAATTTCCGCTCCGGTCGCCGTCGTTGCGAAGGGCAGGGTTGCGCCATCAGGCAATATTACCGAAAAACTGTTCGACGCTTTCATAGTCACCGACATTTTTTACGTCCTCTCTTTTTTCGGTTAAGGTGGTTTGTACACGGTCCTAAATTGATAACGTTTGTCCTTCGCGCAAAGAAATATAGCCGTTGTTGAACACTTTTTTGAAGATTCTTTCTGCTTTCCATCCTGTGCAATGTATGGGGGCTACTTGGCGGACGCCTTCGTTCTTAAGCGCGTTCGCGCATTTATAAACCTCGGCTGGCGATGTAGCCATAAGATGAAGCCCGCCGAAAACCCCATAAACAGGCGCGTTGAAAGCCTGCTTCACGCTTCTGACAATCGTTAGAATGTTGGGATGGGAACAGCCGACAATAAGATTTAATCCCTTGTCTGTTTTTAGAACAAGCGCTTGTTCGGGCATTGGATTGCCTTCGAATTCCCCAATAAATTCGTTGGTAATAATAATATCCGATCTCAACGTTTTTGCTCCGTCCCCATCCAGAACACGGCTTCCGGCGGCCAGGATCCTATCCTTCACGTCTTTTTTGGCGCTCGACGGAAGGTAAACATCCATCCCTTTTCGTTGCTCAAGAAGTTTCCATAAGCCGCCGACATGATCCCAATGGTCGTGTGAGATAACTACGGTCTGAATTTTTCCAAGATCGACGTTTGCGCGTCGCGCTCTTTTGAAAAGGGCGCGAGAGTTGGCAAATGTATCAAATAGAAGGCTGTTGTCTATCAGAAAGGATAGCCCCCATTGCTTCGTCCATAATTCCCAAGGACGGGAGCCAACGGCGATTAATTTGATATCCATGCCAACTCCTCGCTTTAAAAGATTAATGATCGCAGCTATTCGCGCCTGTCTTCAGCGTTCCGGCAAGATAGGCGGAAACCAGTTCTTCAGGCGTCGATACGGGAGCGCCTGATATAACCGCAATGTCGTTTTGCTTAAACAGGTCGCAGGCCCGCGTGCCTATGCCGCCAGCCAGGATGAGATTGACGCCTTGTTTGGCAAGCCAGGGGGGAAGAAGCCCGGGCTCATGGGGCGGCGCGGGGATTTCGGTTTGGGCTATGATGCTTTTCGTTTTCTCATCAACGTCGATAATAGCGAAAGCCGAACAATGACCAAAATGGGAGCACAGCTTTCCTCCCTCTACGGGGACAGAGATTTTCATAGGCCTATTTCCTTTTCTGTTAGATGTTGCATAAGGTTCTTCCAGATTTCCTTGATATCGATAGCACTCGGCGCGTCGATTTCCACCACGGCTTTCATGATCTTCTGCGCCTTTGTCACAGCTTGATCATAGCGGATGCGTCCAAGGATCGTCGCACCCGCAGCGGTCGATAGGTCTTCAATTTTGGTCGCCATATCGGGGCAAATGTCCCATTTATTGACGCAAACAAAGCCCGGTATTTTAAAATGGTCCAAAAGTTGAAGCACGCGTTTCAAGTCGTACGCTCCCGAAAGCGTCGGCTCGGTCACAATGACAACGGCGGAAGCCCCTGTGACCGAAGCAATAACAGGGCAGCCTATGCCAGGAGGGCCATCGATCAAAATCGTTTCGCGCCCGATTGCCGTGGCCAGTCTTTTCGCTTCCTGACGCACGGTCGAAACAAGCTTTCCTGAATTTTCGGCGGCAATGCCAAGTTTGGCGTGAACCATCGGCCCCGCGCGAGTGTCCGAGACCATCCATTCGCCGCAAAGCCTATCTTCGAAATTAATGGCCTTCCTTGGACAAAAGCGCACACAGGCGCCGCAGCCTTCACAGGAGGTAGGATCGACACGGTATGAAAAGTCGCCGGAAGAAAGCGGAGTTTCCTTAATTGCGTCAAAACGACAAAGAATAAGGCAAGCGCCGCAACCGGTACATATATCCTGTTGAATGACCGCTTCGTGTCCGCTCCAGAATTCGTGCGTTTCCTTAACCTCAGGCGTCAGGATCAAATGCAGATCGGCGGCATCCACGTCGCAGTCCGCAAGAACGGCGTTTTTGGCAAGAAGCGCGAAGCTTGCGGTCAAACTTGTTTTTCCCGTGCCGCCTTTGCCGCTGATGACAACTATTTCTTTCATGCGGCCTCCCGGATCTTTTTCAGAAGACTTACAAAAAGCTCTTTGTATTCCGGCAGGGCTTCGATAATCGGCGTGCCCTTGGCATAGGCTTCTGCAATACGGCGATCATCGGGTATCTCGGTTAGAACGGAAATATTTTCTTTTTGCAGATAGGGACGAACAAAAGTGTCGTCGGAAACGGCGCGATTTATGACAACGCCAAAAGGCAAGCCAAGTTTGCGCACAACCTCGACGGCAAGTCTTAGATCGTTGAGGCCAAAGGGCGTCGGTTCGGTCACCAAGGTTACAAAATCAGCATCGCGTATAGCGGCAATAACAGGACAAGATGTGCCAGGAGGCGCATCGATGATGACAAGGTCGCCTTTCGCTTCTTCCTTTACCGCCCGAATAAGCGGGGGAGCCAGGGCAACGCCAATATCAAGCCGCCCCTGAACAAGTTCGATCGAACCCGCTTGCGCTATGTCCACGACACCGATGCGTCTTTCAACTTCTCGTATGGCCTTTTGTGGGCAGACACGCTTGCAAACGCCGCATCCGTGGCACATTTCCGGCGCAAAAACGGGAACCGTTCCAAAAGAAACGAGCGCATGAAAAGCGCACGCGTCGCTGCATTTGGCGCATCCGTCACAGCGCGTCTCGTCAATTTCGGGGACTGACAGGGATACAACGCGTTGGTTTTTGACATCGGCCTTAAGAAAGAGATGCGCATTAGGTTCTTCTACATCGCAGTCCAGAAGACGCACAGCGCCTTCCGCCACAAGCGCGAGATTAACGGCAAGCGTTGTCTTTCCGGTTCCGCCTTTGCCCGATGCGACAGCAATTTTCATGCAGCAGCGATCTGTTGAAGCTTGTTTGCAAGAAACAGATCCAGCGCGTTTTGAACGGTGGTTCCCTTGCAAGAATAGATTGCAACGTTTGCTTGTTTAAGGGCATTGACGGCCTTGGGGCCGCAATCGCCCGTGACAAGCGTTTTTGCCCCAGCCTTCACAATGGTTTCCGCCGCCTTGATGCCGGCTCCTTGAGTGGCATCGACATTGTCGTTGTCTATAACGACAAAGTTCTTTTGATCCGTATCATAGACAAGAAAACGCGCCGCGCGGCCAAAGCGGGGATCCATCGGCGAGGTCATATCATTGCCGGAAGTTGCGAAAGCGATTTTCATTTTGTTTTTCCTTTCTTGGTTGTTTTTTTGTCCTCGACGAGTTTGAAATCTCCCCCGTCGATCTCTAGCGCGCTGCCTTCTGCCAAGGCTTTCGCGACAGCCTTGCGCGCGCTGGAAAGCGTGCGCGAAAATGTCGGACGAGAAATGCCCATCAGCCTGGACGCTTCTTCCTGTTCCAATCCTTTGTAATCGGCCAAAAGAACGGCCTCCCACTCTTCGTCTTTCAGCTTGACGACATCCAGATCGCAAAGCGGCACGCTTCGCGGCTTGAAAAAACGCGCAATAGGGCTAGAACGGACAAGACGGCATTTGCGTGGTCTCATGGCTTTTCTCGGTTATGAACATATGTTCGCAATCTATCTTTTTCCGAGTCGCCTTGTCAAGGACACTTATGAACGCCTGTGCATAATAATCTTTGACAACGCCTTTTAACGGTGTATGCTGAGGGTGAAAGCTTGTTCATTATCAGGCAAAGCAAAGAACGATCATTTCTCTTCGAACCAGCGCCTCAAGGCCGCTCCACAACGAACTTCCGCGATTCAAGCCCGTTGTAGATGCAAAATACGGAAAGGAACAGAACATGCCGGGAATGGATGGAACGGGCCCCCTCGGGGCAGGCCCACAAGGGCGCGGGCGCGGTGGATGCAAACAAGCCGGAGGGCTTTCTCAAGGCTTTGGCAAACAGCGACGTAAAGGCCTTTTCTTCGGAAAAGGAAAAGGTTTCGGTTGGGGACGCGGCTTTTTTTCAAACACGGCTCAAAATCGGCAGGGTTTATCAAAAGACGAAGAAGTCGCCTTTCTTCTAAATCAACTATCAGACATTCAATCGCGGCTGGATTCCCTTAAAAATGAGAAGGAATAGAGCAATCATGACCGTAACAGCAGATGTTTCCGATAACCCCGTTTCTTGGCTTTGCGTCTCGCGGCTTCGCGCCCTTGTTGAAAAGCATCAAAACGAGGACAGGCCCGCAGTCGAGAAGATTCTCGAAAAGGTAAATAAAGCGGTGGCGGAGGCAAAAGATCAAAAGGCCGCATCCGACAAAAAAAACCTTAAAGGGATCGGCCTTGAGGAGATCGCCATTCTCTCGGCGATCCATAGCCCCGATTTGCTCGATCAGCTTCACGCAACGGCAAAAAAGATCAAGGAACACACCTACGGCAATCGCATCGTTACCTTTGCGCCGCTGTATTTCTCTAATTTCTGTAAGAACGAATGTACTTACTGTGCCTTCCGTGCCAGCAACCTTGAATTACAGCGCACCGAACTTACGCAAGAGCAAATCGCAGATCAGACGAGGATCTTGGTAAGACAAGGACATAAACGTGTCCTTATGGTCGCAGGCGAAGCTTATCCGGGGACGGATGGCCTTCAATATGTTCTCGATACAATGAAAACGATTTATTCCGTCAAAGATGGAAAAGGTGAAATACGCCGCGTTAACGCGAACATTGCGCCTTTAAGCGTCGAGGGCTTTAAACGCCTCAGGGAAGCAGGCGTTGGCACCTATCAGTGTTTTCAGGAAACATACGATCCCATCGCTTATAAAGAATTCCATAAAAAGGGATCGAAAGCTGATTATGCATGGCGCGCGAATGTCTTTGATCGCGCAACGGAAGCTGGCATTGGCGATTTTGGCATGGGCTTCTTGCT
>CAYVNS010000039.1:0-9928 GCA_964453225.1 uncultured Rhodospirillaceae bacterium
TGGCCGTGCTGATGATCTCGCTCACGGACTGATCCAGTGTGCGATGATCAAACGCCTTCAAGCGAATGCGTATCGTTTGCGTTTCCATACTCTCTCTCCAACTTCCAGTCCTTGGCTTCGGGAAAGCGCAACAAACGCCCTTTTCCAAAGTTTGACCTAAGACAGCGGGCTCAACAAATCTCCCGCCGTTATTTATTCGTTGAAATCGGGGAGAGGGAAGCGCGCTTCCTTCCCCCCGCGTTCATTCTTACTCGATAATCGAGGCCACAACGCCGGCGCCGACGGTGCGTCCGCCTTCGCGAATGGCGAAGCGCAAGCCTTGATCCATGGCGATCGGCGCGATCAAGTGAATTTCGCACGTGATCTTGTCGCCGGGCATGACCATTTCCGTACCGGCGGGCAAGTGAACCTCGCCCGTAACGTCCGTGGTGCGGAAATAGAACTGCGGACGATAGTTCGTGAAGAACGGCGTATGACGGCCGCCTTCGTCCTTCGTCAGGATGTAGCACTCGGCCTTGAACTTGGTGTGCGGCGTGATGCTGCCGGGCTTGGCGAGAACCTGGCCGCGCTCGACGTCTTCGCGCTTCGTGCCGCGAAGCAGCGCGCCGATGTTGTCGCCCGCTTCGCCCTGATCCAAAAGCTTGCGGAACATTTCAACGCCGGTCACGACCGTCTTCGTCGTCGCGCGGATGCCGACGATTTCGATTTCTTCGCCGACCTTGATGATGCCCTGCTCGACGCGGCCCGTAACGACCGTGCCGCGGCCGGAGATCGAGAACACGTCTTCGACCGGCATCAGGAAGGGCTTGTCCGTCGCGCGCTTCGGCTGGGGAATATAAGCATCAACGGCTTCCATCAGCTTGAAGATGGACTGCTCGCCCATTTCGGGGTTCTTGTCTTCCAAGGCGCACAACGCGGAACCGCGAATGATCGGGGTCTTGTCGCCGGGGAATTCGTACTTGGTCAAAAGATCGCGGATTTCCATTTCGACCAGCTCGGCGAGTTCGGGGTCGGCCATGTCCATCTTGTTCATGTAGACGACAATGGCGGGAACGCCGACCTGGCGGGCCAGAAGGATGTGTTCGCGGGTTTGAGGCATCGGGCCGTCGGCGGCCGACACGACCAGGATCGCGCCGTCCATCTGGGCCGCGCCGGTGATCATGTTCTTGACGTAATCGGCGTGTCCGGGGCAGTCGACGTGCGCATAGTGGCGGTTCTTGGTGCGATATTCGACGTGAGCCGTCGAAATCGTGATGCCGCGGGCGCGTTCTTCGGGCGCCTTGTCGATCTGGTCGTACGCGGTGAACGTCGCGCCGCCGGCCTTCGCCAAAACTTTTGTGATGGCGGCTGTGAGCGTCGTCTTGCCGTGATCCACGTGCCCGATCGTGCCGATGTTGCAGTGAGGCAGACTACGATCAAATTTTTCTTTAGCCATTTTACTCTCCGTTGTTCTCTAGATGTTGCGGTTGACTAAGTAAACTTCCTAATTTCCTACGTTTCTATCCGGCTAATTTCGCCTTTACTTCAGCCGCAATGGCCGCCGGAACTTGCTCGTAGTGATCAAACTCCATCGTGTACATTGCGCGCCCTTGCGTCATCGTGCGCAACCGGTTCACGTAGCCGAACATGTTGGCCAAAGGCACTTGAGCATCGATTGTGCGGGCGTTGCCCCGCTGATCCATTCCGTTAATCTGGCCGCGGCGGCTGTTCAGATCGCCGATCACGTCGCCCATGTAATCTTCCGGCGTCACGACTTCGACCTTCATGATCGGTTCGAGCAGCACGGGGCCCGCCTTCGGCATGCCTTCGCGGAAGGCCGCGCGCGCGGCGATTTCGAACGCCAGCGAGGACGAGTCGACATCGTGATACGCGCCGTCGACGAGCGTCGCCTTGAAGTCGATGGTGGGGAATCCGGCCATAACGCCGGTTTCCTTGGCCGCTTCGAGGCCCTTTTCGACGCCGGGAATATATTCCTTCGGCACCGAGCCGCCGACAACCTTCGATTCGAACGAGTAGCCGGTTCCGGGCGCGACAGGCTCCAGTTCGATAATCACGCGGGCGAACTGGCCCGAACCGCCGGATTGCTTCTTGTGCGTATAATCGATGGTGTACTTGCGCGTGATCGTTTCGCGATAGGCCACCTGCGGCGCGCCGACGTTCACTTCGACGTGATACGTGCGCTGAAGAATGTCCACCTTGATTTCAAGATGCAATTCGCCCATGCCCTTGATCGTCGTCTGGCCCGTTTCGGGGTTCGACGCGAGGCGGAAAGACGGATCCTCCTGCGCGAGGCGCAGCAAGGCGTTCGTCATTTTGTCCTGATCGGCCTTGCTCTTCGGCTCGACCGCCATTTCGATGACGGGATCGGGGAACTCCATGCGCTCCAGAACGATGGGCTTGATCGGATCGCAAAGCGTGTCGCCGGTCGTCGTGTCCTTCAAAGCCGCCAAAGCGACGATGTCGCCCGCATAGGCTTCCTTGATTTCTTCGCGCGTATTGGCATGCATCAAAAGCATGCGGCCAATGCGTTCGCGCTCGCCCTTCACGGTGTTCATCACGTAGGAGCCGGATTCCAGCTTGCCCGAATAGATGCGCGTGAACGTCAGCGAGCCGACGAAAGGATCGGTCATGATCTTGAAAGCCAGCGCCGAGAGCGGCGCGTCGTCGGTCGGCGGGCGCTCGTCGTGCTCGTCCTTGCTGCCGACCTTGAATCCCTTGACCGCGCCCACGTCGAGCGGCGACGGCAAATAAGCCACGGTCGCGTCAAGCAAAGGCTGAACGCCCTTGTTCTTGAAAGACGAGCCGCAAAGGATCGGCACGAACTTCATTTGAATCGTGCCCTTGCGGATGCAGGCGTCCAGAACCTCAAGCGAGGGCTCGGTGCCTTCCAGATAGGCTTCCATCGCGGCGTCGTCCATCTCGACGGCGGATTCGATCAGCTTCTGGCGGTAGTCGACGGCCTGGGCCTTCAGATTTTCGGGGATTTCTTCGTCATGGAACTTGGCGCCCAGCGCTTCGTTTTCCCAAACGACGGCCTTCATGCGCCGCAAATCGACAACGCCCTTGAAATCCGCTTCGCCGCCGATGGGCAGTTGCAGAACGAGGACGTTCGCGCCCAAACGGTCGCGCACCATATCGACGCAACGGAAGAAGTTGGAGCCCGTGCGGTCCAGCTTGTTCACGAAAACCATGCGGGGAACGTGGTACTTGTCGCCCTGCCGCCAAACGGTTTCCGTTTGCGGTTCGACGCCCGACACGGAGTCCAGAATGCAGATCGCGCCGTCCAGCACGCGCAAGGAACGCTCGACCTCGATGGTGAAGTCCACGTGTCCCGGCGTATCGATGATGTTGATCCGGTGGTTGTTCCAGAAACAGGTCGTCGCGGCGGACGTGATCGTGATGCCGCGTTCCTGTTCCTGCTCCATCCAATCCATCGTCGCCGCGCCTTCGTGCACTTCGCCGATTTTGTAGGACTTGCCGGTGTAATAAAGAATGCGTTCCGTCGTCGTCGTCTTACCGGCATCGATGTGCGCCATGATGCCGATGTTGCGATATTTGTCTATGGGAGTTTGGCGAGCCATTGAACTTGTTCCTTACCAACGGAAATGGGAGAACGCACGGTTCGCTTCGGCCATGCGATGCGTATCTTCGCGCTTTTTGATGGCGGTGCCGTTCTGGTTGGCGGCGGCCTGAATTTCGGCGGCCAGCCGGTCTTCCATCGTGTGCTCGCCGCGGGCGCGCGCCGCCGCGATGATCCAGCGCATCGCCAGCGCTTCGCCGCGCTCCTTGCGGACTTCGACGGGCACCTGATAGGTGGCGCCGCCGACGCGGCGGGAACGGACTTCCAGATGCGGACGGACGTTTTCGATCGCGTTCTTGAAAATCTCAAGCGCGTTGCCGCCCTTCGAGACGCGTTCGATCTTCGACAAAACGCCGTAGAGAATGCGTTCGGCGACAGACTTCTTGCCTTCGTACATCAGGACGTTCTGAAACTTGGTGACGATGATTTCCCCGAACTTGGGATCGGGAAGGACTTGACGCTTTTCCGCGCGACGACGACGTGCCATATCTCTCTCTCCTTATTTCGGCCGCTTGGCGCCGTAAAGCGAACGGCGCTTCTTGCGATCCTTCACGCCCTGGGTATCGAGCGTGCCGCGAATGATGTGATAACGCACGCCGGGCAAATCCTTGACGCGTCCGCCGCGGATCATGACGACGCTGTGTTCCTGAAGGTTGTGGCCCTCGCCCGGAATGTAACTGATAACTTCATGGCCGTTCGTCAGGCGAACGCGCGCGACCTTACGCAAAGCCGAGTTCGGCTTTTTCGGCGTGGTCGTGTAAACGCGCGTGCAAACGCCGCGCTTCTGGGGGCATTTCTCAAGCGCGGGAACCTTGTCGCGAGTCACGTCGGGCTTGCGCGGGCGTCTGATCAACTGGCCGATCGTAGGCATTCGTTTTCTTCCTCATCTAATGTCGCGCCATTCTCGCGCGTTCTGTTCCATGAACAGAAAAAACAATGCACAAAACCTACATCGGGGCGCTGAACTCTTTGCGCTCCGCGTAGGAGACCTTCTTACACCGGATGACACCGCTAGACCGGCAATCGGCCAGCCGTTTCGTCACCACAGGCTATTTCTCACTTTTGCAACAATCGAAACCTCGTCTGAACCTAGCGTTCCGCCCGAAGGCTGTTGGCCGGTTCACCACCGATTCCGAAAAGGCGAGCGGTTTTTATGCTTTTTCCTCTATTGCGTCAAGGAGATATTATGATTTCGGGCGGAATTCCGCATGGAAGGGTTTGGGGCCAGGGGCCAGGGACGGGGGGTTAGGGGTTGGGGATTTGGAAATTACGCCTTATATAATTAGAAGAATGCGATTTAATTGTATCCGCAGGAGGGTGCAAAAAAACCCGGCCCCTGCCCTCTAACCCCTAGCCCCAGAACCCGAATGCCGAATCACGAATCGCTGACCCTCATCGACGGCTCCGGCTTTATTTTCAGGGCTTTTCACGCCCTTCCGCCGATGACGCGCCCGGACGGCACGCCCGTCAACGCCGTGTACGGCTACTGCAACATGCTTAACAAGCTGCTGGGGAACTCGGAACACGTTCATATAGCCGTAATTTTCGACGCCGGGCGCAAAACCTTCCGCAATGAGATTTACCCGGAATACAAAGCCCATCGCCCGCCGCCGCCGCCGGAATTGGTGCCGCAATTTCCGCTGATTCGCGAAGCGACGCGCGCGTATGGCCTGCCGTGCACCGAGGCTGCGAATTACGAAGCCGACGATTTGATCGCGGCCTATGCCAAAGCCGCTTTGGCAAAGGGCATGAACGTGCGCATCGTCTCTTCCGACAAGGATTTGATGCAGCTTATCCGCCCGGGCGTCGAGATGTACGATCCTTTGAAAGCCACGCCCATAGGCGCGGACGAGGTGATGAAAAAATTCTGCGTCACGCCCGATAAAGTCATCGACATTCAGGCCTTGGCCGGCGACAGCACGGATAACATTCCGGGCGTTCCGGGCATCGGCGTGAAGACGGCGGCCGAGCTTATCAATACCTATGGCTCCCTGGAAAACCTGCTGCTGGAAGCCCCGAACATCAAGCAGCCCAAGCGCCGCGAAGCCTTGATTCAAAACGCCGAGAAAGCGCGCTTGTCGAAAAAGCTCGTGCAGCTCGATGAAAACGCGCCCCTGCCGGTGCCGCTTGAAACGCTGGTCTGGGAGCGGGATCACCACGTGGAATGGATCGCCTTTCTCGAAGCGCAAGGTTTCAAATCGCTGGTTGCAAGACTGGGGGCCGGCAAGGATAAGAAGGATAATGCTGGAAAATCCGAAAATACCAAAAAACAGGAAAGGCTGCCTGCCCTTCCGATTCGCTCCCTAACCCCCAGCCCCCAACACCTCGCCCCCGCTTCCTACGAGCTCGTCCAAACCGAAGAACGCTTGCAGTGGTGGGTGAAGGCCGCGATGGAAAAAGGCCTCGTCGCCGTGGATACGGAAACCAATTCCCTCACCGCCTGCATCGCCAAACTCGTGGGCGTGTCGCTCGCCATCGAACCGGGGAAAGCCTGCTATATTCCCATCGCGCATACGGACCCCGAAGCGGCTCCGGAGGACGGCGGCTTTGCCTTTGCGGCGGCGAAAAAACCCTTGCAGCTGACGCTGGAAAAGGTCGTCGAAACGCTTCGCCCGCTGCTTCAAAATCCGGCGGTACTTAAAGTAGCGCATAACCTTAAGTATGACCTGCAAGTCCTTGGGCAACATGGCTTATCTGTTGAGCCTTATGACGATACGATGCTGCTCTCCTTCGCGCTAAGTGCCGGCTCGCATGGGCACGGATTGGACGAGTTGGCCCTCTTGCATCTCCAACACAAGATGATTTCCTATAGCGACGTGACGGGGACCGGCAAGAAACAGATCACCTTCGACCGCGTGCCCCTGGACAAGGCGTCCGACTATGCCGCCGAGGATGCGGATTTTACGCTTCGGCTTTGGCTTCTTTTAAAACCCCAAATCGCGCAGCAGCATGTGACGCGCCTTTACGAACGCATCGAACGCCCGCTGGTGCCGGTTGTCGCCCTGATGGAAAAAACGGGCGTGCGCATCGACCCCGTCCTATTGAAAGAGCAAAGCAACGGCTTCGCCCGGCGGCTGCAAAAGCTGGAAGCCGAAATCCATAAATTGGCGGGACACCCCTTCAACGTCGGCTCGCCGCAGCAGTTGGGGAATGTCTTGTTCGCGGAAATGGGCCTGCAAGGAGGCGCCAAAGGCAAAAAGGGCGCTTATTCAACCGCCTCGGATGTGCTGGAGCCGTTGGCCGAAGCGGGATACGAAATCGTCGCGAAGCTTTTGGAGTGGCGCAGCGTCGCGAAGCTGAAATCCACCTACACGGACGCCCTGCCCCAGCAGATTTGCGAACAAACCGGGCGCGTGCATACGTCGTTCTCGCTCGTCGGCGCGGCGACGGGGCGCTTGTCGTCCACCGATCCCAATTTGCAGAATATTCCCATCCGCACCGACGAGGGCCGCGCCATCCGTCGCGCGTTCGTTGCCGAGGAAGGCTTTACGCTGCTTTCCGTCGATTACTCGCAGATCGAATTGCGGCTGGCGGCGGCCATGGCGGACGTAAAGGCGCTGATACAGGCGTTCAAGGACGGCATCGACATTCACGCGCTGACAGCCTCGCAATGCTTCGGCATACCGCTTGGCGAGATGACGCCCGACAAGCGCCGCGCGGCGAAAGCGATCAATTTCGGCATCATCTACGGCATCAGCGGTTTCGGGCTTTCGAAGCAGATCGGCATTTCGCCTTCCGAAGCGAACGCCTATATCTGCCAGTATCTCGACCGCTTCCATGAACTGCGCGACTGGATGGAAGCGACGAAAGAATTCGCCCGCGCGCACGGGTATGTGGAAACGCTGTTCGGGCGGCGCGTGCATGTGCCCGGAATAACCGAACGCATCGCCGCGCGGCGCGGCTTTGCCGAAAGGCAGTCGATCAACGCGCCGTTGCAGGGAACCGCCGCCGACATTATGAAGCGCGCGATGATCCAAATCGGCCCCGCCTTAAAGGAGGCGAGGCTTGGCGCGCGCTTGCTGCTTCAGGTGCACGATGAATTGGTATTTGAGGTTCCGAAAGCGGAACTTGAAGCGACGACGGCGCTTGTGAAAAAGATTATGGAAAACGCGCCTTCGCCTTTGGTGCAGCTAAGCGTCCCCCTCGTCGCCGAAGCGGGCCACGCCGATAATTGGGCAGAGGCGCATTAACTCCTAAATCAGCTCCTTCCGGAAGGCCCGGCAACCGGGCCGCTTCTTGTCTTTGCGACAAGCGCGTTCCTGTTTGCAGGCATTGGCTTTGCGGAATCCTTGATCGCGTCGCCGATAATCCCTTCGATAAACCCAAGCGGTTCCTGCGGCGGATGATCGACCAAAGCCTGATGATAAATAACGTTCGATGGCGTCATGCCCGGCAAGGAATTTGCTTCGATAACCGACAGCTCTTTCGTCTCTGTGTTGTAGTGAATGTCGATTCTGGCGTAATTCTTGATGCCCAGCTGTCCGGCAACTTTTTCAATCGCCTTTTGAATCCTCTTGCGGTCGAGCGGCGATAAAATATCATCCGGCGGCGGAGTCAGATTGACGCCCGTTCCGCCTTGGAATTTCTCCTCAAGGCTAAGAACTTCGCCTTCCGCGATTGTGATGCTGGGATTCAGAGCATGGTATTTTCCGCCCTGTTCCCGCACGCCGACGGTATATTCAAGCCATCCTTTGTGCTTTTCGTATTTGATCTCGTTTTTAACGACGCGGATGTAATCGACCTGAATGAACGGCTCAAGAATATACTCAGGATTCTTGTCCTGAGGCATGGCGACTTCATTATCCTGATTTTTAAAGGTGCACGCAGGAATGACCGGTGCGTCGGCGCGCACGAGCTGCGCGTACGCCTTGAATTCATCGAACGCATAGAGGCGGACGATGCCAGACGAGCATCCATCGGCCAATGGCTTGATGGCAAAGCTGTCCGCGCCGAACCGATCCCGCGCCTGTTGTCCTTTTTCCCAGAAAATTTTAAGTTCTTCGTCCGTCGCCGTTTGGAGGTTGAATTTTTCCTTGGGCAGCGAAAAGATTTTAGAATCGTTCAGTTGGTTGATCAGCTCGCCCGTCATGGCCTTGTCCATGCAGATTCGGGAAGCTTCGGAGTCCGATCCGTTAAAAGGTATGCCGTGCTTTTCAAGCCTTTCCTGCCACGGCCCGCCCTCGCCGTCGCCGCCATGCAAGCCGATCCAGACGAACGCGTCCTGCTGCGCCGACAATTCGCAGAAGTCGTCATAGGTCATCTTGCGCGGCAAGGCTTCGATCTCCGGATTATAGGGCATGCCCAGTTTTGCGAGAATCTTCTCGGCCAACGGCACGACGCTCGCATTGATCTCTTGCGCCTTTTCACAATTCAGGCGGATCTCTTCGACCGTTTGGCTGAGCGCATAGGCATAAGGCAGTTCCCAAACGTCGCTGCCGTCTACTAGGTAAGTCTTGGCATCGTATTTATTCGACTTCAAAAGCTTGAGCCAGACGTTGGTGCCGCTCATCAGCGAAACCTGGCGCTCGGCTGTATTGCCGCCCATAAGTATATTGACTCTCTTTTTGTGCTGTTCAGCTTTTGGCGCCATGCACTCGACCATGGCGATTCCAAATCTTTTCGCCGCCGTCGACGTGATGTGCCAAAGCAACTCCGCATGCCTCAGGCCGATGGTCGCCGCTTGCTGGAATACAAAACTGTTTTGCTCCATGTCGGGAACCGTATTGATATCGGTATAGACAATGGTTCCATCCGGCAAAATTCTGCCGTCGATGCGCGTGAGGTCTTTGAATCCGAAAAGAGAGAAAATCCTTTCGGATTCCATGCGAATTTTATCAATCTGCTCCTCGGTAAAGCGCGGCGGGCAATGCAGGATCGTGGAATCCGTCGGCAGGTATTTTTTTCGGTAGTCGAAGATAGACCCGCCTTTGACGATTTGCAGTTCCGTGGGTATCAGCGCGACAGGATTGCCGTTTTCGTCCTGCAAGACCGTGATCGTAAATTCCGGCCCTTCGACAAACGGCTCGACGATGAAATTGTCGCCGACCACAAGGCCCTTGGTCTTCGCATCCTTAAGCGCGGCGATAGCCTGATCGGTAAGAGAAGCTTCGCCGGTCTTTTTAAGTTCGTAAAGCCCGATGGACGATCCGCCCATGGTCGGCTTGATGATCGCGTGATCCGTGTTGAGTTCTTTAAAGAACGCGTCGAGGATCTTGCGCGTTTCATTCTCGGAAGATATCTGGTCAACGACGGTATAGGGAACGACGGGGAAGCCGTTCGCCCCCTCTCGCGGAAAAACGATTCACCGGATCGTTTTCCCGCTTCGAGCCATCAAGGGGGAGGGCTTTA
>CAYVNS010000040.1:0-9034 GCA_964453225.1 uncultured Rhodospirillaceae bacterium
AAGCAAAAAGCGGCGCGATAAGTCAACTAACATACTGATATATCGAAATAATTAGAAATTCTGCGTAATTGCGCGCAAAACGCGTTTCACAGATCATAATCCCTTGGTCGGGGGTTCAAATCCCTCCGCTGCTACCAAGTAAAAATCCCCCTTCTGGGGGATTTTTACTTGGTATGAGTGGGGTTTGAATTCGGAGGTTCATCCGCCTTCGCCAAGGCTTCTGCGGACAAGCAAAACGCTCCGGGGGAGCGTTTTGGGCGTAGCGAGGCCCGAAGGCCGAGCAGCCCTGAGGCGACTTGTCCGCCGAAGCTTTAGCGAAGGCGGAAGCCGAAGGGTAAAAACGCGTATAGGAACGCGTTTTTACAAATCCCTCCGCTGTTACCAACAACCCGCGCCTAAGCGCGTGATCGGTATTACCGGCAACTCTCGTCCCCATTTCCACTTGTTTCTTTATAAAACTCTCATCATATAGAATATGATGCAAGAGCAACTCCATCGTACGCTTAATCTTCCGCAGTTGGCCTTTTATGGCGTCGGCACCATGGTGGGCGCGGGCATTTATTCCGTTATCGGCACGGCGGCGGGGGAGGCCGGGTCGAACCTTTGGATCAGCTTTATTTTTGCGGGCATAGCCGCGTTCCTGACGGTGCTATCTTATGCCGAATTGGCGTCGATGTTCCAGAAAACCGGGGCCGAATATCAATTCCTGATGCACGCCTTTCCGCGCCGTCCCTTGTTTTCCTTTATGGCGGGCTATTTGATCGCGCTAAACGCGGCGGCAACCTCGGCGACGGTTGCGCTTGCCTTCGCCGGCTATTTGAATTTCTTTGTCAGCGTTCCGACGTTGTTGACGGCCTTTCTTCTCTTGGCCGCGTGTACGGCCGTAAACATCGCGGGCATCAGGGAATCCACATGGGTGAGCATCGGCCTGATTTGCATCGAGGTCGCAGGTCTGGTGATCATGATTTGGAGCGGGTTTGAGAGCGGCGGTATGGGCAAGTCTCTTGAAGCATCGGCAGGATGGGATCATGCGGGTGGCATTTTCACGGCCACGGCTTTGATTTTTTTCATCTACATCGGCTTCGAGGACGTGGCCAATCTTTCCGAGGAGACGATAGAACCCGCGAAAACAGTTCCTCGCGCGCTTATTGTCAGCGTCATCATAACGTCCATCCTTTACGTGTTGGTGTCGTTCTCGGTGATTGCCATCAGCGATCCTTTGGCACTGGCGCGAAGCCGTTCGCCGTTAAGCGATGCCGCCGGCGCCATTTCGCCGTGGCGCGGCAAGGCGCTTGCCGTGGCGGCTTTGTTCGCGACCGCCAGCACGGCGCTTATTTCGCTTATTGCCATAAGCCGCATGTTGTTCGGCATGGCGCGGGAAGGCGATATGCCAAAGCCGCTTTCGCGCACATGGGCAAGCCGCAAGACGCCGTGGGTCGCGGCGCTTGTGCTTTTTGCTTTTGCGTGCCTGCTTTTGCCGCTGGGCGAGGTCAAAATCGTCGCGAGCGTTTCGTCCTTCGGCGTTCTTCTGGTATTCGCAAGCGTACACGCGGCGATGATCGCCCTGCGCTACGTGAAGCCCAATATGGAAAGGCCGTTTCGCGTGCCTTTTTCCATCGGGCGGCTACCCGTCCTGCCGCCGATAGGCATTGTTGTCATTCTCTCGCTGCTAACTCAGTTCGAGCCGATTGTCTATCTGGTAGGCGGCGCGGCGATAGCCCTTGGCCTTGCGGTCTATTTCGTTCAACGACGCTTGAAAGGAGGATGAAAAGATTTTCTACGACCGTAGTGGTTGCTTTAGATGAAAAAAATCGACAGCAAGGCGCTTGATAAGGCCTATCAGCAAAAAGGGCCATTTTTTAATCATTAACTATAGCGAAGGTTTGAAGTCGTTCTTTACTTTCAAAAACTTTTATATCAAAATTCGCGCGCTCACGAATATTTTTAAAAAGGAATTGTAATGTCGGATTTTGTTTTAAAACAGCTAAAGAGTTTTTATCGCCTTCAGAAAGATAGTTTTCCGTCTTTTATTTCAAAGCAATCACTTCTTGGCGAAAGTTTTTCCTCCGCTGTCAAGCTAGAGGTTCCCGTTGAAAGCGTTCAAAGAATAGGCGCTATGAGCGACTGGTACAACGGCTGGAAAACAGGCAACGTCTATGTAGCCCATGACAAGCATGTGGCCAAAATTCATGGCGTGCTCGTCCTGAAAACAGATGCGAACGGTGACGTCGTCTATAGCCTTGAAAAAGAATTAATCAAACTTGGCCGGCATCCTGTTGCCTTTACCACCCGTGGGGGGTCCACCCGTGGGGGGTGTCAAAAAACGGTTATTGCAGAGACTGTATGCGACGTAAAAAGAGCGGCGAACACGACAATCGTTTTTCATCCCCAAGGCTGCTCGCTTGCTGATTTTCGTGTCGCGGGCAGTAAAGAAGAAGTTTTGGGGAAGTTAAGCGAAGCCCTTCGTCGTCCCGATACGCGTCGCGCCTCTATAGGGAATGAAGCTGTGCCAGGCTAGGGCAATTCCCTTTCAGTTAGAACTACCGTCATGCCCGCGCAGGCGGGCATCCCATTTGTTTTCTTCGTAAAATTTTCATGTTTGATCTTCAAGGATGATTCTAGTTGAACTGACCTCGCTCTAATCTTCCATTCCCATCCTTGCGTTCCGGCGCGGGCTTGGCATTATAGCCAGGTTCGCGGGTTTCGATTCTCATCGAGGGAGCGGTTGCATGAAGCGCTTATTCCTGATTTTCTATACGGCTTTGCTTGCGTTTCCTTTCGGCCATGCGCATGCGCAGTCGTTGATGGAATCGTCCGTGGCCGGTTCTATCGGCATGGGAGCGCTGTACGGCGCGACCAAGACCTTTAATTCGGAAAGCGACGATGTCGTTACGGCGAACCTTCAAAGGCAAGGCTATACGAATATATCGCCCGTCCCTTCGTCGCCCTCGCAGTACTCGGCGTTCGTTCCGAACCTTGGCCCGGTTTTAGTAACCGTTGAGCCAAAAACGGGGCAGGTTCTTTCGGTCATGCCGAAATAGGTTCTTTAGACCGGGATCATTTCTTTTGGCAAACGACGAGATAGTAATGCGTCTTCAGCCCATAAAAGTCGCAGAATTGGTGGCCGAAGGAAAAATTGTCGAACCACGGCGCGAAGGTTTCGCTAATCTGTTGTTCGTTTTCAAAAACCTGAAACAAAGCGCCGTCGCGCGCGCCATAGGGATCCGACCGGCAGCAATAAAGTCCGTTGCCTGCGGCTTCGGCGTTGTCGAGCAGGAAACAGTCGGGTGTAATAAGGCTCAGGACAAGCCACCCCTTTTGTTTAAGCGCGCGCGCGGCTTCGGCGATATTGTCGGCAAAGGCGGTATCGGGGCGCACATAATAAAAGGAATGGCAACCCACAACGCAGTCGAACAGCGCATCGGGAAAAGGTATCCGGTCGTTAAAGCCAACTCTGAGATCGGCCTTAATCCCAAAGGGCTGAAGCTTTGCGTCGGCGACATCGCAAATCTTTTGCGAAATTTCGGTACCGTGAAGAAGCAAGCCGCAATCGCGGAACAAAGGCATGTTTCGCCCGTCGCCGAACCCAAGTTCAAGCAGCTTGCCGCCTTTCAGCTCCCCTACGTTAAACGCCAGCTTTGGATAGCGCCCCTTGAACGTGCGAATAAGCCATTCGGTCGGAAAAATGCCTCCGGCTGTCGCGTTATAATACGCTTCGTATTTCTCGGCCATGCTTGTCATGGATGCCTTTCCGCCTTGGGTTCGGCAAAGCTTCTTTCAAAGGTTATTTTTGCGGTGACTTCGCAGCCTATAGACTGCTTGAAGTCGCACAAGCCGAATTGCGGGATGCTGTTATGGCTTGAAGGGCCTATATCGATAATGCGGGCCTCCGTTTCGCTGTAGTGCCTGAAAATATGGAAGGCGAGGAAATTCATGGGCTTAAGAAAATCGGTATTGGGTTCGTTTCCCCAATACACAACAAGCCGGATAAAGGGCGCGACATGATAGACAAGGCTTGAGGCGATGGGCGCGCCCCTGGCGTCGCGAACCAGAAACAGGTCCGCCTCGACGACGCGCAAGGTTTCCTTGACGTTTTCCAAAGACATCCATAGCGGATAGTTTTTGGCCGTACGATTGGCCAGGATAATCCGGTAGACCGTCTCAACATCGTCGGTCTTTTCAAAAGTCAGGTCCGCTTTGAGCGCCGCTTTGAGCTTCTGCCGCGCTTTGGGGTCGAGATTTTCAATGTAAGTCGTTCCGAAGCGGCGCAAGTCAAAATGGTAATTAACGTCGTACCCCGCGATATGAAAACCATTGTTATAAAAGCCATTATGAAAGCGGCATATGTGATCGTCGGCATATAAGGTCGGCGGGAAAGTCATGCGCACGCGCGACAGGGTATGCGACGCGGCGTAATCGCACAAAGCCTCCACCGCCAGCAGGTAGGCTTGCATCTTGTTGTCGCAGTGGATGTTGCTGAAGCATGAAAAGGGAGCGGAGAAGGGGGCTTTCAACACGCCGTCTTTGACGCCGGCAATAAGGCCAAATCTATGTTTACCGTCGTTGAAAACCAAATGCTTGACCTCGTCGGCCTTGTGCCGGTTAAGCTTCGCATAGTCAACGGTATCGAAAACGCTAAGCGGCTTTTGCACAAGCTTTTCGTATTCCAACCCGCTGCATTCGAGAAGGTGCATCACAAGGCAATCTCCATAACGCCAAGGCCGCCTTCGCCGTAATAGTTTCCGCTGTAAAAAAGGTAGGCGCGCGTGTCGCTGAGGCGCACGACAGCCGGGAAATAAACCATCTGGCTGTCAAATTCGCCTTCCTTGCCGAAATCGATTTCTTTAAAAAGATCGTCGCGTCTTTCCCACGTTCCGTCTTCTTGAAGCCGGGCGCAGCCCATGAAATAGCGCATGTCCTTAATGATGCGGCGCGTGTAAAAAACAAAAAGCGAATTTCCAAGGCGAATGATCTGCGGCCTGCCTAGGCCATGCTCGATGGCGGTATCGCAAGCAATTATCTTTTGCCCCGTTTTGCCCATCTGTATGCCGTCGGGCGAAGGCTGGTAGTAAACGTCGTAGCAGGGGCGAAGTTCGTTGTTGCAGGAAACCCATTGGCTTCCCGAAGAATACACGGCGTGAAAACCCTTGTCGCCCGCTTCGATAGATTGTCCCGCGCGCACGAAAAGCCCTTCGTCGGCCCGGTCCAAATTCGGGGCTTCGCTATGGCGCTTGAAGGTCGCGCCCCCGTCCTCGCTGACGGCAAGGCCGCCGAAATTGTAATGACGGATTTTATGGCCAAGCTGAAAGCCGGTATAGTAGAGAAAGACTTTCTTTTCGTCGATCCGATAGGCGTGCGCAGGGAATACGCCGTTTTCGTCAAAGCATCCGTCCCGGCCTATATCGAGAACCGGGGACGACGAGACATTCAAGACCTTTGTGGGATTTTGCGCCTCGACATCGATAAAGCCAATGCGAGACACCCGTTCAGCCGACCAGCAGCCCGCGTAAATCCGTATCGCGTTTTTTCCGTATAAAATGGGCGCGGGCGCCATGACGTGCGACTTCCACCATGGAAAGCGATCTTCACAAGCATAAACAAAGCCTATTTTCCGTATGCGCATGGGATTACAGGCCCTCCAGCTTAACACGGCCTTCACACAGCCGGGACAAGGCGCTTTCAATGGCTTCAAGGGGCACTGTATAGTGGTTATGCGCTTGCCATTTTATATCATCTGCGCTTCCGGGAATTTCAGGACCTATGACTGTTGCAAGGCGATGCCCCAGTTTATCCGCAATCTGGCTCCAATAATAATAGTCGATGCGCTCATTGTTGCTCACAAGAATAAGAATTTGCGTCTCCGGAGGCGCAAGGAACATATTGGAAATCCCCGAACCGCTGGGCCCGCAGATTACACTGGCTTGCGAGAACAGATGGCGCTGCGCTTCGAAAGATAGAAGCTCGGGGCGCACGATCTCGAACCCAAGGCGGATCATGTAGGTTTCGATTTCCTCTTCGTTCAACAGCTTGCGGTATCTGCCGTCCTTTCGGGAGATATATAGCATCCTGTCGCGCCGGGGGGATTCCAACACAAGAAGACGCCGAATTTCATCTGCATAGTCATGGGCAAAGACGAAATCGTGCTTGAATTGGTGGCGGCGTTCGTAATTTTCGCGTTGAAGCCCCGGTTTTGCGGGAATAACGAGGTTGTCAACATGCGCATGGCAGAAACGTGTAATCCGAAAGATCGGACGCTTGTGCACATTCATCAAATTCAAAGCGTCTTCCAGCTGTTTTGGCAGATCGCCTTCGATAAGGATGGGGTATTCCCTCCACTCTGGGAAAGAATCGGCCAGAACGAGACGAGGCAGGGTTTCTATGAAAAAATGGAAATAGTTACACGTAGCTCCATCGCAAAGATTCAGCGCGTAGTCGAAGTTGAAATCGAGCGGCGCGTTTATCGTCAAAACGTCCTTGTCGATGTCGGCATCGGGATACGAAAGCTTCGTGCTATAGCCGGGAAGCCAGTCGAGGGCGACATCGTCATAGAGGGCGGTCTCTTTCGCTATCACCAAAGAGCTTCCCGTGTACACGTGAGCGTCCTGGATGTGGGCGATATAAGCTTCGGGAAGCTCGCCTTCCGAGCGCGGGAGCCGCGGCCTGTCATCTCCGAAGAAAAGGGTTGGCACAACTTCCGTTGCTCTTCGGGGGGCGATCATACGATAGTCCCCGCCGTGATCGAGGCACCAATTTTTGACTGACGTTACTGGATAGGAAGGCATTTGTGATCAAGCTTTTTGGAGGAATCCACGCAGGATAATCCATTGCCGGAAGCATGCAAGGTTTGAAATTAAGCCAAAAGGACATTTAGATTGGATCGAAAAAGTTTTTTTAAAGGGGTGGCAGAAGAGTTTTATTGCCCCACCTCATAAGCAAGGGCTGCCGCAGTTGGGGCCCGAAACCAAAACCTTGCTTAACAGGAGGTTACTATGCGTGATTTGCTTTCCTTTACCACCCCTTTGATGCGCAGCACCATCGGTTTTGACCGTTTTAACGATCTGTTTGAATCCCTTAGAGAGGGGAACGAGGACAGGTTCGACTCTTATCCGCCCTATAACATTGAAAAAGCAGGCGAAGACCAATACCGCATCGTTATGGCGGTTGCGGGCTTTACCTTGAACGACCTGACCATTACCGCGCAAAACGATACTTTGGTTGTGAGCGGCAAAGCGGAGGAAACAGCCGAAAAGAAAGATGTTTCCTACCTTCATCGCGGCATTGCCTCGCGCGCGTTTCAACGCACCTTCCGGCTTGCGGACCATATCAAGGTCGCGGGCGCGGAGATGCGCGACGGCTTGCTGACGATCAATCTCCTCCATCAGGTGCCGGAGGAGGCCAAGCCGCGGATGATTCCGATCACCGAGGCTGCGGCGATCGAAGGCGAGAAGCGGAAAGCCAATTAGCCGTAGAAGGGGCTTTTCAATGCGTGGTTCGTGCGGGCCGCTTTGCGGCCCGCCGGGGCTAACGTGGGCGCTACCAGGGTCAGGATCGAATATGTCTTTTTGCATTATATCTACTCCGTTTTCGTCATTGTTTGGTATAAAGGATGATCGGATCGGTGAACCCTTAACCTGTGGAGGGTGTCATGACAGAGAACAGAAAAAAAACTGTCAGCAAGGAAGACGTTGATGCTGCTGTTGCGAGATTAGCCGAACGCGCGAAAAAGGAACTTCCCGCGACCGATAGAAAAAAACTGGACCACCATCTGAAAAAGGGATCCCCGTCGACAGAGTTTCACCACAAATAAAATGCTTTTTATTTTGTGGCGCTCGTTGCCGAATCCGGGTTCAAATTGAAGCTTCACATGCGCGCTGAGTGATGTAAGCTGGCTGGATTCCGCAACATTTTGAAAAAAATGTCCCGCCTTAAGCTTGCCATCGTCACGGATATTCACTACGGCCTCGATAAGGGATCGAAAAAAGGTTCCGAAGGGCTGAAGCTGATTCACCAATTTGCCGCGTTTGTCGAAAAGCTGAAACCGGATTTATGCCTTGAGATGGGCGACCGCACCTCGTCGGCTGAAAAGATGACTCCCTACGAACTGATGTGCGAAGTCGGCAAGGCTCTGCGCGACGTTCCGGCCGAGATGCATCATCTGACGGGCAACCACGATCTGGATGGACTGACCCGCGAAGATAATGAAAAAGCCCTTGGCAAACCGCTGGCGTCGACAAGCGTGGAGCGCAAGGGCTATCGCCTGATTTTCTGGAATACCAATCCCAAGCTGGATAAGGCCAAGGGCTTTATGCTGGAGGAACGCGATCTGGAATGGCTGCGGCAGGAGCTAAACGCGTCGCCATTACCCGTGATTATTTTCTCCCATGTGCCCTTGGATAACGGCGCGATTGCGGGGAATTACTATTTCGAAAGATTTCCAAATCATGCCGGTTATCCGCCGGATCAGGCCAGGCGCATTCGCGAAGCCATCGAGCGCAGCGGCAAGGTCATTATGTGCGTGAACGGGCATTTTCACTGGACGGCCTATCACTGCATGGACGGCATTCATTACGTGACCATACCTTCGCTGGTCGAAACCTTCCGCACGTCGCCGAAAGCGGAAGGCGCGTATGCGCGGGTTGAGATCGGGGACGTGATCGAGATCGAGATATACGGCTCCGCGCCTTTGCTCTACCGCCTGCCCATCAAAAAGCTGGGGACGCACTGGAAGGCCGAGTAGACATCAAAATTCGGCATTTATTGAAAGAAAAAAAATAATGTCATTCCGGGCTGCGCCTCATCCTACGGTGTCATTCCGGGGCCGCTGCCCCCGCTTTCGCGAGGGCAGGCTCCGCAGCGGAGCCCGGAATCCAGATGGCAGCGAAACGCGATATGCAGCACTCCAATCTATCCCCGTCATCCTCCGTCCTCTGTAGCCTTGGCGTAGGAGGAAGGCGGAGGATCCCATTTGTTAAAGCCCTCCCCCCTTGATGGCTCGAAGCGGGAAAACGATCCGGTGAATCATTTTTCCGCGAGA
>CAYVNS010000041.1:0-8974 GCA_964453225.1 uncultured Rhodospirillaceae bacterium
ATCCAGCCATAGACGAGCCGAAGGCCGCGTATGAAACCAAGAAGGCCGAGTACGACAAATTGATGGACGAGTTGAAGCAATTAAAGGCCGAAGTCGAAGACAAAGCCGGCCCCGGGTTAACGGCGACGCTTGATGGCTCCGAAGATACGGGGGCAAAAGATAAAGGCGCCGTTTCTGCCGGGGATTTGGGCAGCGATGACTTTTTATCCGGCAAGGAAGGCGGCTTGTCTGCGGAAACCGTCAATATCAAGCGCAACATGACGATGCAGGAGCTTCGCGAAGAAGATCTTAGCCGCGCCTTTTCGGATCTGGGGGTTGCGGACAAATCCTTGACCGTTCTTGAAACCGCCAATCTGGCAGGCCAGGTTACGCAAACGGTTATCGCGTTTGTGCCGGGAATGGACGGCGTAGATGTGTCCTTGTCCATTGGTCGCGGTTTTGCGGAATCCTTGGGCGAGGAGCTTGCCAAGGGAACCTCCATGGCCGATGCCCTGAAAATCGCCGCCGTGAACGGCGGCGTCAAGGGAACGATTTCCTATATCGGCAACAAGGCAACCGGAGGGACAAGCGCCATGACGAACCGCGTTGCCGTTCTCTCACAGGTCGGTTTTGATAAATTGACAACCAAGCAGATCGCCGAAATGGGCGCCAAGGGAATCTCTTATATGGTCATTAAAACAGGCCAGACGGTTACCCAGGAAATGACGGGCGCAGCGATCGATCCAACGGTCAACAAAGTCGAGGACGCTCTTCGCGAGAAAAACAAGAAAAACGAAGGCTCTTCAAGGAAAGCAAAAACATCGACCACTTACGGTTCGGGCGGCGGATATGGTACATCCTATGCGACGCAACCTCTCGTTTCTTACTAATAGGGGCATGCCATGAAAAAATGGAAACTTATTTCCTGTACGGCTTTTGCTCTTTTGTGCGCGACGCCAGTAATGGCCGGCGGGCTTGATGAGGCAAAAAAAGGGCTGGATTTTGCCCGCAGAGGGCAGACCGATGAAGCGATTGCATCGTTCGATGCGGCTCTGGACGGTTCCGATCTTCAGACGGAGGCTCGCGCAAAAACCTATTATAATAAAGGAACGGTGTTAATCGACGTGGGGCGCCCCGATCTGGCCGTACAGGCTTTTGACAAGGCTTTGGAGTTGGATCCCCGCAACGAAAAAGCGCTTCTTAACCGAGGGGAAGCCCTTCGCCGCATGGGTAAAAACAAAGAAGCCCTTGGGTCTCTCGACCGCGCTTTGAAAAACCATAACGCTTTGGCCGATGCTCATTATGCGCGAGGACTGAATCTCATGGCTTTGGGACAGGCCGACAAGGCTGAAGAGGCTTTTAGGGCCGCTGTTAAAGAGGGCGACGACCCCGATTATGCGGTCGGGCTGGGCCGCGCTTTGCTTGCGCGTAAAAAGCTGGCGGAAGCCAAGGATGTTTTGGACGGCGTTCTTGTCAGGCGCCCCGAACACGCTCAGGCGCATTTATATAGAAGCTTGGTTTACAAAGGCCTTGGCGACAAAAAGAAAGCCGACAAGGATCTAGCCGCCGCTGCGCGGTACGATTACGGCGATCCCGTCATCCGCTCGGCGTATCTGATGCGCCGCTTTGGCGTCAAGCCCGCGTTCTATACAACCCGCAACTCTGTTGACGCCCACAGCTCGCCCAAGGAAACCGCGCCCGTTCTGAACAAGCTTCCCAAAGATAGCCTGATCGAGGCTTCGTGCGACAACGGCGGATGGTGCCGCGCCTTGTTTGGCCGCCGTCTGGCCGGTTACGTTAAGAAATCGGCTTTAACGAAACCATCCTATAAATAAAAAAAAGGGCAACGAGGCGTTGCCCTTCTTTTTTATCGCTTTTGTTATCAGAAGGCCGCGCTAACGGTGAAGCCGACAGACGTATTGTCGTATTTTTCCTTGAACACCGTTTGTTTGACGCTCAGATCGCCTGTAATGGCTCCATAACCGAAGACCGTTGCGCCGATCCCCAGAATAAGCTGGTCGCGGTCGTCCTTTGGTTTTACCTGGGTCGAGGCAACCGTCGGAAGCTTCCGCTCATAATCATAGGCGTAGGTTGCGCTGATCCATGGAGCAACCTTTTTGAAATAGTAACTGGTTTTCACGCCCATTTGAGCCTGCCCAAAAGACGTGTCTTGTTTAGCGACAGCCGTGCCGTCGCTCTCGATCGAAGCATCGCGATGATCGCTTGCAATCGTGGTTCCTATGCGGGGAACGAAGTTCCAGCGGTCTTGCCAGAAGCTTCCGTTAACGCCAACGGAACCGAACCAACGGCTCGTATCGCTTGTGCCCGAAATACGCGAGCCAATGGCAAAACGCTCATTATCGCTGTCGCTGGTCGTGTAGCCGAACGTGGCGTCGGCGCTGTAATTCTTGCTGAATTTATAGCGAGCATAGGGGGCCACGGTTACGCCGGTTGTGTCGGAGCCGCCTCCGTTGACCTTGCTGTTAATGTGCGTGTTGTCGACGCCCAGCATCAATCCTGCCGTTGTTGCAGGATTAACTTTGTAATCGCCCCCGAAAAAGGCGCCATACGTGTTGCCATTGTACCCGGTCGAAACATTCGTGTCGCGCACATGCGCGTAGAATGGATTTAGCCAAACGCTTATATTATTTGCGATTTCGCCGGAGGCAATGCCGGTTTTCCCGAAATCCGTCACGCTATCCAGCGACGTCAGGCGATCAAAAACGGAATTAACGGCTTGGGTCGTGTGAAAAGCTTGCTGAGCGCCCATAACGGTGACTGAGGTCTCGGTCAGGGTTGTGTCGTTTTCTTCGAAGTGATCCGCAAAAGAAGGAGACGAATAGGAAGCGCCTATGGCCATAAGAGAAACAATGAAAAGCGCTTTTTTTACTTTTTCAGACTGGGACTTCACCACGTGATCCTCCAAAAAAAATTTATCTGAAATAGTGTTGCCATGAATGCGCTTTTTGTTCAAGTTTTTAATTGTTTCGAGGACGGATCGAATGCGAAAAGCGGCAAGCATGTTATGCGAAGTCTCAGTATCCGTTGCAAAGGAAGAGGAATAGCTTAACATCGGACAAAGAGGCCTATATCCAAGGAAGAGTATAACGATGAGCACACGATTGCCGCGCATAGGCATTCTCAATACCGTCATTTCAAGTTCTCCTGAATTTCGGAAACGGTTCGGGCGTTACATCGACAATTTTCGCGACCGGCTGCTTGGGGAAGAATTCGAGTCTGCGATTTTCGACGTCGTTGCCGGTGAAGGGCCCTCCTCCATCGATGCCTTTGACGGCTATTTGATTTCAGGCTCTGAGGCTTCCGTTTATGATGAAAGGCCCTTGATTCCGACTTTAGAGGCTTTCGTTCGCTCCGTTGCGGCGCAAAAGATTCCTCTCGTCGGCATTTGTTTCGGCCATCAGATTATCGCCCGCGCCCTGGGCGCGCGCGTCGAGAAAAATCCCCAAGGATGGGGTATCGGGCGTATATCCTATCGGGTTTCCTCTCCGCAGCCATGGATGAGCCAGCAAAAAGAAATTTCCATGCTCGCGTTGCATGGCGATCAGGTCCTGTCGCTTCCGCAAGACTCCGTTGTTATGTTGCAAAACGACTTTACACCGTTTGCGGGGCTTGCCTATAAACGCGCGCCGATTATCTCGGTTCAGGCGCACCCCGAATTTTCCGCGGCCTATGCCGAAGCCCTGCTGCTTGAGTTGAGGGGAACCTATATCGCAGAAGAGCTTGTCGATAAGGCTCTCGCCTCCTTGAACAAGCCTAACGATAGCGGGGAAGTTATTTCGTGGATACGCGGCTTTCTAAAAAATCCGGTCATGAAGGAAGAAGGTTAGATCTTGACCGCGTTGGCCGATCAACCTTTGCGGGAAAAGAATCCGAAAATCCCCCTATTCTTTATAAATTATTAATCACTTAGCGGACATCCTTTTCCTTCGTCTTACAGTCGATTAATGTTCGTTTTCATAAGCCTTCCTTGCCAACTGTCATCAGTCATTTTCCTGAGTGATTCATGAATCGATGTCGCCTGCATCTTTACGCACTCATTTTCGCCTTGTGCGTGTACCTGCCCGCTACGGCCTATGCGACGGATTCCCTTGATCTTAAGGTGGGGCTTAAAATCCTTCCCCTGCTCAACGAGAAAATCCATAGTCCCGCTGTTTTCGGCATTGTTTACGATCCCGCAAAAGCCGATTCCAGAGCCGAGGCGGAATTCATCAAATCCATCATTGACGGCGGCATCGTCGCGCCGGGCGGGGTCACGCTGACAAGCCGGCTTATCGGCACAGGCGAGCTGGGAAAGCTCGCGAATGCCAGGATCGCTTTTTTTGCGGACAGGCTATCGGATGCGGATCTTGATGCTGCAGGCAGGGCTGCAGCTACTGCGGGCGTCCTGACTATGTCCACACACCTTCCTTACATCAAGGCGAACAAGTGCGTTCTTGGCATCGTTTCAAAGCCCAGCGTCCAAATCTACTACAGCCCCGTAGCGGCGGACGCGGGGAAAATCGGTTTTGCGCAAGCATTCATCATGCTTGTTTCTCAGTTATAGGTACAGGTAGAGCGTTAGCCATGAAAAACCTTCCTCTTTTAACCGGCTTCCTGTGCGCCGTCGTAGCGGCGAGCGGCGGTCGATCGGTTTCGGCTCAAAGCATCGATTACGGGTCGCTTGAAGATCTTTTCGGCGAACCGATCACGCTAAGCGCGACGGGAACGCCGCTTAAGGTAAGCGATGCGCCGACAAACATGACCATTGTTACCGCAGACGAAATTCGCCAGTCCGGAAGCCGCCAAATTCCCGAGATTTTGGAGCGCGTCGCGGGACTCGATCTTCTGCAAACAGGAATCAACGTCTTCGATGTCGGAGTCCGTGGGTATCAACAGCCTTTCCAGCCGCGGCTTTTGGTGCTGGTGGACGGGCGGCAGGTTTTTCTGGACGACTATTCGCGCACCGCGTGGGATAACATTCCGGTCAACGTCGACGATATTCGGCAAATCGAGGTCGTCAAAGGCGCCAGTTCCGCGATTTTCGGCCCCAATGCCGCCGGCGGCATGATCAATATCGTCACCTACAGCCCCCTTTACGACAAGAACAACGTGGCGAGTTTTCGCGGCGGCACGCAGGATACGATCACGGGCGATGCGACGACCACATTTAACGGCAACTGGGGCGGAACCAAATTCACGCTTGGCGGCATGACCGCCAAGGATTTCGCCACCTTCAGGTATCCTTTGGATCAGCCTGCGGCAAAGCCTCAGCATCGTTATGCCACGAACAGTTCGGTGTTCAAGCTTAACAAGGATATCGACGCTTTTACCGAAGCGACCTTTTCCGACAGCACCGGAAACACGGCCGACGAAATGAACGGGTGTTTGATGGGCAGGCAGGATCTGACAACTTATTCGGTGCGCGGCGGCGGCAACTGGCAGTCTTCCATCGGCATGCTGACGCTCGATAATTACTTCAATCATTCGTATATTTCGATCAAGGAGCCTACGGACGGGGGTTCGCCTTATGTGACGACGGTCGATTTAATCGCGAGCCTTTTGCGCGACCAGTTCAAGATCGGGGCCGATCATACGTTCCGCGTGGCCTTCGATTACAAGCACAAAAAATTTAAAATGAAGGGCGCCCAATTGCTCCAGCCGCAAAGCCCTGAGCTGAGCGAGGATATGTTCGGTGTCGGCGGCGTGTGGCATTGGGAAATCAACGATCAATGGGCCTTTACGAACGCGTTGCGCTATGGGCATTTGGACATGGAGGAAACCGGCACGCTGATGGAGGATTCGGTTAATACCTACTCGGATTATTCGCACGCCTTGAACGCCGTTAGCGCCAACGCCAACATCGTTTTCAAGCCGACGGATGTGGATACTCTGCGCCTTGGCTATGGACGCGGGCTTCAAGCGCCAAGCTTGATTAACAGCGGATACAGCCTGTTCCAGAATTTCGGAACGGCGGGCGATCCGTATCTCAGCCTATGGGAAGGCAATCCGAAATTGAAACCGACCGTCATTCAGGACTACAGCTTCGATTACACGCGCAAAGTCCCTGAAATTTTTTCATTCGCGAAGATCAGCGTTTTTTACGAACTTAATCAGGATCTTGTATCGCCCCTTTGCGAGATCGGTACGGTCAATATTGGCGGCGTCGATTATCCTTACGGGAAGAGCATTAACGTCGGAAGCAGCAGCGGTTACGGCGGCGAGCTTCAAATCAAAGGCAATCATCCGGATGGCTACAGGTGGGACGCAAGTTACAGTTTTACGCGCATCACCGATAGCCAAAGCGCTCTTGAAAACATGAACTATCAGGAATCCGCGCCCCAACATCACTTTCGCTTGGGGCTTGGCTACACGACCGGCAGCTGGGAGCTTGACGGTTTCGGGCAGTATGCTTCCTCGACCAACATGTACCGCAGCCCCGACGGCGGATGGACCTGGCCGGCCATGTATGTAAGCGATTGGTATAGTTTCAGCGCGCGCGCCGGCTATGCGATCGACGAGCGATTTACCGTCGCGCTTTCAGGACGAAATCTGAATCAAAACACCATTACGACCAGCCCTTTTCCGGCCCTGGAGCGGCAGGTTTTCCTGACGTTCACGGGTAAATTCTGATAGGCACCGATGCAGGACCAGTACGCCCATTCGATTGAGACTTCCGATCAAGGAAATGTTTCCGCTATCCCTTGGCGAGAAAAAGCCAAGATTGCCGGATTCGCCATTTTTCTTGGTTTGCCTCTTTGTATCCTTTTGATGTGGCATCTTCTTCAACTGGAAACCGAAAAGAAGATGTCTTCCTACAGCCAGAGAGCCAGCCAGTTTCAATTCGCCTTGAAACAGGAAGTTCAGAACGACGCCAACCTGCTGGTAAGCTTGCGCTTCTATTTCGACGCGCTTGGCGATGTTTCGGAGCCTTCCTTTACTCAGTCTGTTACGCCGTACTTTCTTCTTCGGCCCGAGGTCGAGGGCATTAGCTGGGTTCCTTATGTCCCGCGCGAGCAAAAAGAGGCTTTCGAAGCGAAAGCCCGCCTGTCCAAGCCTTCTTTTTCGATCAAAACAAAAACGGGAAGCGAAAACGGCGGATATTATCCGCTTTACTATCGCGAACCTTTCTTCGAGCCTTTAATCGGACTCGATTTGGGAACCGATCCCGTTCTTTTGGCGGCCATGCACAAGGCACGCGATAAAAACCGGATCGTTTACGTGCCGCGCTCTTTGGCCCCGGGTTTAGGATCCGATCAGGGGAGCGCTATAAGAAACGACGTTCTTTTGATTTATCCGATATATCATAGCAACTCGTCTTACGGGGATTCGAAAAAACTTTCGGGAAATTTACGCGGACTTCTGATCGCGAACATCAATCTGGACACACTCATCACTACCGTTCAGTCCGACCCGTTCCCGCAGGACATAACGATCAAAATAGAAACGGAAAACGATCATCAGGCCGACCGCAAAAGCCTTCCGCAACGACTAGACTTGTTCCTTGGGCTTGGCGCATCGCGAACGCAGGTTGTTCGGCTTCCGATTGAGATCGGGGACGGGACAAAGACCGTCGTTTTCACTTTCGCGGACAAGACATCGTGGTTCATCGAACACAAGGTCGCTTTGTTCGTGTTTCTCATCACGACGGGCATTGTTATATTGCTTTCGAGTTTTTGGCTAAACGCCAAGAAACTCTCCCGGGCGAAAACCATCGCGGAGTGCGCGACCAAAGCCAAGAGCGATTTCCTGGCGAACATGAGCCACGAAGTCCGCACGCCCATGAACGGCGTTATGGGCATGATCGCCCTTCTCCTCGACACCAAGGTTACCGATCAGCAGAAAGAATGGCTTCAGGCCGCGTATCGCTCGGCGGAAGGGCTGATGGAAATCATCAACGATATTCTGGATTTGTCAAAGATCGAGGCGGACAAAATGGCTTTCGAATCCGTTTCGTTCGACCTGCCGGAAACCATCAAGCTGATTACCGATTTGCTTTATGTGCGCGCGTCGGCCAAAGGCCTGAAGCTTCTTGTGGACTTGTCGCCCAGCTTGCCGCGACGCATTGTCGGCGATCCGACTCGCGTGCGCCAAGTCGTTATGAATTTAATGGGCAACGCAATCAAATTCACGGATTCCGGGCATGTCATTCTCAGAGCCCACATGATACAGGATTCCCATCTTCTTCATATCGAGGTCGAGGACACCGGCATCGGCATCCCGCCCGATAAGCTTGATTTTGTATTCGGCAAGTTCAATCAGGAAGCGACATCGACAACCCGCAAGTTTGGCGGCACCGGCCTTGGCCTGACCATTACCAAAAAACTCGTGCAGGGAATGGACGGTAAAATCGGCGTTCAAAGCACGGTAAACCGCGGGTCTTGTTTTTGGTTCACGCTTCCCTTGAAAATCGATCATTTGGCGATGCCGGAAAGAAACCTTGTTCCCTATGATTTGAAAAACGCGCCGATTCTGATGATAGGCCCCGACGATCTGGAGCTGGAAATCCAGACAAAGCATCTGATAAGGAGCGAGATGCTTTGCGATAGCCGCAACGACGTGCAGAGCGCCCTAAGCGCCATGACGAATGCGACTATTTTAGGAAAGCCTTACCAGATTGTCGTTATCGACGCGGAGCTGCCGGAAAAGACGTGGCTGACGCTTCTCAACAACTTCTCGACGCTGGCGAACGCGCGGAAGCTGCTTGTCGTTCTTTTGGCGCGACCGGACATGTCGCTGGAAAGTTACGATATGGAAAAACTGGGCGTCGCGGGCGTTTTAACCAAGCCTTTCTATGCCTCGGAACTTTTCGATATCATCGTCTATACATGGGAGCATCGAACGGATAATTTGGGCGTTTCGACGAAAACCATGATCGCGCCGGAGCCGAAGCCCATCGCCGAAACCTGGACGCCCGCCCCGCAGGACTTCAACGGCATGCGCGTTCTGCTTGCGGAAGACCTTCATGTGAATCTCTTCCTGATGAAAACTATTTTAA
>CAYVNS010000042.1:0-7031 GCA_964453225.1 uncultured Rhodospirillaceae bacterium
CTTAGAGGGGAAAATAAAGCTATGGCAAACCTCGTCGCCAACGGCGGGCAAATCGACCCATCTGCCGAAGTACACAGATTCATACCTGATTGGCGTCCCCTACGGGATTCGAACCCGTGTTACCACCGTGAAAGGGTGATGTCCTAGGCCTCTAGACGAAGGGGACATATGGCTTGCAAATTTTGGCAAGGCAGGAACTGATAAACGAGCTTTGCTTTAGAATCAAGGACATATTTATTTGCGGCCCTACGGGATGTACTCGCAGCGCGCTAACGCGCTTGCTGCGTTGCCATTTTCAGGTCGCCCTGCATGCTTTTGCGGTTGGCCGCATAGGACTTGCTTAAAGTTAATGCCGCTCCTTCCACAAAAATACCCGATCCGCGCTTTCGCGCAGATCGGGCTTCCTTGGGGGAAGGGGGTAGGGGCGTTTTATCAGGCTGCGTGCATTGATGCAGCGCCCCCAAAACTTGGTAATTTACGCGTGTCCTTGAATATCGTGTCTTTAAGCCTCTACCTTCAAATTCGCGGCCCTTGCCAACAACCTTACATGCCGCGTCTGTAATCGCCGCGGCTCGGTTCCGGGCGTTCGCCTCTCTCGCGGTCGCGCGCCTCTTTTTCATAATCGCCTCTGCCGGACTCGCCCCGGCCATACTCGCCGCGTCCATACTCGCTCCGGCCGCCTTCGCCTTGCCGCGGCTCGCCCCCGCGCATTTCACCTCTGGGCACATCTCCCTTTGGCATCTCGCCCTGACGCATCTCGCCTTGCCGCCCGCCTTGCGCTTGGGGCATGTCGCTTTGCCGTATGTCCAGCTTTCTCGCCCTTGCCTGAGCTTCGGCCTTCTTGGGCACGGTGATCGTAAGAACGCCTTTGTTCATGGTTGCCTCGGCGCGGTTTTCGTCGGCCATATTCGGGGGCAGGGCGACAACGCGCTGAAACTGCCCGTACGAGCGTTCCTGCCGGAAGTAGCCGTTCTTGTCTTCCTTCCGTTCTTCCCGTTTCTCGCCCTTGATGGTGATGTTGCCCTCGCTTATCGTTACGGAAACGTCCTTGGTTTCCATACCCGGCAATTCCGCCGTAATTCTGTAATCCTTATCCGTTTCAACCACGTCGGTGGCGGGCATCGCCCCCGTGTCCATGCCCATAATATCGTCGGGCCACAGCCACGAGCGCGGCAACGCGTTGCCGAAAAAGCTGCGGAACAAGTCGTTCATCCCCGTTTGAAGGGTCTGAAGCTGTCTTCCGCCGCCCCTTGAAATGGGAAGGTTTCTCTCGGATGTGCGGTCGGCCATGGCTGTCTCCAAGGCTTGAGGAATTGGGATTCATATTAAGCGGCAGATGCCGCCTCCTTTTTTTGACGAAAATCAAACGAAGCCGAAATTCCCTCATTTCGTCATGCCCGCGGAGGCGGGCATCCCATTTGCTTTCTTCGCATCAAAAATAAGGTTAAAATAATTGCGGGGAGTCAACCTATGAGCGCCTTGTTCGCCGATCGCACCGAAGCCGGAAGGCAACTGGCAAAGAAACTAACCGCATGGGCGGAAAGGAACGATGTGATCGTCCTTGCGCTGCCGCGCGGCGGCCTGCCTGTCGCCTATGAGATTGCGAAGTTTCTTAACGCGACGATGGATCTGATGCTTGTGCGGAAATTAGGCGTGCCCGGAAACGAAGAGCTTGCGCTGGGAGCCCTGGCCCTGCCGGATATCGTCGTGTACAACCGCGACGTCATTCGCTCGCTGTCGCTACAGCAAGGGGATATCGACCTCATCATCGCGAAGGAAACGCTGGAGCTTCGCCGCCGCAACCGCCTCTACCGCAACGACGAGCCGCCGCCGGACTTAAAGCAAAAAATCGTCATTCTGGCGGACGACGGCGTGGCGACAGGCGCCAACATGCGCGCGGCGATTATGGCGGCGCTGCAACAAGACCCGCAGCAGGTCATCGCCGCCTTTCCCGTGGGCTCGCCCGATACGGTCGAGATGCTAAAGAACGTCGCCAACGACGTTGTGTGCGCTCAAATTGTCCAGCCGTTATTCGGAGTTTCGCAGGCTTACGAAAACTTTCCCCAGTTGGAGGACGCGGATGTCCTTCATTACCTCGACATCGCGCGGCAATTTGGCAAAAATCATTAGCCGTTCATCCCGCCGTCATGCCCGCTCCTTATCGGAGTACGGAGCAGGCTCCGGCTGGTTCATTCAGATGAAAACCACCGTCATGCCCGCGAAGGCGGGCATCCCATTTGTTTTCTTAGTAAAAGAAAATGGAAACCACCCCAGCTTGAAATCCTAAGGTTGATCGGCATCCGTGAAACGATGATCGGGGGCCGACTTTGTTTCCTGTTTCATCGCCTGCGCCTTGTAGGGCGCGAAAATCTTCTCGTACATGCTTTGCATATCGGCGCGCCATGTCGGCAAAACGATGCCAAACCGTTTTTGCAGCTTGTTGCAGTTCAGGCGCGAATTGAAAGGGCGCTTTGCGAGCGTGCGCAGCATCCCCGATTGTATCCGCCTAAGCTGCTTGGGCGAAACCTTCAGCCCGGCGGCTTGCGCGTGCTGCAAAATATGCCCCGCCAAATCATAGCGCGAAACGAATCCGGTAGGGGCCACGTGAAAAAGCTCCCGAATGTCGTGGTCGTGCTTGACCATCTTAAGCACTTGCGCCGTCACGTCCGCCAGCAGCATGGCCGAGGTCGCTGCGCCGATCTGATCGTCCACAACGTCCAGCTTGTCGGAAGTCAGGGCGTTTCTTAGGATCGACCGCACAAAATTCTTCCGGTTCGGATCGGCGGAATAAACCCAGCTTGTGCGGAAAATAATGTGCGCGCAGCCCGAGCGCATAATCGCGCGGTCGCCGGCCAGCTTCGTGGCGCCGTACTGATTGGCGGGAACGGCATCGTCGTCCTCCGACCACGGCTGATCGCCGTAATCTTCATTGCCGCCATAAACGAAATCGGTCGAATAATGCACCAATAGCGCGTCGTTTTCCTTGGCCGCTTCGGCCATTGCCTCCGGCGCAACCGCATTGACGGCCACGGCGACGTCATACCCCGCATCGGTCTCCGCGCCGTCGACGTCGGTATAGGCGCCCGCATTGATGATGACATCCGGCTTCAGGTCTTGAATGGTCTTTTTAATGCCTTCGGGCTTTGTCAGATCGCCGCAAGGCTCTTCATCCTTCCAGCTCAGCGCCGTCAGTTCGACTCCATCCTCGCCCTTCAGCTTTTCCTTCAAAGCCTGTCCGACTTGTCCCTCGCTGCCGAAAAGAAGAATGCGCATTAGTCAAAAACCTCCGCCTGATTAAGAGGCAATCCCTTCTTGTCCTTTTCGGAAAGAGTGGTTTCCTGAAGAACCGGCCATTCAATGCCGATGGCCGGATCGCTCCACAAAAGGCAGCGTTCGTGCTCCGGCGCGTAAAAGTCCGTCGTTTTATATTGGAAATCGGCCACGTCCGATAAAACCGCAAACCCGTGCGCAAAGCCAGGGGGAATCCATGCCTGCACATGATTTTCGTCGTTCAGCTCCACGCCTGTCCACTGGCCGAAAGTGGGCGACGACTTGCGCAAGTCCACAACGACGTCAAAAACACGCCCGCGCGAAACGCGCACCAGTTTGCCTTGCGGGTGCTTAATTTGGTAATGCATACCGCGCAAAACGCCTTTGCGCGAACGCGAATGGTTGTCCTGCACGAACGTCGGTACAAAACCCATGGCTTCGCGAAAGATGCGCTCATTATAGCTTTCCATAAAAAAGCCGCGCGCATCGCCGAACACATCGGGTTTCAGGATAAAAACGCCCGCAAGCTTGGTCTCTTCCACTTTCATCGGCGCGCCTTCATGCGAACTATGTCCATCAAATATTGGCCGTAAGCGTTTTTCAGCAGGGGAGCGGCCAGTTTTTCAAGTTGCCCGGCGTCGATGTAGCCCATGCGATAGGCGATTTCTTCGGGGCAGGCGATTTTCAGGCCCTGCCGCCGCTCGATCGTCTGAACGAATTGGCCCGCCTCCAAAAGCGAGTCATGCGTTCCGGTATCCAGCCACGCAAAGCCGCGCCCCAGCTCCTCGACGTGCAACGCGCCGTTGGCCATATAAAGGCAATTTATATCCGTAATTTCCAGCTCTCCGCGCCCGGAAGGCTTCAGGTTCGCGGCGTAGTCGATGACGCTGTTATCGTAAAAGTACAATCCCGTGACGGCGTAATTGCTTTTCGGCGCTTTTGGTTTTTCCTCAATGGACAGAGCGCGCCTGTCGGGATCGAATTCCACAACGCCGTAGCGCTCCGGATCGCACACGTAGTAGGCAAAGACCGTCGCGCCTTTTTTGGCGTCCGAAATGCGTTTCAGGCGCGGCGAAAAATCATGCCCATAGAAAATGTTGTCGCCCAAAACCAGCGCTACGGAATCCTTGCCGATAAAATCGCGCCCGATAATAAAGGCTTGCGCCAGGCCGTCGGGCGAGGGCTGAACGGCATAATCAAGATGAAGCCCCCAGTTGCTTCCGTCGCCCAGAAGGCTTTGAAAGCGGGGCGTGTCCTGCGGCGTCGAAATCACAAGGATGTCGCGAATGCCCGCCAGCATCAACGTCGTCAGCGGGTAATAGATCATCGGCTTGTCGTAAACGGGCAGAAGCTGTTTCGAGACCGCCAGCGTCACGGGGTTCAGCCGCGTGCCCGATCCGCCTGCCAGAATAATGCCTTTGCGTTTCATGATCTTTTCCTGATGCCGGATTCGTAATTCGTATTCACCCAATGCCTGTACGCGCCGCTGGTCACGTTTTGGACCCAATCCTGATGATCCAGATACCAGCGCACCGTTTTTTCGATGCCGCTTTGGAAAGTCTCGGCCGTCGATGGCATAGCGCCGGTCGTGCCCGGGACGATCGGCGACGTACGCAATCTGTTCGCGATAGCTGTTTTTCGCGGGCTTCAGTTTATCAAGCATATCGCAAAGGGTATGCACGATCTCGATATTCGTCATCTCGTTGCGCCCGCCGATGTTGTAGGTCTCGCCCGCGCGGCCCTTTTCCAGAACGCGGCGAATGGCGGCGCAATGATCGGCCACATAAAGCCAATCGCGCACGTTCTTTCCGTCGCCATAGATGGGCAAGGGCTTGCCGCCCAGCGCGTTATGAATCATCAGCGGTATCAACTTTTCGGGAAACTGATAAGGCCCATAGTTGTTCGAACAATTCGTCGTCAACACCGGCAATCCGTAGGTATGGCCGTACGCGCGAACAAGGTGGTCCGACGATGCCTTGGACGCCGCATAAGGGCTGTTCGGCATAAGCTGGTTGGTTTCGGCGAAGGCAGGCTCGTCGGCCCCCAGCGATCCGTAAACCTCGTCCGTCGACACATGCAGAAAGCGAAAGGCGCTTCGCTTTTCGGGGGCTAGCGTTTCCAGATAAACACGCGCCGCCTGCAACAAGCGGAAAGTCCCCACGATGTTCGTCTGAACGAATTCTTCAGGCGCGTGGATGGAACGATCCACATGGGACTCGGCGGCGAAATTGACAACGGCCCAAGGCTCGTGAGTTTTCAGAAGGTTGTCGACCGCTGCCTGATCGCCAATGTCGCCCTTACAAAAGATATGCCGCTCGTCGCCGTCCAGAGCGGCAAGGTTCGCAAGGTTTCCGGCGTAAGTCAGCTTGTCGAAGCTTATGACAGGCGATCCGACCTCGCGTATCCAGTCCAAAACGAAATTGGCGCCGATGAACCCCGCGCTTCCCGTGACGATGATGGGGCGATTGTTCGCAAGCGAAAAGGAGTCGTTCATGTGTGTTTTACTTTCGGATGGCGTCTTGCAAGGCGGCGCAGAGTGTAGCGGCTCCAGATGGCAAAATCCAGAAATCTAAGGAACCAGCGCGGGTATTCTTCGCTGAAATTTTTGTGAAAATAGCGCGAAAAACCCCTTGTTTTGTGCTTTTCTATAAAATCCGAGGTCACGTCGCTCGTGCTGCCGATGTGGGTTACGGGCACATCCGGCGCAAAATAAATCTCGCCTTTGGCCTTGCGAAAGCGATAGCAAAAATCCAGATCCTCGACGTGCAGGAAATAGCCTTCGTCGAAGCCGCCGATTTTGTCGTAATCGTCGCGCGAAAGAAACATGAAAGCGCCGCTGATCGCCGGGATGCCTGAAAGCGCGGCGGGAACGGGGCCTTCATGTAAATTCAGCCGATGCTTCGGGAAAAAGCGCGTCAAATGCAGAGCCTCGACAAAGGCCGAGGCGGGGGTCAAAAGTTGCCGCCGGCAGCCGCGCTGATCGCTGCCGTCGCGGTTTAAAATCCGCGCCCCGATCATGAACGGAGGGCCGTAGAAGTGGGTTTGGCAGGATGACTCGTTTTGATTGACCGTCACCCCCGTCCCGCATCCTGGCACGGGGCAGGCTCGGGCGGGGGTCCCGATCATGAATGGAGCGGCGGCACCATTTTGATTCCTCGTCACCCCCGCGAAGGCGGGGGTCCCATTTTCTTTTTTTCCAAGCAAACGGGCATGCTTATGAAGTTTCGAGACGGTATCGTCGGCAAGCACGCAATCGGGGTTGAGAATAAGCACATACTCGCCGCGCGAAGCCTTCACGCCTAAATTATTCCCCCGCGCAAAGCCCACATTGCCATGCCCGTCGACAAGCGAAAGGCGCGGGTCTGCGGCGATCCGCCGCCGCAGCTTGTCCAGAACGTCGTCGGGATTGCCGTTATTGACGACAACCGCCTCGACCGGCTTGTCTTGCTTCAGAACGGAATCGATGGCCGCGAACAAATCCGGCCCCGTGTGATAGCTGACGAGGATCACCGAGGTGAGGGGAAGTCTTTTCGCTGCGGCACAGAACACTGGTGTCTTTCTAAATTAGCCTTCGCCTTCGCATGGCGTGGCAACGATCAAATTACTATGACTGTTTCTATATGACAAGATTAGGGACACTCAATCAAGAGCGAGTCAAAAGAACTGGATAACGTCATTCCGCACGCAGTCCCGCCGCACGGCGGGACGAAGATGCGTCCGATTGTGTTGGTGAGGTCAAGCAGAAAAAGAAGGAGGAGAGA
>CAYVNS010000043.1:0-6481 GCA_964453225.1 uncultured Rhodospirillaceae bacterium
CTGGGTCTCTCCTCCTTCTTTTTCTGCTTGACCTCACCAACACAATCGGACGCATATTCGCTTTCAGCGAATTGCGGAATGACAGTTCTTTTTTGATGTGGCGTCTAAACAGGCGCTAACATTTCATAGGGAGAGGCCATCTGGATTCCGGGCTCTGTCGCGGAGCCTGTCCCCGCGAAGGCGGGGACGACAGCCCCGGAATGACAAAGTTTTTTGGAATGCCGCTCTACTTCTTCTTCATCCTGTCGATAAGCAGGCGGTAGCCTTTGTAGTTTTCTTGCTGCAAAAAGCGGGCGACGCGGCCAATGGTCGTGACGCTGACCCCCGTGCGGCTATGGATGTCGCGATAGGAAAGCTCGCCTTCGTCCAAAAGGCGCGCCACGACCCATCGATCCGTAAGGTCCCCGATTTCCTTCGGCGTGCAGATGTCGCGCAAAAAACGCTCACACTCTTCGGCATTTTTCACCGCCAGAAGGGCATCGATAAGTTCCTTGAGATCCTTTTTAGGTTTATTCATGACGATCCTTCATTAACATGACGCATCCCTGCTTACTTAGCCTACTCCCACTCGATGGTGCCGGGCGGCTTGCTGGTTACATCGTAAGTGACTCGATTGATGCCGCGGACTTCGTTAATAATGCGTGTTGCGACTTTTGCCAAGAAGGCGTGTTCGAAAGGGTAAGATTCCGCCGTCATGCCGTCGACGGAAGTCACCGCACGCAACGCGAGCACATAATCATAAGAACGCCCGTCGCCCATCACACCCACGGATCGCACCGGTAATAATATGGCGAAAGCCTGCCAAATAGCGTCGTAGAGGCCGGCTTTTCTTATTTCGTCGAGATAGATGACGTCGGCCTTCCTCAAAACGGCGAGCTTATCTGGCGTAAGATCGCCAAGGACGCGAATCGCCAGGCCCGGCCCCGGAAACGGATGCCTGCCGACAAAAGACGGGGGCAGGCCCAGCTCGCGCCCCAAGGCGCGGACTTCGTCCTTGAACAGTTCCCGCAAGGGCTCGACCAGTTTCAGATTCATGCGTTCGGGCAAGCCGCCGACGTTATGGTGGGACTTGATCGTGACGCTCGGCCCGCCGGTAAACGAGATGCTTTCGATCACGTCGGGATACAACGTGCCTTGCGCAAGAAAGGCGACATCCTTGATCTTGCGCGCCTCGGCATCGAAAACGTCGATGAACAACTTGCCGATCGTCTTGCGCTTCTTTTCGGGATCGGAAACGCCTTCAAGGGCTTTCAGAAAGGTTTCGCCCGCGTCCACGGCGATCAGGGGAATGTTGTAGTGCGAGCGGAAGAGGTTCACGACTTCCTCGCCCTCGCCTTCGCGCATAAGGCCGGTATCGACGAAAATGCAGGTTAGCTGGTCGCCGATGGCTTCATGGATGAGAACCGCCGCGACCGCGCTGTCGACTCCGCCGGAAAGCCCGCAAATGACTTTGCCCTTGCCCACTTGCTTGCGGATGCGTTCGATCTCCGTCGCGCGGAAAGCCTTCATGCTCCAGTCGTCGCCGCAGCCGCAAACCTTGCGGACGAAGTTGGCGAGAAGTTTCGCCCCGCCTTCGGTATGGACGACTTCGGGGTGGAACTGGACGCCGTAATAGTTCTTTGTCTCGTTGGCGATGAAGGCGAAAGGCGCGCCTTGGCTTTCCGCCATAACTTCGAAACCTTGGGGAATTTTTGTGACGCGGTCGCCGTGGCTCATCCAGACCTGGGGGCTGGAGCCGGGTTCCCACACGCCTTCGAAAAGGGCGCAGGCTTTTTTAATGTCGAGGAAGGCTTTGCCGAATTCGCGCGTATGGCCGCCTTCGACCGCGCCGCCAAGCTGCATGCACATGGTCTGCTGCCCATAGCAGATGCCAAGAACCGGAACGCCCAGCTCCCAGACGACCTGAGGCGCACGCGGGCTTTTATCTTCCAGAGTCGACGCCGGGCTGCCCGAAAGAATGATGCCCTTCGGGTTGAATTCCCACACTTGCGCGTCGGTGCGGTTATAGGGGTGTATTTCGCAGTAGACCCCCGCCTCACGAACGCGGCGCGCGATGAGCTGCGTAACCTGGGAACCGAAATCGAGGATAAGGATTTTGTTCATATTTTAAGCAGTCCTGTTTCCATAATTTTACGACAGCAGCCTTTGCAGTTAAGAAGAAGGCAAAATATAATTTATATAAATTCGCCGCTCGCGCCGAATTTTCCGGAATGACGAATCTTGTATCGAACCTGATTCTTTGTTTTATATCAGCACATCCGCGAATATCAAACGCAGAACGTCACTGTCATTGAGCCTTAGCGCGCCAATAGCTTAGCTCTCTTCCAGAACCTGCCGCGCTCGTTGCTCCATAATCCGTCCGATAGCGTCAAAAACAGGCGATGCGACAGACTGCGCCGCCAGTTCGCCGATAAGGACGGAAAACTCATGCCGGATGGCCTTCGCCATATTGTTTAATTCCTTGTCCAGGGCTTTCCGCGCCACCGCCGTATCCATGACAAGGCGATGCCAATGCCGGCGAAATATTTTCCGGGGATCGTATTCGCCGCCGATTTTCATAGCGAGTTTTTTTTGAACGTCGGGATAAACGGCGGTGCTCATAAGATCGTAGGCGGGCGCAAAGCGCGGCTTGCCGCCATCGTAAAGGAGCGAGAAGTTTTTGCCATGGCAGTCGGCGTTGCCGATCAGGTAATTGAAGATCAAAATCTTGAGAAAGCGCTGTCTGTCGACAGCCGGTTGAACGCTGCTCCGCTCGAGAAGCGCCAAACAGGCCGCGATTCCGGGGCCGCCTTCGCGCTCGTATTTCTGTTCGGGCGGAATGGATAGCGCCTGGCAAAAATCTTCCTGATGGATGCGGCGAATTTGCCCTTCGTCGCTCCATGCGCGATCATAGCGTTCGACGAGAAGATAGGGCGTTCCCTTCGCAATCCCGACGCTTGCGTTGGCGACCGGCAACCGAAGCCTCGCCGCCAGCTTGAGGCAGAAAAACTCATTATAAACGCTATCGGCAACGCGCTCGATAGGCGGCTTGATAATATGCGTTGTCGGCGCGCCGCCTCTCATGAGGACGATTTTGCTTTCCGCGAGATTATTTCTATCGGCAAACAATCCGACCGGCAATTTGTCCTGAGCGCCCGCGAGCGACAGACGAATGCCTTCGCTCCCGGCCAATAACGGACGACGGCGAAGAGCGTCCAGCTTTTCCGCCAGTTCTTCTTCGCTAAGGATTTGCGGTTCGAACAGCCCCGATGCCGCCGCTTTTTCGCCTTCCGGAAAGAGCGCGACGGCGCCCGCGCATTCGCCGCCGATCTCCTTTAGAAGCGCGAAGGGATTTTCCTCCGACACGCCGAGCGCCTGCGCCAATCTGTGGCGAATGAGGTCATCCGGCAGGAATCCTGAAAAAAACGGGCGCGCGATGGCATCGAGATAAGGTTCGCGCGCAAGAGGCATCGAGACGGAAAGAGGCGTTGACTCCTTGTCCGCAAGGTAGTTGCCGTCATAGGAGAAGCTGAGCCGCCCGCCCTCGCCCTGATGAAGTTTTCCGGCAAGGCGGCCATAGAGATAAACATCGAGGATACGGTCTTTCATGCGTCAATCGCCTTTCGCGTCGGCGCGGGGCTGTAAGCGCATCTCAAGGCCTAACATGCTCAAAACCTCAAGCGCCTTGCCTGTTTGGCAGCTAGGCTTTCCGTTTTCGAGTTCGCGTAAAAAACGCACGCCGACGCCGCTCTGCGCAGCCAACTGTTCCTGCGTCAGTTTCTGGGCTTTTCGAAAAACTTTGACGATATGGCCCAATTCTTTGGTATCGGCGATATACATAAAATCATCCCCTTCGGGACTATTATGCCAGAAGACGGCTTAAGATTCTATAAATTTGTCCCGAACGGGTTTTTTTGGGGGAATATAGAGCTATATCATCGAAATCATCCCTTTCGGGATGAATTCTTCTAAATGAGCAACCTTCAGAAAGTTGGTGCGGGCAGCCGGAATCGAACCGGCACGCCATTGCTGGCTCAGGATTTTAAGTCCTGTACGTCTACCAGTTCCGTCATGCCCGCAGAACGAGAGCAAAATGCCGAATTAAGGAATCATACCCCGCGCAAGGAGCCGAACCCATTCGCTTGTTTCTCCAACAAAAAACAAATGGGATGCCCGCCTTCGCGGGCATGACGGTTCTTAAACGGATCATGCCCCTGACGCAGAAACTATCAGTTATTGTTTGCGATTCCAATGCCCTATTCGCAGGGCCGATAGATTTTTTGAGCCGATGAAAGACGTAACAAATACGAGTCTTTGCACTTGCATAATGTAAAAAAGGTTATCGGTTGTTAACCTTTGAGCAACGGTTGTCCTATATGATCCGGCACAACTTCTTTGACTTTATCCCCCCTCTAGGCGTGGAGAAATGAGACTATGAAAGACAAAGCATCCTATTCGGCTTCCATCGTGTTTAGCATGGTTGCCCTTATCCTTTTGATCGTCAACGTCTACTTGACCGTTGCGGTTCGCGCCAAGCAAACCGATCTGGGCGAGCGGCAAGCGGAGATCGCGAGCGGCCAAACGCTTTCGCAACTGAACCAGAGCGTCGTGCGGGCGCTGGCGGAAGCTTCGGTCAAGCATAACGATGCGCATGTGCGCGACCTTCTGGCCTCGCAAGGCATCACGATGAAGACCGAACCCACAGCGACGGCGGTACCGCCCGTCCCTAAAGCACCCGTTGAGAAAAAGTAAGGAGAACCTCTCATGACAAACGAAAATCCGAAATCCGAAGACACCTCCTATGAAGAGGCTCCTGAAAACGGCAAGAAAAAAGGCATCGATGCGAACAGGGGCACTTTCCCCGTCACGCTTCTTTCCTTTACCTTCATGTTCTTTCTTGGCTTCCAGACATGGAACCTCGTTTGCGACCAAAAGACGCTAACGGATGCCTATATTCAGCAGGGACAAACGCTTGAGCAGGTCAAAAAGGTCAAGGCCCAGCTTGGGGCGTTGGCGAAGGGAACCGTCGAACTGGCCGGACAAGGGAATCGATCCGCGCAGGAGGTTCTCGATACCCTTAAAAAGGCCGGCGTCAACATTCAGGATCGCCCGACGCCCGAAGGAGCCCCTGCCGCTCCGGCTTCCGATGCGCCAAAGTTGATCCCTTAAGGATCGGCTAAAAGCCAAGATTAGCTCGCGTTTCCTTATTCCACTTCGTGATTGCCTGAAACGGCCCGTTGTGGAATAAGAAACGCGACTTTCTTATGGGAAAATCAATTATGATCAAATTGCCTTTTGATGTGTATCCCGCGCTGAAGCCCTTCTTTTTCCAGCTTGATCCAGAGTTCGCGCATCATCTGGCTTTTTTCAGTTTGAAAACCGGGCTTTTCCCGGCGAAAAAGGTTCGGCCCGATCCTGTCCTTCGCGCGCGATTCAAGGGCAGGGAATTCGAACATCCTATCGGGCTTGCCGCGGGCTTCGACAAGCAGGCCGAAATTATCCCGCAGCTTTTCCAGCTTGGGTTTTCCTCGGTCGAAGTCGGGGGCGTGACGCCCCTGCCCCAGCCCGGCAATCCGCGCCCGCGCATGTTCCGCATTCCCCAAGCGAAGGCTTTGATCAACCGCTTTAACTTCAACAGCGTTGGCTTCGATAAGTTCGAGGCGCATCTGCGCAAGTGGCGCGCTATTAGGGACAAGAAAAATTTGCGCTCGTTCGTCGGCGTGAATATCGCGCCGGGCGACGGCTGCAAAGACGAAGCCGAAGCTTTTGTGAACGGCTTGCGCCGGTTCGCGCCTTATGTCGATTTCGCGACGATCAATGTCTCATGCCCCAACGCGCCGAATACCTGCCAGCTTCAGGGGCGCGATTCCTTGCGCGAGCTTTTGCATCGCCTTAACGAGGCCAAGGCGGCGCTGGAGAAAAAGCCGTTGCTTGTTATCAAAATTTCCCCCGATCAAACGGAGAAGCAGGTTAGCGACATCGCAACGGTCGCGCTTGAAGCGGATATCGACGGCATGATTGTCAGCAACACGACGTGCGACAGGCCGCCCGAAATTCCGCGGGATGTCGGCTCGGAAAGAGGCGGCCTTTCGGGAGGCCCTCTTTTTGAGAAGTCGACGAAGCTTTTGGGCCAGATGTACCAGCTTACGGCGGGGAAAATCCCGTTGATCGGAAGCGGCGGCGTATTTACGGGCGCGGATGCCTATCGGAAAATACGCGCCGGAGCCTCGCTGGTGCAAATCTACACGGCCATGGTTTTTGAGGGGACGCTCGTCGTCCCGAAGATTTGCAAGGAATTGGCGATGCTCCTCAAGCGCGACGGGTTTGCTTGCGCTAGCGATGCCGTTGGCGCGGATTTTTGGAAGGCGTAAGGGGAAACGAGCCCGCCAAGGCTACGAACAAAGGGGCGGGGGTGACGATTTCTCTGACAGGCATTGTGCTTTATATAAAGAAACCAAATCGGATTCCTATGTATTGATTGCAGACCTTGAAGCGTTAGCTT
>CAYVNS010000044.1:0-6404 GCA_964453225.1 uncultured Rhodospirillaceae bacterium
CCAGCCTTGCTCCAGTCGTAATCAAAAAACGCGGCGTGGCGGCGTAGGTCTGGCTCGAGGCTTTAGGCACGGTAATGGCCGGCACGGTCGGCGGGCTGACCTTGCGAACCACGTTGCTGAGCGCATACGCTGAGATCGCATTCAGCGTATCGGTCACGCTCAGACGATATCGTGTTGACATGCCGGAAACACTGGACGGCGTAGCTTCATAGGTACCAGAGGTCGCGCTTGTCGTGATTATGATAAGCGTGTCATACGCACCCCAGGTGACGCCATCCGTCGAGGTGGCCAGCTGAATTACGACTTGCTTGATTGTGCTGGTTCCGGCTACGATGCCGCTCCAGGCAAGGGTAATCGTACCCACATCGTACACAGCAGGGGCTGCTGTAAACACCGCAGGAGCTGTTGGTGGGATGTTCCGGCGTACTGCATTACTGGATACCAGCCAAGCCGAGTAGTAGGTTTCCCCGGCCGTGCCTTGAATGCGAAGACGGAATCGACGGTAGGTACCGGATGTGGCGGAGGGACTGACGCTCTGGCTGCCGCTGGTAGCGGTGCTGCTCACAACCGTCAGCGCCGTCCATGCACCCCAAGTGGAGGCATCCGAGGATTCGCTGTACTGAAGTTCATACGCGGTGATCGTATTACCTGCGCCATGGGTCGCCCCGCTCCACGAAAGCGTCACCGCGCCTTCGGTCAGCGTCGCGCTGAGCGAGAAGGCAGTTGGCAATCCGCACGGTGTGATCGAACATAAGATGCTGGTAGATATACTTACAGAAGAACCAACATCCAGCGCGTCAATCGTCGTGACGCCAAACTGCGTATACGTGTCAATGACACGGGTTACTGTGGGTGTATAGCTGCCACTGCCTGCCGTTTGCGTTAGCGTGGTAAGCGTCGCCCACGCGCTCCAGGTGGCGTTGTCTGTGGAGGTTCGGCTGGCGATCGTGAATGCTTTGATCGCGCTGGTGCCCCCAGCCGCGCCGCTCCATGTGAGGGAAATGGCTTCCGTGCTGTACACGGCAGGCGTAGCCGTCACAGCGGTCGGTGCGGTAGGCAACGTGTTCCTGCGTACCGAGTTGGTCGAAACCTTCCAAGCAGAGTAATAGCTCGCCCCAGCAGCGCCGCGTGTACGCACCTGAAAGCGGCGGTAGTTCCCGCGCGTGGAGGATGGCGCGACTGACGCACTGCCGCTGGTAGCGGTCGTGGTGACGGTTGTCAACGCTGTCCACGCTCCCCACGTGGCGTTGTCGCTGGATTCGCTATACTGGATTTCATACGAGGAAATGGCGTTGTTGGTACCGCCAGCCGCCCCGCTCCATGAGAGCGTCACGTTGCCTTCCGACAGCGTGCTGCTGACAGAGCAGGCCGAGGGCGCCGTACACGCCGTCGGGTTGATGAAAGAGTATTCAGCTGGCGGGCGTTACGGCTCTTTGCGCTGCCGTAGCGGGGCTCCCACCGCTTTGTAGGTGAATGGCCGGTTTATCGGCCTCACCTTGAGGCGAAGCGTCGCCTCTCTGGTACATCGCACGGTCACTACCTGATGACAACTGGGGCACTTTAAAGTGATCGCAACCTGCTCCCCCGGTAACTCGGTTATATCAAAAACCCGCTTTCCGCACAGTGGGCATCTCATCTTATGGCTACTCAATGTTGTTTCCTTCACCCATATGCGCCTCCTATTCAAATCAACAATTCAATGTTCGTACTTTGTTCGCGTTAGAAGAATTTACCATATTACATACGTGATTCAAACGACACGGTATCAAGGCAGATACGATGGTCATCGCGTATCTCCCTTGATTGCTCGCTCGAATTGAAAAGAGCTTATCACCACAGAAGTACCATGTCAACGGGAACAAAAACATATTTTTCATTTTCAAAATATTTTGCGTGTTCGCTTTTACACCCGGTTCAAATTGTGTTATACTTGCGGTGAAAGCAGGAGGTAGGCTATGAAGAAGTTGGTCGATACAGAGATTCAAACCACGGGCGAACCGCAAAAGATACGAAGCAGCCGTGCCGCACGTTATAAAACGGAATGGCAGCCGAGCCTAGGGCACAACCTGCGGCTAAACCGCGAGCGTCTGGGCTTGCAACAGCTGGATGTGGCCGCGCATCTCCATGTGACCAGCGCGTCGGTCAGCAACTGGGAAAAGGACGCGAATTTCCCGGATGTCGGCACGTTGTACAGGTTATGCAAGCTCTATGATGTCACGCCGGACGAATTGATGGGCGTCACAACCACCACCTACCGCAGCCTCTCCATGACAGAGCGACGGCTGATCGAGCAGTACCGCAATTTGGATTCCCACGGCTTGCAGATGATCACCAACGTTATGAAGATGGAAGTGGACCGGCAGCAGGCAGAAGCGCAGCGCAAAGCCAGGAAGATCATGCAACTGCGCGATTACTATTTACCGGCTTCAGCTGGGATCGGCGAGTATGTGCCCGAGGGCGATAACTACGAATGGCTCGACGTATACGAAACCCCGGAAACCGCCTGCGCCGATATGATCGTGCATGTGGCCGGCGACAGTATGCGCCCCACTCTCAAGGATGGGGATCGACTGCTGATCCAGCAGACGGAGAGTCTTGCCATTGGCGAACTGGGCGTGTTCATGGTTAATGGCGAGAGCTTTGTTAAAGAGCTGGGCAAGAATTGTCTGGTATCCCACAACCGTAAGTACCGTGACATCCGCTTCTCTGATTACGACGATATCCGCTGCGTTGGCCGCGTACTGGGACTGCTGGACGAAAGTGACGTCGCCGTCGTCTGAGGTTGACTCATAGAACCCATAACCTTCGTTTTCATCCGCTGATTGAAAACGTCTATTTTGTATACGCTTTTTCAAACGCCTATCACGGGGAGGGATTGGATGAACAGGCCAGACACTTCAGACGGGTCAATGCGACTCCGTATCTATGCGTATATATTGTCTTACCGGGAACGGGAGCATTTTGCGCCCAGCGTCCGTGATATCTGCCGGGCAATGGGTCTTAAATCCACCTCCACCGTGCAAGGGCACATTGACCGTATGGTGCGCGATGGATTACTATCCAAGCGAGACGGGCATCCGAGAACGTTATGGGCAGAACCAGCAATGTCAGCAGATGTAGGAGGTGGTTCGAATGGACAGGGTGATTCTGCATTGTGACGCCAACAAGTATTACGCCTCTGTCGAGATTTTGGACAACCCCGCGCTGCGCCCCTACCCGGTAGCCGTCTGCGGCAGCCAGGAGGATCGACACGGCATTGTGCTGACCGCCAACGCGATCGCTAAAGGCTTCGGCATTCAGACTGGCATGGCAAACTGGCAGGCCAAGCAGGTATGCCCGAACCTGATCATCCTGCATCCGCGCTATGAGCGGTATCTGCACTTTTCGCGGTTGATGCGCAAAATCTATCTGGAATACTCTGATCGCGTAGAAGCGTTCGGGCTGGATGAAAATTGGGTCGACTTAAGCAACCCCGGCGTGACGATCGAGGACGGGGAGCGGATTGCCAACGCTATCCGAAATCGCGTGCGGGAGGAACTGGGGCTGACGATCTCCATAGGTGTGAGCTTCAACAAAATCTTTGCCAAGCTCGGTTCCGACCTGAAAAAGCCGGACGCGACTACGGTTATACGCAGGGATGATTTCAAGGAAAAGGTATGGCCGCTGCCGGTATCCGAGCTTTTGTATGTTGGCAGGCAGACCACGAAGAAGTACGCGGATATCAACATCCGGACGATCGGCGATCTGGCGAGTTTTGATTCGAGCTGCCTGCGTAGCAAGTTTGGCAAGACCGCCGATATGCTGCAATCCTATGCGCGCGGGGTGGATGTGACCCCGGTCATGCCTGTCAGCGAATCCATGGCCATTAAGAGCATCGGGAACTCGACCACTGCGCCTAGCGATATCGAAAACCGGGACGATGCTCTCTGCATTGTCACTATCCTGGCAGAGTGCGTCGCTATGCGGCTTCGGGAGCACGGGTTTCGCAGCCGGAACATCAGCATCGCGGTCAGGAATGTAATCAAGTATACGGACGGAAACAACCGGATCACCACCTCGCTGGACTGGCACTCCTGCCAGCATATGCTGGGGTCTTCCACCAATCTGGCGGTGGATATTATCCGCGAAGCGATGAAGCTGTTTGACGAGCGATACTCGAGGATGTATCCGTTTCGAGGGTTGGGCATCAGTTGCGGGACGCTGGTGCCGGAAAGCGTGCCCGTGCAGATGGATCTGTTTGGCAGCGCGGAAAAACAAGCTCGCATGGAGCAGTTGGAGCGCAATGTTGACATGCTGCGCAATCGGTTTGGCAATAACATCGTGCAAAAGGGCATTGTACTGATCGATCGCAAGGCGGCGACGCTTGATCCGAAGGCGGATCACACGATCCACCCGGTGGCGATGTATGGAATGTGAAGAGGGGGGGTATTAAGTCATGGCGGTTCAGAATCAAGCGCCCAATTCCGCGCCAGTGCCGACCACACACAAGGATTATGTGACCGTAGTCGCCAGGCATGAACTGGGCGGGCGCATTCGGCCGGTGGCGTATCAGCTGCCAGGTGGGTCGTCGGTGAAGATCGACTGCGTGACAGACGAGCGGCAGGCGGCAAGCCTGAAATCCGGCGGACAGGGGACGCGCTATACCTGCAAAGTGACTGTGGACGAGGTTCAGTCGGATGTGTACCTGTTCCATGATGAAGAGCTCTGGTTTATGGAGGCAATTCAGGCACAGGGCGTGGCTCCGGGGGTAGAACCTGCACATGTGCAGTTGCGTAAAGCTCGTCGGGAGGCGGGGCTATCGCAAAATGAGGTGGCGAGGCGACTGGGGATGGATGTGCTGGAGTATTGCAGGGTAGAGAGCGGGTGCGGAGAGATCGATTTTGGATTGGTGCACAAGGTTACTGAGAGTATTAAGCATAGAGAACCAGCATCATGACGATTGCTGGTTCTTTTAATTTGGCAGCTTGTACATTTGAACATGAGGTGATTTTGCGTAGTGCTTGCAAAAAGCCCGTTGTCTGTGGGATAATACGCTTATCACAAGGTTAGGGGCCACCGCATGATTATCAAGACGGAAATTTTCTGGAAGCGATTCTGTTAAAATGTTCCAGTTTCCGCAGGCAATTGATCATGGGTTCTTGAGGAAAGTTGAATAGCATCATTTGGGAATAGTGGATGTACAAACATGTTTGTGAACGAACATGGCAACTACGTCGAATTACCAACTATCGTAGGGTTCATTGTAAACAAGCAAGGTTGGGATATACCTTCTGCGGAGGTTCCCTAAAAACCACGGGACTACTATCGACCGAATTCGTACCCCCCATATCACGCCTTGGTGGCAGGAGAGCTTTGAATGCAAGGCGTTTATAGAATGGCTGGAGGTTTTTGAGACGTACTTTGGAGGCTAATAACTCATGCTTTGTCAGTTTTGGTTGTGAAAGCGTACATATAGGTTGGAGGTGATTGCATGGCTAATCGTGGGAAGAGTATCAACCTGTTCTTGATGGATGGCGACGTGACCGGGAGGATCAAGTGTACAATCGCTGGATGGACGGGCGTTGTTTACAAGATACCTCGAACAGAACTGGATAATAGCAAAGAACGCTCTCATTTGAAGCAAAGCGGGGTTTATTTCCTCTTTGGCACTTCTGATCAAACGGGCGAGAGTAAGAGAATATATACTGTGATGCCAATAGTAAAAGAAGGCTCTGTAACCGCCGCTCAAGCCGAGCAGGTTGTAAAGCAGAATGCCAATGTCCTCGCTCGCGAAGTGGAAAAAGTGAAAAAGCAAGCTGAAATCCGAGAGGCTGAGGCAAAAACGGCGTTATACCGTGAGGAAGCTGCAGCTACGAACAACCCTTCTGCTCTTGCTGAAGCAAGAGCAAGGTATGAAGCACAAAAGCAAGAAATAGCCAATACGTTAAAAGAAGAACTCGCTACTAGGGTTGCGGAAACGGCAAAGGAATTGACGCAGAAATCGACTGAGGAGATACTCCAGAAAGCTGAGGATAAGAAAAAAATCGCCGTTGAGGACGACATCCGCGCACGTTTACGCGGCTTTGCCCGCACGATTCCGTCGTTCCTTATCCAATATCGTTATCATATTAAGCTCCTGGGCAGTCATCAAAGTTCCCATGCTTGCCAACGAGGCAAAGTTCCTTGGTGTAAATTTTATGATTATCAGATGGGTGCTTACGGTTATCGCGATATTCGTAATGGCTTATATCACTGGCATGATAGTAAAAAAGAAGGATCTACCTGTTGATTCGAAAAGGGCGGCAACACTGGAGATTAAAGAAGATTATTGCATTGGTTGCGGTCTCTGTGTAAAGCTCCTCCCGGAGTACTATGAAATGAACCAAAACAAAGCTGTAGTCACGAAAATGCCCGAAGGGAAGGAA
>CAYVNS010000045.1:0-5764 GCA_964453225.1 uncultured Rhodospirillaceae bacterium
AAGAAAAGGGTGGGTTTCAAAAAAGAACCGTCATTCCGCACGAAGTGAGCGCAGCAAGCGGAGATGCGGAATCCGATCTGGTTTTTTCCCTAAACGCCCAAGGCTGTATCCCAAAGGCGGGAAACTAGGCCTAGCCCACAATCTCTGCGGGTTTGAAGAAATAGGCGATTTCGATTTTCGCATTTTCAGGGCTGTCCGAGCCATGAACGGAATTCGCCTGCACATCGATTGCGAATTCCTTGCGGATCGTGCCCGGGGCGGCGTTTTCGGGATTCGTCGCGCCCATGATCTCGCGATTTTTGGCGATGGCGTTTTCGCCTTCCAGAACCTGCACGACAACGGGGCCGGAGATCATGAAATTGCACAAATCCTCGAAGAAGGGACGCGCTTCATGAACGGCGTAAAAGCCTTCGGCTTGCGCTTTCGTCATGATCAGGCGCTTCTGCGCGACGATGCGCAGGCCCGCCTCTTCCAGCTTGGCGTTGACCTTGCCGGTGATATTGCGGCGCGTAACGTCGGGCTTAAGGATGGAAAGGGTCCGTTCAAGTGCCATAAGAAAACTCCAAAATTGGTTAAACGTGGGAAGTTATAGACGGCCTTTGCCAAAGGCGCAAGACAAGCAAAACTTTTGAATGGTTGTATAAAAAAATGTATAATCATTGGCATTCATGGACGCCGCTCATCGGCCCGGGTCGATAACGCCGTTTTCTTTGCCCGCTTCCGGCGCCAAGCCGATCAGGCGTCCGATTCCGTGAAGCGTCAGGTCTTCCCGGTTATAAGAAGCCCTTCTTTGCCCGCGCTTACCGCTACCGTCTCGCCGTCGCGAATCTTTCCCGCCAATATATCCTGCGCGAGCGGGTTTTGCAGCGTCCTTTGAATGACGCGCTTCAAGGGCCGCGCGCCGTAAACGGGGTCGTAGCCGGCTTCGGCCAGCCAGTTCACGGCGTCCGGCGACACCTCCAGCGTGATCTTGCGGTCTTCGAGCAGGGCGTGCAGCTTGCGAAGCTGCGTCCCGACAATGGCCGCCATGTCCTCGCGCGACAGGCGGCGGAACAACAGAATTTCGTCCAGCCGGTTCAGGAATTCGGGCCGGAAATGGCCGCGCACGATGTCCATCACGCGGTCGCGCGTTTTCGGCGAAAGCTCTTCCCCGTCGTCCTGCGCGATCACGTCGGCCCCAAGGTTCGAGGTCAAAATAATCAGCGTGTTCTTGAAATCGATGACGCGCCCCTGTCCGTCCGTCAAGCGCCCTTCGTCCAGCACTTGCAGCAGGATATTGAAAACGTCCGGGTGCGCTTTTTCCACTTCGTCGAATAAAACGACTTGATAGGGCCGCCGCCTTACGGCTTCCGTCAACGCGCCCCCCTCTTCGTAGCCCACATAGCCCGGCGGCGCGCCGATCAGGCGCGCGACGGCATGCTTTTCCATGTACTCCGACATATCGATGCGCTGCATCGCCTGCTCGTTGTCGAAAAGGAATTCGGCCAGAGCCTTCGTCATCTCGGTTTTGCCCACCCCCGTCGGCCCAAGGAACAGGAACGAGCCCATGGGCCGGTTCGGATCCTGCAACCCGGCGCGCGCGCGGCGCACGGCGTTCGAGACCGCGACAATGGCTTCGTCCTGCCCGATGATGCGCTGGCGCAAATATTCTTCCATGCGCAGCAGCTTTTCGCGCTCGCCGCTCAGCATCTTGTCGACGGGTATGCCGGTCCAGCGGCTTACGACCGAGGCGATATCGCCATCCTTCACGGCCTCGTCCAGCATCGCGTTCTCGGATTGCTTTTGCGCGTCCTGAAGTTTCCGCGACAGCTCCGGAATGATGCTGTACGTCAACTCGCCCGCGCGCGTGAAGTCGCCCGCGCGCTGCGCCGCCTCCAGATCGATCCGCGCCTGTTCGAGCTGTTCTTTCAGCTTCTGCACGCTGCCAAGCTGCTGCTTTTCAGCCGTCCAGCGCGCCGTCATATCCGCCGATTCCCCTTCCAGGCCGGCCAGCTCGCGCTCCAGGTTTTTCAGCCTTTCCTGCGAGGCGGGATCCGGCTCCTTCTTCAAAGCTTCGCGCTCGATTTTAAGCTGGATGATCCGGCGGTCCAGCTCGTCGATCTCTTCGGGCTTGCTGTCCACTTCCATGCGCAGGCGCGCCGCCGCTTCGTCAACCAGATCGATCGCCTTGTCGGGCAAAAACCGGTCCGTGATATAGCGGTTCGACAGCGTGGCCGCGCTGACAATCGCGCCGTCGGTGATGCGCACGCCGTGATGCATTTCGTATTTTTCCTTCAGGCCGCGCAGGATCGAAATGGTATCCGCCACCGACGGCTCGGCGACGAAAATCGGCTGGAAGCGGCGCGCCAGCGCGGCGTCTTTTTCGATGTACTGGCGGTATTCGTCCAGGGTCGTCGCGCCGACGCAGTGCAGCTCGCCGCGCGCCAAGGCCGGCTTAAGCATGTTCGACGCGTCCATCGAGCCGTCGGCTCGTCCCGCGCCGACAAGCGTGTGAAGCTCGTCGATGAAAACGATGATCTCGCCCGCCGCCGCCGCAATTTCCTGCAAGACGGCCTTCAGGCGCTCCTCGAATTCGCCGCGAAATTTCGCGCCCGCGATCAGCGCCCCCAAATCGATGGACAGCAGCTTCTTGTCCTTCAGGCTTTCGGGCACGTCGCCGCGCACGATGCGCTGGGCAAGGCCTTCGACAATCGCCGTTTTGCCCACGCCCGGCTCGCCGATCAGTACGGGGTTGTTTTTCGTGCGCCGCGCCAGAACCTGGATCGTGCGCCGCACTTCCTCGTCGCGCCCGATGACGGGGTCGAGCTTGCCTTGGCGGGCCGCGTCCGTAAGGTCGCGCGCGTATTTTTTCAAGGCGTCATAACCGCTTTCCGCCTGCGGGCTGTCGGCCTTGCGCCCTTTGCGCGCCTCGTTGATCGCGGCGTTCAAGGCCTCCGGCGTTACGCCCGCGCTCGCCAACGCCTTTTGGGCGGGCGTGCCGGACGACAAGGCGAGGGCCAGAAGCATGCGTTCAACCGTGATAAAGCTGTCCCCCGCTTTCTTCGCGATCTCGTCGGCGGTGGAAAGGAAGCGCGCGAATTCCGGCGACAGGCGAAGCTGATCCGCCGCGCCTTGCGCATAGACTTGCGGGATTTTTTCAAGATTGGCGTCGACGGCTTGCAGCGCCTGCTGCGGATCGCCGCCCGCGGCCCGGATAAGACCGGCGGCCATGCCCTCGCGGTCGTCCAAAAGCGCTTTCAGCAAATGATCCAGCTGAAACATCTGGTGCCGCTTGCCGAGCGCCAACAGCTGGGCGGCTTGAATAAAGCCTTGCGATCTTTCGGTAAAATTCTGGAAATCCATAAACGCCCCTCCGTTTCGGCTCGCGCAGGAACAACGCCACTCTTGTGATGTGGGAACAGGATAGGAAATTACAAGCTAGCGGACAATGACTTGCCGGAAATGCAGGTTGCGGATGGGAAACGGCGCATGGGTCTTGTTCACTTCGATCAGAAGGTCCCGGCGAAGCGCATCCCGGCGCAGGGGCGTGCCAAGCTGCTCCGGGGATATTTTTGAAAAATAAATATTCAGCCGGTCGGCGATTTGCGGCTGATAGCCCTGAAGAACGCGCATGTCTTTTTCCATCACCTCAAGCGAAAGATCGATCGCCATCTGCGCGCCGCCGGAGCCAACCGATACCTGAATGCGCGGCATATCGATATAGGCGATGTCGGAAACGACCGTGCGTCTAAAGGCGGTTTCTTTTTCTTTCAAAGAGACATCCTGAAACAGGACAAGCAGATAGCCCAAGGCGGCGAGCGCGACAAACCCCGCCATGCAGCCGGCGTAAAGATAAAAGAACTTGTTTTCGGCAATATGCCGGCGGAAAGAAGGAGCCATCCGCCTACTATACGACGATATGACTAATAGGCTTTTAAAGATAAAATTGTTCCTATATTATCCACAAAATTCATTCATCGGGTGCCCTAATGACAAAGAAAACAATTGTTCTCGGCTCAGACCACCGCGGATTGCCTTTGAAATTATTGATTTCCTCGTTTTTGCAGGAAAACGGCTATGAGACGGTCGATGTCGGCCCGCATGACGAAACGCGCTGCGATGCCGGGGATTTTGCCCAAAAAGTGGCGCAGGATCTTCGCCTAAACCCCACGCATATGGGCATCCTCATTTGCGGAACGGGGCAGGTGATGGCCATGACATCGAACCGCTACAAGCACATCCGGGCCGCCTTATGCCTGAATACGACGATGGCCCGTCTGGCGCGCGCGCATAACGACGCGAACATCCTCGTTCTCGGCGCGCACATCATCGGCCAGGAAGCGGCTCTGGACTGCGTTCGCACCTTTTTAACAACCGATTTTCTGGGCGGAAGGTATGCCGAGCGGTGCGACAAGCTGACCGAAATGGGAGGGATTTAACGATCTTGGGCTGCAAAACGCTCTTTTCAAAATTTTGATGCTCACGTACGCTTAAGTACGCTGCGCTCAAAATTTTGAAAAAGAGACGTTTTTCGCCTCAAGCTTGTTTAAATCCCTTTCATAATGCCGATGAATACATACTCCCCTATTTCCATATGGGAAAAAATGCTTTAGAAAAACGGGCAAATTTTATTGGAAGGAGAAACCCATGCCTATCCGCGTCTCCATAAACGGTTTTGGCCGCATCGGCCGCCTTGTTCTTCGCGCCATTCTTGAATCGAAGCGCGACGATGTGGCGATCGTCGCGGTTAACGATCTGGCCCCCGCTTCCACGAACGCGCATTTGCTGAAGTACGATTCCGTGCATGGCCGTTTTCCGGGCGAGGTTCTGGCGGAAGGCAACGATCTCATCATCAACGGCGTGCGCATCAAGGGCTTGCAAAGCCCTGACCCTTCGAAACTGGCATGGGGCGATCTGGGCGTGGATGTCGCGTTCGAATGCTCCGGGCGGTTTACGAAACGCGAGGACGCCGCCAAGCATTTGGCCGCCGGCGCGAAAAAGGTTCTGATTTCCGCGCCCGCGACGGACGAAGACATTACGGTCGTCTACGGAGTCAACCACAACGAGCTGAAGGCCGCGCATCAGATCGTATCGAACGCTTCCTGCACGACGAACTGCCTCGCGCCCGTTGCCTTTGTGCTTGATAGCGCCGTCGGCATTGAACGCGGATTCATGACGACCATCCATTCCTACACGGGCGATCAGCATACCGTCGACACCATGCACAAAGACCTGCATCGCGCGCGCGCGGCGGGCATCAATATGATCCCGACATCGACGGGCGCCGCCAAAGCCGTGGGCAAGGTTCTGCCGCAGCTGAAAGGAAAGCTCGACGGCACGTGCATCCGCGTCCCGACGCCGAACGTCTCGGTCATCGATTTCAAATTCGTGCCGAAAAAGGCGACCACGGTCGACGACATCAATCAAGCCATTTTAGCGGCGGCAAACGGGCCGCTCAAAGGCGTTCTCGGCGCTTATGCGGAGCCTTTAGTTTCCTCGGACTTCAACCACGACAGCCGCTCGTCCATCTTTGCCTTGAACGAGACCAAGGTGATCGACGGCACCCTCGTGCGCGTCATGAGCTGGTATGACAATGAATGGGGGTTTTCGAACAGGATGGCCGACACCGCCATTGCGATGATGAAAGCCAAATAGCTAACCCGACTAGGACGGGGGCCTGCTTCGTCGCATCCGGTGCTCGGATCCTCACGTACGTTTAAGTACGCTCTCGGTCCTGCGCTCCGTTGCTTCTCGCATTCCCCTCGTCCAAGCGGGTTAGCAAAAA
>CAYVNS010000046.1:0-283 GCA_964453225.1 uncultured Rhodospirillaceae bacterium
AGCATCAGCCATTTGGCAAGAACCACCTTTTGCTGATTGCCTCCGCTCAGATTACGGACTCTGCTTTCAATAGAAGGAGTTTTTATCGAAAGCATATTTTTATATTTTTCTGCAATCTCTTCCTCTTTGTTTTTATGGATTAATCCGTTGGCAAAGAGTTGTTTCAGGTTGGCCAGCGTACAATTTTCTCTGACTGTCATACCGTTGATGATTCCGCTCACTTTTCTGTCTTCCGTCACCAAAGCCATCCCATTTTTCTTTGCTTCTATAGGACTCTTGATTT
>CAYVNS010000046.1:293-2099 GCA_964453225.1 uncultured Rhodospirillaceae bacterium
CCTCTATCATAATTTTGCAGCCTGGTTTCCGGGGTATTGAACCAAAAATAGCATTCACAAGTTCACTTCTGCCAGAACCTACAAGACCTGAAATCCCAAGAATTTCACCCTTTCTCAATGAAAAGGATACATTTTCAACCAGGTTTTTATCTTTAATATACCTATGCTGTACGGTAAGGTTTTCGACATTCAGCACCTCGCTGCCGATTTCCACCGTCTGTTTAGGATACATATTTTCAATGCTTCTCCCAACCATCATGCCGATAATGCAATCATAGTTAAATGCTCGCCGCTCCACCGTGCCGACCGTTTTCCCGTCGCGCAAAACGGTGACTCGGTCAGCAATTTGAAAGACTTCATCTAATTTGTGAGATATGTAAATACAAGAAATCCCTTTCTCTTTTAATTCATTAATGATGGTAAAAAGTTTTTCAGACTCCGATGCGGTTAAGGCGGATGTCGGTTCATCCAGTACGATTATTTTAGGATTTTTTGAAATAGCTTTCGCGATAGATATCATTTGCTGCTGGCTGGTACTGAGACCGCGAATCCTTCTGTCACAATCGATTTCCAAACCGATTTGTTCAAGGAGTTGTGCCGATTTATCATGAAGAACTTTTTTGTCAATAATTTTCTTATGTTTAGGAAGGTTGCTAATAAAAATATTTTCAGCAACACTCATATCAAGAATTAAACTAACTTCCTGATATACCATTTCAATCCCCTGGGCAGAAGAATCAAAGGTGTTGTGGAAAGTCGCTTCCATTCCATCAATCAAAATGCTGCCTTGATAGGAGGATGAAGGATACGCTCCGCTTACTATTTTCATCAACGTCGATTTGCCTGCGCCATTTTCTCCAACTAATGCCAGTACTTCACCTTTTTTTAACTTAATATCTACATCATCCAGCGCTTTCACTCCAGGAAAGGTTTTCGTGATATTTTTCATTTCCAAAGTATAATCCGACATGATGGTACCTCATAAATTATTCTATAATTTTTAATGAAACAGACTGCAGGATAAGACTACATCAATCGTTTTATACGCGTTTGCCAGGATGTAGTCTCTTATCCTGCTTTTGCCTATAATGCTATTACTTCGAATTATAAGTATCGATATTATCCTTGCTGACAAACTTAGCCGGGCTGAGGGTTATTTCGGTAAATGTTTCGCCTCTGATTGCAGCAGCAATATATTTGCCATTCAAGTAGCCCATGGAGTCAAAATCTTGTGCCATAATACCGTAAATCAATCCGTCTCTTACGGTCTGCAAATTCTGATCAATATCATCCATTGCGATCAGCGTTATTTTATCGATCATATCCATTTCTTGAAGAACCTTACCAAAAGCCGGTGCGCCTGCTCCTTCCGTGGATATTACGGAGTTCATCTGCGGATACGATTTGATCAATTCTGTCAGTGCGTCGGCAGCCTTTATTTGATCCCCATCATCCTTCACCATGGTAAGAATTTCAGAACCCGGAACAGTCTTCAGGAATTCTTTTACACCCTCAACCTGATTCAATTCATCTTGAGTATCCAGCGCGCTCATAATAATTCCGAGTTTTAAAGGAGTCTTAATCTTTTTATAGATTTCCTGAGCTTGGTCATAGCCTGCTTTTTTAGAATCTGTTCCTACAAAAGCAACCCTATGATCCTTTTTTTCTGCATCAGAGAAGAAACAACCCACCGAAATATTAGCCTCTTTTGCTTTTTCAAGCACAGGTGTGAAAGCGGAAGGCGACACAGGGTACATGACAATGCCGTCGACTTTCTCGGCAATGGAGGTTTCCATAGCCTCGATC
>CAYVNS010000046.1:2109-4725 GCA_964453225.1 uncultured Rhodospirillaceae bacterium
CATCTTGTCGAAACTTACGTCGTCAGGTCCTACCATCGAAGTTTCAAAGTTGAATTCTTGCCCCGCGCGATCAAAGCCAAGTTTAATTCTCGCAAAAATCGGATTGCTCACCAACGGCGATACAAGTACCATACGGAGCTTTTCAGTTTGGCCGCCTGCTGTTGGTTTAGCACTTCCGCAGCCGGTCATGGCAAACATTGAACTGAAACAGAAAACCAGTACTACAATCATGGATAAAACTTTCTTTTTCACGGTTTACTCCTCCTGAATTTTTATTTAAACACTAAAACAATAAATGTCCCAGTATTTACCAAATTAAACAATATCTCCCGTTTTCCTTCTTTTATACATATCAATGCCGACAGCAAGAATAATAATCGCGCCGATGATAATATTCTGCCAGTATGGGGATATTCTCATAAGGACCATGCCGTTCGACAGCACGCTCATTATTGCCGCTCCGATGATTGAACCCAGAATCGTTCCCGATCCTCCAAAAGTGCTGGTTCCGCCGATAATGACAGAAGCGATAATCGTCAGCTCCCAGCCCGTCCCCAAATTAGTCTGCGCTGAATTCATACGCGAGGTCATGATAATTCCCGTAAGCGCGGCCAATACGCCGCCGATGATATAGACCACACTTTTCAAACGTGCAATATTAATGCCCGAAAGCCTTGCCGTTTCTTCATTTCCTCCTACTGCGTAAATATGTCTTCCAAAAGTAGTCTTTTTCAAAATAAATTGTACAATCACCACTAAAACCAACATTAAAATCACAGAAAAAGGAATCGATAAAATCTCACTGTTGCCGATAAAATCAAAACTTTTGGGAAGAGGATATACAGGTCTTCCTTGCGTGATGATATTGACAATTCCTCGCGCAATATACAAAGTGCCCAACGTTACAATCAGCGGGGGGATCTTAAACTTAACCGTGAATATCGCGTTAAGCACCCCTATTAAACCTCCCGCAGCCAGTGCAAGGATTATTGACAGGGCTACTGGAATTCCCAGATCTTTCATGCATACTGCGGCGATCAATCCTCCAAGGCCAATGACTGAGCCTGCGGACAGATCAAGTCCTCCTATAATGATGATCATCATGCCGCCTATGGCTGCAATGACGGTATAGGACATGGTTCGAAGGATATTCATCAAATTGGTTCCGCCAAAAAATGACGGATTGATGATTCCGATGGTGGCGGATAAAACAAAGAGTGCAATTAGTATTCCCAATTCATTAAATTTTAAAATTTTGTCCAGGATTACATTCAACCTTGAAGAAGCGGGACCTTTTGTTTGGATTTCATTGTTTTTTCTCATTGCATCTACCCTCAAAATTCATAATTTTTTGCATCTTCATTCTGGGTTAGTCATTATTTGCATCAGTTCTCATAAAAAGTTGTTTTTCGATTTACCTTTTTTGTATTTCTTCTCTTGCTATTTCCACCCACCGGATCGCATTATAAGCACTCCCCCCTAAAGTGTTGTTATCTTTCATTAATATTTCTGGTATGCAGCCAATAGAAGAATCAAGCGCTCGTTTGATATCCGCTCTAGCGATATCTTCGTCCATATTTTTAAATGCCAGGTTTGTTGGAGTCGGCTTTATGGATGCAACATAATTTTTACTTAATTTTTCAGACACTTTGCTCCAGTCTGACCATGCTGAAACGGATACTTTGCGCAGTCTGGGCAACTGTTCAACATATTTCCATCTGGAATCAAACGCTTCACAACATCCATAGCAATTCAGTCCAAATCTTTCTGCTATTTTTTTATGATACGGCAATATAAATTCACCATACATATCAGGACTTACGGAAGAGGTCTCCTGGCTCTCAACAAATCCCCACATATCCATGGTCGTGACTTTGTTCTCTATAAAGCGTTTCTGCGGCAGTTGTTCCGTCCATCCGAATCCGCCGGAACCAACATAAGTTCCTCCCGTATTTAACGGAAGAAATCCATTATTTTCAAGGTAATCCAATCGATCTAAAACTCCAGTACATAGCAAATTCATCATTCGATGTACCCATTCTGGTTCAAGTAAAAAATCGCAAAGAAAGTCTTCCAGACCGCGTATGTGAATATAATCCATAGTCATTCCTAATGTCCACCACCATGTAGCTTTACGACGAACATCAAGAATTCCGTCAAATACGCTGTGCGCAAGCTCCATCACCGTATCGGACTCTTGCATATCAATACACAGCTTGGGATAATGGATTTTAGAGAAATCTTCTTCATAATCTGATATGGCTTTTTTAATTTTATAGGCGTTGCCATGATCCCCCCCGACCTTTTCAAGGGATAGTCCCCATCCGGTATCTGAAAATGAATAAGGAACATCAAAATAGGATTCAATGACTTTATCATCTTTAAACTGTTCAAACCAGAATATTTGCTTTAATAAATACATTTCCCACACTCTTGCCAGGGGATCCATACATTCCAAAGTCGTCGCGGGAATACATTCGTTCCATCCGTTTTCCGGATCAATAAATACCAGCGGCTGGCTTGTCTTCAGGTCATTGTGGTCTGTCCATAACGCTGCTTTTTCTTTTTGAATGGGTAAATGGGCGATTTCTGCAACATGATTCGCTAAATTCTTTA
>CAYVNS010000046.1:4735-5440 GCA_964453225.1 uncultured Rhodospirillaceae bacterium
TCATGGTTTTTATTTCGGGAAATCCGGCAGCCGTTTGCTGTGTTGCAGGATCCCGATCGGCATCTGATAAAATCATCGCTTTCATCTCCTATTTAATTATTGATATTCGTTAGATTTCTTGGTACAATTTCTGTATATATCATTTATATTCAGCAACTTATAGTTGTTTACTAAATAAATTAGTTTTTAAATTACTTATTAGTTATTGTCATTATAGATAACTTATTAGTGTTTGTCAAACTATTTTTTAACTAAATTATTAATATTTATTATTTTTATTCATTACTAAATTTTTATTGATATTTATATAAATATTTAGTATAATAACAAAAACAACAGGTCAATTAATAGGAGATTGATTATTATGAAAAAACTAACAAGCAAAGATATCGCAAAATTGGCTGGAGTATCCCCTGCAGCCGTTTCATTTGCGCTCAATGGGAAAAATGGGATCAGTGATCAAACGAGAAAACACATATTAAAGATTGCTTCAGAATCAAATTATCCTATTACTGGAAGCAGAAGAAAATCCAATTGTAAAAACATTGCCATTCTTTTCCGGCACGATATCCCGACGCTGGATCAATTATTTTACACGGAACTGAATGCCAGCATGATCGCCGCATGCAACAAGCTGCCTTATACCTTTATTCTAACCTCTGTTTACCATAGCGAAAATGAAACAATATTGTCTGATGTCCTGCG
>CAYVNS010000047.1:0-4754 GCA_964453225.1 uncultured Rhodospirillaceae bacterium
TATTTTGGCATTGAATCCGGATCGGCCGACATCCTTGCGCGCATTCGTAAGGGGGCAAACCCTGACAAGCTCGCCGCGGCTCTCGACCGCGCGCACGCCGCAGACATCGCTGTTTCGGCGACTGTCATTCTCGGGCTTGGCGGGCGTCGCTTGTGGAAAGAGCACATCGAGGGGACAGCCGCGCTTGTCAATCGCGCGCCGCCGGATTTTCTCTCCACCCTGCAACTACGCCTTGGTCCGGATGAAGCCGAAACGTTCGTGTCGCGCTTTGAACGCGACGGGACGCCGTTCGAGCCGCAAGACGACCTCGGGATTCTCGACGAGCAACATTTGTTGCTCACTGCCTTGAACCCACCGCGACCTGTGGTGTTTCGCTCCAATCATGCCTCGAATTGCCTGCCCCTCGCCGGCACGCTGCCACAGGACGGCGCCCACCTCGTCGCGATCGTGACCGCCGCGCGCGCGGGCGCGCCGGGGCTTCGACCGGAGTTCGTGCGCGGACTTTAGCGGCTCACTGAACCGAGATGGCTCTAGAGCATTTCCCGTTCAGTTGGAATCGGCCCCTGACTACTGAAAATGGAAAATAACGAAGAAAACAAATGGGATGCCCGCCTGCGCGGGCATGACGGTCGTTCTAACTGAAAGGCCTCAAGAACAAAAAAACAGAATCGGATTCCGGATAAACTTTTCTTTTGTATAAGCGCAAAAGAAAAGTTTTCCGGAATGACGAGTTACCCTAGCTTTCCCGAACGTTTGACAGGAAGGTTTCGACTTCCTTGCGTAAGGCTTCCGCGTTTTGGGCAAGAACCTCGGCCGTTGAAAGAACCTGATCCGCCGCTGCGCCCGTTTGGTTCGCGTCGTCCGTAACCGTAGCGATATTCGCCGACACATCTTGCGTGCCTTGGGAGGCCTGCTGGATGTTCTGCGCGATGTCCTTCGTCGTCGTGCCCTGCTCCTGAACGGCGGCAGCGATGTTCGAGGAAATATCGCGGACTTGCTCGATGATTTGCCCGATCGAACGTATGGCGTTGACGGCATTGTTCGTTTCGAGCTGCACCGCCTTGATCTGGTTGCTGATCTCGTCGGTCGCCTTCGCCGTTTGATTGGCAAGGCCTTTGACTTCGCTGGCGACAACCGCAAATCCTTTGCCGGCTTCCCCGGCTCTGGCGGCTTCGATGGTCGCGTTAAGCGCAAGCAAATTCGTCTGCGAGGCGATTTGATTGATGAGCGATACCACCTCGTCGATCTTGACCGACGACGCCGACAGCTGTTCGACGGTTTTTTCGGTCTGCCGGCTTTCGTCAACCGCGCGTTCCGAGATTTGGGCAGCTTCGGCAACACGGCGGGCGATTTCATTGACCGACGACGCGAGTTCTTCCGTCGCGGAAGCGACGGTTTCCACGTTTATGCTGGCCTGCGTGGATGCGGCGGCAACGGAGGTCGCTTTCTTGCTTGTCTCCTGCGCGATTTGAGTCATGCTTTTCGCGGTGGCCTGCATTTCGGACGATGACGAAGCCACGCTCTTGACGACGTCCATGACGCGGGTTTCAAAATCGGACGTCACTTTTTCGATGTGCTTGGCTCTTTTTTCGCGCGCGCCCTGTTCAGCCACTTTTTCGGCTTCCATCGAGCGGTTTTTAAGCGCGTTTTCCTTGAAGACGCTTAAGGCTTTCCCCATGTCGCTGATTTCATCGTCGCTGGTGGACGTTGGGATTTCAACCGACAGGTCGCCGAAGGCCAGTTTGCTCATAGCCTCCGTCATCGCCGCCATGCGCGATGTGATCATGCGCCGCGAAAGGGCAAGCGCGATGAAAACGATGGCAAACAAAGTCGTCATGCCGCCGATCAGGCCATACATGACCGTCGTGTTCACGGAATGATAAAACTGTTTCAAAGGAACGCCGACGAAAAGGATGCCGACGACTTTCCCGGTCTTGTCCTTAATCGGATCGTACCCCGTAATATAAGGAACCCCCAGAATGTCCGTTTCGCCCCTGTAGCTTTGTCCCGCAAAAACAGCTTCATAGGCCGCGTTTTTCGCAAGCTTCGTACCCACGGCGCGCGATCCGTCGTCCTTTTTGACATTGGTAGCGACGCGCGTGTCGCCCATGAATATGGTTGCGTTGCCGCCAACGAGCTTAACAACCGTATCAGGCAGGTCGTTTAAATTGTTCAGCAAGAAATCGCCGGCATACATACGATCCTCTTCGACGCGAAACTCCGATCCCCTGTGCTTCAATTCGTTCCATGCGACGTTCATGTTGCGGTCGATGGTCTGTAAGGCCTGTTCTTCGCCTTGCTGATAGGCTTCCCAGGAATTCAACCCGACAATGATAAGCGTGACCGCCAGGGCGGAACACACCAGCATGCTCGCAATTTTCGTGGCAATATTAAAGCGGAAGGCTTTTGAAGATGTGTATGTCATTTTTCTTCCTTTGCAGGACGCTCGGATAACGTGCAAATCCAACCCGGATTCAACTTTCGAAGGATGTTCTCTGTTTATTACTTTTAAGGTAAATAAGTTATTAACATCGTTAACATGCCCTTCACCTTTTTTGCAGCCGCGGGTGTTTTCTCAATTTATTTTGACGGTTTATTTTCATCGCCAGTCTTTCGTTGGTATGCCGCAACATTTATGGAGCGGCATTTCGTGTTATACTTCCGATCCAAACCGACATGTTTTGAATCGCAAGGGTGGTGAGTCGATGAAATCGTTCTCCTGTTCCGTCTGCGCCCTATTTTTCTTCTTCCTTTTTTCCGCCGACGCCCAAGGGCAGACTGAAACCCTTGAACAGGCCTGGATTGCGGCTTATCGGCACAATCCCTCGCTGGAGGCCGAACGGGCGCGGCTTAGGGCGCTTGACGAGCAGGTTTCCATTGCCCTTAGCAACTGGCGGCCCAACATCGATTTCACGGCAGGCGCGGGAAAAACGTATCAGGAAATACCTCCCCAGCGGGGCTTTGCGGGTACGAATTATAACTCGGGGACGGTGAATTACGGGGTGGAAGTGACGCAACCCCTTTTCAGGGGATTTCGCACGCTCGCCGAAACGAAGGCGGCAAAAAAACAGGTTTTGGCGGGACGCGCCCAGTTGCAAGTCGCCGAACAACAGCTTCTTCTTGATACGGCAAAGGCCTTTTTGAGCGTCATTCGCGATGAAACGCTTCTTGCCGCCAATCGCAACAACGAAGCTGTTTTGCGAAAAAAACTGGATGAAACCGTGACGCGCGCGGGACAAGGAGATTTGACCCGGACGGACGTCGATCAGGCGCGTTCGCGGCTGGCGCGCGCCCAGGTCGCAACCGCCCGCACCCGAAGCGCCTTGATGGATGATCGCGCGGCTTTCAGACGCATCGTTGGGCATGAGCCCGGCTCGTTGGCAAAACCGCTTCTCTCTTCGGAAGGGTTGCTTGACGTGGAGGGGCTGTCGCACCTTGCGGAAAAATATAATCCTTCGGTGATCGCGGCGCTCCATACGTATGAGCAATCGGATGCCGAAATCGACGCAGGAAAAGGGAGCCTGCTGCCGGAGTTGAATTTGGTCGGGAATGCCTCGCATAATTATGCGGAAACCTACACCTCGCCGGGACGCACTAATACGGCTCAGGTCATGTTGCAGCTGAAGGTGCCGCTTTATGAATCGGGGGCCGACTATGCGCGGATTCGCGCCGCGCAGCAGACCGGCGTGCGTTATCGCATGGAGTTGCAGGAAACCAGAAACAGATCTCAGGAAATCCTTCGCGGCGCTTGGTCGGCTTTCCAGGCCGCCAACGCCAACAGGCAAGCGGCGAATATTGAAATGGACGCCGCGTCGCAGGCCCTTAAAGGGGTAAGGCTGGAGGCGCGTCTCGGCACACGGACGACGCTTGACGAGTTGAACGCCGAGCAGGAACTGCTTGACGCCCGCACCGACCTCGCGAGGGCGGAGCATGATCGCGATGTGGCGCTTCTGCAAATCCGGCAAGCGACGGGCCAGCTGACGGCGGACACTTTGAAGTTGCCGATCGATGCCTACGATCCCCGCAAGCACTACAGCGAGGTGAATTCCCTCTGGATCGGCTTCGGCGGCGAGGAAGACGATATTTATGCCGCCGTGGGACAGCCTTTAAAAGACTTTGGCGCGTACGACGATCTGTAGCCATGCCAACACGCGAGTCAACCGGCGTCGATGCATTCCTTGGGCGTTTGGTTATTATGGGTAATTTATATCCGCCGCACTGTGGCTTTATCGTATCCTTATATTGAGTTGGTTATCATGCGCCTTCATCGGAGTTTAAGAAATGCGCATGATCGCTATCTTTTCAGTGCTTTTCGTGACGGCGCTGAGCTTTCAAACATACGCAGGCGAGCCAAATGCGAACCATAGGTTCGCTGTTTATTATGCGGATAAAGCGCCTGCGGAGCGATTCCGATCCTACAACCTCGTTGTTCTCGACCCCAGCTATCCTTTTATCAAAAGCCTGGATGAACAGGGCAAGACTCTGCTTGGTTATTTAAGTTTGGGCGAAGTGCCCCGGCAAAGCCCCTACTTTACCTTGTTAAAAAACAAAGGCCTTCTGATCGCAGAAAATAAAAACTGGAAAGGCAGTTTTTTCGTCGATATTCGCGCGCGCGAGTGGCAAGAAATCGTCATCGAAGAGCTTATTCCCAAATTGCTCGCGCTGGGTTTCGACGGCGTTTTTTTCGATACGCTGGATAGCCCTTTGGAATCCGAACGCCGCGACAGCAAGACCTATAAAGGCATGAGCGAGGC
>CAYVNS010000048.1:0-3983 GCA_964453225.1 uncultured Rhodospirillaceae bacterium
AGCAACGTCACTGCAACAGCCGGGGCGTTCACCTTCAACGGCGACTGGGGCCAAAGCGCAGCGCTGACGAATGTTTCTCTGACCTCCACAAATTCCATGACGCTGCCTTCGATCAGTGCGGCGACTATTGCGGCGGAGACGACCGGAGCGACCGCCGATCTGACGTTGAACACCAGCGAGACGCTTACGGCCTCCGGCACCGGAAACGCCTTAACGTTGAAATCCGCCAATGCGGTTATTCTGAATTCCGGCTCCGCCATCACGATGTCCGGCGGTGGCAATGTTATTATTTGGGCTGACTCCGACAGCAGCCAAGAAGGGAATATCCAGCTAACAAGCTCGGCCATCACCAGCAACGGCGGGAATGTCACTTTGGCGGGCGGCGCGGATGATGGCGCCAACGGCGGCACATTAAGCGACGGCATTCCGGATAATTATGCGTGGGGATATGGGACGACAGACGGAGACAATAAAAATGGTGTTTATTTCAACGGGGCTGCAGTCAACTCAGGGACGGGTAATACATATATATATGGGCACGGGGGTGTAAGTTATGCGGGCTCGTGGATCTATGGCATTCATCTTCTTCAAGGGGATGTAGTTTCTACAAGTGGCCACATCTATTTAACTGGCGTTGGGGGAAGCGGCTTAAACCGCAACATAGGAATTGGCGTTGATGGGGTTTCTGCTAGCGTCTCTTCATCAACGGGTTCTATTTCTTTGACAGGTACCGGTGGAAACGGGGCCGATCTTGATGTGGGTATATATATCACAAGCGGGGCCATTGGCTCTTCGGGCACGGGGAGCGATGCTGCAACAATAACTCTTATGGGCACGGGAGGCGGATCTGGGCGTGGTTATGGCATAAACATGGCCGTTTATGGACGTGTTTCATCAGTGATTGGAGCGATCAATATCGTTGGTGTCGGCGCAGGCGATGGAGGAAATGGTTTTATTATAGATTATCACGGCGGCCGCGTGCTCTCGACCGGCCAAGCGCCGATTACGATCACGGGGGCGGGGAGCAATGCCAGCGATATAAGGCTTGCCCCAAATTCCGGATATGCGGCTACGATAGGCGGAGCATCTGATACTGGCCCCATAACAATAATTGCCGATTCTATCGTTGGGCCGTCTGCCGGCACTTTAAGCATCCAGACGGGCGGTCTGCTTACGATCAAGCCCCGCACAGCTTCCACTACCATGGGCGTTGGCTCGGGCGCGGGGACGCTTTCGGTGACGGATGCATTGCTTTCCGGAACGTATTCATCAATCACTGCCGGTTCATATGTTTTTGGATCAACCGACACGGGGCTTTTGACAGTCAATACCGCGCATGATTTTGGGGATGCGGATGTTACGTTTATCTCGGGCACTGATATCAATCTTGCAGGAACGCTGACGAAGGCCACGGGTTCCAGCGCCGCCGATTACTGGTTCAAAGCCTATGGAGACATATATAATAGCAACAGCGCGGGGATTGCTGCAACAACAGGCAGCATCAACCTAATCCTACAGTCCGATTTTGACGCCAGCGGCGCAGGTGCGATCTATCTTGTCGGCGGGACGATCACCACAAATGGCGGCAACATCACGATGGGCGGCGGCTCGGGGACGATAACGGCAGGTTCGGGGTATGCGGTGGGCAGCGCAACAAGAATTAGCGGCGTAACACTGTCGGGAACCACTTTATCGACAGGCGCAGGCAGTATTATTATCAATGGCCAAGGGCGAAATGATGCGGCAACATCGGAGCAGTACGGGGTAGTTATTACAAGCAGTTCCATTATTCAGACAACTACCGGAGATATTTCTATATATGGCATTGGCGGCGCGGGAACCTATTTGAACGATGGGATTTTGATGGATTATTCCACAGTACAAACCGCCAGCGGTACGATCTATTTAAACGGAACAGGTGGAAGTGGAACGGAAGACGTTAATGAGGGCATAGAAATTTGGGATTCGACCATTTCTGCGGAAAAGGGCGCCATTAACATAGTGGGCCAAGGAGGCGGTGATGGATCTGAAGGGGATCACTGGGGAATCTATTTTAACGGCTCCGGAGGCATTACATCAACAGGGACAGGGGCGGATGCAGCGACAATCACACTTACAGGCACCGGCGGAAGCGGGATAGCGGGTAATGATGGCATTCTTATCGCAGCCCCAATTACTTCAGTTGCCGGAGCAATTACGATAAGCGGACAAGGTGGAGGCTGGTCAGCGGGAGGATCATATGGCAGTAATGGCATAGAAATATATGATGCGGTCTCATCAGCGACAGGCAACATAACCATAACGGGAACGGGCGGTAATGGGGGCGGCGTTTATATTTATGCTGATATTAATACAGATGCGGGAAACGTAACTATCAATGGACAGGCGGGGGCCGGCGCATCGTGGAGCATATATGGTGTCGAACTTGATAGTGGCAACATTCAAAGCACGAGCGGGAATATTGAAATAACCGGCACGGGTGGTGTGACGTCCACCGGCAATAACATGGGCATAAGGGTATCCGGCACTATCAGGTCCGATACAGGGGATATCAGCGCGACGGCGGTAGGCGGAAGCTCTGGCGGCCTAAAGTACGGGCTTTGGGTTGAAGGGACGATAGAATCAACAGGCTCCGGTGTGGATGCGGGAACGATCACCTTGCATGGCACCGGCGGCCCCAGCACAGCCGGAGGCTTGCTTAGGAATGCGACAATTGCGAGCGTCGATGGAGATATCTCTCTTACCGGCATTGGAGGCAGCAGCGCTTCAACGGGCATTTTATTTTATGACGGAAATTGCAGCATCGTTTCTACGGGATCGGCGTTGATTTCTTTAAACGGCACAGGATCAGCACGTGATATAAACTTTTACGGGAAAGATACGCTGACGATTACGCACACGATCGGTGGAGCCGCGCATACCGGAGATGTAGTAATTAATGCCAATGGGTCAGGCAATATTGCCGTGGGTGTTACGGCAACGGGTTCGGCAAATCTGTCGATTAATACACAGGGGACAGCAACCTTTAATGGCGTAGTCAATAATGTTGACTCTGTGTGGGTTGAATCGGCTAATTTGACGGCCATAGCCGGAACGTTTGTTTTCGTTGGCGACTGGGGCCAGACATACGCGCTGACGAACGTATCGCTGACTTCCGCCAGTTCGATGACTCTGCCGTCGATCAGTGCGGCAAGCATTCTCGCCCGCACGACTGGCGCGACAGCTGATCTGACGATAGCCTCCGGTGAAGTTCTTACAGCATCCGGCTCCGGCGACGCCGTTACGCTTGCTGCCAAACGCAACTTCATCAACAGCTCCGGCAGCGGCGCGATATCGTTAACAGGCACTGGACGTTGGCTGGTTTTCTCGACAACCCCCGCCAGCAACACCTTCGGCGACCTGAACAGCAACAACACGGCGATCTGGAACGCTAATTACGGCGATACGATCTCGCAAACCGGCAATCGCTATGTGTTTTCATACCAGCCGACGGTCACCTTCACCTCGACCAGCGACAGCAAGACTTATGGCGACGATGCCACGGCGGCAGTGGCGGCGGATTACTCGGTCAGCGGCCTGCATATCGGAGTCACAAACGCCTTTCTGGCCGACAGCAACGCGACGGCCTTTAGCGGAACGCCCAGCGTCACGTCTGCCGGTTCTGCCAGCTCGGCGGGCGTGGCAGGAAGCCCCTATGCCATTACGGTAGCTCAAGGGACTCTGGCTGGAGTTAACGGCTACGCGTTAGCATACAGCTCAACGGGAGTGCTAACAGTCAATAAGGCGGCGCTCACGATCACCGCCGACGACAAGACCATGACCTACGGCGGCAGCGCGCCGAGCCTTACCGCGACTTATACCGGCTTTGTCAACGGCGACGACGCTTCCGATCTTGGCACCGCGCCGACCTTGGCTTCGGGCACCGCCTTTACGGCAGGCGCCGGCACGTATGTGGGCACGCTCACGGCCAGTGGCGCGGCGTC
>CAYVNS010000049.1:0-3798 GCA_964453225.1 uncultured Rhodospirillaceae bacterium
GCTTGACCTCACCAACACAATCGGACGCATCTTCGTCCCGCCGTGCGGCGGGACTTGGTGCGGAATGACGGTTCTTTTTTTATTATGGCGCATAAACAGGCGCTAACATTTCCTATGGCAAGGCCATCTGGATTCCGGGCTCTCGCTGATACTTCGTACCAGCTCGCCCCGGAATGACACATTGCGCGTCAATGCCAGAAACTTGTTTTCTTTACTATAAAATAAGGCGTTTTTGGTTGCGCATCGCCTGTTGTTTACGTTAAGGAATCTCTTCCGACGGCCTTTTTTTAGTGCGCTTTTTCGCAAGGCATACAAAGCTGGATATATATGAGAGAAAGCATTGATGATAAAGCCGACATTATGAGCTTTTCAAAGCCGACGCCTATGGAATATTTGGCCGCGTTTGCAAGCGCCGGATTAGGGCTTGTAAAAGACCCGCGGCGGATTCCCGATGTCGTGAAAACGGAGATCCGTTCGCGCGGCACGTCCTATGCCGGATCGCTTGAACTTCTTCTGAGCAGCGGCGTTTGCCTTTCGACGACGTACGTGTTTATCAGCGAGTTGTCGCCGACTTTCCGGTCGCTCTCGCTGGGCGTTTTAACCGCCGCCGAGCTTCTTTGGTTCGGGTCTCATGTAGCCGCGGCCATACCCATTCCTGCCGTAAGGGAACAAACAGAAAAGACATCGCCGTCTTCGCAAGAAAGACCGAAGGACCGTTTCGTTCATTCTTCACAAATTCTTGTGACGCAGGGATTCTCCGCGCTAAGCGAAAATCAGGCAAAGATGATCCGCGGCGGGCTTTTAAAAGCAAACGCCGTGCTGGATGCCGCGGCTTCGATTTCCTATGCCGCCGCCGGAATTATGCTGAACGACTGGTGGATGCCTGCCGCTACGGTTTGGTATGCCGTTGCCGATAAAATCCATTTTTCCGGCCGACAGGGAGAGGACGTGCCGTTCCCGCATTTCGAAAAAGGGACGCCACTTTCAGAGCGCAAGGACGGTTATGCCCATTATATCAAGGAACTTTTCAAGAATAATCCGAACCTGCGCGCCGAATCCATATCGTTTCCCGGAGTCATGATTTCGCTTATCGGCTTACTACCCATCCTGCCGCCGGCGCAAATGGCTGTTTTCTTTGTCGGCTATGGCGCCGCGTCGATCATTCGGGGCGCTTCTATCGCCATTCAGGAAACCGACGAAGAAAAAGCAGACGCTTCAACACGCCCTCCAGCCGGAAAAATATCCGAGCGCATCAGGGCTGTGTTTTCGAGATAGGGTTGTGGTTTCTTTAAAACCGGACTGTTCTTTTTATGGAAAACAAATGGGACACCCGCCTTCCTCCTACGCCAAGGCTTCGGAGGACAAGTCGCGGGTGTGACGATTCCTTTGAAACGCATTGTGCTCGATAAAAATAACCAAATCGGACGCATCTCGGTGCGCACTTGCGCAGCTTGTGCGGAATGACGAACCACCTAGGGCACAGGGGCCGGAATTTGTCTCAATGTGTTTCTTAATTTATTACAACGTACAACAGAATGAGTAAGGAGTATTAAAGAAGCTCCCGCCCATATATATGATGACAATGAATCATTATGAGCCGCGGACAATAAGCTTATCGCCCCCGAAGAAACAGCAAGGGATGCCGAACTTATAACCCCGAATATTTCTTGTTTGACCAAGTCCCAGGCCGTCTTTGGTGAGGAGCTTGAAGCTGCATTTTCATTTTTAGAATTATCAGTCATAATAATTTTCCTTTTGCAATGTTGGATATATTAACAGCTATTTGCGAAACTAAATAAAAGAGGAATTAGATCGTTATCTTCAAAGCGTTTACGTCACCCCGCGCTGGGGGCCATATAGTTAATATTTTTGGTTAATCCGTTCTTTGCCGTTCGTGTCGCGTGCCGCCTATTTCGTCGAGTTCGATGCGTTCGAGGCGGCGTTCGGCTGAAGCTTCCGCCTCGATGCGGTTGGCTTCGGCGATCTCGAATCTTTTCTGTTCTTCGAAAAGTTCAGCCAGCTTTTCCTGCGCCACGTGCACGGCGGCTTCCGCCGCCACGCGCTCTTTTTCCAGCGCGCGGCCGATCATCACCATTTGCTTTAAGAATTCGCCGTAACTGGCTCTTGTGATTTCTTCTTTTCCGGCTTCTTTTTCGTATTCCTTCATGTCCTCGATCTGGCGGATTTTCATCTCGATGTTTTCCAGATGATCGAGCAGGCGCGCCAGATGCTGCCGTTGTTCGTCGACGAAGGTCTTTTGCAGCTTGATGAGGGTCGCGAAGCTTTTCATGCGCCGCCTACATGCCTAAAATCTTCGCAAGTTGCTCGTACGTTTGGGCGAAGTTGGCGCTTTCGTTCTTGTTCTGGCGCATAAAATCTTCCAGCGGATTGTAAAAGACGATGGCTTCGTCAACTTCCGGATTGCTGCCTTTGCGGTACGCGCCGAGGCGGATCATCTCGGCCATGTTTTCATACGCCGCCAGAATGCGCTTGGCGCGCGTCACGAGCGCGTTTTCATCGTCGTTATTGCAGCCGGGCATGGTTCTGGAAATGCTGCGCAGGACGTTGATCGCCGGAAAGCGCGCGCGCTCGGCTATCGTGCGGTCGAGCACGATGTGCCCGTCCAGAATGCCGCGCGCGGCGTCCGCTATCGGCTCGTTATGGTCGTCGCCGTCCACCAAAACCGTGAAAAGGCCGGTAATGCTGCCTTTGCCTTTTTCGCCCGGCCCCGCGCGTTCGAGAAGCTTCGGCAATTCCGCGAAGACGGTTGGCGGATAGCCTTTGGTCGTCGGCGGCTCGCCCGCCGCAAGGCCGATTTCGCGCTGCGCCATCGCGAAGCGCGTGATGCTGTCCATCAGGCATAAAACCTTGTTGCCCTGATCGCGGAAATATTCGGCGACGGCCAACGTCATAAAGGCCGCCTGCCGCCGCATCAGGGGCGCTTCGTCGGAGGTCGCGACGACGACGACGCTGCGCGCGAGGCCTTGCTCGCCCAGATCGTCGGCAAGGAATTCCTGTACCTCGCGGCCCCTCTCGCCCACAAGGCCGATGATGGAAACGTCCGCCGACGTATAGCGCGCCGCCATCGACATAAGCGTTGATTTGCCCACGCCGGAGCCGGAAAAAATGCCCATGCGCTGGCCCTGGCAGAGAGTCGTAAAAGCGTTCACGGCGCGAATGCCGAGATCGAGCTTGGCCCCTACCCTTTGCCGCGCATGCGCGGGCGGCGGCGCGGCGCGGATCAACCGCGCGATGTCGCCTTGCGGCAGCGGGCCTTTGCCGTCGAGCGGCTCCCCAAGCGCGTTAATAACGCGCCCCAGCCAGTCGGGCGTCGGCGTAATAACGGGCTGCGCGTCGGCAAGCTCCACCTTGCTGCCCAGTCCTACGCCGTCGACTTGCGCGAAGGGAAGCATCAAGGCTTTGCCTTCGCGGAAACCGACGGCTTCGCACAAAATGCGGTGGCCCCCGCGCGCGACGACGCGGCTGCGCCCTCCCACGGAAAGGCGGTTTTCAAGACCCGCGACTTCGATCAGAAGGCCTTGCACGCCGACCACGCGCCCGAACACCTGCACGGGCGGCAACTGGTCGATGCGATGGATAAGGGCGTCGATATTCTGATTCATGGCGTGACTTTACGAAGGGGACTTTATAGTGCCCGTTCCTGAAAGAGTTTTCCAGAGGTTATTACGAGATGGTTTTCAAGATGGATGATGGGCCGGAATCCTATTTTCTATGTCTTATTGAAAGAAACCAAATCGGATTCCTATGTATTGATTGCAGACCTTGAAGCGTTAGCTT
>CAYVNS010000050.1:0-3618 GCA_964453225.1 uncultured Rhodospirillaceae bacterium
CTGAGCTTGCTGATAAGCTTTGCAACTCCGAGTATTGAGATACACCTTGTCAGGCTGTAACCTATAAAGGCCAATCACTTTTTTACATTCTACATGGACAAATCCAAACAAGGTCAATGGTATCAAAAAACGCATCAACAACGCGTACGAATGAGTCAGGGGAAATGGCACTCCCGAGGATAAACATGATCACCTGGTTTCGTTCTTCTCCCTGTTTGTGTTGCATGACTTGATTATATTAATCTGATAATCAATTTACAACATTATGTACTAAATGTCAATAACGTGAACCACAGTTCATGATGAATAATGCTTTATTTAACAATCATTACGATGGGATTCGAGTTTTCGTCGATTCTCTCATTTAGTTCCATAAGTTTTTCGTAATTGCCCTTATTAACTTTACCAGGGATTTCTTTAATACTATCGAGATGCTGCCGGAGATTAAAGGCGTCGACATAATCTACCAATATATTGTCGTTGATAATCACCTCTGGCCAGAAATTGACTCCACCATCGATGTCGTTCATAAAGGCACGGTCGGTCAATATTGTAAATTCACCGGTGGACTTGTTAAAGATTCCTTTGTCAGAAGCAGAAAGGCCAAATCCTAAATCCAGGAAAATATGATCACTGTTTTCCCTTGCGTTGTATATCCATATTTTATCTCTAAACTCATCACGATTATCAAGATCAATTTGCGCTTCAGGATCCAGCCTATATTTTCCGGCGTTAAATATGGCGTAAGGCTTAACGACACTTTCATCAAAATAAAATAAAGTGTCTGTGCCAAACTCCTTAAAGTGTCCGGTACCTTCATACATGTACAACGGAGTGTCTGCATTCATCCAAGAGTTTTTTGGTGAATTATTTTCGAACGAAGCTATTTTATTCCCTTCGAAATCAAAAATATGCCAATTGTGACGCTGATCCTCTGAAGGAAATATATTATTTATCTCATGAAACATTATCCTGTTTTCGTCCAATATTAAGCTATTACCTGATGGGAAAGGAAAATCGAAAGAATCCAGAAAATTTCCGTTAAAATCGAAAGTGAGCATACGGCGCATCTCATTTATCCGTATAAGATCGTTAAACTGATCCACATTCAGGCTGGAAACAAGGCTGTATTCACCGGGGCCCCTTCCATAAGAACCAATTTTGCGAATGAACTTGCCTGAACGGTCGAAGAGATAAACTTGTACAATTGTGCTGACCACTATCAGGGAATCGTTCAACCATAATTCCGAGATTCTATCGATTGTGCAATCGGGAGAGGTCTCCAAAGCGATGTACTCCAGCTCCTTTCCGAGAGTTGACAGAGGCATGGTCTTCCGGTTGTCGTAGTACTTCTCCATGTCTATATAGTAAGGAAAAGTGGGTGTATATGTTTCTTCACTTGTTGAAGATCTGCCGCAGGAGGCTATTAATAGAACTGACAACAACAGGAGCAGATAAGAGCCTTTTATCCCAAAATTTATAGAATAACCCGGGAACAGATCAAATGTTTTATTCTGGTCTTTAAGATTATGGTGCATTATTATGCCGGATATGTTTTCACTAATAAATACTTACGGCTTCGCCACCGTCAGTCACAACGCAAATGCAACACCAACAGCACTTATCTCACTAATCCTCTGCTTATTGCCTGACATGGACCTAAAAATACAATTACTAAGTTAAACAATCTAAATTTAAACAGCCATAGAATAACTAATAAATTATTCACTAAATGCCAGGTTCACTTAAATATTTCTGACTAGCCGTGAGTCATGAGGCGTGAGGCGTGAGGCTAAGGAACCAGGAACCAGAACCGAGGCAAAGCCGGGCTCGCCGAAGGCAAACAAGGAACAGGGAGCAGGGAGCAAGGGGCAGGGGGCAGGGGGGAAGAATAAGGGACAGGGAGCAGGGAGCAGGGGGCAGGGGGGAAGGAACATGGAACATGGAGCAGGGAGCAAGGTTACCCGGTAAAAAGAGCATGGTAAATACTTAGCGTATATTTCAAGCTATGTTATGCTGTGAAATTTCAATTCAGCTCTCAATCATCTCATGCATCTATTCCATTTTCATAAAAACAGTTTTAGATACTTAGCGTATAAATAACACCAGGTTTGTTTTTAATAGCTGCAGGTAGTAATTTAGAAGTAAAGATTTTTCAAATGGATCAGTTGAACTCAAGTATTTCTGTCGATTGCGTTATTTTTGGTTTTGACGGAAAACAGCTTAAGGTACTGTTGGTTGAAAGAGATAAATCTCCTGATGAAAGACCCGATTTGCCCTCAGGCATTCTGAAACTTCCGGGCAGCCTGATTAAGGACACAGACGATCTGGAACGTTCAGCCCATCGAATCTTAAGGGAACTTACCGGTCTTGACCATGTTATACTGAAACAACTGGCAATCTTCGACCGTCCCGACCGGCTCAGCAATTCCAATGATCTATTATGGCTTTGTTCGACAAGTGGTTTACAGATAAGAAGGGTTGTTACTGTCACCTATTATGCAATGCTGAGAATTGCGTACAGTTCTTCCAAATTGCTGTCGGGGAAAAGCTGTTGGGTCCCCATCAAAAAACTACCTCACCTGGCATTTGACCACAACTTTATCATCGATAAGGTATTGAAAGAAATCCGGAAAAAACTTCAGACAGAACTTGATGTACTCGAGCTTTTACCCAAGAAGTTTACCATTCGTCAGGTTCAGAATTTATATACGGAAATTCTTGGCAAAGAATTGGATAACCGCAACTTCAGGAAGAAAATCAATAAGTTGGATTATATTGTTGCCCTGCCTCAGAAAGAGCAAAAGGTGAATCATAAACCTGCCCGGTTGTATAAACTGGATCGGAAGAAAATATCAAAAGCTGTAAAGCTGCCTGATTTCTGAAGCCCGTTATGGAATTGGCCTGCAATCAACCAACCTCTCATACATTATCAATCCTTAATTCTAAAAACATGTCTTTGTTAATTGGCAGTAAAGAATTTTTCCCGGGAATCGGAAAAATCAAATTCGAAGGTCCGGATTCAAGGAATCCTATGGCCTTCAGATTCTATGATGAAAACAGATTTTTAGGTGACAAAACCATGAAAGATCATTTACGGTTTGCCCTGGCTTATTGGCACACTCTGTGCGGAACCGGAAAGGATATTTTTGGAACCTCAGGATCCAAAACATTTCCATGGATGGAGGGACGTGATACTCTGTCAATCGCCAGAAATAAGATGGATGCTGCTTTTGAAATCATGACAAAAATTGGAATACCATATTACTGCTTCCATGACACCGATCTGATCGATGAGGGAGCCAGTCTTACGGAATATGAGAAAAATCTTTCTGCAATTGTGGATTATGCCGGACAGAAACAAAAAGAGTCGGGCGTTAAATTACTATGGGGAACAGCTAATGTATTCTTTAACAAGCGCTACACCAGCGGCGCTTTTACAAATCCCGACTTCAACGTGACCGCCTATGCTGCAACCCAGGTAAAAAACTCCATTGATGCTACCATCACCCTGGGAGGTGAAGGTTATGTCTTCTGGGGAGGACGGGAAGGATATGAAACTCTTCTCAATACCGACATGAAACGTGAACTGGATCACCTTGGCAGATTTTTATCCAT
>CAYVNS010000051.1:0-3001 GCA_964453225.1 uncultured Rhodospirillaceae bacterium
AAAAAAATCCCACATTTTCGAAAAAACATCTTGCATTTATCCCACATTTGCAGTAAGAGTATTCCCGCATCCTGAGTATAGGATGTGATTGTACGGCTCGTCGCCCGCCAAGCCATGGATTGCGGGAGCAGGGGAACCGGCAATCGGCGGCTCGTTTGCTCGGCAGCTTCGCTTGCGCGAAGTTCACATGTGAAACCTGTCTTATTTTGAGGTTGATTTAAGAGGAAAAAACAAAGGATAAGAATGAAGATAAAGAAAAGGAAAGAATGAATTAGAGAATAAGAAAAAGAAGAAAGAGAAAGACCAATAATAAGTGTCATTCCGGGGCGAGACAAAGCGAAGCTTTGACGAGAACCCGGAATCCAGATGGCCTCGCCATATACGATGCCGGATCGGGATTAGGAGCCGCACTTCCATCTACCCCGTCATCCTCCGCGCATGCGGAGGATCCCATTTGTTTTCCTGCCAAAGTCCGTCATTCCGCAAAATTCGCCGCTGGGCGATTTTATGCGGAATCCGATTTAGTTTCTTATAACAAAGAAAAAAGGCTGGCTGCCCATATCCAAAGCGGGAGGGGAATCCCTACTTCGTCTTCACGATCGTCGCGAGTTCGTTGGCGGTGTCGCTGGCGCCAAGCGCGATGCGAGCGGCCAGCATATTCTTGACCAGATTCCGCAAAGCCTCGGCGTCCTTGGCGGGATCGAGCGCCTTGCCCTCCTTCACCATGCGCGCGAACTCATCGTGATCGGGGAAAAGATACGGCTCGCTGGCCAGCCGGTTAAACCATGTGGAAACGTAATCGCGGTCGCGCCACGCCACGGCAAAGAACAAATCGCGCATTTCGATCATATGCAAATCGGCGTCGTTGAAAACGTGAGTATCGCCGGAATCGATGATCTGCTGAATCTTGTGCGCGTGGTTGTCGAAACGCTCGTTTTCGCTCTTCTCCGCCGACTTGCGGGCGATGCGGTTGTAAACCGCCAGCATTTTGCCCAAGCGCCGCTGAAGCAAAGCGCCGCGATATTTTTTGCCGAGGCGCGCAATATCCTGCCGCACGAAGCGGGCTTCTTCCGTCACGCGGCGCAGCACTTCGGGATCGCCCGGGGATTCCTGCATCAGCTCGTTCTGTTCCTGCAAGCGCATTTTGAGCAGTTGAAGTTCGGGCCCGCCTTCGGGGCCGACGGCGGCCGTCAAGTCGCCCCATTCCTCGTCGGCTTGCCGCAAAATGGCCGTGGCAAACTGAACCCCTTCGTCGCCTGCGAAGGATAATTGCCCCGCCTGCGGCGCGTAAAAGCGCGGCGCTTTTAATTGAAGCTTGCCGCCGTCGCCGCTGTCGATGGTCACGGTCGCCTGAAGAATGCCGCTGTCGCTCATCTGCCAGTCGAAAACCAGCTCGGCCCCTTCCTGCAATCTAAAACCTTCGGGCAAATCCTCGCCGCCAACGCGGAAAACGCCGACGCATAGATTCAAATCGACGCGTTCGGGATATTCGACCTGAAACAGCTCGACGCTTAGATGCCCCGCCTGCCCCGCTTCCAATTCGCGGGCGCTTGTGAACTTGATTGAGCCTTTGGCCGGCAGAACTTCGCCCTTTTTAATCAGCGGCAGCAAGACGTTTTCCTGAGCCTGCAAATGGGTAAGCACCTTCACGGCGACCGTCTGCGCGGCCGGAATGCTCTCGGCCAAAGCGACAAGGCGCGTAATGGTCAATATTTGATCGTGCTTGGGTATGACCGCGCCCTTGTCGTCAAGCACGTGCGCCTTGAACCGATGCTCTCCCGCTTCCGGCAAAGGCACAAGGATCGTCAGGCTGTCCGCCAGCGGCAAGATGCCGGAATCCCATTTGTCGCCCACGATTTTGACATGCCTGTCCTTCGGCGGCGTTCCTTCGACGCGCAAGGTCACGACCGTTTTTTCGGCAGGCGTGCGAGTGGCGTACGTGTAGAAGATATGCGGCTCTTCGGGAACCGGCGCTTCGGCTTCCTTGGGCTTGGGCTTGCTGATTTCGCCTTCCCACGTGCGGCCTTCGCAATAATAGGCGGCGCCGACGGCGACGGCCGTCAACGGATCGGTTTTCATGTCGGCGGCGATGCCCATCTCTTGCGAGACCATCTGCCGTATCAGGGGCGTGCGGCTCGGCCCGCCGACAAAAACCACGCGGTCGATTTCCTCAAGCCCGATATTGTTTTCGTTCAAAAGATCGCGGATCAGGTTGATCGTCTGCATGATCGGGTCGCGGATCAACTCCTCGAACCGCGCGCGCGTGAGAGTCACGTCGAGATACATCTCCATCTCGTTCTGATCGACCATGCGCAGTTCTTCGTCGGACGCGAAGATGGACGCTTCCTCCTGCGAGGAAAGGTCGATCTTCGCCTTTTCCGCCGCCAGTTGCGCGATGCGGATCAAGCGGCGGTAATTGGGATCGCGGTAAAAGTTCTCGGGCAGGTCGAAGGTATCGGCAATCCACGGACGCACGATCTCGTTCACGATCATGCGGTCGAAATCGCGGCCGCCCAGCATATTGATGCCCTGATGCGCGATGATCTTGACTTCGCCGCCGGTGGCCTGCGCGATGGCCGCATCGAACGTGCCGCCGCCGAAATCGTAAATAATGAAATAGCCGGAACGCTTGGAGCCTTCCATGGCGGCCAGCGCTGCGGCAATCGGTTCCTGCAACAAATCGACGCGCTCCAGTCCCGCCATTTTGGCGGCGCGCAAAGTCGCTTCGGATTGCATTTGATTGAAGGACGCGGGAATGGTGATGACGGCGCCCTGAACGGCCTCGCCGCCCATTTCCGTCGTCGCCTGCCCGACCAACTGGCGTATGATCTCGGCGGAGCATTCTTCGGGGGTTAGCGTCTGCTCGACGCCCTTCACCTCGATCGGAGTCGAGGTGCCCATCAGCCGCTTGAATCCAGCCGCGACGTTTTCCGGCGTGACAAGCGCCTGATCGTGCGCGCGCCGCCCGTACAGGCGATGCCCGCGCTTGTCGAAATAGATG
>CAYVNS010000052.1:0-2361 GCA_964453225.1 uncultured Rhodospirillaceae bacterium
TTATCGCGTTTTCGTTGCTGTTAAAACAATTCCTCTATACCGTGATAATAAAATGGTCGGCGCCATCGAGGTGTTTATTAACGATTCCGAAAAAGCAGAAATTCAAAACACGCTCAATGAACTCAAGACTCTCGCACTGACAGATGCTCTTACTACCTTACCAAACAGAAGGTATATCGATTCATTTTTGTCAAATCGCTTAGCCGAATACCATAGTTTGAAAATCCCATTTGCACTAGCAATGATCGATATTGATAACTTTAGAATATTTAATAACAATTATGGCCATGATATAGGCGATCAAACTTTACAAATTGTTGCAACTACGATGAGAAACGCTCTAAGGGTCAATGATATGATCGGGCGATGGGGTGGCGAAGAGTTTCTTGCTATTCTTGTCGGAGCTTCTAAAGATAATCAAATCTCAATAATTGAAAAAGTAAGAACCTTGGTTGAGCGATCTGGACTTCCGTATAATGGAATTTTGTTAAAGGTCACTGTATCAATAGGCATCACATTGGTCAGAGACGATGATACTGCTGATAGCATACAAAAACGTGCTGACAATGCTTTATACAATAGTAAGAATAATGGGCGAAATCAGACCACCAAGCTTTGAATTCATACGAAAAAATTAGTATAACCGTGATTCTTGAACCCTTCCGAGGAGGCTAGCATTGGGAACCCCTACCATGACCGTTTCATTGTATCTACTTTGGTTGTTTTAGGCAGTAGCTCCACCCGGAATCAAACTCCGAAACAGCTTCGTTTGAGACGCAAAAGACCGTGCTGCAAATAGTCTGCAAAAAAATGATGCCTTGTGCGTCAAAAATGCGACAAAAACCAAAATTGGCCTGCGAGCTCACCCCCGCGCAGGTTCTTTTCTACTTGCTCCGAATAACGCTTTTCTCGCATTTGTCGCATTGTCGCACAAATTTAAAAATGAGCTAAAATTGAACCCCCTAAAAAGTCGCCTATTTAGGGGGTTTTTGGCGTGCCCGAAAGGATTCGAACCTTCGACCCTCAGAGTCGGAGTACACAATACCGTATAGTCCAACGTATGTTCCGGTGTCTTGCAGTATCAGAAAATCCCATAAGTACAGGCTTTTTTACGAATTGCTTGTTATGGCGATTCGTGCCGTATCATCTGATAATTGCTGGTTTTTTGGGGTCTCATTAGCAAGAAATTAGCAAACTACTCCATTTTGCAGCCATTTTTGTGTTTGCTAATGGAAGTAGTAATGATTGTCAGAAACACCAAAATCTACTTGAATAAGGAGGTCAGTATGACCAATATCATAGCCATCGCCAATCAAAAAGGAGGCGTTGGCAAAACGACCACATGTTCCAACCTTGGAATCGGCTTAGCACAGGACGGAAAACGCGTTCTGCTGATCGACGCCGATCCGCAAGGTTCGCTTTCCATTAGCCTTGGATATACCCAACCGGACGAGCTGGGCGTCACGCTGTCCGACATCATGGAGGGCATCATCGAAGAACAACCGCTCACGCCGGGCGAAGGCATACTCCATCACGAGGAGAAAATCGATCTGCTACCCGCGAACATCTCCCTCTCCGGCTTGGAGGTCTCGCTCGTGAACGCCATGAATCGCGAGAAAATCCTCAAGCAGTACGTCGATAACGTTAAGCGCTCGTACGACTATGTGCTGATCGATTGTATGCCGAGCCTCGGCATGCTGACCATCAACGCGCTCGCCGCCGCCGACAGCGTCATGATTCCGGTGCAGGCGCAGTATCTGCCCGCCAAAGGCTTGGAGCAGTTGCTCCGCACGGTGCGGAAGGTGAAAAAGCAGATCAATCCCCGCCTGAAGATCGACGGGATTCTGCTGACCATGGTCGATCACCGGACAAACTACGCAAAGGAGATCAGCGCGCTCATCCGCGAGACCTATGCCGACCAGATCAAGGTATTCGGGACCGATATCCCACTTTCCGTGCGCGCCGCTGAAATCAGCGCTGAGGGAAAGAGCATCTACGCGTACGATCCCAAGGGAAAGGCGGCAGAGGCATATCGCGAATTGACGAAGGAGGTGTTGCGCATTGGCCAGCAAAGAGAGAAAGCTAAGTCTGACATCGTACGATGACCTGTTTCAGTCGTCCGACAGCCGCGATACCGAGCAGCGAGAGCAGATCGCGGAACTGCCGCTCAATCAGCTTCATCCCTTCAAGAATCACCCGTTTCACGTTCGCGACGACGAAGCTATGGCCCGCACGGTCGAAAGCGTCAAGGAATACGGCGTTCTCACGCCAGGCATCGCCCGCCCGCTCCCGAAGGGTGGTTATGAGATCGTCGCCGGACATCGCCGCAAGCACGCCTGCGAACTCGCTGGACTCGCCACC
>CAYVNS010000053.1:0-1353 GCA_964453225.1 uncultured Rhodospirillaceae bacterium
GCTTGCAAAACATCGTTTTGGGCAAGAAGGCCGCGGCGGGGCCAAAGAATTTCCCCGTCGGCAAAGCGATCACGCAGGACGTTCTGGATAACTATTCGCACGGCCAATGGCGCCAGATCAGCGTCAAGGACGAAAAGGCGATGGCGCAAATCGAAAACATCGGCAAGGTTTTCGACGAGCAAATCAACGCCCTCAAGCGCCGCTTCGAGGACAAGGTGTCCAAGTTGCAGCGCGGCGACGAATTGCCCCCGGGCGTCATGAAGCTGGTCAAGGTCTTTGTCGCGGTGAAGCGCAAGCTGCAACCCGGCGATAAAATGGCCGGCCGCCACGGCAACAAGGGCGTGGTTTCGCGCATCCTTCCGGCCGAAGACATGCCGTACCTCGAAGACGGCACGCCGGTCGATATCGTCTTGAACCCGTTGGGCGTGCCTTCGCGTATGAACATCGGGCAAATCCTGGAAACGCATCTCGGGTGGGCCTCGGCCAATCTGGGACGGCAAATCGGCACGGTCTACGACGCTTATCTGGCTCAAGTCAGGCAAGACAAGAAACCCAGCATCGCCGACTTGCGCAACCAGCTGAAAACGGCGTACGGCGACGAAACCTATAAGACAAGCGTCGCGCATCTGCCGGACAACGACATTCTGGAGCTGGCGGGCAATTTGCGCGGCGGCGTTCCGGTCGCAACGCCCGTTTTCGACGGCGCGCGCGGCCCGGACATCGAACGCATGCTGACCCTTGCGGGCCTCAACACCTCGGGCCAATCGACTTTGGTCGACGGGCGCACGGGCGAGAAGTTCGACAGGCCGGTGACGGTTGGGTATATTTATATGCTTAAGCTTCACCATTTGGTCGACGACAAGATCCACGCGCGTTCGATCGGGCCGTATTCGCTGGTTACGCAGCAGCCATTGGGCGGCAAGGCGCAATTCGGCGGCCAGCGCTTCGGGGAAATGGAAGTCTGGGCGCTCGAAGCTTACGGGGCGGCTTACACCCTTCAGGAAATGCTGACCATCAAGTCCGACGACGTGTCGGGCCGCACGCAGGTCTACGAAGCCATCGTGCGCGGCGAAGACAACTTCAAGGCAGGCGTTCCTGAATCCTTCAATGTTTTGGTCAAGGAACTGCGTTCGCTCGGCTTGAATGTCGAGATGGATCAGAAAAAGATGAAAACCATCGAAGACGCGACGACGAACGACAACGAAACCCCTCCGGCTTTGCCGAGCGCGGGTTAATCGCTGACTAGGGAACAAAAACACGACACGATGCAATCGGGAGACAAGGCATTATGAACGATCTTATGAGCATCTTTAATCAGCAGAGCGCCCCGCAGACTTTTGATCAGATCAAAAT
>CAYVNS010000053.1:1363-2224 GCA_964453225.1 uncultured Rhodospirillaceae bacterium
CTCGCCGGAGCGCATCCGGTCATGGTCTTTCGGCGAAATCAAGAAGCCGGAAACGATCAACTACCGCACATTCAAGCCGGAACGCGACGGTTTGTTCTGCGCGCGCATTTTCGGGCCGATCCGCGACTACGAATGCTTGTGCGGCAAGTACAAGCGCATGAAATACCGCGGCATCATCTGCGAAAAGTGCGGCGTCGAAGTCACGCTGCAAAAAGTCCGCCGCGAACGCATGGGCCATATCGAGCTGGCCGCGCCCGTCGCGCATATCTGGTTCATGAAGTCTTTGCCCTCGCGCATCGGCCTTTTGTGCGACATGACGCTGAAGGAGCTGGAGCGCGTCCTTTATTTCGAAAATTATTGCGTGACGGAGCCGGGCCTGACCCCCTTGAAGCTCAAGCAGCTTTTGTCCGAGGAAGACTACCTGAAAGCCCAGGAAGAATACGGCGAAGACTCGTTCACCGCCATGATCGGCGCCGAGGCGATCAAGCACATGCTGTCGGGCATCGATTTGCATGAGGAAAAGATTCGCCTGCGCGAGGACATGCTGACGACGACATCGGACGCCAAGCGTAAGAAAATCGTCAAGCGCCTGAAAGTTATCGAAGCCTTTATCGAATCCGGCGCGCGTCCCGAATGGATGGTGCTCGACGTCGTTCCGGTTATCCCGCCTGAATTGCGCCCGCTCGTTCCGCTGGACGGCGGCCGCTTCGCGACATCGGATTTGAACGATCTGTACCGCCGCGTTATCAACCGAAACAACCGTTTAAAGCGCCTTATGGAGCTGCGCGCGCCCGATATCATCGTGCGCAACGAAAAGCGCATGCTGCAGGAATCGGTCGATGCGCTGTTCGACAACGGCCG
>CAYVNS010000054.1:0-1977 GCA_964453225.1 uncultured Rhodospirillaceae bacterium
TACAAGGTCATAAACCCAGTTACCGCGCACTGACAGGTTCGGATTATGGATCTGTATCTCAACAGTTTCTCCGTTGCACATAACCGTGTCCGGAAGAGATACTTCTATTGCCGGCTCCGGGTTAACCCAGACTTCAGCCCTTAACTCTTCCAGGTCACATTCTCCATAAACCCTTGGTGTGATTGAATATATTACATCGTGGGCATTCACATCTGAGTTCAGAAGAGTATTTGAGATAGATGTTGCAGTGCCACTCAGATCGGAAGATGCTCCGCTGATAAAATCTGATGCCTGTGCAGTCCATGTCCAGGTTGTGACCGGGAGGTTATTCTCAAGAACAAGATTTATTGTTTCTCCGTTGCATATCACATCATTTGAGGGTATTACCTGGGGATCGGGTGTCAGGGCGTAAACAACAGTAACTGTCGATGTGCATGTTGAGGTATTGTCTGAATTGTCGGTTACAGTAAGGGTAACAGGGTTCGGACCAAGATCGGTACAGTCAAATTCTGTTATGTCAATACTCATTGATGCTATGCCGCAGTTGTCGGTGCTGCCGTTGTTGATATCATCAGCCGTGATCGTATATGTTCCTGCGTTAAGATCAAGATACACAGTAATATCCTGGCATATGGCAAGCGGGGCAGTCTCATCCGTAATTGTGACTGTGAAACTGCATGTTGCTGAAAGTCCATAATCGTCAGTCACTGTATAGGTCACTTCAGTCACTCCCAGGTTGAATATATGCCGGTCAATATTGTTTATGCCCGATTCGGGAGACTCATCGACAGTTGCTCCTGTCATTCTCCATGTCACTGAGGCAATATTTTCATTCACATCGTAGAAGGTAGCCGACAAACCGGATGTAATAAGAGTATCACAGCTATTGTCTGAAGTAATGTTTACAACAGGTGCGGGACAGGTAATTTCCGGTGGGAGGTTCCTCAGAGGCAACACAACCTCATTGCTGTTTGCAGTAACATCATCCATATTGGGATCTGAACCCGTTGCTATGGCTGTATTTCTTATTAAACGTGCTGTGATGTCCTGCTGAACGACTGTATGGACTGCAGAGCAGACAATCATGTCGCCCGGATTCAGGGTGTATGGTGAATTCTGGCAGCTTACCACTGCATTCGGGTCGGAAAGGGTAACATCAGTAATGGTCACATTTCCGGTGTTGCTTATCTCTATCTGGTAGGTGATGACTTCTCCAGGCGAGGTAAAGTTTTCTGATAATGTTGACTTCACAACATTGAGCTCAGGTCTCTGGTCAGCAGGAATATTAATCGTTGCATCATCCTGATAGTTTGTTCCCGAAAAAGTGAAGCTTGCCGTGGCGGTGTTTACAATTCCTCCGTTATTGATGTCAGCCTGGGTTATAGTATAACTTGTATTGATAGTCCTGGTTTCGTCCGGAGCCAGTGAAGCAATGGTCTGGCTAAGTCCGGTTAAAGGATCCTCAACAAGCATGTTGGTAATGGTGACATTCCCTGTATTGGTTACGATGATGCTGAAGTTTATACTTTGACCATTTGAGTCGAAGGAGATTCTGTCAGCCTGTTTATCAATAGAAAAGGTTGCGTTCTGTTCGATAGTAGTAGTAGCGTCATCAGAAACAGCGACAGGGATCTCCGTAGCAGAAGCAGAAGCAGTGTTTACAAGGTCCTCACCAGCATCAATGTCATCCTGGGTAGCAGCATAGCTAGCCGTGTATACCCATGCTTCACCCACTTCAAGGACATCGTCACCGTCGTCACCAGATGTAAGGGTAGCAGCGCCAGCGAGGTCATCAGTGAGATCAACACCCGTCAGGCTGACGTTACCGGTGTTTGTTACAGTAATGGTGTATGTCAGGGTTGCAGGAGCGGATATCTCGGTCTGATCAACGACCTTCTCAACCGTCATAGCCGGGTTTAGAGCGATAGTAGTAGTAGCGTCATCAGAAACAGCGACAGGGATCTCCGTAGCAGAAGC
>CAYVNS010000055.1:0-1882 GCA_964453225.1 uncultured Rhodospirillaceae bacterium
ATAAAAGCTTTTTTTAAGACCTCCATGAGGTTCTTTATGCGGAACAAGGTTTACTCCCTTTTAAATTTCCTGTGCCTTACTTTTGGACTTACCTGTGCAATAATTGCATCATTGTATATCCTTAACATTTTTAGTTTCGACAAATTCCACAAGAACTATGACCGTCTTTATCAGATTGAATCAGTTGTTACCTTTTTCAACCAGGATCGTTTCCTTAAAGAGCCTCTCTCTGCCTCACTGATTGGAACAATAAGTGACAATGTTCCTGAGATTGAGGATATAACACGTATTGTGCCTGAAGGATTGAATTTCATCAACGGGGACAAATCATTCATTGAACAGGGAATCTATGCTGACAGTAATTTTCTTGATATCTTTACTTTCCCAATGGTTTCCGGGGCTAACTCCAATGATCTTTCAGGACTCAACACAGTAATTGTTTCTGAACGAATGGCCATGAAGCTTTTCGGAACTACGGACTGTGTTGGCAAAACAACAGTCATAAAAGACAATGACAACCAGGAAGCCTATAAGGTAACCGGTGTGATGGAAAATGTGCCTTCCCGGTCATCATTGCAGTTTGATTTCATAATACCGTTCTCAAAATTCCTTCAGAAAAATCCGGGGGCCAATGAAACAGGTGCATCCTCCTGCCATTACTGGGCAACCGTATCTGATAATTCTGCAATAACTGAAACAAGCAAAAAGATAAAGGATCTGATAAAAGACCAGGAGACCACATTGAACCAGGAACTCTTTATGTTCCCCTTAAAGGAGAAAATGCTTTATAATTATGCCGGTGGGCGACGGGTATGGGATGGTATGCAGAATGTTGTGATTATAGGAAGTATCGGATTGGCGATTCTTCTCATAGCCTGTTTTAACTTTATAAATCTTGCCGTTGCGATGAACATAAAAAGATATCGCGAGACCGGGATTAAGAAAGTCGCAGGTGCTTCAAAATCAAAAATCATCTTTCAATACCTGGGTGAAACTTTTTTTCTTTGCCTGGTAAGCGCCTTGTTAGCACTTGTTTTTGTCAGGCTTCTGGGCCCTCTTTTCAATGCAATGTTTAACCTCGATATCATCTTCACCCTCGCCGATTACAGAATCATACTACTCTTATCAGCCATAGTGATCTTTACCGGATCCCTGTCCGGATTGCTTCCTGCTATATATCTTTCATCATCCGATCCCTTAAGAGTTCTGAAAGGTGATATTATTAAGAGTCATAGCTATTCCTTCTTCCGGCAAAGCCTTATAGTATTTCAGTTTGTTATTCCGGTTGTACTTATAATATATATGCTGGTTATTAAAACCCAGGATGAATATATGAGAAATTACAACATGGGGTTTGATAATGATAAGCTGATAGTTGTCAACAATACAAAGAACCTCGAAGCTCACGAAGAAAGCCTGAAGACAGATCTGCTTGCTATCCCGGGGATAGAAGCTGTAAGCTTCACAAATTGTATTCCGGCAAGAGGGACGACCGTATCCAACGAGGTAAGCTGGTCCGGCAAGGATGATTCCGAAAAACTTGATTTCTGGTGTGTTAATACAGATTATCAATATAATAAAGCCGTAAACCTCCATATTACAGACGGAAGATATTTCAGCTCATCATTTCCTTCCGATTCAGGTTCCTATATTATCAACGATATTGCAGCCAGGGTAATGAACTATGATGAACCTGTTGGAATGACGATTTCATTGAAAGGTAAGGAGGGTACAATAGTAGGTGTAATCGATGATTTTCATGCTGTGGATCTGGCCGGGCCTTTTGCACCGGTGATCATTTCGCTCAATTCTTTGAGCAGAAATAATATCCTGATACGGTTTTCATCGGGAAGCTATCCGTCACTAAAGGAAAAGATCGGGG
>CAYVNS010000056.1:0-1854 GCA_964453225.1 uncultured Rhodospirillaceae bacterium
CCCTTCCAGAAGGTGGCGCGGAAGTTGAGGTCGAAGGAAATCAGCGTGCCGTATTTTTTAGCCGCGCGGGCAAGCTCAAGGCAGAATTTACCCGTCTCGGGCGACAGCGCGCCGATGAGACCGGAGAGGTGAAGCACTGCCACGCCCTCTTTTCCGAAGATGCGGTCAAGGTCGAAATCGTTGATATTAAGAGTCCTGCCGACCTCGCCCGCACGGTCGTTTTGAACCCTCGGTCCCCTTGAGCCGTAGCCGCTGTCGGCAATGTTGAACTGATGGCGGTAGCCCCAAGGACCTCCCTGCGGTACCTCCGCGCCCTCATAAACCATGCCGCGCGCGCGCAGGTTGCTCTTGATAAACGACGCGACGGGGCTGTCTTTAACAAAGGTGGTGAGCACCTTAACGGGCAGACCGAGGTAGGAGGAAATGCTCGCGACATTGGTTTCGGCGCTCGTCGCCTGCATACGGAAAAGGTCGCTCGACTCGACGGTCTGGCCGTCGGGCGGGCAGATGCGCACGCCCATGCTAGTCGGCACCACAAGCGCCCATGTATAATCTTTTTTAAGCTCTTTCATAATGTATCAATCCTTTCAAAACATATCTTGCATATTGTAGCACAAATTCCCTTCTGTTTCAATCAGTTTAATTTAAAGAATCGCCGGACAGGAAACGCGAAAGCGTTCTGTTCGGCGTTTAATATGTTTGTTATTTGCCGTGTTTTGCGAACTTTTCATTGTAATACTGATTCCAATTTAATACATCTGTAATATCCAATCACGTGCGGTGATGCTCTTAACGGTTTGCGGTGATAAGGAACAGATCGTATCACAGAGTCTGTCCATGACCTTTTCAAGGGTTTGAAAAACCTCATTGCGGAAGCCGCGCTTGCGGATTTCCTTCCAAATCTGTTCAATGGGATTCATCTCCGGCGTGGCGGGGGGAAGAAACAGCAAGCGGATGTTTTCAGGGACGACCAATGTGTTCGATTTGTGCCATGACGCTCCGTCACATACGAGAAGAATCGTATCGTCCGGATAGTCTTCCGATAATTTTTGCAGGAACAGACTCATGCACGCCGTGTTGCTGTACGGCATCACGAGAAAGAACGATTCGCCAGTCAACGGCTCAACCGCGCCATATGCGTAGCGGTATTCGCGGATGTGATGACACGGAACGCTTGGTCGCAAGCCGGGATAACACCAACAATATTTGGGCTTGTTGATTCGTCCGAACCCTGCTTCGTCCTGAAACATCAGGCGGACACTTCCACGCTTTAAAGCGCGAAAGGCATCCTTTACGGCTGAGTTAATTTTTTTGAGGCTTCGATCGCCTCATCACTTGCCTTTTCGGGATGTTTGCTGCGCGGCATGACTTTACGCCAGCCCATTTTGTGCAGGAAGTAATAAACGGTGGATTTTGATTTGTGTTCTTTTCCGAAGCGCTCGTCATATGCCGCCGCGATTTCCCCCACAGTCATGATTTGACCTTTTTTTGCCGCCTCCTCGAACTGTGCGATAAACGCCTGTTCTTCGGAATCAGTCGCGTTACGATGGTTTCCACCCTTTCGCCCGTCGGCAAGCAGACTTTCCAGCCCGCCTTCCAAGTATTCTTTGGCGAACCGTCCCACCATGTCGGGATGAAATCCTGTCAATTCAGCGATTTCCTCGTTCTTCTTCCCTTCACCGCGTAATGCGACAGCTTCCAGCTTTCGATATTGCAGCACATTTTTTGTTTTTTCCATTGCTTCCCGTATTTTCTTCGCGTCTTCATTGTTGATACGATACATTTTTCATCACCGTATCTATTATATCACACTTTTTTCTTCTTGTCGAGTATTTTATTTAGAATTAGTATAAG
>CAYVNS010000057.1:0-1718 GCA_964453225.1 uncultured Rhodospirillaceae bacterium
CAAGGCTTCAGAAGTCGCCAATGTCGCCGCTGTGATCTACAACCGCCTGAAAACAGGACAGAAGCTTCAGATGGACGCGACGATCAATTATATCGAATATTATGTAAAAAATTATATCAGCGGCGATACCGGTCGATATAATAATTATTATAACACCTATAAATGCGCCGCCCTGCCGGCCGGACCCATCTGTAATCCCGGCAGATCCACAATCTATGCGGCGCTTCACCCGGCAGATGTTCCGTACTTATTTTTCTGCCACGATGCAGACGGCAATTATTACTATGCCACCACCTATGCGGAACACCTTGACAATATGCAGAAAGCCGGAATCTCGTAATCGCGCGGGCGCCTAGGATCAGGAGATAAATACACTCTCCGCGATTTCCATAAGAACCGCTTCGCCGGCTCCCGTATCGACGCTGACGCAATAGAGCAGACCCTGCGCGACGTCGTACCAGCCGATCCAGCCTTGCGCACTTTCGTTGTAGGCCATTTCGCCCGCACAGCCGTTCACCTCACAATCTTTTTTAACCGTCCAATCGTAAAACAGCCCGGAAATATCAGAAAAAGAGGCGGCAGAAACGATGCGATAACAGCAGGATGCGCCGTTCAGGGAAAACGCCGCCTGCGCGATATCTTCCGGACCATCCAGGTCGATGATCGTATAAGCGACAGTCCCCGCATTTTTTGGAATATCGAAACGGATCCCCAGCTTTTTTCGGATCTCTTCCGCATCGGAGGATCGGACCGGATTTTGGATTCGGGCTGCAGAGTCCGACAAAACAGAAGGACCGACAGCCGGACTGCAGGCGGAAAAAATCGGAATAAGTATCGCGAATATCACAACGAAGATCCTTTTGCTCATCCTACAACCTCCTTGCTTTGCTAAAACATGACGGCTGCTTCTAGATCTTGCAGATAGATTTCCATCCATTCATATCTGCTTATCGCGATAATCGATCGATACGTGGGTCGCATCACAAAATGGCTTATCTTCGGATTTCCCACAACGGCAGAGGGCTGCCCGGTTTCTCACTTCATATACAAAGCCGTCCGCAGATTCAATCGGAATGCCTCCTTTTACAAAAATCGGTCCGCTGACACCGTTTGTCAAATCCTGAAGAATTTCAATAGCCGGGCTGAAATCCGGTTCTATCGGCGTGCCGTCCCGTTCATAGACTGCCAGTCGGCCGGTAGGACATTTTACGGCTGCAACGATCGTCTCGGCCTTAAGACGGGGGTCATCTGAATACTTCGTTAATTCCCACACATCTCCGTCTTCTCCGTGACAAAAAAGCGCAAGCGCACAGCGGTTGTCATCCGTGAGGAGGAGATCCGGACCGTGCAGCGTTTGCGCCCGGTCCGCATAATCCTCTTTCGATGCGGTTTCCGTTCCCCGGAATCCGACTTTTTGATGAGAACCGTCACAGTAAGGGGCATTTTTTGAATGCCCGCAGCGACAGAGCGCATATTCTTCTGCGACGGGATATTGCCGTCCCGGCTGATATTCATGGACGGCGCCTTTCGGTACGATCCTCTGTTCGGATAAAGGAACGCCGCCTGAGACAAGATAAGGTCCGTTTTTTACAATTTTAATCTTGAATTTTTTCCCGCCTGACATAAACTCTGCGCCTTTCTACAGCCGCCTTGCGATATCAGCCCCCTCCGCAATGGCGTCGATGGCGCGCCTTGGCCTTTGGGCGTCTCCGATAATA
>CAYVNS010000058.1:0-1718 GCA_964453225.1 uncultured Rhodospirillaceae bacterium
GAGAAGACATCGAAGGTCACGTTGGGCCTGGCTTCATATATAATGCCAATGACACCGAAAGGAACGCTTATCCTTGAGATCCTGAGACCGTTTGGTCTTACTCTTTCATCAATAACACGACCCAGGGGAGAAGGTAAACCAGCAACGTTTCTAATATCACCTGCAATTGCTTTAATTCTCTGTTCATTAAGCAAAAGCCTGTCGTATTTTGGATCATTCACGTCCATACAGTCGAGATCAAGCCTGTTGCGCGAGATGATAAGCTCTGTGTTTTTTTCAGCTTCGGCTGCAACAGCCATAAGAACCCTTGTTATCTTTTCAGGTCCGACCAGACCCAGGGTTGTGCCCGCTTTACGGACCCTTTTAAATATATTTGTCAGATTCATAATTGCGTAATTAATTTTCTGATGGCCTCCCGCAAAAACGGCAGGATCCACATGCATACAGATTTTTCATCTGCGTATCCAAATATTCTTTACATGTGCGTTCCATCAGATAAAAGACATAAATAATTTCTAAACAGGGTATGGATTCCTGATATCCTCATTAATAACGAGATAATCATACTTCACCAGAGGCTTGCTCTGTTTCTCACCGATATACTGCTCAGCCTTTTTCGAATCGTACTGTGATTTTCCGAGGCCCAGGCCCTTTCCGTCTTCATCGAGTATCCTTATTATGTCACCTCTCTTGAAATACCCTTCAACCTTTGTTACGCCTATCAGAAGAAGGCTGGCCACCTTATCGCTGAGGAGCGCCTCTTTGGCTCCTTTATTAACATAAACGGCTCCACGGGCGAACTGGTCAGAATGCGACAGCCATTTCTTAATGCTGTTCTTTTTAACATCTGCTGCAACAAAACGTGTAAAGGGCACATCCCTTCCCTTCAGAATATCTGTTATTATAGCATCGCGGTGACCATTGGCAATATAGACCTCGATCCCCTCCCTTGCTATCTTGCGTGCTGTACTGTATTTTGTCTTCATACCTCCCCTGCCGAAGCCCGACTTGCCGGACGAGATATATTTCTCCACATCATCAGAATCCTCGTCGATTTCCTTTATTATCTCAGCACCTTCCGTACCGGGGACACCATTGTAAATACCATCCACATTCGAAAGTATAAAGAGCGCCTCACAATCGTTCATGGAGGAAATCAGCCCTGACAACTCATCATTGTCGGTAAACATGAGTTCGTTGACCGCAATGGTATCATTCTCATTTACAATAGGAAGCACATTATTATCAATCATTGCGGAAATACAGTTTTTCAGGTTAAGATAATGCCTTCGGTCGCGGAAAGCTTCCTTGGTTGCCAATAGTTGCCCGGCATGAATGCCATACTTACCGAACAGAAACTGGTAGTTTGTCATCAGCTTTACCTGCCCGATGGCGGCCCATAACTGTTTGGCGGCAATGATATTGGTCTTCTTCGATGGTGAAATGGCATTTCTCCCTGCAGCAACAGCACCCGACGAGACAAGAATGACTTCAATACCCTGTTTTGTCAGAACCGCTATATCCTCAACTATCCTGAGCATTCTGCTGACATTAAGAGTTCCGTCATTCTGGGTTATTACATTGCTGCCAACCTTAATTGCAATTTTCTTGTATTTCCAATCAGTTTTTTTCAATTTTCTTAATAATTAACCTCCTGTTTCATAAATATGTCGCAATATTAATAGAAAATGTTAATATATTAAAGATAAAAACAAAAA
>CAYVNS010000059.1:0-1620 GCA_964453225.1 uncultured Rhodospirillaceae bacterium
GGAAATGACGAAAGACGATTTGCAAAGCGCAGTGGATATATACAACCGGGCGGTGCTGGAGGGGAAATCCACCTTTCAGTCACAACCGGTGGACATCGGGTATTGGGATACCGCGCATCTTACGGACTGCCGGTTTGTAATCGTCATGGACGGGAGCATTGCGGGATGGTGCGCGCTTTCTTCCGTATCCCTGCGGGAGTGTTTTCAGGGAGTCGCCGAAGTCAGCGTATATATTGACGGGAAATACAGGGGAATGGGTTTTGGAATGCGGCTGATGGAACACCTGTGCGCAGACTCGGAGAAAAAGGGATACTGGTGCCTGTATTCCAGCATATTTTCGGATAATGACGCCAGCATACGTCTGCACCGGAGAAATGGTTTTCGGGAGATTGGATACCGGGAGAAAATCGCCCGGGACAGATTTGGCGTTTGGAGGGATACCACGCTTTTTGAAAGGCGCAATGGAATAGAATAAGGAGGAACGGATATGGATGCGATTGTGTACACGTCAGATGCCGGACACACGAAGCAGTACGCCGAAATGCTGTCGAAGAAAACCGGTCTGCATGCGTATGCCCTGAGCGATTCCAAAGCGGTATACGGGCAGGAAGTACTGTATCTTGGATGGATCATGGCCGGGAATGTGAAGGGTCTTAAAAAGGCAGCCCGGCTGTTCCGGCTCAGCGCCGTTTGCGCCGTTGGCATGGCGGAGCCAAATGGCACAATGGCAGAAGAGACGCGCCGGAAAAACAGCATTCCATGCGAAACGTTTTATCTGCAGGGCGGCTTCAATCTTCAGAAACTGCATGGACTCAACCGCCTGATGATGAAAATGATGTCGAAATCCATCGCTCAATCGCTTGAGAAGAAAGAAAACCGGACGCCGTCAGACGACCGGCAAATCAGCATGCTTAAAAACGGCTTGAGCTGTGTGAGCGAGGAGAACCTATCGCAGGTGCTTTCGTGGTATGCCGGCAGAAAACATACCGATGCGGAAAGTACGAAAGCCTGAATGCCCGGCTGTCAGCAGTGGCCTTCCAGGATTTCCGGAGCTTTCAGGATACCCGCCGGCCGCAGCTGGTACGCTTCCGTCCATAAATCCCCCGAGGAACGCCAGGAATCGGCGCTCTGATAAAAGTATACGCCCTGCGTATGGTGCAGCTGGCCGAACCCGTTCTGGCGCGTGCCGTACAGCATAAGGGCGAGAGTGTGCGTTCCGGGTGTCAGCCTGTCGATTGTGAGGCTGTAAGGGGAAAATACGATATCTCCCCGGTATAATCCGTCCGCTTCCGCTTCGATCAGCGCGCCGCGGTAATGCGGCGCGCGAACGGAAACTGCTTCGCACTGCGTGCAGACGGGAAGAGAATAGGTAATGTTACCGGTATAAAAGGGAAGCCCCTGCCGCGTGACATCGCCAAAAGAGAGCGTTTTCACAGACGGTGTGACGGTTTTGCAGCTGCCTTCGACGCGTACGCCGAAATCACCGAGCAGATAAAGATACTCAAGGCCGTCTCTCTCTCCGATCATTTGGGTGACAGTCAACAGGTTCTCGCCTGCGTTCAATTTTGGCAGGCAGACCGTCTGAATCGCTTCATCCACATACCATCCGTTTATCACAGC
>CAYVNS010000060.1:0-1605 GCA_964453225.1 uncultured Rhodospirillaceae bacterium
ATGAAAAGAATGGGCAGGATGTGGTTAAGATAGATCTGAGAAATCTTGAGACCAGGATTACCGATTATTTTATTGTCTGCCATGCCTCTTCAATAACCCAGGTTGATGCAATCTGTTACTCTGTTGAAGAAACAGTTCAGAAGGAAGCAGAAGAGAAACCGGCACATGTTGAAGGACTTGACAACTGTTATTGGGTATTGCTGGATTATGGTGACGTGGTGGTCCACATCTTTCTTGAAGAGTACAGGCATTTCTACAACCTTGAATCTTTGTGGGCTGATGGGCGTACAGAGGTTATGCAGGATTTAATTCAGTAACAGTGCTTCTATGACAGAAATGAAGAACAAAAACCAGGGTGCTGACAAGCCAAATGACAAGAACCTGAAACCAAGGTTTAACTCGAACTGGATCTTTGCCATTCTGGCAGTCTCGATAATAGCCATCAACTTCCTTTACACCGGCAGGAATGTTCCCAAGGGAACCACCACCAGTGCCATAAAGGAGATGATAGTCAATCACGACATTGAGAAAATCTCGGTTGTCAACAAGGAAAAGGCTGAGATCTTTCTTAACAAGAGTGCCCGTGAGTCGGGCAGGTATCCTGATCTCCCGAAGTCCGGTTCCGGAACCATGATGTCGGCGCCAAAGCCCGATTTTACATATAACATCGGGGATATAAGCAATTTTGAGCCCTTTCTGGTAGAGGAGCAGAAGAAAGCCGGTTATGAAGAAAAGGATATCATCTATCCGGAATATATAACGCGTAAGAACTATCTTGGAGAGATCCTCGGATGGACCCTTCCCTTTATATTTCTTATTTTCCTCTGGATGTTTCTCATGCGACGAATGGCAGGAGGAGGCGCAGGAGGTTCAGGCGGCATATTCAGCGTAGGAAAATCGCGCGCCCAGGTCTTTGACAAGGATACCAACGTAAAGCTTAATTTCAATGATGTTGCAGGTCTTGAGGAAGCCAAGACAGAGGTGATGGAGATAGTTGATTTTCTCAAGAACCCGAAAAAATATACTCAGCTCGGAGGCAAGATTCCCAAGGGAGCGCTTCTTATTGGTCCTCCCGGAACAGGCAAGACCCTCCTGGCAAAAGCCGTTGCAGGCGAAGCCAACGTTCCTTTCTTTTCTATCTCAGGATCTGATTTTGTTGAGATGTTCGTGGGAGTAGGTGCCTCCAGGGTAAGGGATCTTTTCAAACAGGCAAAGGAGAAGGCTCCATGTATCGTGTTTATTGATGAGATTGATGCCGTGGGACGTGCACGCGGACGTAATGTGAACTTCGGATCGAACGACGAAAGAGAAAACACTCTTAACCAGCTTCTCACGGAGATGGATGGTTTTGGAACAAACATGGGCGTTATCATACTGGCCGCCACAAACCGGGCCGACATACTCGACCGGGCCCTTTTGCGCGCCGGACGTTTCGACAGACAGATCCATGTGGAACTGCCCGAGCTCAATGAAAGAGAAGCCATCTTTAAGGTCCATCTAAGGCCTATAAAAATGGAAAAGAACCTCGACGTCTCCTTCCTTGCACGTCAGACACCGGGTTTCTCAGGTGCCGATATTGCCAATGTCTGCAATGAGGCTGCCCTG